>NZ_CAMYMD010000031.1 GCF_947259555.1 uncultured Roseovarius sp.
CTTTCAGGCGCGCTCTGGTGGGGCGAGGACCGCGACGCGCGCGCCTATGCGCAGGCCCTCGCCGAGCGCGCGGGGCCGATCCTGCCGCTGATCACCGGGATGCCCGACACCGGCCACGCCCTGCACGAGCGGCATGTCTGCGTCGATACCACGGCGGCAGGCGGCAACGCGGCGCTCCTGGGGGGCATGTCCTGATCAGATCCGGGCACCCTGCGGGGTGCCCGATCTACCCCTCCGCCGAAACCGGCTTGCCGTCGGTAATTTCGTAATAGGTGCCCTTGCCAGTCACGAAAATATGGTTGGAAATCTCCATTCCCGGGGTCTCGTCGAGACACCCGGCGGCAATTCCGATCCCCTCCTCGTCGTTCATACGGTAAAACAGGCTCGCGCCACAGGTCTTGCAGAAACCGCGCTTGGCAAAGCCCGAGGACGCATACCATGTCAGCCCCTCGTCGCGCAGAAACCGCAGCGCGTCAAACGGCGCATGGGTCGAGGCCCAAAGATGTCCGCTCATCCGGCGACATTGACTACAATGGCAGACCGTCACGCTTGGTCTGACCTGATCCACTTCAAAGGCCACGGCACCACATTCACACCGTCCGCTGATCATTCGACTGTCTCCTTGAACGTCCACATCGGTCATCCGTCATACCCACAACATCCAGACGGCAACACCAGCGAGAATCAAGCCAAAACTCACATTCAAAACCCGACCACTTGCTCCATTTGCGAAAAGCGCGCCGAGCCGCTCCCCCGCGAGTGTCCAGATGGAAAAGGCCATGAGGTTGTTGAACGTGAAGATCGTCGCGATCACCAGCACCAAAGCGGCGCGCTCCGGTCCGGTTACAGTCAAAAACTGCGTGAACATCAGCCCGATGATCACATAGGCCTTGGGATTGAGCAGCAAGAGCATCACCCCGTCTCGAAACGTCGCGGGCCGCGGCTCGACCGTATCCGCCCATGCACCGGCCCGCAAAAGGCCAAGCGCAAGCCAAAAGACATAACCTGCACCGGCCAGCTTCAGCGCCCAGAAAAGCCCCGGCATCGCCGCCAGTGTCCCCACGGCCCCAAAACCTATGAGCACCGTCACGGCCCAGGTCGCAAGGTGGTATCCGACGCTTGCAGGCAGGGTCGCACGAAAGCCGAACCGCGCGCCGTTGGCAGCAAACACCATGTTTCCCGGCCCGGGGCTATAGGCAAGCGGGAAGAGAAAGAGCAGCAGGGCAAAGGCGATCTCGATCATTGCAATCTCCATGAACACTCTGGAAATTGAACCGCCAAACGCAGCGCATCTCGACCCGTTTCCTGCGCATTGCGCCTTTCCGACCTCTCCAAACCGCGCTAGCTTGCGCCCCATGTTTCCGATCCGCGATCATAACCCATCGGGCCGAACGCCTTATGTAAACTACCTGATCATTGCGCTTAACGTTCTGATTTTCATAAGCTACTGGTCTCTCTTCTCTGACGAGCGGGCGCTTACTCTCTTCTTCTACGACTGGGCGATGATCCCGGCGAAGGTCACTCAACTTGGTGAGGTTACTGGCCTCTTCACGTCGATGTTCCTGCATGGCGGGGTCATGCATCTGGCGGGGAACATGCTGTTTCTGTGGATATTCGGCGACAACATGGAAGACCGGATGGGCCATCTCCCTTATCTCGGTTTCTATCTCGCCTCGGGCATCCTCGCCAGCCTCGCGCATATTCTCGGCGGTCCGGGCTCAATGGTGCCCACGGTCGGTGCCTCCGGTGCGATTGCCGGCGTAATGGGCGGATACCTTCTGCTTTTCCCACGCGCACGGGTGGATATCCTTTTGATTTTCATAATCTTCTTTCGCGTCATCACCATCCCGGCGGCTATCATGCTGGCGCTGTGGTTCGGTTTTCAGGTGTTTGCAGGGCTTGGCACCAGCGCGGAGGCGGGTGGCGTTGCCTACTGGGCGCATGCGGGCGGCTTTGCGGCGGGTGTAGTGCTGACTCTACCCGTGTTCTTTCGCCTTGGCGGGCCACGGTTCTGGCAAGAACATGGCGGCTCGCCCCCCCATCCAAAAGCACGCTACGCGTATCGCCACACCTCTGTTCCAAGGGTGAGAAAACGCCGATGACACAACCAATCAAAGCCACCTTTCATTGCGGAGCGGTCGAATTGCGCGTCACGCTTACAAGCGGTCTGGATACAGCCCGACGCTGCGACTGTTCATTTTGCAGGCGACGCGGAGCCGCTGCGGTCTCAGCTCCGCTCGACCAACTGGAAATTGTCCAGGGCGCCGAAAACCTCACGCTTTATCAATGGGGCACGGGCACGGCGAAGCACTATTTCTGCAAGACCTGCGGGATCTACACCCACCACCAGCGCCGCTCGAACCCGAATGAATACGGCATCAATCTGGGTGCCATTGAAGGCGTCAATCCGCGTGATCTTGACCCCATACCCTGGGTCGACGGCGTGAACCACCCCTCGGATGCCTGATATGACTGCCCCGCCATAGGTCGTTGCGCGCGTTGTATCGTAGTTGATGCAAGTAATACCGCACCGCGGCGGATGGGCAAATGCCACATCCAAGCCACGACCGCTAAAGCTAGCTCACCCCCCGGATCACGCCAGCGAACTTGTCAAAAATCGCCTCGTTGGCACAAATGACCTCACCATCCTCGAGGATATTTCTGCCATTGGTCAGCGGCTCCACAAAACCGCCAGCCTCGCGCACGATGATCACGCCCGCAGCCAGATCCCATGGCTGCAAACGCCGCTCCCAGAATCCGTCATAACGGCCGGCCGCAACATATGCCATGTCGAGCGAGGCCGCCCCCCAGCGCCGGACACCGGCGCAGGCAGGCAGCAGGCGCGCCAAATCCTGAAGGGTCTGGGGCAAATCTGCGCGCCCCGCAAAGGGCAGGCCGGTCGCAAAAATCGCCTCGCCCATCTTGTGCCGCCCGGAAACACGCAAGCGGCTCTCGTTCATCCAGGCACCAGCACCTTTTTCCGCAAAGAATGCTTCATCCTTGCTGGCGTCGTAAATGACACCGGCCACGACCTCGCCCTTGTGTTCGAGCGCGATGGAAACCGCCCAATGCGGCAGCCCGTGCAAAAAGTTGGTGGTTCCGTCCAGCGGATCGACGATCCAGCGCCGCGTTGGATCCTTGCCCTCTTCCTCGCCGCCTTCCTCAGCCAACCAGCCGTAGGACGGGCGCGCACCCATCAACTCGGTCTTGAGGATTTTTTCCGCCGCAATATCCGCCCGGCTGACAAAATCGCCGGCCCCCTTGGTCGAGACCTGCAAATTCTCGACCTCGCGGAAGTCCTTGGCCAGCGCCCGCCCGGCCTTGCGCGCGGCTTTCAGCATGACGTTGAGATTGGCACTACCTACCATTGAGACGGCTCCTTTTGGGTCAGGCCGGGCGTATACGCCGCCCTTACGCCACAGACAAGGGCCGATCAGGTAAAGCGGTTGTCACGGGGAAAGCCGCGCGGGGCCATGCGACCGGTGCCTGCACGCTTTCCCTGCCATTCAGTCAAGTCGGTCTCGGTCCGCGTGCGCCCCGCCGGATCGCGCCAGCTAAGCCCGTCGGCAAGCGTGAAGGTTGCGGCATCCGACAGCCCGCCATCCTTGTATCTCTGAAGCCGGACGCCCTTGCCGCGCGTCAGTTCCGGCAACTCGTCAAGGCCGAAGACCAGCACCTTGCGGTTTTCACCGACGCAGGCGACGTGGTCGCCACTGACCGGTTTGCAAACCTGTGCGCGGGCCGGGCTCCGCAGGTTCAGCACCTGCTTGCCGTTGCGGGT
The DNA here is from genome assembly GCF_947259555.1 of uncultured Roseovarius sp. Lineage (GTDB taxonomy): Bacteria > Pseudomonadota > Alphaproteobacteria > Rhodobacterales > Rhodobacteraceae > Roseovarius. The sequence goes on from NZ_CAMYMD010000031.1 coordinate 3,782, forward strand.
CTGGGCCACGATCTCGTTCTCGGGCACAACAAAGCCATCCCCGGCAGAGGAGGCCACCAGGAGCTTACGCCCCGGCTTGTGAATGAGCAGATCGACGATGCCCGCCTCGTTGGGCAGATCGACGATCAGGCGCAGCGGTTCGCCCATCCCGCGACCACCGGGCAGGTTGGCCGCCGAGAGGGTGTAGAACCGGCCGTTGCTGCCAAAGACGAGGATACGGTCGGTCGTTTCGGCGTGGAACATGAAGCGCGGGGCGTCGCCGTCCTTGAACTTCAATTCGCGATTCAGGTCGATATGTCCGGTGAGGGCGCGGATCCAGCCCATCTGGCTACAGACCACGGTGATCGGCTCGCGGTCGATCATCGCCTCGAGCGGCACCTCCTCGATCTTGCCCGCCTCGGCAAAGCCGGTGCGGCGTGCGCCGATCGGGTGGTCTTTGCCAAAGGTTTTTTTCACCTCGCGCAATTGATCGGAGACCGCCGCCCATTGCAGCGCGGCATCGTCCAACAGATCCTCAAGCCCCGCGCGTTCCTCCATCAGCGCGTCGCGCTCGCGCCTCAGCTCCATTTCTTCAAGCCGCCGCAAGGACCGCAGGCGCATGTTGAGAATGGCCTCTGTCTGCACTTCGGTGAGGCCGTCCTCATCAGAGGCGACCGGTGAGACATAGTCGGCCTCGGAGGTCGCACGCACGAACGTCCGGCCCCAATCCTCGCGCATCAGCGCCGCTTTGGGCTCGTCATCATAGCGGATGATGTCAATCACCCGGTCGAGATTGAGGAAGGCGACGATCAGCCCTTCCAGCACCTCGAGCCGGCGGTCGATTTTTTCCATCCGGTGCTGAGAGCGGCGCAGCAGGACCTCTTGCCGGAAATCGAGGAAGGCGCGCAGCACCTCCTTGAGCGAGCAGACGCGCGGCGTCACGCCATCAACCAGCACGTTCATGTTGAGCGAGAAGCGCAGCTCCAGATCGGAATTGCGATACATCAGCCCCATCAGGACCTCCGGATCGACATTCTTTGAGCGCGGCTCCAGAATCAGGCGCACATCATCCGTGCTCTCGTCGCGGACATCGGCAAGCACCGGCACCTTGCGGGTCTGGATCAACTCGGCGATCCGCTCGATCAGCTTGGATTTCTGCACCTGATAGGGGATTTCGGTGATTACGATCTGCCACTGGCCGCGGCCCAGGTCCTCGACCTCGTAGCGGCAGCGCAGCCGGAACGCGCCGCGTCCGGTGCGGTAGGCCTGCGCGATGCTCTCGGGCGGCTCGACGATGACGCCGCCGGTGGGGAAATCGGGGCCGGGGATGTAGTTCAGCAGCGTGTCGTCGCGCGCGTCGGGCGTCTTGATCAGATGGATGCAGGCGTCGATCAGCTCACTGATGTTATGCGGCGGGATGTTGGTGGCCATGCCGACGGCAATCCCCGACGATCCATTGGCCAGCAGGTTCGGAAAGGCGGCGGGCAACACCACCGGTTCACGCAGGGTGCCGTCATAATTGTCGCGGTAATCAACCGCGTCCTCGGCGAGGCCGTCGAGCAGCGCCTCGGCAAAGGGGGTCATCCGCGCCTCGGTGTAGCGCGAGGCGGCGGGGTTGTCGCCGTCGATATTGCCGAAATTGCCCTGGCCGTCCACCAGCGGATAGCGCACCGCGAAATCCTGCGCGAGGCGGGCCATGGCATCGTAAATCGCGGCATCGCCATGCGGGTGATAGTTGCCCATCACGTCGCCCGAGATCTTGGCCGATTTGCGGAACCCCCCGCTGCTGGAGAGCCGCAACTCGCGCATCGCATAGAGAATGCGGCGATGCACGGGTTTGAGACCGTCGCGCGCATCGGGCAAGGCGCGGTGCATGATGGTCGACAGCGCATAGGTCAGATAGCGCTCGCCGATCGCACGGCGCAGCGGCTCGGACGTCGCTTCAGGCATCATGTTGGGGTCGTCCACCAAATCACTCATGGATCTGGTGATAGCCGCGCCGCCATTCCGCGTAAAGCACCGAGGCGGCACAGGTCGTCAAAGATTCTTAAATTCCCCCGCAATCGCATCCCCGAATCGGGTATACTGAAAACGCTGCCAAGCAAATTATTGACGAGTATTGTATCTGGGGGATGCGCGATGTGGCGCTTGATTTTCGTAAGCTTTGCCCTTTTGGGATGGTCTTTTTATGAATTGAGTGGCGGGGCCGACTATCGCCCATCTGCCAATTCGATTCAGGCGCGTGCCGTGCTTGACAATCAGAGACCTAGACCCCGACCGTTAAGAGTAAACATCATAGAATTGGCGCAGGATGGCGCGGTACAGCCCGAAACAGAAGTCACCCGCACCATCACATCGCTGCATGATCTGGGGTTGAGCATCGGAAAACGGGTAACTTTGACACTCGCTTCGGCCCAGGCAAGCGCGCCCTCGGCGCCGGTCAGAATTGATGTCCCAACGGTCAAGGCCACCGCCCCAGTCCCATTGCCGGACACGCCAGCCGTCACGGCAGACGCGCGGTTGCCCGATCCCACGCAAGAAACTTTGACCGATCCCCTAGAGCGCCGGGTTGTCGCCGGACGTTCCGTAAATTTGCGCACCGGGCCCGGCACCGGTTTCGGACGGATCACGAGCCTCAAGCGCGGAACAGACGTGATTGTGCTGCGCGATCCGGGCACAGGCTGGATCAAGCTGCGCGTGCCCGGGACGGGGCGCATCGGATGGATGGCGGACCGGCTATTGACGGTGGCGTCCGAGTAGGCTTGCGTTGCGGACAGGGACGGGTCACAAGCCCTGCCATGAGCGAGAGAACGATCCTGATCACCGGGTGCTCGTCGGGCATCGGATATGACGCGGCGCACGGGCTGCGGGCGCGGGGCTGGCGGGTGTTTGCCGCGTGCCGCGCGCAGGCCGATTGCGACCGGCTGCGCGCCGAGGGGTTCGACGCTCCGCGCATCGACTACGAGGACGAGGCGAGCATTGCCTCCGGTCTGGCCGAGGTGCTGGAGGCCACGGGCGGGCGGCTTGATGCGCTGTTCAACAACGGGGCCTATGCCTGCCCGGGGTTGGTCGAGGATTTGCCGCGCGGCGCATTGCGCGAGATTTTCGAGGCCAATGTCTTTGGCTGGCATGACCTGACGCGACAGGTGATCCCCGCAATGCGGGCGCAAGGCCATGGCCGGATCGTGCAGAACTCTTCGGTACTGGGGCTGGTGGCGATCGGTTGGCGCGGGGCCTATGTCAGCACCAAATTCGCCATCGAAGGGCTGACCGACACGCTGCGCATTGAGATGCGCGGCACCGGCATTCATGTCAGCTTGATCGAGCCCGGGCCAGTGACGTCGAAGATCCGCGAGAATGCGCGCGCGCCGTTCGAGCGGTGGCTGGATTGGGAAAACTCCGTGCGGTCGGATGAGTACCGCGACAAGCTGCGCCCCCGCCTTTATGGCGATTACAGCAAGGACCGTTTTGAGCTGCCGGCCGACGCGGTGACAAAGAAGCTGATCCATGCGCTGGAGGCGCCACGGCCCCGCGCGCGGTATTATGTGACAACGCCGACCCATTTCATGGGCACGTTGCGCCGAGTGTTGCCGACGCGCGCGCTGGACTGGATCATCGCCAAGGGCTGAACTCGCGCGGGTGTCAGGGCGGCCCGCGTCACATTTTCTCTTTCGCTTTTGGTCGCGCCCCGCCTAGATGTGGCCCACGTGACCGACTCGGAAAGGACGCCTCATGTGGACAGACCCGTTATTCCTTCTCGTGGCTGCGGGGTGCCTCGTGGTGGCGATCATCCTCATTCGCGGCATATCCACCTTCGGCAAGGAGGGGGTCGAGAATGCCAAACGGTCCAACAAATACATGCGGTGGCGGCTGATCGCGCAATTCGTGGCCATCGTACTGATTCTCATATTCGTCTATTTCCGCAGGCAGGGAGGCTGAGCCGATGGTGGTTCTCAACAAGATTTACACGCGCACCGGCGATGCCGGCGAGACCGCGCTAGGCAATGGTGCCCGGGTGGCCAAGCACTCGGCGCGGGTGACGGCCTATGGCACGGTTGACGAGGTCAATGCGACTGTGGGCCTCGCACGCCTGCATGCCACCGGCGAAACCGACGATGCTCTTGCACGCATTCAAAACGACCTTTTCGATCTGGGAGCAGATCTGTGCCGCCCTGACATGGAAAAGGACACCGAGGCCGAATACACGCCCCTGCGAATGGCCCCGAGCCAGGTCGAGCGGCTTGAGGCCGAGATCGACGCAATGAACAAGCAATTGGAACCTTTGCGCAGCTTTATTCTGCCCGGTGGCTCTGCCTTGGCAGCTCACCTGCATTTGTGCCGCACGGTATCGCGCCGCGCGGAGAGGCTGTCGGTAGAGTTGTCGGCACTCGAACATATCAACGAAGCAGCGGTCAAATACCTTAACCGCCTCAGCGACTGGTTCTTTGTCGCCTCGCGCATGGCGAATAATGGTGGCAAGGATGACGTGTTGTGGGTGCCCGGAGCGAACCGCTGAAACACTTGTGCAACGATCCTGTCGTGAAAAGCCCGAAACGCGACGTCGCCAGGCATTAACGTGACGATTTTACCCTGTTTTGTCGCGCCCTGAGCCGGTATCAACGCGCGAGACGTAATAGCCGAAGAGTCGCACCGGCTCTTCACCACCTTAAGGGAGACCATGCCAATGAAGGTTCTTGTGCCTGTCAAACGCGTGATCGACTATAACGTAAAAGTCCGCGTCAAGGCGGACGGAAGCGGTGTCGATCTTGCCAATGTGAAGATGTCGATGAACCCGTTCGACGAGATTGCCGTCGAAGAGGCGATTCGCCTGAAAGAGGCGGGCAAGGCCGATGAGGTGATCGCCGTCTCCATCGGCGTGAAGCAGGCGCAGGAAACGCTGCGCACAGCATTGGCCATGGGCGCGGATCGCGCGATCCTCGTGGTCGCTGCAGACGATGTGCATCAGGATATCGAGCCGCTCAGCGTGGCCAAGATACTGGCGAAAATCGTCGAGGAAGAGGCCCCCGGCCTCGTGCTCTGCGGCAAGCAGGCGATCGACAACGACATGAACGCCACCGGGCAGATGCTCTCGGCGCTTCTAGGCTGGTCCCAGGCGACATTCGCCTCCAAGCTCGAGATTGAAGGCGACAGTGCTTTGGTCACCCGCGAGGTCGATGGCGGGTTGCAGACGATCAAGGTGGGCATGCCCGCCATCGTGACGGTCGACCTGCGCCTCAACGAGCCGCGCTATGCCAGCCTTCCCAACATCATGAAGGCCAAGAAAAAGCCGCTCGATGAGAAGACCGCCGCCGACTACGGCGTGGACGTGACACCGCGTCTGGAAGTCACCGGAACGGCAGAGCCCGAGGCCCGCAAGGCCGGCGAAATCGTGGGCTCTGTCGATGAGCTTGTTGCGAAACTCAAGGAAGCGGGGGCCGTCTGATGTCTGTACTTCTACTTGCCGAAGTCACCGACGGTGATCTCAATCTCGACGCGACCTCCAAAGCCGTCGCAGCATGTTCCAAGCTGGGCGATGTGACAGCGCTTTGTGCCGGGGCGTCAGCTGCAGCTGCGGGCGAGGCGGCGGCCAAGATCGCCGGCGTATCCAAAGTGCTGGTGGCCGAGGATGCCTCGCTCGGGCACCGTCTGGCGGAGCCCACGGCGGCGCTGATCGTCAGCCTGGCTGGAGATTACAGCCACATCGTGGCCCCCGCCACAACAGACGCCAAGAACGTGCTGCCGCGCGTCGCGGCGCTCTTGGATGTGATGGTGATCTCCGACGCCTCGGGCGTGGTCGATGCCGATACGTTCGAGCGTCCGATCTATGCGGGCAACGCGATCCAGACGGTGAAATCGCGTGATGCCAAAAAGGTCATCAGCGTCCGCACCTCGACCTTTGACGCGGCGGGCGAACAGGCGGCGGCCCCGGTCGAGACCATCTCGGCGGCGGACAATCCCGGCCTGAGCGAATGGGTCGAGGACAAGGTCGCGGCGTCTGATCGCCCCGAGCTGACCTCGGCGGGCGTCGTGGTCTCGGGCGGTCGCGGTGTCGGCAGCCAAGACGATTTCGCGCTGATCGAGAAACTGGCGGACAAGCTGGGTGCCGCCGTGGGCGCCAGCCGGGCTGCCGTCGATTCGGGCTATGCGCCAAACGACTGGCAGGTCGGTCAGACCGGCAAGGTCGTGGCCCCCGATCTCTATGTCGCCATCGGCATTTCGGGCGCGATCCAGCACCTTGCGGGGATGAAAGACAGCAAGATCATCGTCGCGATCAACAAGGACGAAGAAGCACCGATTTTCCAGGTTGCAGATTATGGCCTCGTCGCCGATCTTTTCCAGGCGCTGCCGGAACTGACCGAAAAGCTCTAATCCGGTCAGGTCATTTACACCAGAAACCCGCGCCTCGGAACGGCGCGGGTTTTTTCATGCGCGGGTCATCGCATGCAGGGCGGGCAGCAGCGCCTGCGCCGCCTCGGCATGGGCGAGCGGGCCGGGCAGGTCAGCCGCGGCACTTTCCTCCATCGGCGAAAAACGCATACCGCGCGTACCCTGTTCGCGAGCGGTGTCACTGATCACCACCTCTGTCAAATGGGTCGCGTGCGGGCCAACGACGCGCATCATCGCACGGCTCACAAAGGCGGGATCGTCGCGCAACTCGGTCGAGACAGGATCGCGGCCCGGGGCGTGATTGGCGAGCCAAAACAAAACGGTGGGCCGGTCAATGAAGGTCAGCACGCGCTGCATCCGTTCGATCCAGACATCCTGTACCGCTTGGCGCAGCAACAAAAAACGCTCCGGCGAAAGGGAGGCGAGCCGACCGATCATGTGGCGCGTGAAGTGAAACTCGGTAAAGTCCACCTCTGGATAAAGACGGCGCAGCGTCGCGCTGGCGCTAAGAAAGCGGTCGTTGCGGCGGGGGTGCACGTTGTAATAGGGGTTCGAGAGGTTTATCGCAGAGGGAACCTGAAGCACAACGGCACGGGCTCCGCGCGCGAGACCCAGAAGCCCCTTGTCGCGCAACAAGACGTCCGGCCCGGAATTCGGCAGACCGAGATTGACACAAGGCAGCCCAAGCTCGGCCTCTAGCCGCGCCGGCCAGGGGCGATCGAGAAATTTGCCATACGTTTCCGTGCCCCCCAGACAAGCGACATATTCACCAGAAGTATCGCGTGCAGGCCCTCGAAAGACCAGCTTTGATGTGCCATACCGCACAGGCTTATAGTCAAGGGGCGTACGCCCCAAGCGTTCGAAGACCATTGGTCCACCCCCTATTTTAAATCACCCGGTCACAGGATGTTCCGATTCCTGTTTCCATTCTCTTAAACGGCCAATTTGCAGATAAGTTTAGATGTGCACGGCCCTTGCAGCCCGGCCCTGCCGGGGCCTATGCTGGTGCAGCAAAATCACGAGGATCGGGCGATGGATATCAGGACAATCGGCGTTGTCGGCGCGGGGCAGATGGGCAACGGGATCGCGCATGTCATGGCACTCGCGGGCTACGAGGTGGCGCTGAACGATATCAGCGGCGAGGCGCTCGACAAGGCAATGGCGACGATCCGTAAAAACCTGGACCGGCAGGTGAGCCGGGAAAAGATCACCCAGGACGCGCTCGAGGCGGCGCTTGCGCGCATCACCACGACGCAAACCCTGACCGATCTGGGCCAGAGCGACCTGATCATCGAGGCCGCCACCGAGCGCGAGGCGGTGAAACAGGCGATCTTCGACGAGCTTCTGCCGCATCTTACGCCGGACACGATCCTGACATCCAACACCTCGTCAATTTCGATCACGCGCCTCGCAAGCCGCACCGACCGGCCCGAGAAATTCATGGGGTTTCACTTCATGAACCCGGTGCCGGTGATGCAGCTGGTCGAGCTTATCCGCGGCATCGCCACCGACAAGGAAACGTTTGATGCGTGCCGCGCCGTGGTGGACAACCTGGGCAAGACGGCGGCCAGCGCCGAGGATTTTCCGGCCTTCATCGTCAACCGCATCCTGATGCCGATGATCAACGAGGCGGTCTATACGCTCTATGAGGGGGTGGGCAACGTGCAATCCATCGACCAGTCACTGAAACTCGGGGCCAACCACCCGATGGGGCCGCTGGAACTGGCGGATTTCATCGGGCTCGACACCTGCCTTGCGATCATGAACGTGCTGCATGACGGGCTGGCGGATACCAAGTACCGGCCCTGCCCGCTGCTTACGAAGTATGTCGAGGCTGGCTGGCTGGGGCGCAAGGCCGGGCGCGGCTTTTATGACTACCGGGGCGACAGTCCGGTGCCCACGCGCTGAGGCGGACGGCGCGTCAGTCGCCCGGGTCTCCCAAGGAAAGGGTATGGGCCCGCAACCACTCCATAAATCCGCGCGGGTCCTTATCGAGCATCGCCATCCGCTCTTTACTGATCGGCGCGCCAACAATCGGTTTTTGCGGACGGTTGCAACTGTACACGACCTCATGCAGCAAAAGCCCCTGCCGCAGGGTGGCCGAGATGCGATTGGCCATCTGATACCAGCGTGAATTAGCGCCTGGAAAAAAGATCGGCACCACCGTTGCCCCCGAACGTCGGATCATTTGCGCCGTGAAAACATTCCATTCCCGCTCGACGGCGGGACCGAATAGCGTGTCCGATGAGGCCACCACACCTGATGGAAAGACACTGATCACCCCGCCTTCCTTGAGATGCGCCATTGCCTTGGCACGCATCTCGACTGATTTGCGCTGCGCGTCCGGCTCATGCGGAAACGGCACCGAGATCATGTAGGAGGCCGCAACCTCATCGATCCCGGTCAACAATGCGCGCGTCAGGATCTTGTAGTCACTGCGCCGGCGTCCGATCAGATCCGCGAGGATCATCCCATCGACCAGACCATGCGGATGGTTCGCGACAACGACAACCGGCCCTTCGAGAGGAATATTCGCAACCTCGTCGTCGGGTGTTTGCAGCGGAATGCCCATGGTATCGAGCGCGGCCCGCCAGAATGGCTGCCCCGTGGGCGCACCCCGCTTCTCGAACTTGCGGATCATGCGCACAATGGTGATCTTGCCTGTCACCCATTCCAGCGTGCGGATGATGAATGAGGTCAACCGACTGTCGAAACTGTTGGCATAGGTCAGGCTGCGGCGGTCATACTTGGTGAATAGGACCGTCTCGCCGGCCTCATTGCCGGACTCTGGCTGCGCCTTGGTGTTCAATGCTTCGTCCCTGTCCCGCTCATCACCGCTGCAAGACCCCGCGCTTACATGTCTTCGCCAAATCGATCGGCCACAAGCGCCGCAACAGCCTCGGCCATTGGCGCGGCATCTGGTCCGGCAATTTCGATGTCAATAGTGCTTCCTTTGGCTGCTGCCAACATCAAAAGGCCCATAATACTGTCACCGGAGGCCGATTGACCGTCACAGGAAATCTCGGCGCGCGCGTCAAATCCCTCGACAACCTCTACGAGCTTGGCCGCGGCGCGGGCATGCAGCCCCTTTTCGTTGACGATCTCCATTTGGCGCGTCACTTTGTCCATAGTCACCATGCCCTCTCAGTCTTCTGATACATTATGGCTGTCGATGTATTTGCGCCCCGCGTCGAGTGCACCGCGCACAGCATCAGCAACCGGCATGTGACGGCTCTTGGCCAGCTTGATCAACATCGGCAGATTGGCACCGTACAGGATACGGCGATTACTCGGGCGACAGGCACGCAAAGACAGGTTCGAGGGCGAGCCGCCAAAGATATCGGTCACCAAAACCACACCATCGCCTGAGTCCACCGCATCGGCTGCGGCGCAAATCTCGGACTGTTTGTGCGCGCGGTCGTGATCGTTCTCGATAGAGATCGCAAGAATACCGGTTTGTTCGCCAACCACATGTTCGACGGCCTTGAGATACTCAGAGGCCAGCCTGCCGTGTGCCACGATCACAATTCCGATCAAGACCGTTCCATCCTCAGACATCGGAGGCGTGGCGCAGGCCATCCGCACCACCGTGTCTCTCCAGTTCCCGATGTCTTATTGACACCTGCCAGCCGTCTTTCGCAAGAGTGGCAGCCAAAGTTTCTGTCATCGCAACACTGCGATGCTGACCGCCGGTACACCCAAAGCCAATGGCCAGATATGACTTGCCTTCGGTTTCATAGGCAGGCAGCAGCAACGCGATCAACTCTGTTACACGTCTGGAAAAATCCGCAAAGCGGGGGTCTCCTTCGATATAGGCCACGACTTCGGGCCGACGCCCGTCCAGACCGCGCAACCCGGCCTCCCAATAGGGATTACGCAGAAACCGACAGTCAAAGATCATGTCAAGACCACGGGGCAGCCCGCGCTTGTACGAAAAAGAGTGCACGGTGACCGCAAGGCCCGAGCCATCTCGGGGCGCGTACCACCGCTCCAATTCAGCCCGAAGATCATGCGGTGACATATCGGATGTGTCGATCAGCATATCTGCCCTGGCTCTGACGGGCCCAAGCAGATCGAATTCCCGGGCGATCCCGACCTCCGCACTTTCCGCAGGTGCAAGCGGGTGGCGCCGCCGCGTCTCCGAAAACCGTTGCAGCAGAACGCCGGACCGGCAGTCCAGATACAGCACCTGAAGCGCAAGCCGCGCACGCGCGCTGTGTTGGTCGATCAATTCTATCAAGGCATTGGTCGAAAAATCGCGGTTGCGTACATCGAGGCCCAGCGCCAGCGGCTTTTCAGGGCTTGGCCCGTCAAGCAGGCGCGGCAACAACGACAGCGGCATGTTGTCGATTGCCTCGTATCCAAGATCCTCAAGCGCGCGTATGGCCGTGCTGCGTCCCGCACCAGAAGGACCGGTCACCAGCACCAGCCTTTTGTCCGACCTCTCCGACGCAAAGGCCTCAACCGCTTCGGCGGACATCACGTGGCTCCCTCACGACAACATTCCGTGTTTTAGATATAGTAGAATCGTCGCGGGAAAATGCATATGTGCGCATTTTTTGACCACCGGTACATCCAGACCCAGAATGTCGACCCGCTCTCGCATCGGCAATCGCTCGTCACTTTCGGCATCCATGTCAACAACCAGTGACACGGGCTGAGGGCCCATCGGTGGCAACCGAAGAATACCTACGCCGCGCGCCTCGATCTGACCCCGGATCGTTTGCGGCGCCGCCGCGAGCACCTGCGCGCCGACCCGGCGGACCAGCGTACGATCATCCGCCACGAGGCCGGCGCCCAGTGCCAGCAATTGCAGCGCCAGTCCGGATTTGCCACGCCCTGCCGCCCCCGTGACAAGCACGGCACGGCCGCAATACGCCACACAGGACGCATGAAGAATGTCTGACTGCGGATTTTGTTCCCCGGCCACCCGCTCAGACCGGCAGGCCCACGACAAACCGGGCACCAAGGGGGTCGGACGTGAGGTCGGCATGGGTTGGTCGGATGTTTTCGGCCCAGATCACACCACCATGCGCCTCGACGATCTGCTTCGAAATCGCCAGACCCAGACCGGAATTATTGCCGAAATCACCCTCGGGCCTCTCGGAATAGAAGCGCTGAAACACTTTCTCCAGCGCCTCGTTGGGAATGCCCGGTCCGGTATCCTCGACCACCACCAGCACCCGGTTGGCGCGCCTGCGCGCCCAGACCCGGATTGCATCCCCTTCTTCGCAAAAGCTGATCGCGTTGGTGATAAGGTTGACAAAGACCTGCGCCAATCGCCCTTCGAGCCCGGTGATCACGATCGGCTGCGGCGGAAAGTCTGTTATGAATTCAATACTTTTCTTGTCAGCCTCTTCACCAAGATACTCTCCCAGATTGGTAAGCATCTTGACCAGATCGAACGACTCTTGCTCTTCCTTCACAAGCTCGCTGTCCAGCCGCGACGCGTTTGAAATGTCGCTGACCAGACGATCGAGCCGGCGCACGTCATGCTCGATCACCTGTAGCAGCCGCTCACGCTGATCTTCGCGCTTGGCGATGCGCATGGTACCCACCGCAGAGCGCAGGCTCGCCAGCGGATTCTTTATCTCATGCGCCACATCCGCGGCGAATTGCTCGTTGCTGTCGATCCGGTGATAAAGCGCGGCCACCATTCCACGCAGCGCCCCGCTCAGGCGGCCGATCTCGTCCGGGCGGGCCGTCAGATCGGGTATACGGATGCGGCCCTTGGCCCCAGAGCCACGATTTCGCTCGCGCCCGATTTCGGCCGCCGCCGCAAGGTCGGCCAGCGGGTTCGATATGGTCGATGCGAGGATGAGACTAAGCCCGACAGAGACAAGCGTGGCAATCAGGAACATCTGCAACACGCGCTCCCGTTCTACGCGGGCCAGCCTGTCGATCTCGCCGGTCGCATTGGCAAGCGCCACCACCGCAACCGGTGTCTCGCCTTGCATCACCGGAGCGGCCACCGTGAGCACCGTGCCACGGGCGGTTTCGGCCGCAAGCATCTGCACGCCGCCGCCCACCGCGACGTCGACCATGTCCCGGGCCATGTCTTCGACGCTGCGATTGCGCGCAGCACTGTCCGACCCGGAAAACGGGGCCGATATCGCGTTCCAGACCCGAGCGAGAAAGTCGGTCATCGGCGTCGCTGGCAGCTCTTCTGCAGTGTCGAGCCTAGTCGCTTCACCGACCTTGTGACCGACGAGCATGCCTGTGCGGTCAAAGAGATAAAGTTCGGTCCCGGCCTGAATATCGAGCCGCCCCAGCGTCTCCTCCACGTCGACGCCGTCACCGGTCACAAGGCTGACAGGCGCGTCGGCAGGCAACCGTGCCTCAACCACATCGGCGATCAGGGCGGTCTGCCCCATCAGGCTGTTGGACCGCTGGAGCGCCAGATTGTCGAGCGAAGAGTTGAGGTAGAGAATACCCACCACCAACACGTTGAGTGCGATGAGATTGAAGGTGATGATCTTGCGCGTAAGCGACGAGTCGCGAAAGCTGAACCAGCCGCGCTGCGCACGGCGTGCGTTCAACTCGCCCTCGTCCATACGGTCGGGGGCGACGAAATCATCCCCAAGGACAAGATCGTTATCCTTACGCGGCGGCAAATCCCGCACCCCTATCCCTTCGGCAAGTGCCATTATTCTTCGTTGTACCGGTATCCGATACCATAGAGTGTCTCGATCGCCGAGAATTCCGGATCGACCATTCGCAATTTTTTGCGAAGACGCTTGATGTGGCTGTCGATCGTCCGATCGTCCACATAGACTTGGTCATCATAGGCGACATCCATCAACTGATCTCGGCTTTTGACAAAGCCGGGCCGCTTTGCAAGCGCCTGAAGCAGCAGGAATTCGGTCACGGTCAGCGACACGTCCTGCCCTTTCCAACTGACCGAATGACGCAGCGGATCCATCAACAGGTTACCACGCTCGATCACCTTGGTCTCTTCGGTATCAGCGACGATATGCCCGTCAGCCGCGTCCTGGCGCCGCAAGAGTGCACGAATCCGCTCGACCAGCAAACGCTGTGAAAATGGCTTCTTCACATAGTCGTCCGCCCCCATGCGGAGCCCGAGGACCTCGTCGATCTCATCATCCTTGGACGTCAGGAAGATCACGGGCATCTGCGACTTCTGCCGCAGCCGTTGCAGCAGATCCATCCCGTCCATCCGCGGCATCTTGATGTCGAGCACGGCCATGTCAGGCAATTTTTTGCTGAACGCGTCAAACGCCTGCTGCCCGTCGTTATAGGTCTCCACTTCGAAGCCTTCAGCCTCGAGCGTCATTGATACGGATGTCAGAATATTCCTGTCATCGTCCACAAGGGCGATTTTGGACATTGCAATTTTCCTTATACTGCTCGGATTACCTGTATTTTTTTCCTTATTATGCTCTGATTTCACCCGCACGATCAATTCAAATCTTCGAATCACCCGGTTCACGCCTGACGATTGACGCAGAAATTTCTTGAGAATGACTAAATTGACCCACTTTTCCCGGACTCGGCGAGAGGGCTTTTCTCTAACATCCGACTGGTTGCGCTAACTTGTCGGTGGTTGCGCTAACTGCATGAAACCGCCCTGTCATTTCACAGAAGCGTCATGCTATGAGCGCCTCAGCCGGGCAAAACGCCCGACCGGCGCCGCCCGCCGGCGCCCTGACTTGACTCTGCAAACCTGCGGATTTGGCTAAACAGGAGCTTGGCACTATGACATTCGGACGGGTAAACCCGCAATTCCGGCTTGAAGATCAAGGGATCACAGGGCCGGGCAATGTCTACTACAACTTGATAGAGCCCGCGCTCATCGAAGCGGCACTGAAAAAGGGCGAGGGCACGCTTGGCCGCGGCGGTACGCTCCTGGTCAGCACCGGAACGTTCACTGGCCGGTCGCCCAAGGACAAGCACATCGTCAAGACCGACAGCGTTGCCGACACCGTTTGGTGGGAAAACAATGCGGCCATGTCGCCCGAGGGCTTTGACGCGCTGCATGAGGACATGCTGAGCTATCTCAAAGACCGCGATGTGTTTGTGCAGGATCTCGTCGGCGGTGCCGATCCGGCGCATTCGATCAACATGCGCATGATCTCGGAACTGGCCTGGCACAGCCTGTTCAACCGCACCATGCTGCGCCGCCCCGAGCGCGAGGCCCTCGACAGCTTTATCGCCGATTTCACTGTCATAAACTGCCCTGGCTTCAAGGCAGACCCGGAGCGCCACGATTGCCGCTCGGAGACCGTGATCGCGATGAATTTCGACCGCAAGCTGATCCTTGTCGGCAATACCGAATACGCGGGCGAGAACAAAAAGTCGGTTTTCTCGCTGCTTAACTACCTGCTGCCCGAAAAGGGCATCATGCCAATGCATTGCTCGGCCAATCATGCCGAGGGCAACCCTGTGGATACCGCGATCTTCTTTGGCCTCTCGGGCACCGGCAAGACGACGCTTTCGGCCGATCCCGAACGCACGCTTCTGGGCGACGACGAGCATGGCTGGTCAGATCGCGGCACCTTCAACTTCGAGGGCGGTTGCTATGCCAAGACGATCAGCCTCAACCCTGAGGCAGAACCGGAAATCTACGCCACGACAGAGAAATTCGGCACCCTGATCGAGAACATGGTCTTCGACCCCGAAACACTGGAGCTGGATTTCGAGGATGACAGCCTGACGCCCAACATGCGCTGCGCCTATCCGCTGCACTATATCTCGAACGCGTCCGAAACGGCTGTGGGCGGTCACCCCAAGAATGTCATCATGCTGACCTGCGACGCGTTTGGGGTATTACCGCCCATTTCGCGGCTGACACCCGCGCAAGCCATGTACCATTTCCTGTCGGGTTTCACCTCCAAGATGGCCGGGACAGAGCGTGGCGTGGACGAGCCTCAACCCGTCTTTTCGACCTGCTTTGGCGCGCCTTTCATGCCGCGCCGCCCCGAGGTCTACGGTGACCTGCTGCGCGCAAAGATCGCCAAGCACGGCGCGACTTGTTGGCTGGTCAACACCGGCTGGACCGGCGGTGCGCATGGCACCGGCTCGCGCATGCCGATCAAGGCGACACGCGCGCTCCTGACGGCGGCACTCGATGGTTCGCTTGGCGATGTGGAGTTCCGCAAGGATCCGAATTTCGGCTTTGAGGTGCCGGTCGCGGCGCCGGGTGTGGCCGAGGTTCTTCTGGACCCGCGCCGCACATGGGACGATCCCGATGCCTATGATGCGCAGGCCGCCAAGCTGGTGCAGATGTTCGCGGACAACTTTGCGCAATATGTCCCCTTCATAGACGAGGACGTGAAGGCCGCTGCCATCGGCTAGCCTGCGTTTCCGGTCCTTACCCGAAACGCATGGCAAAGCCCCGAATGCCCGCCGTTTGTCAGACGGCGGGCAGTTTCATTGCGACATTCAAAGCATGATCAAGAGTTGACTGCGCCGATCAGCTTTCCCGCTCCATCGGCAAGATCACGGACTCGCTCTCTGGGGCCAGTTCCTCAAAGTCGAAATTGTCCAGCCGACGCGCGCGACGCCCGGCCTTGTCAGCGGAAATCTTGATTTCGGAGAGGTCCTTGGCGGCCTGATTGAAATGCCGGTCAAGATTCTCGACCCGGCCGCCCAGACGCTCGACATCTGCAAACAGCAGCCCCAATTCCCGTCGGATCGCCCCGGCTTGCTCACGCATCCGCGCATCCTTGAGGATCGCGCGCATGGTGTTGAGCGTGGCCATGCAGGTGGTCGGCGACACGATCCAGACCCGCGCGGCAAAGCCCTCGCGCACGACGTCGGGAAAATTCGCATGCAACTCCGCATAGACCGCCTCGGACGGCAAGAACATCAGCGCCCCATCGGCGGTCTCGCCATCGAGGATATATCTATCGGAAATATCCTTGATATGTTTCCTGACCGAATTGCGCAAAAACCGCCCCGCCTCCGCCGCCTCGGCATCAGTCGCGGCCCGGCGCAGCGCCTCATAGGCTTCAAGCGGGAATTTACTGTCAACACAAATCGGACCGGGCGGATTCGGGAGATGAATGAGACAATCCGCCCTTTTGCCGTTCGACAGCGTGTGTTGCAAGCTGTAGCTGTCCGAGGGCAGCGCCTTGGTCACGATATCGGTGAGCTGGATCTCTCCGAATGCGCCGCGCGTCTGCTTGTTGCTCAATATATCCTGCAACGAGAGCACATCGCCCGAGAGCTTGGTGATATTGTCCTGCGCCTTGTCGATGGCCTGCAAGCGTTGCTGCAATTCACCCAGCGACTGCGCGGTGCGCCGCGATGTGCCCTGAAGGTTCTCGCTCATGGAATTTGAGACTTGCGCCAATCGCTTTTCCATCAGTTGCAACAGATGCGATTGCGCCGCTGCCTGCGCCTCCGAGACATGATTGAGGCCACCCGCCAGTTGATGCTGGCCATCCGACAGCCCCTGCACCCGCTGACCCAACTGACCAACCTGATAAGCCAGCGGCTCTGCCAGACGGGCCGAGCGGCCCGCCGCCCGCACCGCCATGATCAAGAGGATTAGGATCAGCAGCACAACCGCCGCGCCACTCAGAGCAGCGAGTGTCAGAGGATCGCCGAAGCCATAGCTCTCGCCCCCGATCTCGATCATGTGCGGCCAAACAGACGTTCGATATCAGACAGCTGCAGCTCGACATATGTTGGCCGCCCGTGGTTGCACTGTCCCGACATCGGCGTGCGTTCCATCTCGCGTAAGAGCGCATTCATCTCGTCGGCGGACATCCGGCGGCCCGACCGGACAGAGCCATGACATGCCACCCGGCTCAGGATCGCGTCGATCCGGGATTTGAGCATGTCGCTCGCGCCCTGATCGTGCAACTCGTCCAGAATGTCATGCAAGAGCGCCGCTGCGTTCACCTCGCCCAGAATGGCCGGCGTCTCGCGCACCGCCATACTGCCGGGGCCAAATGGCTCGACACTAAGTCCAAGCCGGGCCAGAGCATCGGCATGCTCTATCAAAAGCGCGCAATCGCCCTCAGACAGATCAACGACTTCCGGAATCAGCAGCGCCTGCGCCGCGATCCCGCTTTCCTCCATTTGCCGCTTCAACCGTTCATAGACAAGCCGCTCATGCGCCGCATGCTGATCGACGATCACCATGCCTGTCTCGGTTTGTGCGATGATGTAATTCTCATGGACCTGCGCCCGCGCCGCGCCAAGCGGCAAGGCTGTATCCGGGGGGGCGTTCGGTTCTGGCGCACCCAGGCTACCCTGTGGTTCGACCCGCGCGCTCCAGCTTTCGGCCAGATCGGAGAACCCCGGCGCCTGCGCCTGATAGGCCACGCTGCGGGCCTGCGCCGATGGTCGGTCCATCTGGTATATGCGCGCGCCCGCAGGTTCGGGCCGGAACGCGCCGAGCGTGGCCCCTGCCACCGTTGTCGACGCCCTGTGCCCGGCCTCGGCGAGGGCATGCCGCAAGCCCGATACGATCAGCCCGCGCGCCAAACCCGGATCGCGAAACCGCACCTCGGATTTTGCCGGATGCACGTTCACATCCACCAGCGTTGGGTCACAATCGAGAAAGAGCGCGGCGACGGGGTGCCTGTCGCGGCTCAGCACATCCTGATAGGCGGCCCGCAGCGCGCCATAGAGCATCTTGTCCCGCACCGGACGACCATTGACAAAGAGATACTGCGCCACGCTCGATCCGCGTGAATAGGTGGGCAGGGCAGCATATCCGGTCATGCGTATCCCTTCACGCGTCGCGTCTATCCGGAGCGCGTTGTCTGCGAAATCAGCACCCAACACACGGGCCAGCCGACCGTGCAGCGCATCGAACAGATCGCCGTTCTCGGGCTCCGCGCGAAACACGACACGGCCCTCGCCGCCGCCCGACACATCGCGCAGAATAAACCCCACAAACGGCTCTGCCATGGCAAGGCGCTTGAGCGTATCAGCGATGGCCTGCGCTTCGGCCCGATCCGATCGCATGAATTTCAATCGTGCAGGCGTCGCGTAAAACAGATCGCGCAAGGTCACGACCGTGCCAGAGTTGAGCGCGGCGGGCTTCACCCCGCCCATCTGTCCACCGGCCACTTTGATCTCGGCCGCCTCGCCTCCGCTGACGCGGGATGTGATGGTCAGCCGTCCTACCGCACCCAAAGACGGCAGCGCCTCGCCGCGAAACCCGAACGAGTGTATGTCGAGCAGGTCGGAACCGTCGATCTTGGATGTGGCATGCCGGGCCAGGGCCAATGGCAATTGATCGGGCGAAATGCCACAGCCGTCATCCACGACCCGGATGAGTGTCTTGCCACCATCGGCATAGGAAATCTCGACCCGGCGAGCGCCCGCATCCAGCGCGTTCTCGACCAGCTCCTTGACAGCAGAGGCCGGACGCTCGACCACCTCGCCTGCGGCGATACGGTTGACCGCCCCCTCGTCCAACTGGCGGATCTCTGGCATTATTGCGCTCATATTGGGGTCCGGCTTGTTCATGACGCTAAACTTAGCATGGGTCATCACGATTCTGCCAGAGAGGTGATGCCGGTCTAGGCGAGCACAGACCGCATTTTGCAGCAATCAGAAGAATTGCGACATGGCTGCGCGGCCCACCGTCTACATGCCAGAGATCCGATACAAATGCGGGGCGGCATCGGGTCTTATCGCGGCGCATCGCCGTGGCGCGCATGAAAGCGGCGCAATTCTTGGTCGGTGGGGGGCTGGCCGGTGAACGTCTTGATATAGGCGGGCATGCGCGCCATGCGGGTGGCTAGGGCCTCCTCGACCTGCATCGAAATATACCCGATCTGCACGAGATATACTGTACGGGCCCGCACATCAGCCTCTTCGGGATCAAATCCAAACCTCTCGAACATCCCACGGATCGCTGACAGCCGCGCCTCGTCTGCGGAATGCACGCGCGCAGCCACCGCATCAGAGCTATGCGCCCACCCCCGGACCGCAACATCAAAGCGCGCTTCAAACGGCCCGTCATCGAGAAACACACTGACGAGGTTCAACGCCGCCTCGGTGATGGTTTCGGCATAGAGCCCGGCGGCCATCACGAGACCGCCGGTATTGCTTTCGTCCCACATGTCGAGCAGCGCATCAAGCAGGGCGGCGCGATCCTTGAAGAACCAGTAGAAACTGGTGCGAGACAGGTTGAGTTGCTTGGCGAGAGGCTGAATCTTGACCGCATCGAGACCGCTTGTGACGAACGCCTTGCGCGCGGCATCAAGCCATAGATCACGCGAGCCGCGCCAA
This sequence comes from uncultured Roseovarius sp., assembly GCF_947259555.1. GTDB lineage: Bacteria > Pseudomonadota > Alphaproteobacteria > Rhodobacterales > Rhodobacteraceae > Roseovarius. Next base: position 23,366 of record NZ_CAMYMD010000031.1, read on the forward strand.
CCGCTCGTCTTGTCGCCATCTTCCATATGTTCAAGTTTCGACATGGCGCGATCCTAAGAGCCTTGTTGGCCAAGCGCAATAAAATGTTCATCAGTGACCATAAACTTGACATATCTGAACATATCCGGAATCGTGATCCCAGCCAAACGGAGCCCGCCCGATGTCAAATGACCCCCTCCTTCAACCATATCAGCTTAAGCATCTGACGCTGCGCAACCGGATCATGACCACCAGCCATGAACCGGCCTATCCCGAGGACGGTATGCCCAAGGAACGCTATACCGCCTATCATGCCGAGCGCGCCCGTGCGGGCGTCGCCTTGGCGATGACCGCCGGGTCGGCGGCGGTCTCCAAAGACAGCCCGCCAGTTTTCAACAACGTCCTCGCCTACAAGGACGAGGTGGTGCCGTGGATCCGGCAATTGACGGATGCCTGCCACGATCACGGCTGCGCGGTGATGATTCAGCTGACCCATCTTGGTCGTCGCACCGTCTGGTCCAAGGGCGATTGGCTGCCTTCGTTGTCCTCCTCGAAACACCGCGAACCCGCGCACAGGGCCTTTCCCAAGCTGGCGGAGGATTGGGATATCGAACGGATCATCACCGATTTCGCCGATGCCACCGAACGCATGAAAGAGGGCGGCATGGACGGGATCGAATTGCAGGTCTACGGCCATCTGCTCGATCAGTTCTGGTCACCGCTGACCAATGATCTGGATGGCCCCTATGGCGGGCACGACCTCGACACTCGGATGAAGCTCTTGATGGACGTGCTGCGCGGGATCCGCAAACGTGTGGGAAACAATTTTATCGTCGGCCTGCGCTACACGGCGGACGAGGCCGAGGCAGGCGGCATCACCCCCGAGGAAGGGCTGGAGATTTCAAAAAAGCTGGCCAATTGCGGCATGGTCGATTTCCTCAACGTGATCCGCGGGCGCGTCCATACCGACCCGGCAATGACCGATGTGATCCCGGTGCAGGGCATGAAAAACGCCCCGCATCTAGATTTCGCAGGCGCGGTCAGGGCGGCCACCGGCATGCCCACCTTCCACGCCGCCAAGATCCCCGACGTGGCGACCGCGCGGCACGCGGTGCAGGCCGGGCTCTTGGACATGGTCGGCATGACCCGCGCGCACATGGCCGATCCGCATATCGTGAAAAAGATCATCGAGGGGCGTGAGGATGACATCCGCCCTTGTGTCGGTGCGACCTTCTGCCTGGACCGCATTTACGCGGCGGGCGAGGCGCTCTGCATCCACAACGCCGCCACGGGCCGCGAACTGACCATGCCGCACGAGATCGCCCAGGCCCCCTCACGCAAGAAGATCGTCATCGTCGGCGCAGGCCCTGCCGGGCTCGAGGCCGCGCGCGTCGCCGCTGAGCGCGGGCATGACGTGACCGTATTCGAAGCCCAGCCCGACCCCGGCGGACAGGTCCGGCTGACCGCGCAGAACCCGCGTCGGCGTGAGATGATCAGCATCATCGACTGGCGCATGGCGCAATGCGCGGCACGCGACGTGTCCTTCCATTTCAACACCTGGGCCGAGGCCGAAGACATCGCCGCACTCGCCCCCGATGTGGTGATCGTGGCAACGGGTGGCCTGCCCAATGTCGAACTCTTCGAGAGCGGCAAGGAACAGGACCTTGTCACCACGACATGGGACATTATCGCGGGCGATGCGAAGCCGGGGCAAAACGTGCTGATTTATGACGAAAGCGGCGATCATCCCGGCCTGATGGCCGCCGAAATCGCCGCCAATGCCGGTGCAAGTGTCGAGGTTATGACCCCCGACCGCACCTTTGCCCCCGATGTCATGGGGATGAACCTGGTGCCCTATATGCGCGCGTTGCAGGACAAGGACGTGACCTTTACCGTCACCCGCCGCCTGCTGGACGTGACCCGCGACGGCAACCGGCTCAAGGCCACGATCGGCACCGATTACAGCGATTTCACCTCTGAGAAGACCTACGATCAAGTGGTCGTGAACTACGGCACGCTGCCGATGGACGATCTGTATTTCGCGTTAAAGCCGCACTCTTCAAATGGCGGCGAGGTGGATTATGATGCCTTGATCGCAGGCCAGCCGCAGCGCGTGACGCGCAACCCCGACGGTGCGTTCCAGCTTTTCCGGATCGGCGACGCTGTGAGCGCGCGCAACACTCATGCGGCGATCTATGACGCGCTGCGGCTGGTCAAGGATCTGTGATGCGGATCGGTGTGATCGGAACCGGTACCAGCACCCCGACCGTGGGGCGCAGTGCATGAGCCTCAAGCATGTGTTCACCCCGCTGACCCTGCGCCACAAGACCCTGCGCAACCGGATCATCTTTGGCGCACATACCACCAACATGGCCCGCGATGGCGTACCCGGCGAACAGCATCTGGCCTATTATCTGGAGCGCGCAATGGGTGGTGCTGCGATGATCACGGTCGAGCCGATGCCGGTGCATCCGGCGGCGGTCCTGACGCGTGGCAATTTCAGGCCTTGCTCAGATGATGTGATCCCGCAGTTCGCCCGGCTGACCGGGGCCTGCAAGGCCGAGGGCGCGGTGATGATCCAACAGCTTTACCATGTCGGCGCGCATGGCGACTGGGATAATTCCTGGCACGTGAACTGGTCCCCCTCGGGCGCACCAAGTTATCATGACAACGATGGCAGCCATCCCATGACCGCTGCCGAAATCGAGGAAACCATCGACGCCTTCGTGCAGGCGGCAGTCCGGTGTCAAAAGGCCGGTTTCGATGGGGTCGAAGTCTGGGCCGCCTACAATTGCCTGCTCGATCAGTTCTGGGCGCCGTTTTCCAATCAGCGCGGGGACGAGTGGGGCGGCAGCCTTGAAAACCGCACGCGGTTCTCGCGCGAGATCCTGCGGCGGGTACGTGCGGCCTGTGGTGCAGATTTCATCATCGGGCTGTCGATCTCGGACGACCCCGAGACGGGAGTCTTTCCCACACGAGACGAAATGGTCAAGATCGTTGCGCTGCACGATTCCGAGGAGTTGATGGATTACGTCACAATCGGCGCGGGCAGCTATATCGACTTTCAGAAGATCATCCCGAGTTTTCAGTACCCAGAGAACCTCGGCGCCGATCTGGCGCAGCGGCTGAAGCAGGCCGGTCTTGTTGCCAAGATAGTGGCCGAGGCCAGCATCCGCACGCCCGAAAACGCCAATACCCTCTTGGGGGCGGGGCAGGCCGATCTGGTCTCGATCGTGCGCGGACAAATCGCCGATCCGCATCTTGTGGCCAAGGCCGAGGCGGGCCGGCCAGAGGATATTCGCGGCTGTCTGTCGTGCAATCAACAATGCTGGGGACGGCGCGGGCGCGATTATTATATCTCTTGCCTGATCAACCCTTCGGTAGGGCACGAGTACCTCTGGGGTGGCGACCGGTTTACCACGACACACACCGCGAAAACCGTCCTCGTGGTGGGAGGCGGCCCCGCAGGGCTCGAATGCGCGCGGGTCTCGGCAGAGCGCGGGCATTCCGTGACATTGGCCGAGGCCGCGCCGGAACTGGGCGGGCAGTTCCGCCTTGCCGGCCTGCAACCGCGTCGTGCGCAAATCACCGACCTCATTGGCTGGTACGGGCGGCAACTGGAGAAACTGGGCGTCGACTTGAGATTCAACACCTGCCTCGAGGCCGATGAGATCGCTGCCTTCGGAGCCGACGAGATCATCATCGCCACCGGTGCCCTGCCGGATGAAACCGGATTTCAAAAGGCCCTGCCTCAGGTGCCGGAATTGCCGGGTATCACGCACGGCAATATCTGGTCGGCCCAGGATGTGATGGGGCGCGTTGCGCGGCTCGGCCAACACGTCATGCTCCTTGACGAAGGAGGGCGCTGGCGCGGCATCGGCACCGCGTGGTATCTGGCCGAGGCGGGTCATGACGTGACCCTCGTCACGCCTGATGCGATGATCGGCCGGGACCTTGCGCGCACAGCCTCTGATTTCGCGGCGCGTCAAAAACTGGCCCGGCTCGGGGTCCGCTTTGTCACAGACAGCGCGATTTCGGAATGGTCCGGCACCTGCGCGCAGGTTGTATCCCTCCTGACAGGCGAATTTCAGAAAATGACCGCGGACAGCCTTGTGCTCGCCACCGGAAGCCGCGCCGATCACACGCTGCCTGATGATTTGCGCACCTTGGGGCTGCGTCCCAGACTGCTCGGCGATGCGAACGCGCCGCGCCATGCCGCAGCGGCCATCTACGATGGACGCGTAACAGGCCTGGCGATCTAGCGGCACTGCCAAAACGGATTGACAGATCTTCAACGCAAACCAATACTACAAAAGGTTCAAGTCCGCGCATTGCAAACCCCATCGGCAGATATCTCGCGCATCCGGGTGGAAACGTCATGTCCCTCGATAACAGCCAGAAATCCCAGGGTGCACAGCACGTGCTTTCACAACTGCGTTCCCTCATCGAAGCTGGCAAACTGGATACCGACGGAAAACTGCCGACAGAGCGGGCACTTGCCGCAAGGCTTGGTGTCGGACGCCGTGCCTTGCGCGCGGCCCTCGACGCGCTCGAGGCAGAGGGTTTGATCTGGCGACGGCAGGGCAAGGGTACGTATCTGGGCCAACCGCCCGATCCTACCGGGCGCCTCGCCGCCGAAATCAGTGGCGATGCAGACCCTTTCAGTGTCATGGAAGCGCGGCTCTGCGTGGAACCCGAACTTGCCGCACTTTGCGCCGAGCGCGCAACGCCGCAGGATATCGAGCGCATGCGTATGCTGGCTAAGCGTACGGACACCGCGAAAGACGCCGAAGCCGCAGAACTCTGGGATCGCTCCTTGCATCGTCTGATTGCCGATGTTGCCGGAAATCCGATCCTTTTGACCACTTACGCGCTCGTGGACGAGATGCGAGAGATGCACCATTGGCAAGACGAGCACGCCCGGGAATATGCGCGCTCTCCGATGCTGCGTGACCTCTACGCAAAACAGCACAATGCTCTGGTCGAGGCGATTGCCGCGCAAGATGCCAAGGCGGCCCGGCGCGCCATGCGCCAACACCTCAAGCATCTCTCACGCAGTCTCAAGACCATGCACAGGGCGACCAATTCGTGACACAATCAGCCGCCACACAGCTCAGAGCGCAAAGCCATAGATCAGCACCCAACCTGACAGGACCACGGCGCAAAGCAATGTGTAGGCCCCGTTCCACACCCAGCCCACACGCAGCGCACTGATCCCCGCGAACGAGCCGATCAGCAGCGTCGTGGCCGTGTAGGGAGAGCTGGCACCGCTCAGCGCCCAGCCTGCGGTAATCGCCACGACGATGGCAGCCGGTGTCACGCCAAGACTCTCGGCTCCGGGAATCAGCGGCGCAATCAGCGTCACGGCAAGGATCGGGTTCATCCCGATCTGCCCGGCCAAAGGGATAAGCCAGACGAAGGACACCAGAATGACCCACGCAGGCAAGACCGACAGATCCAGCCCCGCGCGCTGCATCAACGGCCCCAGCAACGCAGATCCAACCGTGCCGATATATCCGGCCATCATCAAGAGTGTCAGCTCTCCGCGATAGCCCGGCAATTCCTTCAGGACGTAATCCCGCACACGCGTGCCGACCGACCGGACGGGCGCATGGTCCCAATGCTGGATGATCATCCAGACCACGGCGATCAAAGGCACGATGACCACAACCAGCCCGACAATCCGTACATCAGTCAACGCATGCAGACTGCCCACGCTCACCACGAGAATGCCGAGCAATGTCAGCAAGGGCAACATCAGCGCCCACGAGCCTTCTGGCTCGACCCGCTGTGGTGTCACGCTCAGACGTGGCTTGAACACGCTGTCCAGCCCCCAGCCGATACCAGCCAGAAGCGCCGAAGACACCAGCCCCGGCACCATTGCCTCTGCCCAGCTCGTACCCGGCACGACGCTCATCGTGATGGCCATGGCAAACGACAGGGGCGACCACGGCAAGGTCGAGACAAACGCGCGCTGAATGGCCAGAAGCATCCGCCGGATACGATGGCCCCTAACCTCTGCATTGGGCTCTCCCCCGGCATTGGCGAGCGCCAACGCGCCCAATAGCTGAATGCCTCCGTAGTTGAGCAAAAGCGCAAAGCCCTGCCCCCCCACCGTGAGCGCCGCGTAGCGCCGTCCCGGGCGCTGAGCGGACAGGAACCGGCCCGCCGCCTGCACGGCAGGCGAGGTCTGCGCGACATTGCGCAAGGTGGTGAGCGCCGAGAAAAATGCCGCGATAAAGGCCGACGCACTCAGCCCATCCATCACCGGCCCTCGCCAATCCGATCCGCTCAGCGCCAATGCGACCGTAAGGCCAAGAGCAACGGCGACAAACGCCTTGCGCGCCAGCCGCACCTGCACCGCGAAAATGGCGATGACGCAACCCACGAACACAGGTTTTGCCGGCGTCATCCATTCCGCGATGCGCCATTCGTGAAGGATGACCAGACATGTAATCGCGCTGAGCAAAAGCCCAGCCAAACGATCGGCAAGCCCACTTTTCTCCATGACTGCTCCCAAGCGTGCCTGCCTTGTTTGCCTCTCGCCAGCCCGAGGTGCAAGGCCCTGCGAAGAGGTCTCCGCAACGGGCAGGGCCCCGAGTCGTGGCGCGCTGTTTTCAAATGCCAGCAACCGCGCGCGACATGCCCAAACATGCCGCAACGCAGCAAAATTCTTTCTGCGACTGCGATATTTTTGTGCGCCTTGCGAGATTGCCGCTTAAAAATTGTAACTTGATGCGGATCACCCTACCCCGTTCACGGCGCGCTCATGCGTATTCCCCAATAGCCTGCTTGTCTTTGCGCTGTCGCGGGGGTGACTGCCCTCAATCCACAAAGCGGCCCCGCTCTCGGCAGATCGCAAATCTCCGGGCGGAGATACAAACTGGATGCTGCGTTGCCAGCCCACCTCTTGGGCCAAGACCCGTTGGACGGCATGACGCGCGCAGCCCTGACATGGGAGTTTCGATCAAATGAACAAGAAAACATTCATGGCGAGCCTTTTGGCGACCACGGTCGCCGGGACGCTTCCCGCACTGGCGCAGGACTGCCCCGTCAAGGTGGGTGTGCTGCATTCGCTTTCGGGCACGATGGCGATCTCCGAGACCACGCTCAAGGACACGGTCCTGATGCTGGTCGAACAACAGAACGCCAAGGGCGGGCTTCTGGGCTGCGAGATCGAGGCGGTGGTGGTCGATCCCGCCTCCGACTGGCCGCTTTTTGCCGAAAAGGCGCGCGAATTGCTGACCGTGAGCGAGGTCGATGTGATCTTCGGCTCCTGGACATCCGTGAGCCGAAAATCGGCCCTGCCGGTGCTGGAGGAACTCAACGGGCTGATGTTCTACCCCGTCCAATACGAGGGCGAGGAAAGCTCGAAAAATGTGTTCTACACCGGCGCCGCGCCCAACCAGCAGGCGATCCCGGCGGTGGATTATTTCCTCGAAGAACTGGGCGTCGAGAGCTTTGCACTTCTTGGCACCGACTATGTCTATCCCCGCACCACCAACAACATCCTCGATTCCTATCTCAAGTCCAAGGGCATCGCGGATGAGGACATATTTGTGAACTACACCCCGTTCGGCCATTCCGACTGGGCCACCATCGTCTCGGACGTGGTCGCCCTCGGGGCCTCAGGCAAGCAGGTGGGCGTGATCTCGACCATCAATGGCGATGCCAATGTCGGCTTCTACAAGGAACTGGCCGCGCAAGGCGTGGACGCCGCCGATATCCCCGTGGTGGCCTTCTCGGTCGGTGAAGAAGAGCTTTCGGGCCTCGATACCGCGCCGCTCGTCGGCCATCTCGCGGCGTGGAACTATTTTCAATCCGCCGATACCGAGATCAACGCCAAATTCGTCGAGGCATGGAAGGCCTATGCTGGCGAAGAGCGCGTCACCAACGACCCGATGGAGGCGCATTACATCGGCTTCAACATGTGGGTGAACGCTGTGACCGAGGCGGGCACCACCGATGTGGACACGGTGCGCGCGGCGATGTGGGGGCAGGAATATCCCAACCTCACCGGCGGCACGGCAGTGATGAACGCCAATCATCACCTCTCCAAACCGGTGCTGATCGGCGAGATCCGCGATGATGGTCAGTTCGACATCATCAGCCAGACCGCGGAAGTGCCCGGCGATGCCTGGACCGACCACCTGCCCGAGAGCGCGCCGCTCAAGAGCGACTGGAAGGATCTCGGCTGTGGCATGTACAACACCGAGACCGGCACCTGCGTGCAGATGACCTCGAACTATTAAGTTGCCGGGCCGCGCGGATCGCGTCCGCGCGGCCCCTCGCACTGAATTCCCCGCTCAGGACCGAACCGACCATGCGTTTCACCGCCCTCCTTGCCCGCGCCTTGGCGCTGCTGATGATGCTCGCCTGCGCCGTGATCCTGCGCCCGGATGAGGCAAGGGCACAGTCAGCCTTGCAACCGCTCCTGCAAAAGTATCAGGCCGACCTCGCCAAGCCCTCGCGCCGCACCATCGGCCCGGTGATCGCGGATCTGCTGGCCTCGGATCACCCCGGCATGGCCGATTTCCTGCGCAAATGGGAGGCGCGCGAGGTCTACCTGCGTCCCGCAGACGGGCTCTTCTTCTACGCCGAGGACGCAGGCGACAGCTTGCGTCTCATAGACATCGACAGTGGCGCGGCGGTGGCCGAGGTGGGCAGCCGCGAGGTGGACCAGATCCGCCCCAATGCGGGCGTGCGCCGCGAACTCGCCGCCGCCCTCGTGCCGTATGAGTTGAACGCCCCCGAACCAGCCCGCCGCGCAGAGGCACTGGAGGCCATCACGCGCAGCGCGGATGCCAGCCAGATCGCACCGCTTAGGGGCAGCATCGAGGGCGAGACCGACCCCGCGCTCAAGACCCGCAAAGAGCGCCTTCTCACCCTGCTGATCGCACAATTCGGGGCCACCAAATCCGAGCGTCTCGACGCCATCGCCGGGCTTGGCGGCGATACCAGTATCGAGGCGCGCAGCGTTCTCAACCAACTCACCGCCACCCGCGACGGCGTGGCCGAGACCCTGCCGGACGACATCAACCTCGCCCGCGTGCTGGAGGTCGGCACCGACCTTACCGAGGCCGAGGCCCATGACCGGCTCGTGGCCGCAGACCTCGCCCCACCGCGCCAGACCGCCACCGACCTGCGCGACGTGCTGGCGCAGCATATCGTTGACGGCACCGTCGGCGGCGTGCCGCTGCACCAGCTTAACACCACCGCTGCCCGCGCCCGCGCCTACGAGGCGCTGGAACAGGCGGGCACCGTGCCGCCCCGCGCCGCCCCCGATGAGGTGGCGCAGGCCGTCGCCGCCCACGTCTTCTACGCCGAATACCTGCAACCCGACCCGCAGATCACGCAGGCCGCCGAGGACGCGCTCACCGCCACCTCGCGCACCCTCGGCCTCTACCAGACCGCCGATCTTGTGCTTGACGGGCTGTCGCTCGCCTCGATCTTCTTTCTCGCGGCCATCGGCCTTGCGATCACCTTCGGCGTGATGGGCGTGATCAACATGGCGCATGGCGAGTTCATCATGATGGGGGCCTATACCGGCTATGTCGTGCAGCTTTTCATCCCCGATTACACCGTCAGCCTGCTGATCGCCCTGCCACTGGCCTTTGCCGTCACGTTTGGTGCCGGCGTCGCGATGGAGCGGCTGGTGATCCGCCACCTCTATACCAGACCGCTGGAGACACTGCTGGCCACCTTCGGCATCTCCATCGCCCTGCAACAACTGGCCAAGAACATCTTCGGCACGCAGGCGCGGCCCCTCACCGCCCCCGATTGGCTGGGCGGCGCGATCACCCTCAACGACATCGTCAGCATCTCGACCATCCGCGTGGCGATCTTCGTCCTCGCCCTCATCTTCCTCGCGCTGCTCCTCTACATCCTCAAGCGTACACGGCTGGGGCTGGAGGTGCGGGCGGTCACGCAAAACCCAGGCATGGGCGCCTCGATGGGGATCAACCCCGACCGTATCAACATGCTGACATTTGGCCTCGGCTCCGGCATCGCCGGGATCGCGGGGGTGGCCATCGGGCTCTACGCGCAGGTCACCTCCGAGATGGGCGCCAACTACATCGTACAAAGTTTCATGACCGTGGTGGTGGGCGGCGTCGGCAATGTCTGGGGCACGCTCGCGGGGGCCTCGCTCATCGGCTTTCTGCAAAAGGGGATTGAGTGGTTCAACCCCTCCAACACGCTGGCGGCACAGACCTACATGGTGCTCTTCGTGATCCTCTTCATCCAGTTCCGCCCCAAGGGCATCGTCGCCCTCAAGGGCCGCGCGGCGGGGGACTGAGCCATGAGCAAACCCGATATCACCCCGCGCCGCAGCTTTCTGGCCGAAAACCCCTCGGTGATGTGGTTCCTCGGCCTGCTCGGCCTCTTCACCCTCGGCGTCACCGTGCTGGCCGAGGGCTTCGGCATGGCGCTCTTGTCGACCTCGATGGTCAAGATCCTCGGCATGACGCTCTGCCTGTGCCTCATTGCCGTGGCGATGGACGTGGTCTGGGGCTATTGCGGCATCCTCAGCCTCGGGCATTTCGCCTTCTTCGGGTTGGGTGGCTATGCCATCGGCATGTGGCTGATGTATGCCCGCACCCAAGGCATCGTTGTGGACTCGCTCGCCAATGCCCCCATTCCGCCGACGCAGGGGGAGATCAACGACGCCATCGCCACCCAGATTTTCGGCGTGGTGGGCTCCAACGAGTTGCCGCTGATCTGGGCCTTCGCCGACAGCCTCGCGATGCAGCTTCTCTTCGTGGTGCTGGTGCCGGGGCTGCTGGCGCTGGTCTTCGGCTGGCTCGCCTTCCGCAGCCGCGTGACCGGCGTCTATCTCTCGATCCTGACACAGGCGATGACGCTGGCGCTCTCGCTCTACCTCTTCCAGAATGACACAGGGCTGCGCGGCAACAACGGGCTCTCGGGCCTGCAAAACATTCCCGGCCTGCTGCACCTGCCGCAATCCACCATCGCGCTGTGGTTCTTCTGGGCCTCCGCCGCCGCCTTGGGCCTCGGCTATCTCTTCTTCGCCTGGCTCATCTCGGGCAAGTTCGGCTCGGTTGTCCGCGCGATCCGTGACAACGAGACCCGCGTGCGCTTTCTCGGCTACCATGTCGAAAGCTACAAGCTGGTGATCTTCACGCTGACGGCGGTGGTCTCGGGCCTTGCCGGTGCGCTCTACTACCCTCAGGCGGGCATCATCAACCCCGCCGAAATCGCGCCCATCGCGTCGATTTACCTCGCCGTCTGGGTCGCTATCGGCGGGCGCGGGCGGCTTTACGGCGCGGTGATCGGGGCGGCGGTCGTCAGCCTCGCCTCAAGCTGGTTCACCGGCGGCGGCGCGCCCGATATCGACCTCGGCTTCTACACGATCAACTGGACCGATTGGTGGCTGGTGCTTCTCGGCCTCGGCTTCGTTGCCGTCACGCTTTTCTTCCCGCGCGGCATCGGCGGGCTCTTTGACATGCTGGTGAGGAAGCCATGACCACCCTTCTCGAAGTCTCCGGCGTCTCCGTCACCTTCGACGGCTTCCGCGCGATCAACAACCTCTCGATTCAGGTGGCAGAACCGGAACTGCGCGCCGTGATCGGCCCCAATGGCGCGGGCAAGACCACCTTCATGGATATCGTCACCGGCAAGACGCGGCCCGACGAAGGCCGGGTTGTGTGGGGCGAGAAGAACATCTCGCTTCTGGGGATGAGCGAAAGCGCCATCGCGCGGGCGGGCATCGGTCGCAAGTTCCAGAAACCGACGGTGTTCGAGGACCAAACCGTGCGCGAGAACCTCCGCCTCGCGCTCAAGAACAAGCGTGGGCCGCTTGACGTGCTGCTCTTTCGCCGCTCCGCCGAAGGCGCGGCGCGGATCGAAGAACTGGCCCGCGAAATCGGCCTTGCAGACGACCTACCCCGCCGCGCGGGCGACCTCAGCCACGGGCAAAAGCAATGGCTGGAAATCGGCATGCTCTTGGCGCAGGATCCGCGCCTCCTTCTGGTGGACGAGCCCGCCGCCGGGATGACCCCCGCCGAGCGCGAGCACACCACCGACATCCTCAAACGTGCGGCGCAGACCCGCGCCGTGGTGGTGATCGAGCATGACATGGAATTCGTCCGCCGCCTTGGCTGCAAGGTAACGGTGCTGCACGAAGGGTCGGTGCTGGCCGAGGGCAGTCTCGATCACGTCACGCAGAACAAGGAGGTGATCGATGTCTATCTGGGGAGATAAGCCATGCTGAGCGTGGACAGCCTCACCCTGCACTATGGCGCCTCGCAGATCCTGCACGGCGTCAGCCTCACCGCCCGCCCCGGCGCAGTGACGGCGGTGATGGGCACCAACGGCGTCGGCAAGACCAGCCTGCTCAAGGCCATCGCCGGGCGGCATCCTTACACGGACGGGCGCATCACGCTCGACGGGCGCGAATTGCCCCGCCTCCCCGCCGCGCAGGCCGCGCAATCGGGCATCGCCTATGTCCCGCAGGGGCGCGAGATATTCCCCCTGCTCACCGTCACCGAGAACCTGCAAACCGGCTTTGCCTGCCTGCCGAAAAGCGATCACACCATCCCGCCCCGCATCTATGAGCTGTTCCCGGTGCTGGAGCAGATGCGCGACCGGCGCGGCGGGGATCTGTCGGGCGGGCAGCAGCAGCAGCTTGCCATCGCCCGCGCCTTGATTGCCCGCCCCCGCGTGCTCCTGCTCGACGAGCCGACCGAGGGCATCCAGCCCAATATCATCAAGCAGATCGGCGCGGTGATCGGTCTTTTGCGCGACGAGGGCGAGATTGCCATCGTGCTGGTCGAGCAGTTCTTCGATTTCGCCTATGATCTGGCCGACGATCTGGTGGTGCTCAATCGCGGCGAGGTGCGGCTCTCGGAGCCTGCGGCCACGGTCGAACGCGAACGGCTGTTGCGCGAAGTGTCCATTTGATGGGCGATCTGCCTGCTATTTGGGCATATGGGCGTCGAGGAGCGTGCAGGGCATGCGAGTCCACGGCCCATCTCTGGCAGTCCCGCGCAAGGGCGGTAGCCTCGGGCCAAACACAGCAAGAGATCCCGCATGCCCGCCTGCCCCGCCCCCTCCCCGACACAGGAACGCAGCTTTGGCGCCGCGCATGTGACGCTGTTGCCCGGGCCGAATGGCGGGCGGCTTGATCGCCTGCACCAAAAGGGATCGGCCAAGGCATTTCTGCATCCCGGTCCCTCCGGTCCCGAGATCGTGCTGCTCAACACCTCGGGTGGGCTGACCGGTGGAGATCGTCTGTCCTACCGGCTCGATCTGGCGGCGGGATGTCGCGCCACCGGCACCACGCAGACCGCCGAACGTGCCTATCGCAGCACAGGTGAAGCGGCACGAGTAACGGTGCATCACCGCGTCGCATCCGGCGCGCATCTCGACTGGCTGCCGCAGGAGACGATCCTTTTCGACGGCAGCCATCTGGACCGCGAAACCACCATCGACCTTGCGCGGGATGCCTCCTGCCTGATCCTCGAGTCGATTGTCCTTGGCCGCGCCGCCATGGGCGAGACCGTCACGCGCACCACCCTGCGCGACACCCGCCGCATCACCTGCGAGGGCAGGCCTGTGCTGGTCGAGCCGCTCCACCTCACCACCGAGGCCCTGACCGCTGGCCCCGCCATCCTGAACGGCGCGCGCGCCTTCGCCACGCTGGCGCTGGTGGCGCAGGGGGCCGAGGATGCCGCACCCCGCATGCAGGATCTGCTGGATGAGCAGGGCGTCACGGGCGGCGCCTCAGGCTTTGACGGCAAGCTGGTGATCCGCCTCATGGCCGGTGACGGCTGGCCCTTGCGCCGTCAGATCATGCGGCTGGTCAGCGCCCTGCGCCCCGGCCCCCTGCCCCGCGTCTGGCAGAACTAGGAGAGACACAGGATGAACCTCACCCCCCGTGAAAAGGACAAGCTGCTGATCAGCGTCGCCGCCATGGTGGCGCGCGGGCGCCTCGCGCGCGGCGTCCGGCTCAATCACCCCGAGGCGGTGGCGCTGATCACCGATTTCGTGGTCGAGGGCGCGCGCGAGGGCCGCAGCGTCGCTGACCTGATGGAGGCGGGCGCGCATGTCATCACTGCCGAGCAATGCATGGAGGGCATCCCCGAGATGCTGCATTCCGTGCAGGTCGAGGCGACGTTTCCCGACGGCACCAAGCTGGTGACCGTCCATAACCCCATACGCTGAAATGATATTCCCGATGCGCTACATCCTCACCGTTCTGCTGCTGACACCGTCGCTTGCCTTTGCGCATCTCGACCCTGCGGCGCATGGCTCTTTCGCTGCCGGGGCGACGCATCCGCTATTCGGGGCCGATCATGTGCTTGCCATGCTGGCTGTCGGGCTTTGGGCCGCAGTGCTTTCGGGGCGCGCGATCTGGCTGTTGCCGGTGGGTTTTGTCGGGGCGATGGCGGTTGGATTCGGCGGCGCGCTGCTCGGGCTGACCCTCCCGGTGGTGGAGCCGCTGATCCTTGCCTCGGTGCTGATCCTGGGGCTGCTGGTGGCTCTCGCCGTGCGGCTGCCCGCGATTTGGGCTGTCGGTATCGTGTCGGTATTCGGTCTGTTTCACGGCGGTGCCCATGGGGCCGAAATCGGGGCGGCAACCGCATTGGATTATTTCGCGGGGTTTGCCGTCGCGACGATGGGTCTGCATCTTGCGGGCCTTGCTCTGGGGCTGCTTGTCATGCGGCTTGGCTCGCAAAGCGTGGTGCGCGGGGGCGGTGGTGTAGTCGCGGCGCTCGGCGCGTGGCTTGTGGCCGCAGGGTGAGGCATAGATCATGATCCCCGGAGAACTCTTTCCCGCCGATGGCGAGATCACCCTGAACGAAGGCGCACACGTCACCGTGCTGGAGGTCGCCAATACGGGCGACCGGCCGGTGCAGGTGGGCAGCCATTACCATTTCGCCGAGGCCAACAGCGGGCTGTCCTTTGACCGCGATGCCGCGCGCGGGCAGAGGCTGGATATTCCCGCAGGCACCGCCGTCCGCTTCGAGCCGGGGCAGAGGCGCGAGGTGCGGCTCATCCCCTATGGCGGCGGGCGACGGGTGTTCGGGTTCAATCAACAGGTGATGGGAGAGGTGTGATGCGCGGGATCAGTCCCAAGTGCCCCTTGCGCGGAACAAAGGCGCGGCACGCGCCGCCGCGCAGCGCCCGACCGCCCGGACGGGCGGGCGCTTTTGCAACCACGTGCAACCGCGCGACCGTTGCAGTATTTGACCGCCATAAAGCGCATTCCACAGAGGTCGCAGCGCCCCCCCGCGGTCGGGCCCTCCCCGGCGGCGCGCCTTTGGCCAAGGGAGGTCTTTAATGCCCCATTCCATCCCCCGCGCCGACTATGCCGCCATGTATGGCCCCACCACGGGCGACCGGCTGCGGCTTGGCGATACCGATCTGATCATCGAGGTGGAGCGCGACCTGACCACCTATGGCGACGAGGTGAAATTCGGCGGCGGCAAGGTGATCCGCGACGGCATGGGGCAGTCTCAGGTCACCCGTGCGGGCAGGGCGGTGGACACCGTCATCACCAATGCGCTGATCCTCGATCATCAGGGCATCACCAAGGCCGATGTCGGCCTGCGCGACGGGCTGATCGCGGCCATCGGCAAGGCGGGTAACCCCGACACGCAATCCGGCGTCGATATCGTCATCGGACCGGGGACCGAGGTGATCGCGGGCGAGGGCCGCATCCTCACCCCCGGCGGGTTCGACGCGCATATCCATTTCATCTGCCCGCAGCAGATCGAGGACGCACTGCATTCCGGCATCACCACCATGCTGGGCGGCGGCACCGGACCCGCGCATGGCACGCTCGCCACCACCTGCACGCCGGGGGCGTGGCATATCGGGCGGATGCTGCAATCGCTGGATGCCTTTCCGATGAATGTGGGCCTCTCGTGCAAGGGCAATGCGAGCCAGCCGGAGGCATTGGTCGAGATGGTCCGCGCGGGGGCCTGTGCGATGAAACTGCACGAGGATTGGGGGACAACACCCGGCGCGATTGATTGCTGCCTGAGTGTTGCCGACGACATGGACGTGCAGGTGATGATCCACACCGACACGCTGAACGAGAGCGGTTTCGTGGAGAACACCCTCGCCGCCATGAAGGGCCGCACGATCCATGCCTTTCATACCGAGGGTGCGGGCGGCGGGCATGCGCCCGACATCATGAAGGTGGTGGGCTTTGAGCATGTCCTGCCGTCCTCGACCAACCCCACCATGCCCTACACCGTCAACACCATCGAGGAACATCTCGACATGCTGATGGTCTGTCACCATCTCGACAAGGCGATCCCCGAGGATGTGGCCTTTGCCGAGAGCCGGATCAGGCGCGAGACCATCGCCGCCGAGGATATCCTGCACGACATGGGCGCGTTTTCCGTCATGGCGTCGGACAGTCAGGCGATGGGGCGCGTGGGCGAGGTGATCATCCGCACATGGCAGACGGCCTCCAAGATGCGCAAGCAGCGCGGGCGGCTGGCGGAAGAGACCGGCGACAACGACAATGCCCGCGTCAAACGCTATATCGCGAAATACACCATCAACCCCGCCATCGTGCACGGGATGAGCGCCCATATCGGCAGCGTAAGCCCCGGCAAGCGCGCCGATCTGGTGCTGTGGAACCCGGCGTTTTTCGGCGCGAAGCCCGAGATGGTGCTGATGGGGGGCACCATCGTGCTGGCGCAGATGGGTGACCCCAATGCCTCGATCCCGACGCCGCAACCGGTCTATTCGCGGCCGATGTTCGGGGCCTACGGGCGGTCGCTCGAACGGTCCTCGGTGCTGTTCGTCAGCGAGGCGGCGCAGGCAGACGGGATCGGCGCGGCATTGGGTCTGGCCAAGGAGACGGCCGCAGTTTCGAACACCCGCACCCTCACCAAGCGCGACATGATCCACAACAGCCTGACGCCCAAGGTCGAGGTCGATCCTGAAACCTACGAGGTGCGGGCAGATGGCGAATTGCTCACCTGCGAGCCTGCCTCTGAGTTGCCGCTCGCGCAACGCTATTTCCTGTTCTGAGGCCATGCCATGACCGACCTGCCCGTTGCCCGCCACCTGTTGCCTCACGCCCCTGACCGGATCGCCGATACGGTCGTGCTCGACTATGACGCGCGGCTGATGCGGCGCAAGCGGCTGGTGGGCAAGGCCGGGCTGGCCTTTCTGGTCGATCTGGCCGAGGTCACAAACCTAGACGATCACTGGGGTTTCGCGCTCGACGATGGCCGGGCGGTGGCGGTGGAACCGGCGCCCGAGGACCTGATCGAGGTGCGCGGTGATCTGGCGCGGCTGGCCTGGCATATCGGCAACCGGCACACGCCTTGCCAGATCGGCGCGGATCATTTGTGCATCCGCCGGGATCATGTGATCGAGGCGATGCTGGCGCAACTGGGCGCGGATTTGACGCCGGTGACTGGCGCGTTTCGCCCCGAAGGCGGCGCCTATGGCAAGGGGCGCACGATGGGGCATGATCACGGGGGGCATGATCATGGGGGCCACGATCATGGCCATAGCCATCACCACGCCTGATGCTCACGCCCGCACATCTTTCGCTCGTTCAATGGCTCTCTCCGGCCTTTCCGACCGGGGCGTTCGCCTATTCGCACGGGTTGGAGCGGGAGATCGCGACGGGGGTGGTCAGGGACGCAGCCAGCCTCGCGGCATGGCTGGAGAACATCCTGCGCTATGGTGCGGGCTGGCAGGATGCGGTGCTGCTCAGCCACGCGCTGGAGGGCGGATGCGAGGCGCTTGACGATCTGGCCCGCGCGCTCGCACCCTGCGCCGAGCGGCTGCAAGAGGGGCTGGAGCAGGGCGCCGCATTCGCCCGCACCGTCCATGGCCTCACCGGGCGCGCGCTGCCCCCCCGGATGCTGCCCGTGGCGGTGGGGGAGGCCGCCGCGCCGCTCGATCTGGACCGCGAGGACGTGATCGCGCTCTACCTGCAAGGCTTTGCCGGGAACCTCGTCACCATCGGTATCCGCCACGTGCCGCTTGGTCAGACCGAGGGGCAAGCCATCCTCTCGGGCCTTGCGCCGCTGATCTACGATCTGGCAAACCGCGCCGCCAATGCCTCGCTGGATACGCTCGGCACCTGCGCGCTTGCGGGCGACCTCGCGGCGCTGCAACATGAGGGGATGGATGTGAGGATTTTCAGGACATGAGCGGCACCCGTATGAACGGCCCGCTGCGGGTGGGCATTGGTGGCCCGGTGGGCGCGGGCAAGACCACGCTGACCGAGGGGCTGGCGCGGGCGCTGGCGCATCGCTGTTCGATGGCGGTGATCACCAACGACATCTATACCCGCGAGGATGCCGAGGCGCTGGTGCGCGCGCAGGTCCTGCCCGCCGACCGTATTCGCGGGGTGGAAACCGGGGGCTGTCCGCATACCGCGATCCGCGAGGATGCGTCGATCAATCTGGCCGCCGTGACCGATCTCAACACCGCCTTTCCCGATCTCGACCTGGTGCTGATCGAGTCGGGGGGTGACAACCTCGCCGCCACCTTCAGCCCGGAACTGGCGGATCTGACGATCTATGTGATCGACACCGCCGCCGGGCAGGATATCCCGCGCAAGCGTGGCCCCGGGCTGACGAAATCCGACCTTCTGGTGGTCAACAAGACCGACCTCGCGCCGCATGTCGGCGTTGATCTGGTGCAGCTTGAGGCCGATACGGCGCGCGCGCGCGGATCGCGGCCCTATGTCCTGACCGAATTGCGTATGGGAAGCGGAATCGAGCGGGTCGCACAGTTCATCTTGGACGAAGGCGGGCTCGTCCTGACCACAGCTTGACTGCGGCGGCTTCATGAGGAGCGGCCCGCGCGGGTCAGGCGACCATCTGCTCGGCCTTCTTGAGGTCGACCGAGACAAGCTGGCTCACCCCTTGCTCGCCCATGGTCACGCCAAACAACCGGTCCATCCGGCTCATGGTCACCGCGTGGTGGGTGATGATCAGAAACCGCGTCTCGGTGCGGCGGCACATCTCATCGAGCAGATCGCAGAACCGCGTCACGTTGGCATCGTCAAGCGGCGCATCGACCTCGTCGAGCACACAGATCGGCGCCGGGTTGGCGAGGAACACCGCAAAGATCAGAGCCAGAGCGGTCAGCGTCTGCTCACCCCCCGACAACAAGCTCAGCGTCGAGAGTTTCTTGCCCGGCGGCTGACACATGATCTCTAGCCCCGCCTCGAGCGGATCATCGCTTTCGACCAGAACCAGATTGGCCTCGCCCCCGCCGAAGAGGTGCCGGAAGAGCAGCGTGAAGTTGGAATTCACCTGCTCGAACGCGGTCAGCAGCCGCTCGCGGCCTTCGCGGTTGAGGCTGGCAATGCCACTGCGCAGGGTCTTGATCGCCTCTTCAAGGTCGGTCTTCTCGGTGACCAGGCTGTCATGCTCGACTTCGACCTCCCGGGCGTCCTCTTCGGCGCGCAGATTGACGGCGCCAAGGGCGTCCCGCTGACGCTTGAGCCGGTTCACATCGGCCTCGATGACATCCGAGGCCGGCATCGCATCGGGATCGGTGCCGAGACTGTCAAGCAATGCCTCGGGCGTGAGATCAATCGCCTCACTGATCCGCTCGGCGGCATAGTCCTGGGTCTCGCGCGCGGCATCGACACGGGCCTCGGCCCGAGCCCTTGCCTCGCGGGCCTCGGAGGCCAGCCGCTCTGCCTCGCGCTCGTCCAGCGCGGCCTGACGCGCCACGCCTTCGCCAGCAGACAGGGCGTCTGCGGCACTGGCGCGGCGGGCCTCGCTGCGCTCGATCTCTTCGCTCAGTTCAGCGCGCTTCGCCGCAAGAAGCTCGGGCGTTGCACTCGCCTCACCCAGCTCCTCCTCGGACGCCGCCTTGCGCTCTTCCAGCTCGGCACTGCGTTTCTCGGCGGTCTCCAACCGATGCCGCCAGCCGCTGACTTCCTTGGCAATCTCCTGACCGCGCCGGGTGCGGCGCTCGCCCTCGCGGCGCAATTCGTCGGCGGCCGAGCGTTTGGACATCATCGTCATGCGCGCGGCCTCGACCGTCATCTTGATGTCTTCGAGATCGTTGCGCGCGATGTCGAGATCGCCCAGATCAGCCAGCCCCTTCTCGGCTTCGGCCAGCCCCTTGCGCGCCGCCATCGCCTCTTCGTCGTGACGTGACACCGCAAGGCCCAACGACTCGAGGCGCGACTCTGCGAGATTGCGGTCGGCCTCGGCGCGGCTCAGGGCGCGGTTGGCCTCGTTCACGGCGGCATCCGCCGCACGACGGGCCTCGCGCGCGGCGCGGTCCTCTTCGGTGCGCTGGCTCAACGCCTCGCGCAGCGCCTCATGGGCCCGCATCGCACCATCGGCGCGGGCGGTGGCGTGCTCCAACTGCTGCTTGAGTTCTTCCAGCCGGTTCAGCTGTTGCAGGCGCAGCGCGGCGGCGCTCGGCGCGTCCTCGGCCCACGCCCGAAACCCGTCCCAACGCCAAAGATCGCCCTCGGTGCTGACCAGCCGCTGACCGGGCTTGAGCAGGGGCTGCAATCTTGCCGCGTCCTCGGGGTCGATCAACCCGATCTGCGACATGCGCCGCGCCAGAACCTCGGGGACCGAAACATGATTGGTCAGAGCGGTCACACCGTCCGGCAAGGGCTGTGGTGCGGAATATCCCGGCAGGATGGTCCAGCCTGACGGGCCATCCGCCTCAACCTCGGGCGCGCGCAGATCATCGGCCAGGGCCGCACCCAACGCCTTTTCAAACCCCTGCTGTACCTGAAGCCGGTCCATGACCTGCCCGCCCTCGGCGGTGTCGCGCTGTACCAGCTTGGCCAGAGCCGTGACTTCGGCACGCAGCGCGTTCACTTCGCCCTCGGCCTCGGACCGCCCGGCGCGTGCCTCTGCCTCGCGCGCCTGTGCCTCGGCGCGCGCCTCGTCGGCGGCGACAAGCGCCGCCTCGGC
>NZ_CAMYMD010000032.1 GCF_947259555.1 uncultured Roseovarius sp.
CGGCTCGGGCCGCCTATTCACAGCCTGTAAGGAGCGATGGCCATAAAAGGCCGGTCATCTTAGAAGGCAATGAAAACAAGCGGATCCCATCGAGGCCAGAAGCGAAACAGCTTCGAAAAAAGGCCGGGTAGATTCACGCATCCAATGCCGTTGGTTCCGTCGCCCAAAAACACCTCGCGCAAGGGGCGTCCATAGATTTGCTCCTGCGTCCCGACAAAGCTGCCGGATTGGGAGCAGAAAATCCACCTAACTCATCTGTTCAGATTTGCCGGGCCACCTCTCTCAGACGGCAAGGCCGGGGGCCTTTTCACTGGCCAGCAGGACTGCCCTGCGCACATCGGCGCTTGTCACGTCGGGAAGGGTCAGGGCCCCGAATTGCGGGAAGATGTAGGTTTCGAGTGACTTGAGACAGGCAGCGCGATCCTTGGGATTCTTTAGGTTGCGCGCGTTCTCCTGGTGCGCTTTCCGCGCAGCTTCCTCGAAGGTGTGGCACACTTCGGAACCTGTCAGCACAAAGTATGGAGATTTCCGGGGTCGCCATTCTAAAACTCCGGCGAGTCCCACTGGGCAACCAGGGGCGGGGGCAGCAACTGTCGGTCCGTGACGTGAGAGCCTGTTTGCTGCTCCGTCAGGACGACGCCAATCGGCTCTCCAGTAATTCGCCACGATCCTCCAGCAACGGATAGGCGATCATCGCAAAGGACGTGTTCAGCATCTTGAGCGCACGCAGCAGATCAAGATGGATCGCACTGGTTTCGAACGTCTCGGCCAGCCCTTTGCGCAGCCGTTTGAGGTGCTTGCGCTGCAGGCTTTGTTCGAGGTCGCGGACGCGCTCTTTCTGCTCTACCAGTTCTCGCGCAAGGCCGACGTCCTCGGACATCAGCACCGATATCCCATGCTGCACATTGCGCAGTACGACATCGTGAAAATCGGTCAACTCCCGCCACCCATCTTGAGAGAAATGCACGTTTTCGACGTCCTTGAGGCGCGCGAGGTCCACCATCTTGCGGGCGATCACGTCAGCGCCCGCTTCAAGGTTGACGGCGATACCTGACAGCTCGAACGCACGATTGCCGGTGTCCTCAGTGGCGTCATGATTGCGCACGCGCGACAGGTAGGTGCGAATGTCGAGCGACATTTGAGCCAGGTTCTGGAGCTCGGCACGTTGTTTTTTCACAGTGATGTCGTCGTAGCGCTCGAACAGGCCAATCGCTTCGCGCAGCATGATCTCGATACGGTGTCCCATTTCGACGAGTTCGCGTTGGGCGCAGGCAAAGGCGCGTCGGGGCTGGTCCTGAACGGTTGGGTCGAGCGCGCTGCGCCAACCATTTTCCGCCTGTCCGTCCGGTGCGTCCGCGACAAGCGTCTTGGCCACGCGCATGAGAGGTCCGACAAGCGGAAGGCTGATCACAAGGAGCATGATATTGAAGGCGAGATGCAGGAGAAGGGCCTGTTGCCCGGCGTCCAGCTCAAGACCAAAGGTCGGCGGATCGTAAGTCATGAGAAGGAACAGCATCACCGCCGCCCCTCCTCCGCGCAAGAGCAGGTTGCACCAGACCACCCGTCGCACGGCGCTGTCAGCCTTGAGTGTCAGAACAACAGCGATCATCGAGCCGCCGAGATTGGCCCCCAGAACCATGGCGAACGCCGCCTCTATGGGCAAAAGGCCCTGTGCCGCGAGGGTCGCGAACAACAGCACGGCGGCCACGCTGGAATGAACGAGCCAGGCAAACAGCGCCGCGATCACGAAGGCCGAGATCACATCCTCGGCCAGATACAGCATGGCGGTCTCCGCCCCCGCAAGGCTTGTGAGAGGCTGGCTTGCTTCGCGGATCAGATCGAGTGAGATGAAGATCAGCGAAAGCCCGATCAGGATGCGCCCGACTTGCCGGATACGTCGTGCAGAGCTGCGCAGGAAAATCATGACACCTGCCAGCAGCAAAAGCGGTGTCACGAGGGCAAGTCGGGAATTTAGCACAAGCGCCACCACCGCAGAGCCGAGATCCGCCCCCAACATGATAGCAAGACCTGCGACGCTCCCGATCGCGCCAGCACTGACAAACCCTGCCATGAGCACGGCAACGGCGGTCGAGCTTTGCATCAAGAGCGCGGTTGCCGCGCCTGACGCGGCGGCGGCGAACCGGTTTGATGTCGAACGGCGCAGCCAAAGCCGCAATTGCGCTCCGAGGGCACGCTCGAACCCGGTGCGCACCAGCCGGACCGCCCAGATCAACAGGGCCGCGGCGGCGGCCATGTTGATAATGAAGACAATCGGCGTGGTTTCCATCGCGTTCCCGAAGTGTTGTGATACCGGCGCGTTGCGACTGTATCAGAAATTGAACGGACCTTGGCCGTAAGAGAGAGGCAGTTCGGTCCAGACGCCGCCCGGAGATGTGTCGATCAGCGCACAACCGGTCGGGCCCGTCATGAAGCCGACGCGCGCATTGTCGCGGGTGTCCAGAGCGAATGCGCTGCAGGTAGACGGTGCTGTAACAACCGGATGTCGGCCGAGCAAGCCACAATACACACCATGGACATGCCCGGCCAGAACCTTGACCGGTTGCGGGCGGGTGTCCAGAACGGCTCGGAGATCCTCTGGATTTTCGAGGCCAATCGCATCCATGAAGCGGATACCGGTGCGGATTGGCGGGTGATGCAAGGCGACGACCATGGGTCTGTCCCCGATGCCGATCAGAGCCTCGGAGACCACTGACAGGCTCTCGGGCCTCAGCCTTCCGCCACCTTGTCCTTCAACCAGCGTATCAAGCCCGACGATGCGGGTATCGCCGATATCCGTCACCCAGTCGATCAATCCGCGCGGCGCGATCTCGGGCAGATCGGAAAATGCCGCCCGGAACGCCTCGCGCCGGTCATGGTTGCCGGGGATCACGAGGAGCCGGACGCCCATCCGCTCCAGCTCTTGCCGCGCGATTCCGTAGCTCTCGGCGCTGCCGTCATCGCTGATATCGCCGGTCACCAGAACCGCGTCGATGGGGCCGATGGCGTGCATCCGCGCGCAGAGCGTGGTGACGGCCTCACCCAGCAGCTGCCCGGTATCGAGCCGGCCAGAGACCAACGTGCCCGGTGCCGCCACGTGAAGATCGGTGATATGCAGAAGCCGCGCCACGCCCTACTTGATCCCGGTGCGCAGAAAGGCTTGCACGAACTGCCGCTGAAAGACCAGAAAGGCGATCAGCAAGGGCGCGACCGACATGATCGTCGCCGCCGAGATCACGCTGATATCGACGCCGTTCTCGGGCGCTGCAAAGATCGACAGCCCCACGGTAAGCGGCCGCGTATCGGGCGAGTTGGTGACGATCAGCGGCCACAGAAAGTTGTTCCAGTGGGTCGAGACCGAGACCAGCCCATAAGCCAGATATGTGGGCCGCGCGAGGGGCACGTAGACCCGCCACAGAATGCCGAACCAGCCGCAGCCCTCGACGCGCGCCGCCTCGTGCAACTCGATCGGCACGCCCTTGAACGCCTGCCGCATCAGAAAGATGCCAAAGGCCGACGCCATGTAGGGCATGCCCACACCGAGGATCGTGTCAAAGAGGCCCAGCCGCGAGACCATCACGTAATTCTCGACGATCAGCACCTCGGGCAGGATGAAAAGCTGCATCAGCACGAGGATGAACACCACATCCCGCCCCGGAAACCGCACCTGCGCAAAGGCAAAGCCCGCCAGCGTGGTGACGACGAATTGCCCGATCAGGATGACGGTCACCAGAAGGAACGTGTTGAGGAAATACTTCAGCCACGGCGCCCCGGCCCAGGCGGTGCGGACATTCTCCAGCGTCCAGGGGGCCGCGATGTTGAAATTCACCGCGTCCGAGGTGGTGTGAAACGCCGCCCAGAAGGCAAAGACCAGCGGCGAGATCCAGATCACCGCCAGCAGCAGCGCGCCGAAGGTCTCGATATGACGTGACAACCCGCTCATTGGTAATGCGTCCGCTTGTCGAGGATGGTGAACTTGACGCCCGCGACGATGCCCAGCACCAGCAGGATCAGGATCGTCATCGCCGCCGCCTGTGGCGCGTCGAAAAAGGCAAACGCCATCTCCCAGATGTAATAGAGGATCAGCTTCGAGGCGTCATTCGGCCCGCCCTTGGTGAGGATGAAGAGATGGTCGATCAGCTTGACCGAATTGATCAGCGCGTTGACCATGATGAAGAGCGTGGTCGGCATGAGCAGCGGCAGCACGATCCGGCGGGTATAGGTAAAGCGGCTCGCCCCCTCGATATCGGCGGCTTCCTTGAGGTCTTCGGGAATGGTCTGGAGGGCGGCGAGATAGAAGATCATGAAGAACCCGGCCTCTTTCCAGATCGTGACGATGATCACCGCCCAGAGCGCGGTTTCGGGCTGGCCCAGCCAGTTGACCGACGGCAAGCCGAAGAGCGCGCCGATCTGATCCAGAACGCCGAGGCCCGGCGTGTAGAAGAACAGCCACAGGTTCGCGGCGGCGATCATCGGCAGCACGGTGGGCGTGAAATAGGCGGTGCGCACAAAGCCGCGCGCCGGGATCCTGGAATTGGCCCAGAGCGCCATGCCCAGTGCGATCGCGATGGAAATCGGGATCGTCGCCCCGGCATAGATCAGATTGTTTGTCGCCACCTTCCAGAAGGTCGGATCGGCGAAGAGATCGGCGTAGTTCTCGGTGCCAACAAACTCGGTCGGACGCCGCCGCGTGCCTCGGCTGAACAGGGACGTCCAGAGCGTTGCCATGGACGGGTAAAAGGCAAAGGCCGTCAACAGGATCGCGGCGGGCGACAGCAGGAGCCAGCCGTAAATCGCCTGTCTGCGGCGTTCGATGTTCACTTGGGTCGGCATCTTGGCCCTTTTGCGAAGTCAAATACCGGCGCCGGGCATGTGCCCGACGCCGGAGAAGTGGACTACCGGTCTAGTGTTACCGGTAATCCTTCAACAGCCGCTCGGCAGCGGCCTGTGCCTCGGCCAGCGCATCGGCGGGCGATTTGCTGCCTGTCAAAGCCGCCTGAATGGCGTTGTTGAGCCCGTCACGCACGCGCGCCGTCTCGAAGGTCGAGAACTCGGCGACGGCGTTTTCAAGCTGGTTGCGCGCCACCAATGCAGGCGGGAACTCTTCCGTGTAGGCCTTCAGCGCCTCGGTTTCATAGGCGGCGGGCGACACGCCCATGTAACCCGTGGAGATCGACCATTCAGCCGCCTGCTCGGGGGCTGTCATGAACTTGATCAGCTTGAGCGCGGCGGCACGTTCCTCGTCGGTGGTGTCCTCGAAGACATAGAAATTGCCGCCGCCGGTGGGCGAGCCGGGCCGTTCATTCGCGGGCAGCTCGGCCACGCCGAAATCAAACCCGGCGTTGTTCTTGACCGCCGTCAGGTTGCCGGTGGAGTGCCACATCATCGCGGTCTGCCCCTCCAGAAACGCCTGGCGCAGCGTGCCCCATTCGACCGTGCCCTCGGGCATGATGCCGTGCTCGGTCGAGAGCGACTTCCAGAAATCAAGCGTCTCGACAACCGCCGGGTCGTCGAAGTAGGTCTCAAGCCCGTCGCCGGACATCAGCTCCTTGCCGTTCTGGATCGCCAGCGCCTGGAACATCCAATAGGGATAGCCGGTCGAGGGGATCATCAGCCCGTAAGTGTCGCCCTCGGTCAGCGCCTTGCCCATGCTGACCATCTCGTCCCAGGTGGCGGGGGGCGCTTCGGGGTCGAGGCCTGCGTCGCGGAACATGTCCTTGTTGTAATAGGCCACGATGGTCGAGCGCTGGAACGGGATGCCCCAGGTCTTGCCCTCGATCCGGCTGTTGGCCATCAGCGCGGGGTAAAAGCTGTCGAGCCAGGCCTCGTCCACGCCCTCGATATCCTCGAAGGCGACGATGCGTTCCTGCTCGATCAGGTCATAGGCGTCGATGGAGAACATCACCGCCAATTGCGCAGGCTCGCCCGAGGCGATGGCCGACAGGGCCCGCACGCGGGTGTCGTCGTAATTGCCCGAATAGATCGCGTTGACCTTGATATCCGGGTTGGCCTCTTCGAACTTGCCGACGATGCCATCCACGACCTCGGTCAGCGCGCCGCCCACGGCGATCGGGTAATACATCGTCAGTTCGGTTTCCGCGGCAACCGGTGCGGCGGTCAGTGCCGCGAATGTGGTTGCCAGACTTATCTTCCTGATCGTGTTCATGGTTTTCTCCCTTGAATTAAACACGGTATTCCAGACGTGACGTCACGCCGTCACGCCATTCGGATGCCGCAGCCTGTTTCCTTCGGCGTCGAAGAAATGCAGGTCGTCATCGGCAAAATCTATCTCAAGCTCCTCGCCCGCCGGGATGGAGCGCAATCCCGGCATCGAAATGGTCAGCCCGTTCGCACCGGGATGCGTCAGCCCCACAAAGGTCTCTGAGCCTAGGAATTCACATTCGGACACCCGGCATGTCAGCCGCCCCTTGCCGGGCTCTGCCAAGCGCAGGCTTTCGGCCCGCAGGCCGATGGTGCTGGCCCCCTCATAGCCGGGGATCGCCGCGCCCTCGATCAGTGCCATCGGCGGCGCGCCCACGAATTCGGCCACGAAGGTATTGGCGGAGCGGTAATACAGATCCTCCGGCGCGCCGGTCTGCTGGATGCGCCCGTCCTTCATCAGCACCACCATGTCGGCCATGCTCATCGCCTCAGTCTGGTCATGGGTCACGTAGATCACGGTGATTCCGAGATCGACCTGCAACTTCTTGATATCCTTGCGCACCGACGCGCGCAGCTTGGCGTCGAGATTACTGAGTGGCTCGTCCATCAGGCACAGCGGCTGGTTCGCCACGATGGCGCGCGCCAGCGCCACGCGCTGCCGCTGCCCGCCCGACAACTCGCCCGGCTTGCGCGCCTCAAAGCCCAGAAGCCCGGTGATCTCGAGCGCGCGGTGCAGCTTCTCGCGCCGCTCGGCAGCCCGGACGCGGCGCACCTTGAGGCCAAAGACCACGTTCTCGGCCACGCTCAAATGCGGAAAGAGGGCGTAAGACTGAAACACCATCGACAGGTTGCGCTCCGACGGCGCGGCGGTGGTCACGTCCCGCCCGTCAATCATGATCCGCCCCTCGTCCGGCAGTTCCAGCCCCGACAACAGCCGCAGCGTCGTCGACTTGCCGCATCCCGACGGCCCGAGCAGCGCCACGAACGCCCCGCGCGGGATCGACAGCGAGACATTCTCGACGCCAAGCTGCCCGTTCCAGCGCTTGGCGACAGTCTGCACCTCGACGAACGCCTCCGGCATCACTCGGCCTCCTCTGCAAAGGTGATCCGGCCCCCGAGCTGCTCGACCAGATGGGAAAACGGCTCGGCCGGCGGGCGGTCGCAAATGACGTGGTCGATCTGCGTGATCATGCCGCCCACGGCGGGGGCGAGACGGCCGAACTTGCTGCGGTCGATGACCAGGATGGAGGTCTGCGCGTTGCGCCACATCCGGTAGGTCGCGCGCACCTCGGCCTGATGAAATTCCAGCAACTCGCCCTCGGTGCCGATCCCGGCAGTCCCGAAGATCGCGTATTCCGCGCGATACCGGCCAAAGAACTCGACCACCTCCTCGCCGACGAAATCACGGTCCGGCAGGCGGATCTCTCCGCCCGGCACGATGATCCGGTTGGAAATCTCCTCGCTCAGCGCCATCGCTGCGCTCAGGTTGTTGGTGACGACCGTCAGCTCCTTGCGCCGATGCAGCGCCCGCGCCACACTCAGCGCCGTTGAGCCGATCGAGATGAACAGCGTCGCGCCATCGGGGATGAGCGCCGCCGCCGCACTCGCAATCGCGCGCTTGCCCACGAGGTTGGTGCCCGCCCGCTGATCGAAGGGGGTGTTGCGACGCCCCTCGGCAAGCTCGATCCGTCCGTGCGAGCGATGCAGGGTGTCGCCATCGCACAGGATATCGAGATCGCGCCGGATGGTCTGCATCGAGACGCCGAACATCTCGGCCAGCGCACCGACGCTCACCCCGCCCTGTTCCTGCACGACCTGCTGAATGAGATCGTGCCGTCTGGTCTTCTTCGACACCATGTCCGGTTCCATCGTTTTGGTCGATTGTTGAGCATCAATAACAACAAAGCAACATTTTTATATGTGCATTGTTGTTTCCGGTGCTAAGCCATGATTCTCTCTTATCGGTCAAATTTCGAAGATTTCCTCTGTAAATTACAGTTTCCAGAGGTATCCGAGAATTATGACGTCTGCATGAAATGTCGTAATGTTGTTTTGACTTTTATTTTTTTGACGGCACTGTAGGGTTTTCTGGCCGGGGGTGTCTTTCCCGGGGCTGTGGCCATTGCAATTCGACAAGGTTAGGGGTTCACCGGGCTGATGGATACTGTCGCAACCATATTCGACCGATACGAGGCTGTGCGCGGTCGCCTGCCCTCCGCCAGCTTTCCGGGCAAAACCTCGCAGATCGACTCATTGCACGACATTGCCTCGCATGCGGATGCCTTTGTGTTTGACGCGTATGGCGTTCTGAATATCGGCGAGGCAGGCATTCCCGGCGCCTCGCAGCGCCTGAAGGAGTTGCGTGACAGGGGCCAGCAGATTCGCATTCTGTCCAACGCCGCCAGCTACAACCACGATGGTGCTGCGGCCAAGTTTCGGACGTTGGATATGGGCGTGGGGGGGCATGAGATCATCACGAGCCGCGACGCGACGCTGGCCCATCTGGAGCAGCGCCTGTGGGGCTGCATCGCCGCCCCGCAGGACGATTTGTCGGACATACCCGCGCCCGCGCGGCGGCTTGTGGATGATCCGACCGGATATGATGAGGTGGATGGGTTTCTCTTTCTGTCCACCGAAGTCTGGTCACTGGAGCGGCAGGCCCTGTTGGAGGCGTCACTTCTCGCAAACCCGAGGCCGGTGGTCATTGCCAACGCGGATCTGGTCGCCCCGCGCGAGCACGGCTTTTCATTGGAGCCGGGCTATTTCGGCCATCTTCTCGCAGACCGCGACATCCCCGGGATCCGTTTCTTCGGCAAGCCGTTTTCAACGGTCTATGAGATGATCGAGGCGTCCCTGCCCGGCATTCCACCGGATCGAATCGTGATGTGTGGCGATACCCTGCATACCGATATTCTGGGCGCCGCAGCGCGCGGCTGGCAAACGGTCCTCGTCGAGAATGACGGGCTTTTCTCCGGTGAAGACACCTGCGCCTATTTCAGGCGCGCCGACCTGTTTCCGACATGGCGTCTGTCGCGCATCTGAGGGTGTGACCGGGCCTCTATCCCAGGTCCAGGGCGCTTATCAGACCTTATGCAAGCGGGTGCCTGCGGCGGACAGCGTTGGGTCTGCCCGGTATTTCCAGGGCTGCATCCTGCCGGGGTGTTCGGGCTATGATCCGCCCCTTCGAGATGACAGAGAGCCGTGTCGCGCGCAGGCGCAGCGCCTCGATCGGGTCACCCGCGTCGAGCACCACCAGCGAGGCAATTGCGCCGACATGCAGGCCATAATCCTCAAGACCCAGGATGCGGGCGTTCTCGACCGTCACCATGTCAAAGCAGCGGCGCATCTCGTCGGGGCTCGACATCTGCGCCACATGCAGCCCCATGAACGCCACATCGAGCATATCGGCGGTGCCGAGGCTGTACCACGGATCGCGCACGCAGTCCTGACCCCAGCCCACGGTGATGCCATGCGCCTGCATTTCCTTGACCCGTGTCAGACCGCGCCGTTTCGGGAAGGTGTCACGCCGCCCCTGCAACATGATGTTGATCAGCGGATTGGGGATCGCGGCGACACCAGCCTCGGCGATCAGCGGCAACAGTTTGGACACATAATAATTGTCCATCGAATGCATTGAGGTGAGGTGACTACCGGCAACCCGGCCCTGAAGCCCGAGGCGCTGTGCCTCATAGGCCAGCGTTTCTATATGGCGGCTGTGGGGGTCGTCGCTCTCGTCGCAATGCATGTCGACACGCAGGCCCCGTTCAGCGGCTATTTCGCAGAGGTCGCGCACCGAGGCGGCGCCATCGGCCATGGTCCGCTCGAAATGCGGGATGCCGCCCACCACATCCACACCCATGTCGAGGGCGCGGAGCGTGTTGGCGCGCGCCGTG
The DNA here is from genome assembly GCF_947259555.1 of uncultured Roseovarius sp. Classification (GTDB taxonomy): domain Bacteria; phylum Pseudomonadota; class Alphaproteobacteria; order Rhodobacterales; family Rhodobacteraceae; genus Roseovarius. Next base: position 10,053 of record NZ_CAMYMD010000032.1, read on the forward strand.
GGGTCGCGGTAGAATCCGTCTTGTGGAAAGGCCACGAGTTGCACGTCGATGTAGTTTTTGACCTTGTCACGGACCTCAAGCATTGCGGCGACGCCCTTGAGACTGTCATCGCAGGTGTCGACATGGCTGCGGATCGCCAACAGGCCCATCGACGCGGCCCAATCGCAATACTCCAGTGCACGCGCGACCATCTCTTCTTGCGTGACGATCTGCTTCAACTCTCCCCACAGGCCGATCCCCTCCAGCAGCGTCCCAGAGGCGTTGATGCGGGGCAGGCCATAGCTGAGCGTGGCGTCGAGGTGGAAATGCGGATCGACAAAGGGCGGGCTGACCAGATCGCCGGTGGCGTCGATGACCTCTCCCGCCTCGGCCGCGTCCAATTTGCCTATCGCGGCAATCCTGTCGCCGGTGATACCGATATCGGCCACGCTGCCATCGGGCAGCGTGCCGCCCTTGACGATCAGATCGAACATCAACGTTCTCCCTTGTTGAATGGGACCATCAGTGCGGCAGGCACCTCGGCGCGGCGGGACATGACGATGAGGGCGAGGATAGAGAGCACATAGGGCGTCATCAGGAAGATCTGATAGGGAATATCGGCGCCCAAAGGTGTCTGTTGCACCCGGATTTGCAGCGCGTCAAAGGCGGCAAAGAGCACCGCCCCCAAGAGCGCCTTGCCCGGCTTCCACGCGCCAAAGACCACAAGCGCGATGCAGATCCAGCCGCGCCCGTTGACCATCTCGAAGAAAAAGGAATCAAACGCCGACATGGTCAGGAATGCGCCGCCGACAGCCATCAGCCCCGATCCCACGATCACCGCGCCCATGCGCAGACCCGTGACCGAGAGACCCTGTGCCGCGACCGCCGCCGGGTTTTCGCCCGCCGCGCGCAGGGCGAGGCCAAGGGGGGTGCGGTAAAGGACGAGGCTGACGACGGCCACGAGGATAAAGGCCAGATAGGTCAGCGGCGTTTGCGAGAAGAGCGCCGGGCCGATCAGGGGAATGTCGGACAGAACCGGGATTTCCCAAGGTTGAAACGCCGTGATCTTGGGCGGGCTCGTCACCTCTGGCAGCGCCAGACGATAGGCGTAATAAGTGGAGGACGTGGCCAGCAAAGTGACGCCCAGTCCCACCACATGCTGCGAGAGACCAAAGGGCACGGTCAGCAGACTATGCACCGCGCCAAAGCCCATGCCCACCACCATCGCCACCGCGACGCCGGGCCAGAGGCCAAGGCCCGAATAAACCGCCATCCAGCCGGCAAATGCACCCGCAACCATGATCCCCTCGATCCCGAGGTTGAGCACACCGGCGCGTTCACAGATCAACTCGCCCAGGGTGGCAAAGATCAACGGGCTGGCAATGCGGATCGCGGCGGCCCAGAAACTGGCGGAAAGGAGGATATCGAGAATGTCCATGCGCTATTCCCTCACCACCCGAAACCGCGTGAGCAGGATCGCCAGCACCATCAGCAAAAGCGCCGTGGCCAGCATGATATCGGCAAGATAGGTGGGCACGCCCACCGCGCGGCTCATGCTGTCGGCACCGACGAATATGCCCGCCACGAATAGCGCGGCGGCGACCACGCCCAGCGGATTGAGCAGCGCCAGCATCGCCACGATGATGCCGGTATAGCCAAAACCTGGGCTCAGATCGAGCGTCAGACTGCCCTTGAGCCCGGCGACCTCGGAAAACCCGGCCAATGCGGCAAGGCCACCCGACAGCAGCGCCGTCTTGATCAGTACCATATTGACCGGGATACCGGCAAAGCGCGCGGCTTCGCGGTTGAGCCCGACCGCGCGCATTTCATAGCCCAACGTGGTGCGCCGCTCGACAATCCAGACAAGACCCGCCGCGATAAGGGCCAGACCAAAGCCCCAATGCAGGCGCAGCCCCTCGACAATACGCGGCAGGCGCGCCTCGGCGATCAGGCGTTCGGATTTGGGCCATCCCATGCCCATAGGGTCCTTGAGCGGGCCTTCGAGCAGCAGCGAGATGAACAGCAGAAAGATGAAGTTGAACAGCAGCGTCGTGACCACCTCATCGACCCCGAACCGGACCTTGAGCAGCGCCGGCACCAACAGCACCACGGCCCCTGCCAGCATTGACGTTAGCACCAGAACCGGCAAGAGCGCGCCTGCGCTCCACGGCAGCGCGCCGGTGCCAAGAACGACGGTCAGCAAGGCGCCTGCATAGAGCTGCGCCTCGGCGCCGATATTCCAGAGCCGGGCACGAAACGCCACCGCCACCGCCAAGCCGGTAAAAATGAGTGGCGTGGCACGGTTGAGCGTCTCTAACACGGCGAATTGTGAGCCCGCCGCGCCCTTGAGGATGAGCCCCAGAACGCCAAACGGATTGGCCCCGGCGAGCATCGCCAAAAGGGACGAAATCACCACCGTGGCGGCAATCGCCAGAGCAGGCGGGAGGGTGCTGCGGGCCAGCGAGGGGTTTGCAATCGGTTCAAGACGCATGCGACACCCCCTCGTCAAACCCATGCCCCGCCATCCAGACGCCCAGAGCGGCAGGGGTCATGGTGCCGCGTGCAAATTCAGGCGAGAGCCGCCCCTCGGACATCACGTGGATCACATCCGAGAGCGCCATGATCTCGTCCAGATCCTCGGAGATCAGCAAGACCGCCGCACCCCGGTCGCGCGCCTTGAGCAACTGTTCATGCACGTAATTGACCGCGCCGATATCGAGGCCCCGAACGGGCTGGTTGGCAAGGATGATACGCGGCGCGGCCTCAAGCACCCGGCCAAGGATCAGTTTTTGCATGTTGCCACCGGACAAGAGCCTGATCCGGGCCTCGGGCCCGGGACAGCGCACATCATAGCCGTCAATGATCGCCTTGGTCTCCGCCTCGGCACGCGCCCAGTTCATCCAGCCGGTCCGGCTCATCGGGGGCTTGTGATAGCTTTCCAGAATGGCATTCTCGGTCAGTGTGAAATCGGCGATTGTGCCGGTTTTGTGTCGATCCTCGGGAATGCGGGCGATGCCGTGCTCGACGGCGATGCGCGGTGTCCAGCCGGTGACATCTGCGGTGTCGAGGGCGATCTGCCCGGTCTCTGGTGCGGTAAGCCCGCCGATCAGCTCTGCCAGCGCCGCCTGCCCGTTGCCCGAAACCCCGGCAAGCCCGGTGATCCGGCCCGCGCGCAGGGCGAGCGTGACGGATTGCAGGCCCGGCGCATTCCCCCGGTCCGGCGTCGTCACGTCGCGCAGATTCAAGAGCGGTGCCCCGGGCGTGCCGGGGTTGACCTTGGGCGCACTCACGTCGCTACCGACCATGGCCGCGGCCAGCGCGTGCCGGTCGGTGTCGGCGGTGGCCATGCCCGCCACCACCTTGCCATGGCGCAGGATCACCACCCGATGGGCGATATCCATCACCTCATGCAGTTTGTGACTGATGAACACGATCGAAAGCCCCATCGCCACCGCCTCGCGCAGTGTCGCAAACAGGTCGTCGGCCTCTTGCGGGGTCAACACAGCGGTCGGCTCGTCCAGAATGAGAATACGGGCCTCGCGGTAGAGCGCCTTGAGGATCTCCACCCGCTGCCGTTCCCCCACCGTCAGGCTGCCGACCTTTGCATCGGGATCGACCGACAGATGAAAGTCGGCGGCCAGCTTGGTGATCTTGGCGCGTGCACCGCTGCGGTCTGATCGCCAACGCCAGAGCGGTTCTGTCCCCAGAGTGACATTATCGAGAACAGTCAGATTATCAGCCAGCGTGAAGTGCTGATGCACCATGCCGACGCCCGCTTCCAGTGCGGCGCGCGGATTGCCCGGGGGCAGGGCGCGGCCCATCACCTCGACCCGGCCTTCATCGGCGGTGTATTGGCCGAACAGGATATTCATCAGCGTGGTCTTGCCCGCGCCGTTCTCGCCCAACAGGGCGACCACCTCGCCACGATGCAGATCAAGGCTCACCGCGTCATTCGCGGTGAGCTTGCCGAAACGCTTGGTAATGCGGTCCAGGCGCAGGACGACCTGCGCCGTCTCTGCACCTGTCATGTCAGGAGGATTTCGGCTCTTCGTCGTTGATTTCAACAGTGAACTCGCCCGCCTTGATCGCGGCCTCGCGCTCGGCCACGAGCGCCATGGCCTCCTCAGGCACCTTGCCCTCGAACGTGCCGAGCGGGGCCAGCGAGCATCCGCCTTCCTTCATAAAGGAATAGACACCGTAATCCGCCGCCTCGAACTCACCCGCGTTCACGGCCGCAATCGCGGCATCGAGCGTCGGCTCAAAGTGCCAGATCGCCGAGGCCACGACCGTGTCGGGATAGTCCGATTGCGTGTTTATGACGTTACCTATGGCCAGCACGTCCTTTTCCTGTGCCGCGTCCGAAACGCCGAAGCGTTCGGCATAGAGCATGTCGGCACCGCCTTCGATCATGGCAAATGCGGTTTCCTTGGCCTTGGGCGGATCGAACCACGAGCCGATAAAGCTGACCTGAAACTTGATATCCGGGTTCATTTCGCGCGCGCCCGCCATGAAGGCGTGCATCAGGCGATTGACCTCGGGGATCGGAAAGCCGCCGACCATGCCGATATTGGCGGTCTCGGTCATTGCCCCCGCGATGATCCCCGAGAGATACGAGGCGTCCTGAATATAGTTGTCGAACACGGCGAAATTCGGCAGCGCCGGATCGTGCTTGAAGCTGGACCCCATGAGGAAGGCGATGTCCGGATAATCGGCGGCCACTTCGCGGGCCTCCTGTTCCACCGCAAAGACTTCGCCGATGATGAGCTTGTAGCCTTGTTCCGCGTATTCGCGCATGACGCGGGCGTAATCGGTGTTGCTGACATTCTCCGAGAAGACGTACTCGACATCGCCGCGCTCCTGCGCCGTTGTGGCGGCCTTGTGGATACGGCTGACCCATTGTTGCTCAACAGGGACGGTGTAGATGCCGGCGGTCTTGATCGGCTCGGCGGCACGCAGGGGCGATGTGACGCCGGATGCACCGGCAATCAGGGCAGCGCCAGCCGTCGTGGCCATGAAACGACGGCGCGAGACGGTCGGGAATGTGGGGCGGGTCATGTCAGTCTCCTCGTTGGGCAGGTTGGGCAGATCTTTTTTTGGTTTTACCAAATGGTAAAATTTATCACTGCGATTTTCTACAGGAATCTGCCCTCGCGCAGAATTAAACGCACACGAGTGCGAGTCCCAGCGTTTTCTGCACAGAATTCGGGCGGTGACAGCGCGGCGCTTTCACATTCCGCCGCGCCGTACCTCAAGTGTCACCGCGTCATCCGGGCCGCACACCCCGCAGGCGTCAATACGCGCGCCACCCCGCAAAGAGGCGATCCGGATCACCAGCGCCTCACGCGGCTTGCCACAGTTGAAACAACACCCCGGCCGCAAATGCGCCACTGAGCGACAGCGCAATATAAAGGGCAAAGACACGCGGCTTGACCAGCGCCCAGACCGCGATGGCAGCCGGGAGCGAGGTGACACCACCGGCCACCAGAAAGGCGAGCCCGGCACCGGGGGCCATGCCCTGACCGATCAACCCGCCCACCAGTGGCAAGGCGGCATAGCCGTTGAGATAGGCGGGCACACCGACCAATGTCCCCAAAAGGATCGGCCCGATACCCGTACCCCCGAGGGCCTGCGTTATGGTCTCGGCCGGGATGAAGGCCAGCATCAGGCTCTCCAGAATGAACGCCAATGTGAGCCATTTCAGCAGAAACAGGGTCACATTCAGCGCCTCTCGGCCAAACTTGGCCCGGCGTTCAGGATCGGACCAGAACCGCCACACGACTGGCTTGGGATCGCGGACCTTGCCGCCCCCGCAGCCGCCATTGCCGATGCCCTCGCGCAGCGGGTCGCTCAACCCTCCGGCGCGGCCCACCAGATGCACGACCCAGCCGCCCATCACGCCCAGTCCGATCGCGGCCAGCGTCTTGGCAAGGGCAAACTCAAGCCCCAGGACACCGGTGGTCAGCATGAACATCGACGGGTCCATCACCGGCGATGCAAGCCAGAAGGCCATGACCGCCGACAGCGGCACGCCCATCGCCAAAAGCGCGGCGATCAGCGGGATGACCCCGCAAGAGCAAAACGGCGAGAGCCCGCCGGCAAGTGCCGCCAGAAAGATCATCAGCGCCGGGGCCCCCGTAAAGGCGCGCGCGATCAGGTTGTCGGCGCCGGTCGCGGTGGCCCAGGCTGCGATCCCGATCGAAAGCAAGAGAAACGGCACGGTGCCCGCGAGCGCATCAGCGGTGAAGATCACCGTATCTTGCGCCTGCGCGAAATCCAGCAGCGCGAGCACGATGAGGATAAGCGCCGAAATCAGCCATACACGCTGTTTCCGCCACAAATTAAGCGCCAGCGCAAGGCGGGGCTGTGGAAAGTTCGTTTCAGTCATGTCCATATCCCTAGAAAAGTCGTTTCATTTGGCCCAAAAAATTGGTTTCAGGCAGCTGGTTCCGTCCGTGTCAAAGTCACGCCCGCGCAGCATTCGGAGGTCAGAAAATCCAGTGTCCTGTGCATTGCGGCATAGTCGACCCGGTTGACCACGGTACGCCCTTGCCGCTCCTGCAGGACCAGCCCGGCATCGACCAAGGCCGACAGATGGTGCGCCAGTGTCGATGGCGCCTGTCCAAGATGCTGCCCGATCTCGCCCACGTTCAGCCCGTCCTCTCCGGCCCGGACCAAGAGGCGAAAGATTGCGAGTCGCGTGTCATGGCCAAGGGCAGCAAGCGCGCGTGCGGTGGGGCTTGTGATACTCATGGGACAAACATAACTATATTTCTAGTTATGTCAATATGTCTCGGTTAGCGCTCGCCATCATTGTCGCAACGCCATCCCACTCACGGCGCACCCGGAGGCTCAAACCCTCCTCGTTCTCGCGCGCCTCGATCGAGACCGGCGCACCGCAGATCAGCGGTGACAGGCCGCGATAGCTGAACCGTGCGGGCAGGTGCCCCAAAAGGTGCGTGGCGAGGTTCATCATCCAGACCGCCTGCATCGGGCCATGCACGACAAGGCCCTCATACCCCTCGACCCCCGTGGCATAGGGGTGATCGTAGTGGATGCGATGACCGTTGAAGGTGAGCGCCGAGAAGCGAAACAGCAGCGTCGGGTCGGGGGTGATGTGCCACGCCGTGGCGCCCGGCCAGTCCTCGGCGCGCTCCGGCGCGCGGGCCTCGCCGGGCTTGGGGTCTTCGCGATAGACGATGTCCTGCCGTTCGGATATCCGCGCCTCGCCCGAGACCTTGTAGCTATGGCGCTGCGTGACAAAGCCCAGCTTGCCGCTGCGCCCCTCCTTGAACGCCACATCCTCGATCACCGTCTCGCGGGTCACCAGATCATCGGGCGCGAAAGGCGCGTGAAACTCCAGTTCGCCCCCCGCCCACATCCGGCGCGGCAGCGGCAGCGCGGGTAGAAAGAGCCCGGTCTTGGGGTGGCAATCGCGGCCCAGCTTGTCCGGGGCCACCACATCCGGCACGAGGCACCAGTGCAGCCCCACCGGCACATCGGCTTCGGCGAGATACCCGTCGAGCGTCGCGCGGTATTGCGTGATCAGCCGCTCGGACATCGGCTCTGACCGCGCATATCCCCATCCGATCCAGTCGTTGTACTCGCTCATCTCACGCCCCCCGTCCCGACCCGTAGGATTTCGGCAGCCCCAGCACCTGCTCCGCGATGTAGCACAGGATCAGGTTGGTCGAGATCGGCGCGATCTGGTAAAGTCGCGCCTCGCGCCACTTGCGCTCCACGTCGTATTCCTCGGCAAAGGCAAAGCCGCCATGGGTCTGCATGCAGGCCTCGCCCGCCTCCCAGCTTGCCTCGGACGCCAAGAGCTTGGCGGTATTGGCCTCGACGCCGGGGTTTTGCCCCGCGTCATACATCGCCGCCGCGCGGTAGACGATCGCCTCCGCCGCCATAAGATGCGCCTGTGCGCGGGCCAGCGGAAACTGCACGCCCTGATTGGCGCCGATGGCCTCGCCGAACACCGCCCGTTCCCGGGCATAATCCGAGCCGGTTTTCAGGAACCATTTGGCGTCCCCGATGCATTCGGCGGCGATCAGTATACGCTCGGAATTCATCCCCGACAGGATATAGCGAAAACCCTTGCCCTCTTCGCCGATCAGACTGTCGGCGGGGATGCGCAGGTTGTCAAAGAACACCTCGGTGGTGGCGTGATTGATCATCGTGCGGATCGTGCGGATCTCGACCCCGTTACCGACCTTGTCCCGCAGATCGACGAGGAAGACAGACAGCCCGTCGGTTTTCGACTTGGTCTGATCGCGCGGCGTGGTGCGCGCCAGCAGGATCATCAGGTCGGAATGCTCCACCCGCGAGGTCCAGATCTTCTGACCGTTGATGACATAGTCATCGCCGTCGCGCCGCGCCGTGGTCTTGAGCGCCAGCGTATCGGTGCCGCTTGTGGGTTCGGTCACGCCAAAGGCCTGCAAGCGCAGCGTGCCGTCGGCGATGCCCGGCAGATAGGCGGCCTTTTGCGCCTCTGACCCGTGCCGCAAGAGGGTGCCCATCGTGTACATCTGCGCATGACAGGCGGCGGCGTTGCAGCCAGAGCGGTGGATTTCCTCCAGAATGACCGAGGCCGCCGTCAGGTTCAGCCCCGAGCCGCCATACTCCTCCGGGATCATCGCCGCGAGATAGCCCTCGCGGATAAGCGCGTCGACAAACGCCTTGGGATAGGCCCGCCGCGCATCCAGATCGCGCCAGTAGTGGCCCGGAAACGCGGCACAGACCTGCGCCACCCCGTCGCGAATATCGGCATATTCCGCCGTCGGATCAAAAGACGTCATGTCACCCCCTTGGTTTGGCTTGCGTCTGATTGGCAGGTTTTCGGGTGTAAGTGAATATGAGCGACCAAAAGAGTTGGGGTTTTCCAGCCCGGCCGGATGGGGCATGGTCCGCGCATTCCAGAACAACGAGCGAGGCCCCCATGCGCACCGACCTCTCCGGTCTTCTCATAATCTCCGTGGAACAGGCGGTCGCCGCGCCCTATGCCTCAAGCCGTCTCGCCGAGGCAGGCGCGCGGGTGATCAAGGTGGAACGCCCCGAGGGCGATTTCGCGCGCGGCTATGACAGCCTTGTGCAGGGCGAGAGCGCCTATTTCGTCTGGCTCAACCGGGGCAAGGAATCGGTCTGTCTCGACCTGAGGCAAGAGGAGGATCGCGACCTGATGGAGCGGATGCTGGCCCGCGCGGATATCTTCATCCAGAACCTCGCGCCGGGGGCCATCGACCGGCTGGGCTTCGCCCCCGACCGGCTGCGCGCCGATTATCCGCGCCTCATTACCGTGTCGATCTCGGGCTATGGCGAAGAGGGGCCGCTCTCTGATCTCAAGGCTTATGACCTGCTGGTGCAGGCCGAAACCGGGCTGTCGTCGATCACCGGCAACGCCGCGGGCCCGGCGCGCACCGGCGTGTCGGTCTGCGATATCGCGGCGGGCATGACCGCCTATCAGTCCATCCTCGAGGCGCTGATCGGGCGCGCCACCACCGGCACGGGGCGACATATCGCGGTATCGCTCTTTCACGCCCTCAGCGACTGGATGAACGTGCCCTATCTGCAATACGCCTATGGCGGCAAGGTGCCGCCGCGCGCGGGGCTCAATCATCCCACCATCGCGCCCTACGGTGTCTATGAGGGCAGCGATGGCAAATCGGTGCTGATCTCGATCCAGAACGAGCGGGAATGGGCCATGTTCTGCGAAACAATCCTCGGCGATGCGGCCCTTGCCCGCGATCCGCGGTTTGACAGCAATTCGAACCGTGTCGCCAATCGTGCCGCGCTCGATGCGGTGCTGCGCCCGGTCTTTGCCGCCGTGTCTCGCGACGCGATGGCCGACCGCCTGCGCGCTGCGCGCATCGCCTATGGCCGGGTGAGCGAGATGGAGGATCTGACGGAACATCCGCAGAACCGCTATGTCACCGTCGAAACGCCAAGCGGCCCGGTGCGGATGCTGGCGCCCGGCGCGTTGGTCGATGACAGCCCGGCCACGCTTGGCCCCGTGCCGGGCTTGGGCGCCCATAGCGATGCGTTGCGAGAGGAGTTCTCCGATGACTGAAGAGACGGATACCAGTGCGCGCCTGCTAGCCATTCTCGCGCAAATCGACGCGCGCGATGTGCTCGATATCGGGTGCGGACACGGCGGGCTATCGCGTAAGCTGGACAAAGCGGGATATGCCGTCACCGGGATCGACCCGGACGCGGAGGGGATAGCTTCGGCCTACGCCAAAGTGCCAAACGCGCGCTTTTACGCATTGGGGGCAGAGAGGCTGCCGTTCGACGCCGCCGCATTCGATGCCTGCATTTTTCTCAATTCACTGCACCATGTCCCCGTGCCTGTGATGCAAGACGCCCTGCGCGAGGCGCTGCGTGTCCTGCGCCCCGGCGGCGAGGTCGTGATCGTGGAGCCGCTGGCGCAGGGGCCGTTCTTCGAGGTGATGCGCCCGGTCGAGGACGAGACCGAGATCCGCCAAGCGGCAATTGACTCGATTGATGCCGTTCTGTTGACCGGCGAGGCGACGGGCCCCGCTGCGGTCACCTATGCTCGGCCTACGCCGGTGGCCGATACGGGGGCCTTCATAACATATCTCGCGCGCGTCGACCCGGCGCGCCGGGCAATCGCAGAGGCGCGGCACGATCAGATTGAACGGCTCTTTGCCGAGCACGCCACCCAAGGCGCCAAGGGGCCGGAACTGATCCAGCCCCTACGCGTATGGCGGCTGCGACCGGTGGAAAACTGACATCAGCATGCCTTTGGGCTGGATTCATATGTGATTTTGTGTTTTTTTTCCCGCATAGGGGAGAAATCGCATTTGTTCAGCTTTGGCGACATCATGGCAGAGGCGCTCGGCCTGATCCTGACCTGGGATCGGGATCTGAGCGAGATCGTGCTCTTGTCGCTGCGCGTGACGCTGACGGCGGTGGCCATCGCCTGCCTGATCGGCCTGCCCCTGGGCGCAGTCGTGGGCGCGTTCCGCTTTCGCGGGCGCGGTGCGGTGACGGTGCTGCTCAACGCGCTGATGGGGCTGCCGCCGGTGGTGGTGGGGCTGTTCGTCTATCTGATGCTGTCCAATGCGGGGCCGCTGGGCATCCTCGGCCTGCTCTACACCCCCTCTGCCATGATCATTGCGCAAACCATTCTGGTGACCCCCATCGTGGCGGCGCTGACGAAACAGGTGGTCGAGGACCTGCACGGCGAATATGCCGAGCAATTCGCCTCGTTCGGCCTCTCGGCGCGTGAACGCGTGTCTGCGCTGTTGTGGGATGCGCGCTACAGCCTGCTGACCGTGGCGCTCGCCGGTTTTGGCCGCGCGGTGGCCGAGGTGGGCGCGGTGCTGATCGTCGGCGGCAATATCAACCACGTTACCCGGGTGATGACCACCACCATCGCGCTTGAGACCTCCAAGGGCAATCTCGAACTGGCACTGGCATTGGGCGTGCTGCTTCTGGGGCTGGCTGTCATCGTGAACGCGGGCGTGATGGCGCTCCGGGCCTCGGCGGTGCGGGCAGCCTATGCGTGACGCGGTGATGGATATCCTCGCAGAACGCCCCGTTGCGGCGGAGCCACTGCTGGAGGCGCAGTCCTTGCGCTTTGCGGCAGGCGGCCAGAGCCTCATTCACGGTATCGACCTGGAGATCACGCCGGGCAAGCGCACGCTTGTGATGGGCGCGAATGGCAGCGGCAAGAGCCTGCTTTTGCGGCTGCTGCACGGGCTGCTGACACCGTCTGCGGGGCAGGTTCTGTGGCGCGGTCATTCCCCCGACCGCGTGGCACGCCGCGCGCAGGCGATGGTGTTTCAGCGCCCCGTCATGCTGCGCCGCTCGGTGCTGGCCAATCTGAATTTCGCGCTCAAGGTCCACGGGCTTGCAGGCCGCGCCCGCGCCGACCGGGCGAACGAGGCGCTGGAGATGGCGCGGCTCACCGATCTGGCAAGCCATCCCGCCCGCGTCCTGTCGGGCGGTGAGCAGCAGCGCCTCGCGGTGGCGCGCGCGCTGGTGTGTGAGCCGGATTTGCTGTTCCTTGACGAGCCCACAAGCAGCCTCGATCCGGCCTCGACCCAGATGATCGAGGATCTGGTCAACGCCGCCCACGCGCGCGGCGTGACCATCGTGATGGTCACCCATGACATCGGTCAGGCCCGGCGCATGGGCGACGAGGTGATCTTCCTCCATGCCGGGCGCGTCGCGGAACGCGGCTCGCTCGATCAGGTTCTGGGCGCGCCGCGCTCCGAGGCTGCCCGCGCCTGGACGCAGGGGCGGCTCTACACCGCGACCAATCTTTAAAAACCAACCGAACAGGGAGTTTTCAATGTTCAGACGTCATCTTCTTTCGCTTGCCATGGGCACCGCGCTCGCGCTTGGCCTCTCCGGTGGCGCACAGGCGCAGGACGAGTTCATCGTGGTGCAATCCACCACCTCGACGCAGAATTCGGGCCTGTTCGACCACATCCTGCCGATGTTCGAGGACAAGACCGGCATCGAGGTGCGGGTCGTGGCCGTGGGCACGGGCCAAGCGATCAAGAATGCCGCCAATGGCGATGGCGACGTGCTCTTTGTCCATGCCAAACCCGCCGAAGAGAAGTTCGTGGCCGAGGGTCACGGCGTGTCGCGGTCCGACGTGATGTATAATGATTTCGTCATCGTCGGCCCGCCCGCCGACCCCGCGGACGTGGCGGGGATGAGCGACGTGGTCGCGGCCCTGACCAAGATCAGCGAGGCCGACGCGCCCTTCGCCTCGCGCGGCGATGACAGCGGCACCAACAAGGCCGAGCTGCGGCTGTGGAACGAGGCCGGGATCGACGTGCAGGCGGCCTCGGGCGGCTGGTATCGTGAGACCGGCTCGGGCATGGGCGCGACGCTCAACACCGGCACGGCGATGGACGCCTATATCATGACCGACCGCGCCACCTGGATCGCGTTCGGCAACAAGGGCGATTACCAGATCGCGGTCGAGGGCGACCCCAAGATGTTCAACCAGTATGGCATCATCCTCGTGAACCCCGAAAAGCACGAAAGCGTCAAGGCCGAGGCCGGGCAGGCGTTTATCGACTGGGTGCTCTCGGAGGAAGGCCAGACCGCCATCGCGGGCTACGAGGTGGACGGTCAGCAGCTGTTCTTCCCCAACGCCGGGGGCTAAGACCCCTCCCTTGATCCGGGTCGCGACTGCGGCCCGGACCTGCCTTCCGACCTCATGCCTCGTCCGTCAGGATCGCACTCACCTTGAGCGCGCGCTGCACGTTTCCCTCAACTTTCAGCTTGCCGGACATATAGGCCATGATCGGGTTTTGAGCGCCTGACAGGATGTTGCGAAACACCGCGTCGCTGGCGCTCAGAACAACATCCGCCGCCTCGTCGCCCCGATGCGCGCCGGTTTCGCTCAGCATGACACTGCCATGGTCGGCGATAACGAGCTTGGCGCGCCCCTTGATCCGGCCCTGTGCCCTCGGGGTGAGGGTGGCGATATAGTCGTCGATAATCCCGCTCATGGTCTTCTTTCTCTGCATGGCTTGCAAGGCGGATCATCGCCCGCCCGCCCGCAGGCGCAAGCAGAACCGCGCGTCACATCGCAATTCTTTCGTCAAAGCCCGTGCCGCATGTTCTACCAGCGCGTCAACGCATCCTCGTCTGCATCGCGCGCGGCCACCCATTCAGCGCCGTCGTCCGTGATCTCTTTCTTCCAGAACGGTGCACGGGATTTGAGAAAATCCATCAGAAACTCGGCCGCCTGAAAGGCGTCGGACCGATGCCGCGCGGAGGTGGCGACCATCATGATCATCTCATCCGGACGCAGGCGACCATAGCGGTGGATGATCAGAATGTCGCCGGTGGCCCAACGGTTTGACGCCTCTTCAGCTATGTCTTCGAGAGCTTTCTGCGTCATGCCCGGGTAATGCTCGATCTCCATGACGTCGAGGCGGCTTTCGCCCAGATCGCGAACGATCCCGGTAAAGGTCACAACCGCGCCCATCCCGCTTTGTTTGCGGGCAAATCCATCGGTTTCAGCGCCGAGATGAAAAGGCGCTTCCTGCACGCGGATGTCCACGGCTCAGCCCCCTGTCATCGGTGGGAAAAACGCCACTTCACGGGCCCCGGCGAGAGGCGCATCAAAGTCGCTCAACTCTTGATCGACAGCCACGCGCAATGCGCTCAGATCCGCGAATGCAGCCTCGTAGCGCTCTTCGCGCGCACGCAGCTGTTTAACGAGATCCATCACCGTGGCGCCCGGCGCCTCGATCCGCTCCTTCGGCAGACCGATTCTCTCGCGCACCCATGCAAAATACAAGACGTCCATCATGCGTCATCCTTCAGATAGGGGATAGATTTGCGCAAATAATCAAACCCCGTCAGCAATGTGAGCGCCGCGGCGATCCACAGGAGCCATATACCAAGATGTCCCGCCCAAACCATGCCGGCATATTTCCAGTACAGCCCATGCAGATCGTCTTCGCGCCCTTCGAGGATGGATAATACCAGTTGATCATCCATTCCGAAAACCGACATTCCGAAATAATGTTCAAAAACCCCTTGGGCAAACAACACCGCGATCGCGATCATTTGCGCGGTGGTCTTCCACTTGGCCAGCTTGGTGACCTTGAGCATGCCAGCAGTGTCGCCCAGATACTCGCGCAAGCCGGATACGAAAACTTCGCGAAAGAGTATCACAGTGGCGGGCAGCACAAGCCAGGGTGACATGCTCGAATAGCCGACGATCACCATCAGGGCGATCACCACCATTGCCTTGTCGGCGATCGGATCGAGCATCGTGCCAACCCGCGTCACCTGTTTCCAGCTCCGCGCGAGATAGCCGTCGAACCAGTCCGTTATCGCGGCGCTGACAAATAGAATAAGCGCAAACCAGTCTGCATAAGGTCTTGTGAAATATAAAAACATCACCGCCACAGCCGGAGCGGCCATAAGGCGGAGCGTGGTCAGGATATTGGGCAGAGTCCACGTCATGGCCACGTTCTAGCGTGTCCCGCGAGCAAGGGAAAGCGTCGCTTTCTCCGGGTTCTCTGCCATCCGCTGACGTGATCCGGGGATCTCTTGATCCATGCGATCCTCGGGTCGGGCTCGCGGATGACGCCGCCCTCTGATGCGCTCACCCCCGCTCATGGAAGAAATCGTAGAGTTTTTGTGCCAGCGCACCGGAAACACCGTCGACCGCCTTGAGGTCTGCGAGGTTGGCGCGGCTCACGGCCTTGGCCGATCCGAAATGCGCAAGCAGGGCGCGCTTGCGGGCGGCACCGACGCCGGGCACCTCGTCGAGCGGGGTGGCAGAGATTGCCTTGGCCCGTTTCGCGCGATGCGTGCCGATGGCAAAGCGGTGCGCCTCGTCGCGCAGGCGCTGCACGAAATAGAGCACCGGGTCATTGTGGCGCAGCGCCATTGGACGCTTACCGGTGCGGTGAAATTCTTCCTTGCCGTGGTCGCGGTCCACGCCCTTGGCCACACCCACCATCGGGATATCCTCGACCCCCATCTCGCGCATGATCCCCGCCACCGCGCTGACCTGTCCCGCGCCGCCGTCAATCAGCAGCAGGTCGGGCCACTGGCCGTGGCTGCGGTCGGGGTCTTCTTTCAGAAGGCGTTTGAATCGGCGGGTCAGCACCTCTTTCATCATGCCGAAGTCATCGCCGGGGGTCAGGTCGTCGCCCTTGATATTGAACTTGCGATAGTGGTTCTTCATCATCCCCTCGGGCCCCGCCACGATCATCGCGCCGACGGCGTTGGTGCCCTGAATGTGGCTGTTGTCATAGACCTCGATCCGCTGCGGTGGCTCGGGCAGATCGAATGCTTCGGCAAGCCCCTTGAGCAGCTTTCCCTGCGTCGCGCTCTCGGCCATCTTGCGGGCGAGGCTCTCGCGAGCGTTGCGCAGCGCGGCGTCAATGAGTTCGGCCTTTTCACCGCGCAAGGGCACGGTGAGCGTCACCTTGCGGCCCAGCTTTTCGGTCAGGGCTTGGCTCATCAGGTCGGGATTTTCCAGATCATGCGACAGGAGCAGCGCGCGGGGCGGCTCCTTGCTGTCGTAGAACTGACCGATAAAGGCCTCCAGCACCTCGGGCTCTTCCACATCCGTACCGACGCGCGGATAGAAATCGCGGTTGCCCCAGTTTTGCCCGGCGCGGATAAAGAACACCTGCACGCAGGCCTGTCCCTTGTCGAGATGCAGCGCGATCACGTCGGCCTCGGTCACGGTGCGCGGGTTGATGCCCTGCGCGGTCTGCACCTGTGTCAGCGCCTTGATCCGGTCGCGCAGGGCGGCGGCGCGTTCGTATTCCATCGCTTCGGCGGCCTCTGACATCTCAGTGGCCAGCTTTTCCTGTATCTCGGTCGAGCGCCCCGAGAGATAGCGTTCGGCGTCGCGCACCTGTGTGGCATACTCGGTCTTGGAGATCTTGCCGACGCAGGGCGCGGTGCAGCGCTTGATCTGGTATTGCAGGCAGGGGCGCGTGCGGCTTTCGAACATGGTGTCGTTGCAGTTGCGCAGCTGAAAGACCCGCTGCAACTGCGCCAGCGTGCGGTTGACCGCGCCGGCGCTGGCGAAGGGGCCGTAATAGCTGCCCTTGTCGCGCTTGGCGCCGCGATGCTTCTTGATCATCGGATAGTCGTGCGACGTCACGAGGATGTTGGGAAAGCTCTTGTCGTCACGCAAGAGCACGTTGTAGCGCGGCTTGAGCTGCTTGATGAGGTTCTGTTCGAGCAGCAGCGCCTCGGTCTCGGTCGCCGTCGTGAGAAACATCATCGAGGCGGTTTCGCGGATCATCCGAGCGATACGACCGGTGTGGCCTGTCGGCCGGGCATAGTTCGAGACTCGCGCTCGCAGATTGCGGGCCTTTCCGACATAGAGCACCCGCGCCTGTGCATCGAGCATGCGGTACACGCCCGGCGACGCATCGAGCGTCCGAAGGTAGCCGCGAATGACCTCGTGGCCTGTTTCTGGCGTGGTATCGGGCTGTGATCCGGACATGATTACTTACTTATGATTCTGCGCGAGTGCTGCAATGATATCAAGGTGAGGGCAAGGGGTAAGCTTTCCACCAAAGATGTGGATAACTCTGAAGATAAGTTTCCGCGAAGGGGAAATTTTCCTTGTATTCGGTAGGCTTCACGGAATTGCCTATTTTTTAGGCGCACAATTATCTTTTTGTTATTAAAAGAAAAAAATATACCAATAAAACAAAACACTGAAAACATTGACGATTTTGTAACGCTTACGTAACGGCAACATGACCGGTGCAAAACTCTGGCGAGGTGCTCTCCGGTTCACTCTACTCCGAGCACATCCGGGGTTTGCCATCCAAGGTGCTGGCCGCCGTCCACACAGAGCAGTTGTCCCGTCACGGCTGGCGCATTCAGGAAGTAGGCAAGCGCGGCCGAGATGTCGCTGGCATTCGCCCCGCGATGAAGCAAAGTGGCCTTGCGCTGGTTCTGGAAATGGCGGTCGCTCTGGCGGTGGCCCTGCAACGTCGGGCCCGGACCGATGGCATTCACGCGAACCCTGGGCGCAAGCGCCTGCGCGGCGGTCTGGGTAAACGCCCACAGCCCCATCTTGGCAATCGTATAGGTCATGAACTCGGGCGTCAGCTTGCGCACCCGCTGGTCGATCATGTTGATCACAAGGCCCTGCGCCACCGGCTCGTCATTCTCATCCGGCACCGGATCGGGGACCATGCGGGCCAGTTCCTGAGTCAGCACAAAGGGCGCACGCAGGTTGCTCTCCATATGGCGGTCCCAGTTTGTCCGCGTGGCGCTCGATATGTTGTCATAGTCAAAGATCGAGGCATTGTTGACAAGCACGTTCACCGGCCCGCCAAGCGCCTTCGCGGCACCCGGCACCAGGTCCATCACCTGCGCCTCGTCCAACAGGTCCGCCCGGAGTGTCACCGCGTTTTGTCCGATCGCGCGGATCTCTTGCGCCACGCCTTCGGCGGCGTCTTGGGATGTTGCGTAATGCACGGCGATGTCATGCCCATGACGCGCCAGTTCGAGCGCCATTGCCCGGCCCAGCCGTTTGCCTGCGCCTGTTACAAGTGCCCGCATCATTCCGCCTCTTTGTTCAGCTCAATACGACCGTGACATAGACCAAATAGGCCAAGGTCAAGGCAATCCCCAAGAGCCGCCCGATATCAAACTTGAAAAACACGAACGGGATCAGCAACAGAGAACACCCCAGCATGACCCACAGGTCAAACCGCAGGAATTCCGGATCGACCGGGATCGGCCCGACAAGCGACGCGACGCCGATTATGCCAAGCAGGTTGAACATGTTGGAGCCAATGACATTGCCCAGCGCCACATCCGCCTGCTTGCGCAGCGCCGCCATGACCGTTGTCGCCAATTCCGGCAGCGAGGTGCCAAGGGCGACCAGAGTGAGCCCGATAACCGCCTCGCTCACACCGTACCGCTCGGCGATGATCGAGGCGTTGTCGACAAGCAAATCAGCGCCAAGCGGCAGGCCCACGAGGCCAAGAAGCAGAAACGTGATAATCTGCCACCAGGGCATATCCGGGTCCGCGCCCTCCACGTCCTCGATATTCTCGGCATCCGCCAACGCCTTTATGGCTGCGTCACGGCGATGGCTCAGGGCATCACGAAACGCATCCGCCAGCATCAAGACCAGCGCGGTCAGCAGAATGAGACCGGCGATCCAGTCAAACGTGCCGCGGAACGCCAGCAGGATAAAGAGCGCGCTCGCCGCCAGCATTTGAAGGTAGGATTTGGAACAGAGACAGCCGCTCGTGTGCAGCACCGAGAGCAGCGCCGGAACCCCAAGCACCAACAGCACATTCGCGGTGTTCGAGCCGACCACGTTGCCAAGCGCAAGCCCCGGTTTGTCGGCCAATATGGCATTGACCGAAATAAGCAGCTCAGGCGCAGAGGTGCCAAACGCCACCACCGTGAGGCTCACGATCAGGGCCGGGATGCCCACCCGCAAGCTGAGATTGACCGCACCTTTGACAAGCGCATCACCGGCCAGCAACAAGATCACAAGGCCGAGCGCAGACAAGAGCCATGGCATCATTTGAGCTTGCCCTTCCCACAGGAACAGGGCCCCTTGCCAATCCGGTAACGACCGCATTTTCGGCATTTTGCCGCTGCGAGCCGCTTTTGCCCGGGAAAGCGAAGCTTGCCGAACATGGCCATCACGCCCATGGCCACAAGAAACAGAACGACGATCTTTACAATCATGTCATAGCCCGAACCGGGCATAGCTCGCCCGTTCTTCGACCGCGATCATCGCATCCTGCGCAAGCGTCGCACCAAAGCGCGAGAGCAGCCCGCGTTTGCGGCCATATTTCCTGAAACGTACCTTGTCCCCGTACAGCTCTTTCATCTTCGGCACGAGGTGGCCGACACCATCGGCCAAACCCAGTTCCACGCTGCGCCTCCCCAGCCAGAATTCGCCAGTGAAAATATCGGGATCATCGGCCAGTTTCGGGCCGCGCCGGGCCTTGACATGGGCGATGAACGCGTCGTGGATCTGATCCAGAAGGGCCTTGAGCCGGGTCACGTCCTCGGGCTTTTCCGGCAGGAACGGATCAAGTGTGCTCTTTGATTTGCCGGCCGTGTAGACCCGCCGTTCGACGCCCTGCCGTCTCAGAAACACTTGCGCGCCAAACCCTGCGGAGATGACGCCGATAGACCCGATGATAGACGACTCGTCCACCCAGATATCGTCAGCCGCAACCGCCAGCCAATAGCCGCCCGAGGCCGCCACGTCCTCGACAAAGGCATGCACCGGTACGCCTTTTTCCTCGGCCAGCCGCCTGACACGCGCGGCGATGAGCGAGCTTTGCACTGGAGAGCCACCCGGAGAGTTGATCACCAGCGCCACCGCGACAGGCTTGCCCCGCGAAAACGCCTTTTCGATCACCGGCCCGAGTGTCTCGTCATTCAATTGTGCACGGCCGCCCGCACCGATCATGCCCGCAAGGCGAATGACAGCGACGCTCGGCTTGCGGTTCAGGAAGGGTATCAAATGTTTCATGATGCCCGATGTAGAGTGCGCAGGTCCGACAAACAAGCCGGTGGCGTGCCAGAACGACATGAGCCTCGCATTTCGCACATGCCCGCGTGACTAAAATCACGCGGTGCGCGGTCAGCTTTTTATCCTGTAGCCGGTCTTGAATATGAGCCAGACAGCGGTGAGGCAGAGACCGAAAAACACGAACACCGCCGCAAAGCTGTACCCGATGCCCACATCCGCCACGCCGAAAAAGGCCCAGCGAAAGCCCGAGATGAGATAGACCACCGGGTTGAACAATGTCACCATCTGCCACGCGGATGGCAACATCGAGATTGAGTAGAACGCGCCCCCGAGGAACACCAGCGGCGTGATCACCAAGAGCGGGATCAGTTGCAACTGCTGGAAATTCTCCGCCCATATGCCGATGATGAACCCGAACAGCGCGAATGAGACACAGATCAGCACGAGAAACAGCACCATGATCACCGGGTGCTGAATGTCGAGATCGACAAAGATACCGGCGGTGATCAGGATGACCACGCCGATCATCAACGCCTTGGTCGCAGCCGCGCCGACATAGCCCAGCACGATTTCGAGAAAGTTGACCGGAGCAGAGAGCAGCTCGAATATGGTGCCGATGAACTTAGGAAAATAGATCCCGAAAGAGGCATTGGATATCGCCTGTGTCATCACGCTCAGCATGATAAGACCGGGCACGATGAACGCGCCATAGCTTACCCCCTCGACCTGTTCTATGCGGCTGCCGATGGCGGCGCCAAAGACGACAAAGTAAAGCGTTGTCGAGATGACGGGCGATAGCAGGCTTTCCATGATGGTGCGAAAAAACCGCTTCATTTCATAGACGTAAATGGCCCATATGGCGTGCAGGTTCATGCCGCATTCTCCTTTACCAGGCCCACGAAAATCTCTTCCAGACTGCTTTGGCGGGTTTCGATATCGCGCAGCGACAGCCCCTCCCTGGCAAGCGCCTGCAAGAGCCGGGTGATGCCCGTGCCCTCTGCCCGCGTGTCATAGTGATAGATCAGCGCGTGACCGCCCTGCGCCAGTTCCAGATCATAACCGGCGAGGGCATCGGGCACCGCGTCGACCGGATCGGCAAGGTCGATCTGAAGCGATTTTCGCCCCATCCGCCGCATCAGCGCGGCCTTGTCCTCGACCAGCAGGATCTCACCCTTGTTGATCACCGCGATGCGGTCGGCCATCGCTTCGGCCTCTTCGATATAGTGGGTCGTCAGAATGATCGTCACGCCGCTTTCCTTGAGGGCGCGCACCACCTCCCACATGTCGCGGCGCAACTCTACATCGACGCCAGCGGTGGGCTCATCCAGAAACAGGACATCGGGCTCATGACACAGCGCCTTGGCAATGAGAACCCGGCGCTTCATGCCCCCTGACAACTCGCGAATGCGATTGTTGCGTTTATCCCAGAGCGATAGTTGACGCAGAATGCGCTCGATCAGGGCCTCATCCTTGCCCTTGCCAAACAGCCCGCGCGAAAACCGCACCGTGTTTATGACCTTCTCGAAAGGCTCAAGCGCGATTTCCTGGGGCACAAGACCGATCATGGCGCGGGCGGCGCGGTAGCCGCGCACAATATCATGCCCGCCCACGCTGGCCTGTCCGCTTGACGGTGTGGTGATGCCGCACAGCGTCGAGATCAGGGTTGTCTTGCCCGCGCCGTTTGGCCCCAGAAGTGCGAGGATCTCGCCTCTCTCAATGCTGAGAGAGACATCCTGCAACGCCCTGAAACCGTCCTTGTAGATTTTGCTCAATCCCTCGACCGCGACGATTGCCGTCATATTCGCCCCCTGTTTCCTGCGCAGAACCTAAGCCTCTCGCGAGCGAGTGCAACACGCATCGCTGCACGGCGGTCTGTGCGGGAATGAGCGCCGTCGCCAATTGGAGAACAGTGTGTTTTTCCGCCCTTGTTCATAGTTGCACCGCATTCTGGTAGCTTGGCGTCGGGGCGAAGGATTCGAGGATGGCGAAATGATCGGAAATTTTCTCAGAATGCTCCCCTTGGTGGGCGCCCTGTGTCTTGGCCCTGCCCCTGCGGGGGCAGAGCCGCGGATTCTGGTCATGGGCGACTCGCTTCTTGCGATGCACAAGCTGATGGGCCTCTCCGTGTCCGCCTCGGTCGAGAGTTCTCTGGGCGTGGATGTGACCGACACCTCGGTCGCGGGCGCGCGGTTCTTGTATCGGCTGCCGATCACCGGGGCGCTTGGCCTCAACATCACCAAGCAATATCGCCGCGGTGATTGGGATTGGACAGTGCTCAACGGCGGCGGCAACGATCTTTGGCTCGGTTGCGGCTGCATGCGCTGCAAGCGCAAGCTCGACCGCCTGATTTCACAGGACGGGCGCCGGGGGGTCATCCCCGGCTTTGTCTCCAAGCTTCGCCATTCCGGCGCACAGGTGGTCTATGTCGGGTACATGCGCACACCCGGCATCACCTCGCCGGTAGAGCATTGCACCGATGAGGGCGCCGAAATGGATCGTCGCGTGGCACGTCTCGCCGGGCTTGATCGGGGCGTGCATTTTTTGCCCCTCTCGGATTTGGTCCCGCATGGCGACCGGAGCTATCATGGGGTTGATCTCATTCACCCGTCCTTCAAGGCGAGCCGCAAGATCGGGCAGCGCATCGCACGGCTCATCGCCGCAAACGAGAGCACGATCGTGTCTCGTAACAGCCTCTCGCAGGAGTGACGCGCCTCAGCTGATCAGACGCTTCAACCAGCCTTTCTTTTCCGCCTCCGGTTCCGGGTCGTCCTCGTTCGGCCCCTCCAGAACGTCTTCGAGCCGGGTAAAAAACTGGTCCGCCATGCGCTTGGCAAAGCCGTCGACGATGCGGCTGCCCAATTGCGCCAGCTTGCCGCCGACCTTGGCCTCGACATCGTAGATCAGCCGGGTGCCCGTTTCGCTGTCTTCGAGCCGCACATCCGCGCCGCCCTTGGCATAGCCTGCCGCGCCGCCTTTGCCCTCGCCGGTAAGGGTCAGGCTTTGCATCTCCTCGATATTCGACACCGTGACCGTCCCTTTGAAGGTGGCTTTCACCGGCCCGACCTTTTGGGTGACCGTCGCCTCGAATCCGTCCTCTGGCGTGCCCGTCACCTCCTGCGCCCCCGGCACGCATTCCTTGAGAACCTCTGGGCTGAGCAGGGCCGCCCAGACCGTCGCCCGATCAGCCTTTATATCCCGTGCGTCGCTCATCTGCATCTGTTCGGCTCCTCCCGTTCCATGGTCGGCAAAGCCTAGCGCAGGCCTGCGCGCCCGCCAAGAGAGCAGAAAGTCTGATACTTGCAAATCGGGTGGCGCTAGAGGGGCGGCCGGCCTAACCTGAGCGCGGGGCGAACAAGGGGGATACATGCTTTCAGGGCTGCGCGTGGTCGAATTCGAGGGGCTCGGGCCTGCGCCCTTCGCTGCAATGATGCTGGCCGAGCTGGGGGCCGATGTGATCGTGATCCACCGGCCCGGCCCCGGCAACCCCGTCGCCGGGGCACGCAACCTGTTGGACCGGGGCAAGCGCTCGATCGTGCTCGATCTCAAGGATGCAGCTGACATCGCCACCGCCCGCGCGCTGATCGCCCGGTCGGATGCCCTGATCGAGGGCTTTCGCCCGGGGGTCATGGAGAAGCTGGGCCTTGGACCGGAGGAGATGCACGCGATGAACCGGCGCCTCGTCTACGGCCGGATGACCGGCTGGGGTCAGGATGGCCCGCGCAGCATGACCGCCGGTCATGATCTCAACTACATCGCAACATCCGGCGCGCTCTGGTATGCAGGCGCGCCCGGCCATGCGCCCCAGACGCCGGCCACGCTCGTGGGTGATGTGGGCGGCGGCGCGCTCTATCTGGTGGCCGGGGTTCTGGCGGGGCTGCTCGGCGCGGCGCGCAGCGGACGCGGCACCGTGGTGGATGCGGCCATCGTTGATGGGTCTGCGCATATGATGGCGCTACTGATGTCGATGATGCCGTCCGGGCACCTCGCCATGGCGCGCGGCGAGAGCTTGCTGGACGGCGCGCATTGGTCGCGCGTGTATGCCTGTGCCTGCGGCGGCTGGCTGTCCGTGCAATGCCTTGAGCCACAATTCTATGCCGAGTTCCTGTCACGCATGGGTCTGTCGGATGATCCGCGTCTTGCGGCACAGCACGAGACCGCGCAATGGCCCGAGCAGACCCGCATTCTCGCCACGCTCTTCGAGACAGAGCCCCTCAGCCATTGGACAGCGCTTTTTGCCGGGTCGGATGCCTGCGTTGCTCCGGTCTTGCGGCCCGATGAGGCCGCGCGCGACCCGCATATGGCGGCGCGCAGTGTCTGGCAGATGGCAGGCCGTGGTCTTAGCCCGGCCCCTGCTCCAAGGTTTGATGGGCAATGTCAGACGGTCACACCGCCGCCCGAACGGGGCCAGCATGGTGATGAAATCCGGGCATGGCTCGACAATACGGTGTAAGAGGTCCGCTCAGGACCGGTCTCGATGCGCAACAGACAGAGGAAGACCCCATGCCCATCTACGTTGATGCCGATGCGTGCCCCGTCAAGGCCGAAGTCGAGCGGGTTGGCACCCGGCACGGGGTACGGATGTTCATCGTCTCCAACGGCGGTCTGCGCCCGTCGCAAAATCCGCTGGTCGAGACGGTGATTGTGCCCGATGGCCCGGACGTGGCCGATATGTGGATCGCCGAACGCGCCGGGCCGGGCGACGTGGTGATCACCGGGGATATTCCGCTCGCCGCCCGATGTGTCGAGGCCGGGGCGCAGGTGCTCAAGCATAACGGCGAGGCACTGACAGCGGCCAATATTGGCAACGTGCTGGCGACCCGTGATCTCATGGCCGACCTGCGCGCCGCCGATCCGTTCCGACAGGGGGGCGGCAAAGGGTATACCAAGGCCGACCGCTCGCGCTTTCTGGAAGCACTGGAGCGCGCGGTGCGGGCCGCCGGGCGGTCCGGGGTCTGACGATTGACATGACTGGCCATGCTGCCTGTTCGCGAGAAAATCAGAGTTGGGAAGGGCCTTGAGCTGCCGTTGCCGCAAGCCGCGCATCGTCGTGCCGCGGTGTGGCGACCCAACGTTAGTTTGGCAGTGCTTAATGCCAGCCAAGCCCGGAAAACATCAGAGCGCAGAACAGGTTGCAGCC
>NZ_CAMYMD010000033.1 GCF_947259555.1 uncultured Roseovarius sp.
CTGGCGCGCGAGGGCGGCAGCGGCCACGGCCTCGCCCTCGGCGCATGGGGGGCGGCACAGGCCACGGCGGCGGGACTCTCGATCGCCATCGGCGGGGCGTTGCGCGATGTGGTCAATCACGTGGCGCTCTCGGGGGCCTGGGGCGAGGCGCTGGCGACCAACGCCACCGGCTATTCCCTCGTCTATCACGCGGAAATCGCGCTTCTCTTTCTCACCCTTGTCGTGCTGGGGCCGCTCGTCCGGCTGACCCCGCGCGGCAGCATATCGCAATCGGAGGGCGGCCGCATCGGGCTGGCCGAGTTCCCCTCATGACCAATGTTCGCTCGAAAGGAATCTGACATGACCGAGCCATTCTTTGGAAATTTCGACCTCGCGAGCCTCTCGCTCTGGCTGTTCTACGGCTTCTTCGCGGTGCTGATCTTCTACATTCAGCGCGAGAACATGCGCGAGGGCTACCCGCTTGAGGATGACGACGGCAACCCGTCCGCCAATCAGGGCCTGTTCCCGGTGCCGAGCGACAAGACGTTTCGTCTGCCGCATGGCCGTGGCGAGGTGACCGTGCCTTCGGGCCAGAACCCCGACCGCACCGATATAGCACTCGCCAAGACCGCCGCAGGCAACGGTTTTCCCTTCGTGCCGACGGGTGATCCGTTGGCCGATGGTGTCGGCCCCGCCTCCTGGGCCCCGCGCCGCGACATTCCCGAGCTTGACGGCCACGGCCACCCCAAGATTGTGCCGATGTCGGCGACCGAACATTTCGTGGTAGCCGCCGGCCGTGATCCGCGCGGGCTTGAGGTGCAGGCCGGCGATCACGAGGTCGTGGGCACCGTCACCGACATGTGGCTCGACGAACCCGAGCAACTGGTGCGCTATCTCGAGATCGAATTGCAGGCCCCCTGGGGTGAGGGCAAACGGCTGGTGCCGATGACCTTCGCGCGCATCCGCTCGGACCGGGTGCAGATCCGCTCGATCTTCGGCGAGCATTTCGCGGGCGTGCCAGTGCATGCCTCGCCGCGTCAGGTGACG
The DNA here is from genome assembly GCF_947259555.1 of uncultured Roseovarius sp. Taxonomy (GTDB): domain Bacteria; phylum Pseudomonadota; class Alphaproteobacteria; order Rhodobacterales; family Rhodobacteraceae; genus Roseovarius. Next base: position 1,027 of record NZ_CAMYMD010000033.1, read on the forward strand.
CTGCTCGAAGAAGACAAGATCGCGGGCTATTACGGCGGCGGCACGCTTTACGCCTCCGAGGCGCGGCTCGAGCCGCAACTGGGATAAGGACCAAGACCATGAGCCATGACGACTTTGCCGTTGAACCCGTCCCCGGCCTGCCCGAGACCCCGCCCGAGGGCGAGCGCATCCTGTGGCAGGGCAAGCCCGATTGGTGGCGGCTGAGCGTCGAGGCGCTGAGCCTGCCCTGGGTCGCGGGCTATTTCGGGGTGCTGGCGGCGTGGCGGTTCATCACGCTGATCGACCAGATGCCGCTGGTCACCGCCTTTGCCGCCGCGCTCCCGCTCGTGATCATGGGGGCCGTGGTCTGCGCGATGCTGATGATCGTGGGCTATGTGCAGGCCCGCGCCACCGTCTACACGGTGACCAACCGCCGCGTGGCCATGCGGATCGGGGCGGCGCTCACGGTGACGCTCAACCTGCCCTACACCCAGATCGGCCGCGCCGATTATAGGCCCGGCAAGCGCGGCACCGGCACCATCGCCTTTGACCTGATGGGCGACACGCGCCTGTCGTATCTGGTGTGCTGGCCACATGTGCGCCCCTGGGTGATGCGCCGCACGCAGCCCGCGCTGCGCTGCATCCCCGAGGCGGATCGCATCGCCGCGATGATCTCCGAGGCGGCCGAGACACGGATCGCGACACCCCGCGTCGAGCGCGCCACAGCGCGCCCCGCGATGGCCGCCGAATAACAAAGGAGCCGAGACGATGACCGACGCAAGCGCCCCGAGATACAAGACCCCGAGCAACCGCGACCTTGTCCCCCGGATGATGGTCCGCGCCATGCTGGTGCTGGTGCTGTCGGTGCTGGCCATCGTCAGCTACGCACGGCTCACCGACGCGCCGCTCGTCTCCACCCCGCCCAACAGCGCGGTGGTGCTGGAACGGCAAATGTTCCTCTCGGGCGACATGGGCGGCCGCGCCACCGTGCTCGACGCCAATGGCAGCGTCATCGCAAACCTCTCCCCCGAAGAGGGCGGCTTTATCGCCGGCGTCGAACGGGTGATCAACCGCGAACGCATCAAACACGACGTGGCCCGCACCGGGCCGGTCACCGTGAGACGCCACGAAAACGGCCGCCTCTCGATCCACGACCCCAGCACAGGCTGGCGCGCCGACCTCATGGGGTTCGGCGCGGATAACGCCGCAGCCTTCGCAAAGCTGCTGGCAAACTGAGAAAGGAGGCCAATAATGGGATGGCTTACCAAGGAAATCGAACACGCGCCCTGTACGGTTGAAATCAGTCACAAGTTTGAATCGCTCCACGCGCATGTGCGCTTCAACAACGGTGCCACGGTCTATCCGGGCGACGAGGTGAAGGTGCACGGCCCCGAGATCATGGCGCCCTTCGGCGAGGTGGTCTCCGAGGATCGCGACGCCACAATCGTCCGCGCCAGCGGGCTCGAGCGCCTCTGGACCCGGATGACCGGAGATTTCGAGGTGATGGAGCTTTGCGAATTCTCGTTCTCCGAGGAGGTGACGCTATGAATGCCCTCGTGAAACATTCCGCCGACGCGACCACCGTCGAAGAAGGCCTCGCCATCCAGGAAGAACAGGCCAAGTTCGACAGCAAGGCCGCGACCGAGGTGGCGATGCAGAACACCCTGCTCACGCCGCGCTTTTACACCACCGATTTCGACGAGCTTGACGCGATCGACGTCTCTTCCGTCCGCGCCGATTGGGACAAGCTCATCGACCAGATGGAGGCCGACCCCAACAAGGGCCATTTCAAGAAGAACGAGGACTGGGACCACGTCGATTGGGACGGAATGGAGCCGGGGCTGAAAAAGGAGTTCATCGACTTCCTCATTTCCTCCTGCACAGCCGAGTTTTCGGGCTGCGTGCTCTATAAGGAAATGAAGCGGCGCGGCAACAACAAGGACATCACGCAGCTCTTTCAACTGATGGCGCGCGACGAGGCCCGGCATGCGGGCTTCATCAACGACGCCCTGCGCGAGGCGGGGGTGGCCGTCAACCTCGGGTTCCTGACCCAGAAGAAGAAATACACCTATTTCCGGCCCAAATTCATCTACTACGCCACCTATCTGTCGGAAAAGATCGGCTATGCCCGCTACATCACGATCTTCCGGCATCTGGAACAGCACCCCGAACACCGCTTTCACCCGATCTTCAAGTGGTTCCACGAGTGGTGCAATGACGAGTTCAGCCACGGCGAGGCCTTTGCCCTGCTGATGAAGACCGACCCCAAGCTGACAAGCGGCAAGAACGTGCTCTGGATCAAGTTCTTCCTGACCGCCGTTTACGCCACGATGTATGTCCGCGATCACCAGCGGCCCAAGTTCCACGAGGCCCTCGGCGTCGAACCTGACTGGTACGCCAACGAGGTCTTTACCAAGACGTCTGAGCTCACCAAGCAGATCTTCCCGATCACGCTCGATATCGACAACCCGCGGTGGGCTGCGGGTCTGGTCCGGCTGCAAAAGGCCAATGCCGATCTGGCCCGCGCCAAGGCCGAAAAAGGCGTCGGCGCATGGTTGCGCAGCGTCGGCGCGCAGACACGCGCGGCGGCGGCCTTTGTCGGGCTCTACACCATCCCGGCCAAGAAACACGCGGTGCCGGCCAGCACCCGGCTGGAGCCGGCTTACTAAACACGTGGCGGGCCAGCCCCCCACACCACAGCCCCAAGTGGGGGGCCAGCCCCCCACACCCACAGCCCCACGTGGGGGGCCAGCCCCCCACACCCCCCGGGATATTTCCGGCAAGATGAAGGAATAGACGTGCATAGCCCCTGGATCGCAGCCCTGATGGCGCTTTTTCTCTGGTGGTTCGCCACCGGGGCGATCCTGATTGTCGTGCGCCTCTGCGAGCGGCGCGGCGATGCGGCGGGCCGCCGCGCGGTGATCCTGGCGCTGCCGGTTCTGGGCGCAGGGATCTGGGGCTATGAGGCGACATCGGGCCTGACCGGCGTGGGTGCCGCCTATGGCGCGTTCCTCTCGGCGCTGGCGATCTGGGGCTGGATCGAGCTCAGCTTTCTCACCGGCGCGATCACCGGCCCCAATCGCCGCCCCTGCCCCGCGCATCTGCCGGAATGGGAGCGGTTCCTCCGCGCCTGGGGCACCGTCGCCTATCACGAGATGCTGCTGACCGGCGTGCTGATCCTTGTCTGGATCTTCGGCTTTGAGGCTGCCAATACCTTTGGGCTCTGGACCTTCACGGTGCTCTATTTCGCCCGCGTCACCGCCAAGCTGAACCTCTATTTCGGCGTGCCGCGCATCAATACCGAGTTCATCCCCCGCGCGCTGTCGCATCTAGGCAGCCATTTCCGCATCGCGCCGGTGGGCTGGTTCTTCCCCGGCTCGGTGACCGCGCTCAGCCTCGCCGTGGCCTGCTGGCTGGAGCGGCTCTATTCCGCGGGCCAACCGGGCGAGGTGGTCGGCTTTGCGCTCCTGTCGGCGATCACCGCGCTGGCCCTTCTCGAACATTGGCTGATGGTGCTGCCGGTGCCGGATGCGAAACTCTGGCGCTGGATGCTGCCCGCGCCCAAACACGCACCTAAAAAGACAAGACCGGAGGGACATCATGGATTTTGACGCCATGTTCGACGCGCAGCTGGACACCCTGCGCACAGAGGGAAATTACCGCATTTTCGCCGAGCTGGAGCGGCGCTGCGGCGAGTTTCCCAAGGCCAAGAGCCATGACGCCGACGCCCCCGACGAGGTGACGGTCTGGTGCTCCAACGACTATCTCGGCATGGGGCAGCACCCGGTCGTGCGTGAGGCCATGAAAGACGCGATCGACCAATGCGGCACAGGTGCAGGCGGCACCCGCAACATCTCGGGCACCAATCACCACCACCTGCTGCTCGAGCGTGAGCTGGCCGACCTGCATGGCAAGGAGGACGCGCTCCTCTTCACCTCCGGCTACGTGTCGAACTGGGCCGCGCTCTCGACGCTTGGCAGCCGGTTGCCCGATGCGGTGATCCTGTCGGACGAGCTCAACCATGCCAGCATGATCGAGGGCATCCGCCACAGTCGCGCGCAAAAGGTGATCTGGAAGCATAACGACCCCGAGGATCTCGACCGCAAGCTGGCCCGCCTGCCCGCCAACGCGCCCAAGATCGTCGCCTTTGAGAGCGTCTATTCGATGGATGGCGACATCTGCCCGATGGAGGAGATCGTCGAGGTCGCCGAGACACACGGCGCGCTGACCTATCTCGACGAGGTGCACGCCGTGGGCCTCTACGGCCCGCGCGGCGGCGGCGTCTCCGAGGAACGTGGCCTCGCCCACAGGATCACCCTGATCGAAGGCACATTGGGCAAGGCCTATGGCTGCATGGGCGGCTATGTCACCGGCTCGGCCAGCCTGTGCGATTTCATCCGTTCGTTTGCCTCGGGATTCATCTTCACCACCGCCCTGCCCCCCGCCGTGGCCGCCGCCGCGACCGCCAGCATCGCGCATCTCAAGCAATCGGACGACGAGCGACAGGCGCAGCGCGCACAAGTGGCCCGGCTGCGTAGCCTACTCGACGCGCGCGGCATCCCACATCTCGACAACGAGAGCCACATCATCCCGGTGATGATCAAGGATCCTGTCAAATGCCGGATGCTCGCCGATATCCTGATGCGCGACTGGGGCATTTACGTGCAGCCGATCAACTATCCCACCGTCCCCAAGGGCACCGAACGGCTGCGCTTCACCCCCGGACCGCTGCACTCGGAGGCCGATATCGACCACCTGGTGACGGCGCTGACGGTGCTGTGGAAACAATGCGCGCTGGCGCATGCGGTGGCCTGACAATAGCTGACAACCGCGTGAGGCCCTGCGCGCTCGCATTGACTCCTCGCTATGGCTGACCACCTATAGACTAGGCAAGCACACGCGAAGAGGCGCTAAAATGCTCAACCTAAGCGCGATCATTGCGATTGTCCTGATCGCTGCCCCAGCCCCGGCACTAGCGGCAGACATGGCGCGCGGCGCGCAGATCTTCAAGGAATGCCGGGTCTGTCATTCGGTTGTCGATGAGACCGGCACCCCCGTCGTGCGCGGCGGTCGCACAGGCCCCAATCTTTACGGTGTGATCGGGCGGCACGCAGGGAGCGTGCCGGGCTTTCACTATTCCACATCGATGGTCGCCGCAGGCCGCGCCGGTCTGCGCTGGAACGAGGAGGATTTCGTGGTCTATGTCAAGGACGCGACCGCCTATCTGCGCGACTACCTCGACGACCCGGACGCGCGGGGCAAAATGGCCTTCAAGCTGCGCGACACCGCCAAGGCCCGCGATGTCTGGGCCTATCTCGAGAGCATCACCGTCCCCGGCACGCCATAGTACCTAGCGCACCTGCCGCAACGGCACGACATCGGCACAGCCAGCGATCGCCGCGCGGATCTCTGCCGCGATATCCTCTGCGGTCATGCCCGCATCGGCATACATCTCGGCCGGGCTGGCCTGCTCCACGATACGATCCGGCAGGCAGATGTTGCGCAGGACCAATCCCTTGTCAAAGGCACCCCGACGCGCAAGCGCATGCATCACGAGGGAGCCGAATCCGCCCTCAACCCCTTGCTCTACTGTAAAGAGCGCACGATGATGGCTCACGAGTTGCATCAACAGCTCCGTGTCGAGCGGCTTGGCAAAACGCGCATCGGCGATCGTCACCGAAAGGCCGTTGGCGGCAAGCAACTCCGCCGCCGCATGACATTCGCCAAGATGCGCCCCGAATGACAGGATCGCGGCATCACTGCCCTCTCGCACCACCCGGCCCTTGCCGATGGGCAAAACCGTGCCCCGCTCGGGCAGCGCCGCCCCAGTGCCTGCCCCGCGCGGATAACGAAACGCGATGGGCCCCGCATCATGTGCCGCCGCCGTGGCGACCATATGCACAAGCTCGGCCTCGTCCGAGGCGGCCATCACCGTCATTCCCGGCAGGTTGCTCAGATAGGCGATGTCATAGGCCCCGGCATGGGTCGCGCCATCCGCCCCCACCAGCCCCGCGCGGTCAATCGCAAACCGCACCGGCAGCCCTTGCAAGGCCACGTCATGCACCACTTGGTCATAGGCACGTTGCAGGAACGTCGAATAGATCGCACAAAACGGCCGCAGCCCACTCGCCGCCATCCCGGCGGCAAAGGTCACCCCGTGCTGTTCTGCAATCCCGACGTCAAAGACACGGGACGGAAACCGCTCCGCCATCTTCGACACGCCGGTGCCGTCCGGCATCGCCGCCGTCACCGCGACGACACGCTCGTCACGCGCCGCCTCATCGGTCAACGCCTGCCCGAAAACCGACGTATAGGACGGCGCACCGGGTTTGGATTTCGCCTGCGCCCCGGTCGAGGGGTCGAATTTCGACACACCATGCCCCTTGTCGGCGGCATCCTCGGCGGGGGCATAGCCCTTGCCCTTGACGGTGCAGCAATGAATGAGCACCGGCCCCGTCGCCCGCGTCCGCGCCGCGCGCAGCACGGCCAGCAATTGCCCCATGTCATGCCCGTCGATGGGACCGACATACTGGAATCCAAGTTCCTCAAACAGCGTGCCCGAGCCCGTGAGCCCCGTCACCAGCTGCCGCGCCCGGCGCGCGCCGTCGCGCATCGGCGCAGGCAGCGCCGCCTCGAAGCCTTCGGCCAATGACGCCACACGCGCCAGCGGCTCGCTGGCATACATCCGGCTCAGATAGGACGACATCGCGCCCACCGGGGGGGCGATGCTCATCTCGTTGTCATTCAGGATCACGAACAGCCGCCGCCCCTCGGCGCCTGCGTTGTTCAGCGCCTCATAGGCCATGCCCGCGCTGATCGCCCCGTCGCCAATGACGGCAATGGCGTCGCCCGTCGCCTGCCCCATGTCGCGCCCCACGGCAAAGCCAAGGGCGGCGCTGATCGAGGTGGAGCTATGCGCCGCCCCGAATGGGTCATGCTGACTCTCGGACCGCTTGGTGAACCCGCTCAGCCCGTCCTTCTGCCGCAACGTGCGGATACGGTCACGCCGCCCGGTCAGGATCTTGTGCGGATAACATTGGTGGCCCACGTCCCACACCAGCTTGTCCATCGGCGTATTGAAGACCGCGTGAATCGCCACGCTCAATTCCACCACCCCGAGGGACGATCCCAGATGCCCGCCTGTCTCCGACACGGCCGAAATCACCTCGGCGCGCAACTCGTCTGCCAAGAGGGCCAGGGTGTCATCCGGCATCTGTCGCAGGTCCGACGGCCCGGCGATCCGGTCCAGCAGCGGTGTCTTGGGGGTCTCTTGGGTCATGTCGGCCTCCTCCTCGGTGGCGCATCGCCACCCGCGCGAGGGCGGCGCAAAGCCTGCGGCGGGGGCGCGATCATCCGCGCCCCCGCGCTTGGATCAGTTGCTGTAATCCGGCTCACCACTCACGGTGGCAAGCTCCGGCCAGTCCTTGATCACATTGGTGCCCTGCAACGGCTGCTGATAGCCCTTGTGGCAGGTCTTGCAGGCCGCCTTGGGCGCGTCGGCATAGACCGGGCCAAGCCGGTTCTCGGGCAACAGCCCTTCGAGCGGCACCAGGTAGGTGTTGTTCAGCTCCAGAACCATCTGGATACCCAGCATCTCGGTGCCCCATTGCGGCGTCACCTGAGAGCCGTCGTAGAAGGCCCGCGAATTGTGACAGAACACACAGTTCACCCCGAGCGAATTGCTGACATAGTTCATCAGCGAATAGGTCCGCTCAGCCTGCTGAATGCCCGGATAACCATCCGTGCCCGGCACACCCGCAACGCGGCTGTCGAGGTCATGCACGGCGATTATCTCGCCATCGAGCAGGTATTTCTCCAGCGCATCCGACGGCAGAGAGGTGTATTGCGATTGCATCGTCACACGGTTCTGATTGGCCGACCAGCCTTCGGCGCTCTCGTTCACCGGGCTGATCTTGTACCAGATATCCGACGGCACCGGCTCGCCACGGTGGCAGGTGTAACAGGTCACACCCACCTCCTTGTTGGCCATGACATGACCGGCCCAGTTCTCGTTGAGATTCTGGGTCATGCCGATCATCACGTGGCCGACGCTGGTCTGATAGCTTGCCGGATCGTCGAAGAGATCGGGAATACCTGTCCATTCGCGCATCGCGGCAAGCAGCCGGTCATAGTTCTCGACCGTCAACCCCTCCAGCCCCGGCGGCACGTTCTCACGCGCCTCTCCGGCGGTCTCTTCGCCGCCCTGCGGCACCACCGGATCGGAGGTCGAGGCGAGAAACGCCTCGATCCCCGGGTCCGGTTTGGCGAGATCGGTCTTGAACTCGGGGCGCGACATGCCGGTGCCGCGTGGACCCGTTTGCAGACTGTCCGTCTGATAGGGCGCACCAAAGGCGATCAGCATGGTCGCGGTAAAGACCGCCCCCCCGATCACCCCGATGGCAATGGCAGGACCATAGATGTCCTTGGGGTTCTCGCGGTTCCATTTGTCAAACCATCTTGGAAACATGACTCACTCCTCCTGTCCGATGAAGGCTTCGTAGGAGCCGTAAGCCTCGTAGCCGTAAGAGCCGTCATACATGGGCGCGAAATTGTGCTCCTGTGCCCAGATGAACCAGTTATCCACTACGGTTCCCGTCAGCAGGATACCGATCCCGCCGGTGATCGGCGTCAGCACCGCGAACCACCAGGCCCACCGGTGAATACCCTCCATTGTGGCATTAAAGCCCATGGTCCAGCGCCAGAAGAGAGCGGCGCGCTCGCTTGCCGTGCCCCGGTCGACGATTTGCTCCAACTCCCGGTCGCCGCCGTAGCGGGTGACCGCGAGGATCGTCGCCCCGTGCATCGCAAAGAGCAGCACCGAGCCATAGAGGAACACGATCGAAAGACAGTGGAACGGGTTGTAGTAGAGGTTGCCGTAGCGGATCGAGAACGCCGTGGTCCAGTCGAGGTGCGGGAAGATACCGTAGGGCACCGCCTCCGACCATGACCCCATCAGCACCGGGCGAAAGAGGCCCAGCACCAGGAACAGCCAGATCGCCGACCCGAACGCCCAGAACACGTGCTTGCCCATCTTGTGGCTCGCCGCGAGCTGATAGCTGCGCGCCCACCACGCGAGCACCGCCACCAGCAGGAAGAACGAGGAGATGATATACCAGCCCCCGTCATTCAGCGGCGGCATTGACAGGCCATGCTCCGGCCCCGGAGGCTCCAGCGCCAGCCAAAAGAGCTGCCGCAGGAACTCAGGCAAGGACCAGCCCACCTGCGCCAGCATGTTCATGCCGACGATAAAGAACCACAGCAGACCGCTGGCAAGGCTCACCACCCCCAGCATCCCGAGGTTGATCGGCCCGATCTGGGCATTGCCCAACCAACCGACAAGGGTGGAGAAGAAGGGCTTGCCCGAGCGTTCGGCAGAGAGCCGTCCGCCGGTGTCGTCCATGCCCATTTCGGGCGTGCCCTGCACCTGCACCTGCGTAAAGATATTCTGATATTCAATCATGGTTCACATCCCTACCTGAGAGGGCCAGATCGGCAGCTCGAGCCACCAGTTCCACCATTCGGGCCAGCCCTTGGTCCAGACCGGGCCGCTGATGATGATGCAGACCGCCGAGAAAAAGACCGCGTTGATCGCCAGCAGGAAACCCAGCCGGTGAATCCCCAGCGTGCCCACCGAATAGCCGATGAAATCGCGAAAGAACGTGTCCTCGTGATCGGGCGTCTTCATGTCTTCGCCCTTTTCGGGGTTCGCCGCCGACAGGATCAGACCACCATGCAGCGCCAGAGCCAGCGTGGTGGTGAAGAACAGCGTCACCGCCAGCATATGCGCCGGGTTGTAATGGAAATGCAGATAGGCGTAGCCCGTGTTGCTGACCCAATCGAGATGGCTGAAGATGCCATAGGGAAAGCCATGGCCCCACGCCCCCATCAGGAGCGGACGAAAGATCACCAGCGTGACATAGGCGAGGATCGCGAAGCTGAAGGCGAAGGGCACATGATAGCCCATCCCCAGCTTGCGGCAGATCTCCACCTCGCGCAGCGCCCAGCTGACAAAGGCACCGGTGGCGCAGATCGTGATGATCTGCCACAGCCCGCCCTCCATGAGCGGCGCCAGGCCCAGACCATAGCTCAGGTCAGGCGGCGCGATATTGATCAGCCAGGGATTGAAGGTGCCCTGTTGCGAGGCCCCCCAGAAAATAAGAATGGTCCCAAGCAGGGCGAAAAAGGCCGTCGTGACCCCGAAGAAGCCGACATAGAACGGTCCGACCCAGAAGTCGAACAGATCGCCGCCGATCAGCGTCCCCCCGCGGACCCGGTATTTGCGTTCGAAACTGAGCAAAGCCATCGTCTTAAGTCTCCGCGTTCGGCCACGGGGGCGGCATCCGCCCGAGAGGCCAGTTCATTTTGATCTTGATAGCTGCGGGCGGGGCACCGGGCCGCGCCCGCAGCGGGCTTTAGAACAGCGTGATCACTGGCCGTACTTGGCAGCCGCGATTTCAAACCAGTTGAAACCGTCGGTGCTCAGAAGCACGAGGTGAATCATCGCTGCCAGCAGAAACAGGAACACGCCCTGCGCCACGAAAACGCGGCGGGGGTCGAAGATCAGCCAGATCTTGTAAAACTTAGCCATTTTCTAACCCCTTTCTTCAGAACCACGGGAACCAGATGAAGGTTGCGATATGTGCAACCACTGCAATTGCCGAGAACAGCCAAAGACCGCTCATATAGACAGAATGCAGCTCCTGGGCCTGCTCGTCTGTGAGACCTGTGAAGGACAGGTCGGATTTATCAGCCATGAACTTTCCTCCGGATAGTTATGCTGACGCCGCGAACCCCGCGGCCGGGTCCTTTGGGCCCTTCGTGGTCCCTCAGGTTTCTGTCCGCCCTTCCGGGCAGGCAGCTGGTGTCTCGGTCATGGGCCATTGCGGCTCAGACCGAGAAAATCATTGGCGTCACCCGGTCCGCCTCGAGCCATGCGCGCGCCAGCGGGCCGCGCAGGTTGAGGGTGCGGTGACGGATCACGTCGCGCATCCAACGCAGCGTTGCGAAGGGGATGGCGACAAAGAAGATGCAAAAGAAATACACGTGGTATTCCGCGCTGCGCGGGCGGCCCGCGCGGCTCCGTTGCGGCGGGTTGGATGTCATGTCAGTCATCGGTCAGATCCTCCTTGTCGGATGCTGTCGGAAGTGTGGAAAACGCCTGGATGGTCTCCAGAACGACACGTTCGTCGCCCTGACGCAGTGCTGCCTCCTCGGCAGCGTCGCGCAGCGTCTTGGCGGCGGAAATTCGGGTCAGCACGGGGTGGGATGCCACGATCCGCTCCAGCTCGCGCGCGGCATCCGCATCCCACGGAAAATCGCGGCGCAGCTGCGTCGGCGTGGCCGACCCGGCGTCCATCTCGGACCCCAAAGGCAGGATATGAAAGAGCGCGTCAAACAGCCCGTTGCACACTTCCTGCAAGAGATACGTGGCCCCGGCATAGCCCATCATCGGCGTGCCCGTGGCGCGCCGGATGGCGGCACCGGGGAACGATGCCGGGATGAAGGTCGGGCGCGGCCCGTGACCGGCCTTCATCTCAGCGAGATACATCTTCTCGTTGATCGACCCCATCAGGATCAGCGGGCGCTTGTTATGCACCATCGACCGCACGTCTTCGTTGTTCGTCTTGGTGCCCGCGCAGCGCGCCACGGCAAAGGCACAGGGCAGGCCCAGATCGCCCTCAAGGTAGTTGCGAATGCCGCGCGCATAGGTCTCCCCCGCGACGATCCCGAAATTCGCGGTGGCAAAGAAATCCTGCGTGACGCTGCGCCACAGATCCCAGACCGGTTTCAGTGTCGAATGTTTCTCGCGGGCAATGAACGGTTCCGGGTCAAGCCCCAGCATCTCGCCGAGTTTACGCAGGAACAACGTGGTCGACTCGACACCGATCGGCGCTTGCAGATAGGGCTTGCCCAGAACCTCGGCCAAACCCCGGCCAAACTCACGGTACATCACGACATTCGCATCGGCGTTCACCAGGTTACGCATCTCGGCCAGATGCGCGCCCATTGGCATCACCATGTTGATCTCGGCCCCGATGCCTTCGACAAGGCGACGGATCTCGGCCAGATCAGACGGCATGTTGAACGTGCCATACATCGGCCCGAGGATATTGACGCGCGGGGGGCTGCCCTCCTCGCGTTTCTTCTCGGGTGGCATGCGCCCCTTGGTCATGCCCCATTCGGTAAAGAGCCACGTCATCGCCCGGTCGGCGGCCTGCCATTGATCCTCATCAATGGTACGCGGCAAAAAACGTTGGATATTGGTGCCCTGCGGCGTCACCCCGCCGCCGATCATCTCGGCGATGGAGCCGGTCACGACCACGGCAGGCAGCGCCGGATCGAGCGTACCCCAGGCGCGCTTCATCGCCTCCTCGGTGCCCGCACCCATCTCGCCCTCACCGAGGCCCGTCACCACGATGGGCAACTCATGCGGCGGCAGCGCGTCGGTGTAATGCAGGACGGATGTGACCGGCAGATTCTCGCAGCCCACCGGCCCGTCGATCACCACCTGCAATCCCTTGACGGCGCAGAAGGCATAGACCGCCCCCCAGTATCCGCCCGCGCGATCATGGTCCTGAATCAGCATGGCGCACCGCCTCGCGGCGCACCGACGCAATACCGACGCGATACCGACGCGATATTATGAGCCATCCCGCGCATCAGATCATCTCCTGCGCTTTGGCCGCACGGGCCTTCTTTTCGATCTTCTTGAGGTTGGTCGCCCGGAAATCCTCACGGATATTCGGTTCGCCTTCCCACACCCCCGCCGTATCGCCAGTGCCCACCCCCTCGAAGAAGGCGCGCATCTTGCCCATGCGGTCCTTGTTGCCCATGGCGGCATTGACCACCTCGGCCAGACTGCCTGCACCTGCCGGGCCCATCAAGGGGCGTGCCGACATGAGGTTCGTGAAGTAAAGGCTTGGAATACCTTTTTCTTTTGCCTTTTGCACAACAGGCGTCGTGCCGATGGCAAGGTCCGGTTCCAGCCCTTCCATCGCGGCGCAGTCATCCTCCAGCGAGGCGCGGAATTTCACCGTCACACCGCGCGCGGTCAGCCAGTCGGCATCCGCCGCAGACCAGGGCGTCTTGGGACAGGCGGTACCCACATACGGCACCTCCGCCCCGCTCTCGATCAAGAGCCGCGCCACCAAGAGCTCGCTACCTTCATACCCCGACAGCGTGATGCGCCCCTCAATGGGTGAATTGGCCAAAGCCTCACGGATCGAGGGCAGAAAGGCGTTCTGCGCCGCGGCAACTTTTTCCTCTGATAAACCAAAGGCTTGCCCGATGTTTTTCAACCACTCAGCAGTGCCATCATGGCCCACCGGCGCGCTCCCCACGATGGGCCGCCCGGCGGCCTCGAACTCGCGCACAGCAGCCGTGTAGAACGGATGAATCGCCGCCACCGCCCCGCAATCGAGCGCCGCATAAAGCTCGCGCCACTCGCGGCACGGCACCACCGGCCCGGCCGCCAGCCCCATCGGCGCCAGCATCGCCCCGATCATCATCGGATCGGCCGGAAACATCTCGCCCAACAGGGTAACCGTAGGCCGGTCCGAGACACCCGAGTCCGGTGCCGCCACCGGCCCCGCCTCGACCTCCTTGCGCGCATAGTTGAGCATCGCCCCCGCCAGCACATCCTTGGCCTCTGCATGGGTAGGAATACCAAACCCCGGCACGTCGATCCCGACGATACGCACCCCGTTGATTTCATTCGGCAAAAGCCGCAGCGGCACACCGCTCGCCGTGGGCACGCAAAGGTTGGTCACCACCACGGCATCGAACCGGTCCGGGTCCGCCATCTCATGCACGCTCTCGCGGATATCCTCGAACAGCTTGCCGGTGACCAGCGTCTCGGAATTGAACGGCACATAGCCAACCGAGCGCCGCGCGCCGTAGAAATGCGAGACAAACGTCAGCCCATAGACGCAGCAGGCAGACCCGCTCAATACCGTCGCCACCCGCTTCATCCGCAGCCCCACACGGAGCGAGCCGAACGCGGGACACATGCTTTGCGGCTTGTCATGCGGGCCTTGCGGGTAATCCTTGGCATATTGATCGAGCAATTCGGACTGGCCCGCCATGCGCGCGGCCTTCTCCATCTCCGACCCCGAATGACAGCCCATCCCCTCCTGCGGCGCAGCCTCAGCGGCGGGGCCAGTGATCACGGGCGCGTCGGCTGTACCGTCATATGTGACGTCATCGCTCATGACGCCCGCCTTTGGGGGGTGCTCTCACCCCGGTCGGTGATCATCTCGACGGATTGGATATCTGCCAGCAGACGGCGCAATTGATCAGGCCGGGCGCAGGAGAGCATGCGCTGCACCTGAGTTAATGTCTCGCGGCGGGGCTGTTCAGGCGTCGTCATAGACCACCTCCAGCGATGCCTTGGGAGCGGCGTATTTGCCGCGCATGTCCTCGTCCGTCGCAGGCTCCAGCACGTAGTCGCCGCCGGTATCCTTGCTGTCGAAGAGGCCCAGAAGCCCATCCTGATCAAGCGGCGTGGGCCGCACCGGCGGCGCGATGGAGACCGCATCGGCCAGTTCGGCGAAAAGCCCGCCCCACTGGCTCTGCGATGTGCCGACGATCTGGTAATTCGCAGATTTCTTGCGCAAATCGTCATCCTGCGGGATCGCGGCCAGAACCGGGATATCCACCGCCTTGGCAAAGGCCTGCGCCTCGCCGGAATGATCGTCCTTGTTGATCACAAGGCCCGCGACGCCGACATTGCCGCCCAGCTTGCGGAAATACTCCACCGCCGAGCAGACGTTATTGGCGACATAGAGCGATTGCAGGTCATTGGACGCCACCAGAATAACCTTCTGCGCCATGTCCCGCGCGATCGGCAGGCCAAAGCCGCCGCAGACCACGTCACCGAGGAAATCCAGCAGCACGTAGTCGAAATCCCAGTCGTGAAAGCCCAGCTTCTCCAGCAGTTCAAATCCGTGGATGATGCCGCGCCCGCCGCAGCCCCGGCCCACTTCCGGGCCGCCCAGCTCCATGGCAAACACGCCGCCGCGCTTGAAGCACACGTCGCCGATCTTCACCGGCTCCCCGGCAAGGTTCTTCTTGGTCGAGGTCTCGATGATCGTCGGGCACGCCTTGCCGCCAAACAAAAGCGAGGTGGTGTCGGATTTCGGGTCGCAGCCGATCAGCAGCACCCGCTTGCCTTGCTCGGCCATCATGTGGCTCAGGTTGGCGAGAGTAAAGGATTTGCCGATCCCGCCCTTGCCGTAGATCGCGATGATCTGGGTTTTCGAGGTCGGTTCCTCGGTGATCAGATCGGCCAGATCTTCATGCGCCTCGTCGCGCAGCCGCTGGTCGAAGTCCTTGAGATTCGGCACGTCGTCCTTCACGCTGCATCCTTCCAGTTGAGTATCATTTTCAGGCAGTCGGGCGCGCTGAACGCTGTCCGGTACGCCTGAGTTGCGTCGCGCGCTGCGGCTTGGTGGGTAATCAACCCACCGAGATCCAGCGCGCCCGAGTCGACCAGTGAGCGTGTCGCTGTCAGGTCGTGTCGGGTCCATTCAGCGGCCACGCGCAGCCGCGCCTCCTTCATGAAGGCCATCGGAAAGGCGAAGCTGAGTGAACTGGGGTAAAACCCGGCCAGCACCACCTCGCCGCCTTTGGTCAACCGACCGATGAGAGTGTCGAGAATTGCCGGGTCGCCCGATGCGTCGTAAATCGAGCTGTAATCGCGCCGGGTGTCCGTATCCGGGTGGATCACGCTGTACCCCTGTGCGCCCGAAACACGATCGGCCTGCGTCTCCCAGACGGTCGGCGCCGGTGCGCCGGCCGCAATCGTCAAACGCGCCAGCAGCCGCCCCAGAACACCGTGCCCCACGATGAGATCAGGCACTGCTTTGTCCAGACCGGCCATCGCATGCCGTGCCGTGGCCGCAAGCGCAAGCAGTGCGCCTTCGGCTCCGAGCCCGGCATCGATTCGGCAAACGCGGTCAGCCTGCGTCACCAGCCGCGCCGACGCGCCACCAAAGAGACCAAAGGCGCCTTCGTAACAATCGGCACCGGGCACAAAGACATGATCACCGGGCTTGTACCCGGTTCCAGGTGCGGCATCGACCACCTCACCGGCCGCCTCGTAGCCCGGCACCAGTGGATATCCCATACCAGGAAACGGCGGCATCTGGCCGGACCAGAACAACTTTTCGGTGCCAGTCGAGATACCTGAGAAGGCCACATCGACCACCAGATCGCCATCGCCCGGAGCGTTCAGCGTCAGGGTGTCAACCGAAAGGTCTTCTGGACCACTAAGATGAACGGCAAGGGTTTCGATGTTGGCCTCCTGTCTGTTGGCTGACGGGCCGGGAATTTGGATTCCCATTACCTGTAAGTGTAACGGGACAACTTTATGTGTCAATATTTCTTTACACTCGGGATCAAGGTTTGTCAGACAGGTTTGACACAAGTTACCGCACTCGTGACGAATGGGCGGGGCGCGCGAGGGATGCTCACTTTGTCAAAGCCAGCGTCTTGGCACATCGTCGCAATCCGTGCAGGCGAGCGCGTGCGCCCTGTGCCCATGGCCATTGTGTAGAAGGCAAAATAAACGTCGCCTGCCCGCTCGGGGCGCGCGCCACCCGCCATCGGCTCGGCCACAATCAGCCGACCACCGGCGGGCAAAGCTTCGTAAACGCGTGCCAAAAGCGCTGTTACCGTGGCATCGTCATGATCGTAGAGTACACGAATGAGCGAGATCACATCGGCGCCTTCCGGCAAGGCGTCGTCGCGAAACGAACCCGGACAGAGATTGACACGCTCGACCACACCACTTTTCTCAAGCCGTTCATGCGCCGATGGCATGACGTCAGGCAGATCGAACAGTGTCAAACGCAAGTCTGGATAACGTTCAGCTACTGCTGTCAGGAACGCACCACTGCCGCCGCCCACATCCATCAGATGGCAACTCCCTCCGAGGCGGATCATGCGCAGGACATCCTGCGCGACGAGCCCCTGGGATTGCGCCATCAGGTCGGAGTATCTCTGCGCGACTTCCGGCTCCATATCGACCGCCGCGCCATAGACATAGGGCCAGAAACGGGCAAGCTCGGTGTCCGCACCTCCACGCAACAGCGCCACCGGGTCGGCCATGTCCGCGTAGAATGCATGATGGTGACGGATCATCGCCTCTAGCCCCGGCACGCCCAGAATGGCTGCGCCCTTGCGGGCCAGTCCGTACCGCCCGTCCCGGCGACGCCTGAGCAAGCGTAACGCCGCGCCCGCCTGCAACAGAACCGCCATTCGCTCTTCGCTCATCCCATTGCGACGCGCCAGATCGCTTGGGGCTTGAGGTCCTTCGGCAAGGCGGTGCAGCACCTCGAGCTCAACAAGTGCCGTAAGCACCTGAGATTGCACAAAGCCCTGAACAATATCGAAAATTTCCGCGCCATCGCGCCGCGCGAGCCCGCGTGTGAAGGGAAATCCGCTGGCCCATGCCTGAAAGCCGGGCCGCGCGATCAATCGGGTGAGCCAGCCGCCACGCGCCTTGCGGTGACGTTCTGGCAGATCACCCACCAACGTCAAAAGCTCAAGCCCGCATGCGCGCAGGCAAGACAGAGATGATCCGCTCGGCCTGCATCTGCACCATTTTCGCCAATCTTGCTTCACCGGGGCAGGACGGGATCGACGAGATCGCACCGGCCAGAATATCCTTGAGCCGCTCAACGGCCCCCGGCACACCTAATTCGGCCACAGCGTTGGGACGGCCGTGCAGGTCATCCTGCCCTACTGGCTTGCCTAATGTATCCGCATCGAGCAACGCATCGCGCAAATCATCGGCCACTTGAAAGGCCGCGCCAATACGCGCGCCCAACTCGTACCATGGCTCCGGCTCGTGCCCCGCCGAGATCGCGCCCATCTGCGTGGCCGCGATAAATAGCGCACCGGTCTTGGAGCGATGATACGCCTCTAGATCGACTTTCTGCTCACTCTCCCAGCCTTGCCCGGCGCAAATGCCGTTCGGCATGCCGCTTCGGCGTGCCAAGGCGAGGATCAACGCGGTCGTGCGCTCGGCGTCTCGCGTCGAGACGCGAGCGAGCACCTCGAACGCCATAATAATGAGCGCATCGCCCGTGAGTACCGCCAAAGGCTCGGAATAAGCACGGTGCACCGAGGGCTTGCCTCGCCGCATGTCCGCATCGTCGAAACAAGGCAGGTCGTCGTGCACGAGGCTGGCACAATGGATAATCTCCAGCGCAGCTGCTGCGGCATCACTCACCTCGGGCCGATCATCACCGCAGGCCATGGCCACCGACATCAGGATCGTCGGCCGGATACGCGCACCGCCGGGGCTTGTCGCATAATCCAGTGCCTCGGCCAAGCGAGCCGGGGATTGCCCAGCCTGACCCTGCGCAATCGCTTGCGCAATGGCCGCCTCTATGCGGGATTCGATCGGCATGGCCGCTCCTTTCCATCAGATGTATCAATATTCTTACACCATATATGTAAATCATACTGGACACATTGTATGCATGAGTCAACAATCCCATCATGAATGTTGTCTCTCCATCTGCATGAATGTTGTCTCTCCATCTGCAACTGCGCGAGACCGGGTCGTGATCGTAGGCGCCGGTATCGCCGGGCTCGCAGCGGCCCTGCGGCTGGCCGATGCTGGCCTGCGGGTGAACGTCCTAGAGCGCCATGGCGCACCCGGCGGCAAGATGCGCGTCGTTCCCTCCGAGGTCGGCCCGATTGACGCAGGCCCAACAGTCCTGACATTGCGCAGCGTTTTCGACGCGCTCTTTGCCTCCGTCGGCGAACGGATCGAAGACCATCTCGACCTGATCCCGCAGGACATTCTCGCCCGCCATTTCTGGCCAGACGGCAGCACGCTCGATCTATTTGCAGATGAGGCCCGTAGCCGCGCGGCAATCGCAGAATTCGCAGGCACTCGTGCTGCCGAACAATTCGCCAGTTTCTCAGCGCGCACGCGCCGCATGTTCAACGCGTTCGACGCCCCGATGATGCAAGCGGCGCAACCCGCGCCGCTGGCCCTGGCCGCACTTGTTGCACGAACGCCCTCGCTCCTGCACTCTATGGCCCCGCTGTCGTCGCTTGCGCAGAGCCTTGCACGGCAATTCGACGATCCACGCCTTGCTCAGCTCTTTGGCCGCTACGCGACTTATGTAGGGGGCTCACCGTATCAAGCACCGGCCCTGCTCTCGCTTATCTGGCAGGCCGAGGCAGCAGGCGTATGGGTGGTACGCGGAGGCCTGCACGAATTGGCACAATGCCTTGTCAGACTGGCCGAGAGCCGCGGTGCCATCTTTCGCTACAACGCGCATGTCGCTCGGATCGACGCGGCGGACGGTGCGACATCCGGCGTCACACTGGTCGACGGGACACGCGTCGAGGCGGAAAACGTGATTTTCAACGGCGACCCGCGTGCATTGGCCGCCGGGGCACTTGGGCCGAGCGCGACGGACGTGGCACCGCAAACGCTCAAGACGACGCGCAGCCTCTCGGCGCAGGTCTGGGCCTTTGCCGCAACGCCATCCGGCCCCGATCTCGTCCATCATAATGTATTCTTCTGCGCCGATCCGCGCGCAGAGTTCGACGATCTGCGTGCCGGGCGCTGCCCGCGAAATCCCACGCTCTATGTCTGCGCGCAGGATCGCGGCCTGTCACACGCGCCAGCAACGCGCGAACGCTTTGAGATCATCCTGAACGCCCCGCCCCTTGATGGGCTCACCCAATCAGCCGAGGATTTTGCCTCATGTCACAACCGGACTTTTCAAACCCTCGCAGGCTTTGGCCTGCGGTTTTCTCCGCTGCCGGGCGAAGGGGCGCTGACAACGCCGGCCCGGTTCGACCGGATGTTCCCGGCATCGCTCGGATCGCTTTACGGGCAGAGCCCGCACGGCATGATGGCGGCGTTTCAGCGCCCGACGGCACGCACGCGCCTGAAGGGCCTTTATCTGGCGGGGGGCGGGACGCATCCGGGCGCGGGGGTGCCGATGGCCACACTCTCCGCCCGGCACGCGGCAGAGGCGATCTTGAGCGACCGAACTTCAACCTCGACGTCCCAACGAATGGTTATGCCTGGTGGTATGTCGACGGGCTGAGCGACGACGGGACGCGCGCAATCAGCGTTATCGGCTTCATCGGCTCGGTGTTCTCACCGTGGTACGCGTGGTCGGGGCGCGAGAGCCCCGCCAATCATGTTTGCATCAATGTCGCCACCTACGGCCCAGGCGGACGCTTCACCATGACAGACCGGGGCGCCTCAGCCCTGCGTCAGAGCACCGATTGCCTGACGGTTGGGCCGTCGTCGATGAGATGGGAAGGCGGGCGACTGATCATCGAGGTGAACGAGATATCATCGCCGCCGCTGGTCTCTCGGGTCCGCGGCCGGATCACCGTGACACCAACCGCACTCACGAATGTGGAGTTGCCCCTGACGCCTGATGGCACCCATATCTGGCGGCCCTTCGGCCCCACCTCCGCCATAGAGGTCGATCTGGACGCACCCGGCTGGCAATGGCAGGGGCACGGCTATTTCGATGCCAATTTTGGCACTCGCGCTCTGGAGCAGGATTTCCGCGCCTGGAATTGGGGGCGATATCCTGCGCGGGGGGGCTCGACCTGTTTTTATGATGCCAGGCGAATAGATGGCAGCAGCCTCGCCACTGCCGTGCATTTTGAAGCGAATGGCAAGGCCAAAACCATCCCGTTGCCGCCTAAGGCCCCCATGCGCCGCAGTCTCTGGTTGGTCGCGCGCGATACCCGTGCCGATGCAGGATACCGGCCCCGGCAGGTCAAACCCATGCTCGATGCGCCGTTCTATTGCCGCGCGGCCGTGCGCACATGCCTTGACGGCGAAGAAACCACCGGCGTGCACGAAGCGCTTGATCTCACGCGCTTTCGCTCACCGTTGCTCAAACCCATGCTCGCGGTCCGCGTACCGCGCCGGGCGTGGTGGCGGTTCGACTGAGCCCCGTCAATTCGAAATGAGCGCTGGCACGATCTTCACGATTGACGGAATGGACCACAGGAGCGCGAACCCCGCAACCTGGATGACGACGAAGGGCAGCACGCCACGATAACTATGGCCGGTTCTCACCTCCTTAGGGGCAACCCCGCGCAAATAAAACAGCGCAAAGCCGAACGGCGGCGTCAGGAACGAGGTTTGCAGGTTCACCGCGATCATGATCGTCACCCATTTCAGGTCAAAGGTGCCGCCATAGATCACCGGGCCGACAATCGGGATCACGAAATAGATGATCTCCAGAAAATCGAGAACGAAGCCAAGAATGAACAGCACCAGCATCACGATCAGAAACACCTTGAACTCGTTGTCAAAGCTCTGGAGGAACTGCTGGATGTAATACTCGCCGCCAAAGCTGATGACCACGAGGTTTAGGAGCTGCGAGCCGATGAGAATGGTGAAGACCATGCTCGTAACCTTGGCCGTCTTGCGCACCACCGGCGTCAGGACCCCTCCGGTATAGAGAACCCAACAGGCAAACAGCAGACCGAAGGCAGCATAAAGATACGCCGCATAGGCAACGATGAATGCCACCCACGATTCAAAGCTCAACCCGTCCCGATTGATCCGCAGGTCGAAATTGATACCGATGAGGATCGACAACATCACCGCCAGCGTGGCGATGATGATGACCCTGGGCGACCGGTCCTGCTCGCGCAACTTGCGATACGCCGCGAGCATGATCGCTCCGCCCGCGCCGAGGGCGGCGGCGGGCGTCGGATTGGTGATGCCCCCAAGGATCGAGCCAAGCACCGCGACAATCAGCACCAGCGGAGGAAAGACCATGCGAATGAGTTCGTTACGCGCCATGCGCACTGCCGTACAAGGCCGTGGCGAGAGGAACGGCCAAGAGCAGCACCGTCGCACCGGGCGACGCCGACGGTCGGATGAGTACGATGTCAACGAGCAGCGCGAGGACAATCCCCAGCCCGCCAATCAAGAGCGGCGCGGGATTGGATGTCGGGCTGACGCCGCGCGAAACCGCCAGCGTCAGACCAAACAACACCATGAGCGTCGCAACGCCCGTGCCTATTGGGGCGGCATCCGCCTCTTTCTGCGCGCGTAGCTCTGACACTTCTTCGGGCGCGAGTCGGACGCTATCCGCGACACCTCCTGCCACGTCGATGGCGCCTTGCTCGACGAGGGCGGTATCCCATGCGGCTTGCCCATGCAGGTCGATCATCGCGCTCTTGCACTCAGGGCTTACATTGGTGCGCAACGAGGCCGTTTGCCCCCGGTCGCTGAAACTGTCCACGATCAGGTTCTGACTGCCCACCACGCCGAGCGAGGATAGGATCATGACACCCGCGATCAGTGCGACCGGCACACCGAGAAACCACGTGCCCCCTCACCGCGTGTGATTACTTCGCCGCCGCCGCCCGCGATCTGCACCGCCGGCGCCCTGGACGGGTTCACCAGCGCATAGCCAAAGGCATAAAGCCCGTAAAGCAGCGCCAGCAGGATCCCGGGCAGGAGCGCGGCCTGAAAGAGTGTGCCCACAGAAACGACCGCGGGCTCGCCCAGATACGTGAGCGCATCCGAGCAGCCTGCGGCAATGGCCCGGTTTTCCTGTGCCACCGAATAGAGATCGCCAACCAGGGTTCTCAACAGCACGATGACGATCGAGGGTGGGATGATCTGACCGAGAGTGCCCGATGCCGCGATGACGCCAGTGGCCAATTGCGGGCTATACCCCGCGCGCAGCATCGTGGGCAGGCTCAAGAGGCCCATCGTTACCACCGTTGCGCCCACGATCCCGGTCGAGGCCGCGAGAAACGCGCCCACCACCACGACCGAGACGGCCAGACCGCCCGGCAATGGGCCAAAGACCCGCGCCATGGTGGTGAGCAGGTCGATGGCGATCCTTGAGCGTTCCAGCGTGATCCCCATCATCACGAACATCAAAACCGCCAGCAGCGTCTCGATCGACGCCCCCGCGAGCACCCTTTCGTTGATGCGGTTGACGATGAACGATACATTTCGGTCAAGCGCCATTTCCCAGCCACGCTCGAACACCGGTTGCGCGACACGCGGCAGGTCTGGATAGCGGAAAATGGAAACCGCATCAGCCCGCACACCGCTCGCGACGACGGCATCATTAAGACCAGGCACCCCACCATGTCGATCACCTTTTTGGTGGCGTGGCGCACCGGCGCATAGATCAGATCGACGCGCACGTGCCCGCCCTGAACGAATGTGTATGTCGCTCAGAGCGTGACAATCAGGGCGTTGTAGAGCTTGAGCTCATCGGCTTACCAGCTGATATCGAATTGCAACGGAATGCCGTACCCGATGACAAGATCGGGCCACGCGAAGATGCGTTGGATAAACACGATGATGATTTGCTGGATCACCATGATCAGGCCCGCCCATGCCGCGAACCGGCCCGCGGTGTTGGCAAATCCCTCAAGCCCGCGCACACACCCCCAGAGAAAGCGGTTTTTCCAGATACCAATGCCGGTGATCACGAGAAACGCGGTAAAAACGACAAAGAAAAACTCGACCGAGCCGCCGTAGTAGACAACCCGCATGATCGCTTACTTGTCGGACCAGTCCAGCCAGCTTGCCAGGTGGCTGATAGCATGGGCCAGATTGTAAAAGGCCATGGCTATATTCTGGAAGATCCAGAGAATTGCATCCTGCATCTTTCTTCCTCACGGCGTCTTCGGCGGGCCCTCTCGGCGCGCCATAATGTCAAGCAACAGGCCCCGCAATACGGGCTCTGCCGCTCTTGTCCAGTCGGAGATTATCCCAGAACGCGGTCGCGCTGAGCGGTATAGGCCCCGTCGGATTTTTTGATCCACGCAGACGAGGATCTCATCGAGGCCATGTAGCTGTCATAGACGCGTTTATAGATGTCATCGCCCATGTTTTCCTGATGCACCGCGTCAGCGGCTTCGCCAAAGGCATCCCAGACACTGTCAGGGAATTCCAGTGTTTTCACGCCATTCGACTGAAGACGCTGCAACGCGGAGGAATTGTTGGACAGGAATTGTGCGAGGTTCCACTGATGCGCCTCAGCGCAGCCGATTTCGACCGTCTTCTGTTGTGCAGGCGTCAGGCTCTCGAACACTTCGCGGTACATGCCGTTGGACAGACCAGCGCCCGGCTCGTGAAAACCAGCCGTGTAATAGAAGTTGGTGATCTCCTGGAAGCCGGCCTTTTCGTCCGCCCATGGGCCGATCCACTCGGGGTGCCGTAGATGGCACCCGAGGCCAGCGCCTGATACACTTCCGCGCCGGGGATGTTCTGAACGCTTGCGCCCAGTTTGCCCAACGCCTTGCCACCGAGACCCGGCATGCGGAACTTGAGACCGTTGAAATCCTCAGGCCCTTTGATCTCGTTGGAGAACCAGCCCCCGGCCTGCGCGCCGGTATTGCCCGCGAGAAAGGATTTCAGACCAAAAATCTCGCCCAGCTCATCGTGGAATGCTGCGCCCTCACCGTGGTAATACCAGTTCACCAGTTCCTGCGCGGTCATCCCGAAGTGCACCTAGGTAAAGAACGCATAGGCCGGGTGTTGGCCAACAAAATAGTAATCCGCCCCGTGATAGAGATCGGCCTGACCGGCGGTCACCACGTCGAACACCTCGAACGCGCCCACGAGCTCACCGGCGCCCTTGACCTCGATGGTGATGCTACCGTCAGACATGCCGTTGATGTTGTCGGCCGCACTCTGTGCAGCATCAAACACACCAGCCAGACCACGGCCCCATGTGGTGACCATGGTCAGCGTGCGATTGCCCTGTGCATAGGCCGGTGCGGCCAGCGACGTGGCGGCGGCGGCACCCGGACCCTCTAAAGTGCGCTGACCTTAGACAGCGGTTCAAACTCTGCAAATACCTAGTACTGCGTAGAGCGCGCATTCTCCTGGTAAATAATTCGTGCGCTCCGCGTCTCGCGGCCGGACTGCGGCGTATTGGCCCTTGCCCGCGCGCCACCGAGGGTGTTGAAAAGACGCATGAAGCCCAAGATCCTCACCACCCTGCCCGGCTACACCGCCGCGATGCTGCGCGTCGATGTCCTGGCCGGGATCACCGTCGCGATGGTCGCCCTGCCGCTCAGTATCGCCATCGCCATCGCCTCGGGCGCGGACCCGGCGACGGGGCTGACCACGGCGATCATCGGCGGGTTCCTGATTTCGGCACTCGGCGGCAGCCGGGTGCAGATCGGCGGGCCGACCGGCGCGTTCATCGTCGTGGTCTACGGCGTCATCGCCGAGCACGGCCATGACGGGCTGATCCTCGCCACGCTGATGGCGGGGGCGTTCCTGCTGGTTGCGGGCGCGCTGCGCGCAGGCAGCCTCGTGCGGCACATCCCCGAGCCGGTGATCCACGGCTTTACCATCGGCATCGCGATCATCATCGCCACCAGCCAGATCCGGGACCTGCTCGGCCTGACAACCGAGGACCTGCCGGGCGAGTTCCTCGACAAGGTCGCGGTGCTCTGGCAGGCGCGCGACACGCTGAGCGCACAGGCCCTGATGGTTGGCCTCGGCACCATGATCCTGATCGTCGCCCTGCGCCGCGCGGCGCCGCGCTATCCCGGCCTCATCGTGGCGGTCGGCGCGGCCTCGGCGGCGGTGGCGCTGTGGCATCTGCCGGTGGACACGCTCGGGGCGCGCTACGGCGCACTGCCCGCGACCCTGCCCACGCCCGCCCTGCCCGAGCTCAGCCTCGCGCGGCTGACAGAGCTTCTGCCCTCCGCCCTCGTGATCGCCTTTCTCGCCGGCGTGGAATCGCTGTTGTCGGCCTCGGTCGCCGATCGGATGATCGGCGGCAAATACCGCCCCAATGCCGAGGTGATCGCAGGCGGGGCCGCCAATATCGGCTCGGCCCTATTCGGCGGGCTGCCCGCCACCGGCGCCATCGCGCGCACCGCAACCAACGTGCGCGCAGGCGGCCTCACACCCGTGGCGGGCATGATGCACGCGCTCACCATCCTGATCGTGATGCTGCTCGCCGCCCCGCTTGCGGGCTATCTCGCGATGCCCGCGCTGGCGGGCCTGCTGATCCTGACCGCGTGGAACATGGCAGAGCCGCAGAAATGGCGCGGCTACATGGCCCTGCGCCGCGCCGATCTGGCGCTCTTGCTGCTCACCCTCGTTCTGACGGTGCTGGCGGACCTGACCGTGGCCATCGGCACCGGCGTGGCGCTTGGCCTCGCGCTGCGGCTGCGGCGGCGCAACGTGCCGCACGCCGACTGGGAGCCGCCTGACCGCTGAGGCGCGAAATACTGGATATCGCGCGGGTTTCGCCGCAGCGCTGAGACATGCGACACCTGATCTCCCGTCTGCGCCTCAATTTCGGGCAAAAGCTTTTCCTGATCGCGACGCTGCCGCTGATCCTGACGGCGGTGGCGATTTTGGCCGTGGTGACGCTGCAATCACGGCAACTGGCCGAGCGCGAGATCGAGACGCTCGAGGCGCAGCTGATCGAAGCCAAGTGCGCGGACATCAAAAATTTCCTCTCCATCGGGCGCACCGCCTTCGTGAACATCCACGGCCGCGCCGGCCCCGAATGACGCGCGCGCTAGGCTGTTGGTCACGCAGATCCTCGCGGGCATGCTCTACGGGCAGGACGGCTATTTCTTGGTCTACGATTACGAGGGCGCCAATCTGGTCAGCCCGCGCCGCACCGAACTCATCGGGCGCACCTAGACCGGGCTCGAGGACCCGTCGGGCCGCCCCATAACGGATGAGCTGATCAGGCTGGCCCGCTCGGGCGGCGGCTATCACAGCGATGAATGGCCCAAACCCTCGACCGGCGAACGCGCACAGATGGTGGCCTATGTGGCCGGGCTTCAGGATTGGCGATGGGCCATCGGCACCGGCGTCGTCATCGACGACGTGGTCGCCACCGTCGCCAAGTCGCGCGAAAAGGTCGAGGCCCGGATCGAACGCACCTTTCTCTATATCGGGGCGGCGATGCTGGCGGCGCTGCTCTTTGTCTTCGTCTCGGGGCTCTTCATCAATATCCGCGAACGCCGCCTCGCTGATGCCAAGCTCAAGCGGCTGACCCAGCGGGTGTTCGACGCGCAGGAAGAGGAGCGCGGCCGCGTCGCGCGGGAATTGCATGACGGAATCAGCCAGATCCTCGTCGGCGTGCGCTACGCGCTCGACACCGCCAAGCGGCGGCTGGCAGCGGACGACGCGCGCGCCACCGACACGCTGGAGCGTGGCATCACCCACCTCTCGGGCGCCATCCAGGAAGTGCGCCGCATCAGCCGCGACCTGCGCCCCGGCGTGCTCGACGATCTCGGGCTCGGGCCCGCGATCAAGGCGTTGGCCGAGGATTTCGGCAAGCGCACCGGCATCGAGACCGAGTTCACCACCGTGGTCTTTCGCAACCGGCTCGATGACGAGGCCAAGATCGCGCTCTACCTGTTTGATCCCATGGTTTGATGGTGCGATCCTTTCTCAGGAATGGAAGGAAGCATTATGGGCCAAGTTCGTCACGGGAGCGCCACGACCACGCACGCTGTCAGAGCAGCGATACAGCGATCGCAAGC
>NZ_CAMYMD010000034.1 GCF_947259555.1 uncultured Roseovarius sp.
ACGGGCAGGTGAAGCAGGAACGGCATGTCGGCAAAGCTGCCCAAAGCCGTGCCTTCGAAAACGCTGATGATCAGAGGCACGCCCCACGCGATCAGAACAACGAGAAACGCTCTGGACATCGGCCGCAACTGGTCGTCCTTCACCAGCCCGAGCCGGGCCTGCATCTCGTAATAGAGCCCGCCGCGCGCAATTCTGGCCGCTTCGACGGTCGGGTCTTTGTTCATGAACTGGGCTCCTTTCGTGTTCCAACTCAGATCGTCGGATCGGCCACGACCATGTAGATCACGGTCGAGCCGCTGTAGAATGGCTGATACCAGGTCTCCGCATAGACGAAGTAATCGGTGTCCTTGGCCTTGCGCACCTCGGCCCCTTCCGGAAGGTCGGGGACGGTCGCGCCAATCGGCGGGGGGACCACTTCGAAGGTGGGCGCTCTCTCTTCATCGGCAGGCGGCTTCACGTCATAGAAGGCGCCCTCTGAGTAGCCGTATTCCGCGCCGTTCACGGTGACACTGGTGACCTGGGTTGGGGCGTTCTCGACGGTTGCACCGACCGGCGGGGCGACCACCTGATACTGGCTGCCCGATTGGGCGTAATAGGTGCCGTCGGCGTAATAGTAGGTGGTTCCGCTGACGGGGACCGTCTCGTATCTGGGCGGCAGGGATGCGATCATCGCACCGATGGCAAGCCCCGCGAAGAGCGCCCAGGCCGCGTCATTGCCATCATCATGCCAGTAATTGTAATGACCGTGTCTATAGTAATTCCCCCAGTACCGGTTGTTAGAGATATCGTCCGAGACCTGACGGTAGGTTTCCTGCCGGTCGGCGTTCCGGTCGGTGCGTCCATCCTGTCGCATCTCGGTGCGGTCGGAACTCCCGTCCTGTCGGATTTCGGTCCGGTCGGTGCGCCCGTCCTGCCGATCGAATGTCTGTCCTGCCCGATCACCGCTCCGCGTTGCCTGGGTTGCTGCTCGGTTCTCCTGCCGTGCGCCTGCATTCGCGGCCGGTTGCCTTGTGACCCGCTGACCAGCGTTCTGACCATTCAGGCCACCACCGAAATCGCCGCGGTTTCTCTGGACGGAGGGCGCGCGCGGTGCAGCGCGCCGTTGCGTGCCCCCCGCACCACTGTTGCTGAAGCGCTGCGCTGAACGGGCCCCACCGCCGGCCCGACGCTGCGCCTCGGCGAAATCGGCACAGATCATGGATAGCGCGGCCGCCAGCGAGATGGCGATAACGCTCGACCCGAACGGTTTTTTCCTTTTGGGGAAGTCTTGCATGGCTCACTCTCCTTTTGCAGGCAGGAACGCGGCAAGTGCCGCGCCGTCGGGTATCTCGGGCGAGAATGTTTCGTCGGGCAGATCAGGATCGAGGTTCCACTCGGTGAAAAAAAAGAGCGTCTGAGGCGCGCCGGGCAGGTCGAGTGCGGTCACCACCAGCTTGACCGGCAACGGGCTCTCGCCTGCGTCGATCCAGAGCTGCCAGGCCACGGTGCCATCCGTCAGATAGATGTGATGCGCCGGAACGCCGCCAACATCGTGCAGACCGACATATCGCTTTTGCGTGGTGCGCTCGGTGATGAGTTCATAGGCGCCGTTCGACAGCAGGCCGCCAAGCGGCATCCGCACGCCGTAGGTCTGCGCGACGGCGGCAAGCGTCGTGTCGATCGTGTCACTTGAGGGCAGCAATCCGTAGACCCCGGCCATGAGATCGACCAGAACGAAAAGGGAGCCGTCATACCACGCTTCCATGGCGCTCAGATCGTCCCCGTAGGAGACGTGAAACCGGTTCGGCCGTCTCAGCGCCACGTCGACTGCGCCCGCATATTGCAACTTTTCGCCGGTCACCAGAACGTCGTCGAACAGTTTCTCGACATGAAGCGTGAGGGCAGCCGAGCTCTTCAACGTATCGGTCATGCCCCGCAGAAGGTCGTCGATCGATGGCGTGGCCTGTGACTGCGCCATCGCAGTCGCCGGAAGGGTCATGACAATAACAAGACCAAAGATCGTGCCGCGCAGGTTATGGAATGGCATAGGGTGTTCCTTCTCGCATCGGTTGCTGTCGCTTCGCGCCGGTCGGTCTCGGGTCGGTTCGGAAAGATTCGGGTGATCTTGCTGCCCTGAAGCCCGCCACCACCCATCAGGCCCTGCTGGAAAAAAATACCGCAATAGTGCCTTGATCGAGGTTGGCCGTGGTGAGCGAGCGCATCATCCCCTGATCGGCTATGACCAGCGAGGGCGCGAGGCCGATCTCCACGCCGTCACTGTCACGCAGCAGATAGTCCAGATCGCTTTGATCCATGAAGAACAGCGCATAACCAAAGGCCTGGGCCCCGGCCTGAAGCCCATAGGACACCGCGCGGCTCCGGTAATACCCGTCCGTCTTGCCCTTGATGCGAAGCGCACCGCGTCCGCCATGCACCCCGGCCAGCAACCCGATTTTGACAATGCTCG
This sequence comes from uncultured Roseovarius sp., assembly GCF_947259555.1. Classification (GTDB taxonomy): domain Bacteria; phylum Pseudomonadota; class Alphaproteobacteria; order Rhodobacterales; family Rhodobacteraceae; genus Roseovarius. The sequence goes on from NZ_CAMYMD010000034.1 coordinate 2,447, forward strand.
GGAAGACAAGAACGCCGGTCGACGATTGCGCCAGAACCCGCGTGCCGGGGACTTCGGTATAGAGCCGCTCCAGCGCGGCATTGACATTCGCATCTATCTCGGCGGCTTCCCCTGCTCGGGCGGGAGAAGTGAGGGTCGGGATCATGATGATGGCCGCGAGTAACGAAAGGAGGGGGCGAACCATAGTCCTTGGCAGGTATCGAGTGGTGTTCATGTTCCGGATCCTTGGCTGAGAGATCGTGCCCGCAATGCGGGCACGATTGCCGTTTTGAAGATCAAGTTGACCGATCAGGATCCCTGAAGTTTCGTCGTGCATTCGCGGGCCTCGTAGATCGCGTTGCGCACGTGATCGAGATTGACCGTGACCGTGAACGGCTTGTCGGGGAAGACGACCATTTCCTTTTGCTTGTCGAGGTCGAGACGCATCTGCTTCTTGTTCTCGTCGCTCGCAATCACGTAGCCGCCCTGATAACCGTCCGACGCGCCATGCACGACGGTCTTGGACTCGCCGACATAGAGGTTGTCGTTGATCAGGATCGCGACCGCATTCGTGCCTTCTTCCAGCTCGATGCCTTTCTGGAAAATGCCGATATAGCCGTAGTCGCTGTCCTTTGTCAGACCGATCTGGACCAGATGGCCCGCGTCATCCGAGCGCGAAATGAAGCACGAGCCCCGAGTGCGGTTTTCATGGACGACCCAATCACCAACGTTGCGATAGTGGGCGATGTCGTCGGTGCTCATGGGCAACACGTCCTGATCCGCTGCAAGCGCGGGCGTGGCCGCGCCAAGCAGCAATACGGCGATGGTTTTGGTAATAGTATTCATGTCTCGTCTCCAAATTTTTGGCCTCGATATAGTCGAAGCGGGTCAAGTATCAGGGTCGTGAATGCGTCCGGACCGGACGATCACCGATGCCGGGCGGTAATGACGTGGGTTCGGGTGAGATCATCAGGTTCATCCTTTCGGGTACAGGAACGTGATGAAGGCACGCAGGCCGAAACCCTCTGGGCCGGTGGGGCTGCTATTGGCCCAATACCGTGCGCCCACGCCGATGCTGACCGGTTGCTTGCCAAACTTTGTCAGCTTGGAAACCTGTGCGTTGATCGGAACCGACCACTCATCGGCCTTCCAGTCATAAGAGGACTCGGTGTTGAGTGTGTAGGTCCAGGCCTTTGGCGTCGTGTAGGAGACGAAGGGCTGAAGGAAGGTATTGTTGATGTCATTGCGTTTGCCGTCACCCGCAAATGACCAGACATGGTTAACAAGGCCACCAACTGTCCAGGGACCCGATTGCGTCAGCGCGATCGCCGTGGGGCCGAGTGCCCATTTTTCTCCACCAAGCAGTCTGTCCGTGGCTGTCGGCAAAACGGCGACCGGGCCGACGCCCCAGATCCATTTGCCGAAGGCGGGTTTGACCGGCGAGAAGAACGCGCTGACCGTGGTGTCGCCCAAGCCAAACTGATCGCCCGCACCGGGAAAAATATCGTCCTGCGAGGTAATCGGCAGGATGACGCGTGTTATCATGTTCCAATCATCGTTCAGGGATATCGGAATGACCGGCTGGATGTTGAAGACCAACCGATCACCGTCATCCGCCGGTCCGATATTGGAGTCGTAATTCAACTGAAAGGGCACGCTGATCAGCGAGGAGATTGGGTTGGCCAGCTTCTTGGCCAGATCAGTGTCCTGCGCCTGGGCCATCGGCGCACAGACCAGACATGCAGCGGCCAGCATCAGCACATTTGAGCACCACGACCGCACCCCGGCCGACTGTGCGGGCAGCGGCATGGAAATCGTTTCAGATATCTTGTCCAAGCTCCTCATCCTCATCAAAATTTCATGGTTATGCCGACCACGGGGCCATACATTTCAAGATCCAGGTCTGCATTGTCACCCTCGTAATCGAAGGAGTTGTAGCGAAAGCCGGCATTGGCGCTGAACCGATCACTGAACGCGTATTCCACCCCGCCGAAAACATCGAAGGACAGATCCGACCCGACGCCGAAACCGCCGATGCTGGCAAACCCGCCCAAGGAAACCCTTTCGCTGAGCGCCATACGCCCGCGCAGGCCTATAATCGGATCAACCCAGCTGTCGTTCACCGTCGCGTCGAACCCAGCCCCGACGGGGCCACCGCCTGCGAGCCTGACATCCGTCGAGACATCGACCAGTCTGACGCCGCCATAGCCCTGCACCAGCGTGCCGTTTCCCTCATGCAGCACATAGCCAAGGGCGGCTGTCGCAAGCAGCATTTCGACATCGACCTTGGCCGACCCGGCAAATGGCCCGCCGAGTGTGCCCTTCTCGCTCAGATCGGTGTAGAGGGCATCGTAGAGAAAGCTGATCTTACCAAAGCGGCTCTCACCAGCGACCATGAAGGTGAAATCGAGCGCATCGATAATATCACCGGGCGTCGCTGATGATTCAGCAGAATTGCCGCCGCTGCCCGTCACCTCCGTGTCGACCCAAGGGATGAGACCGTAAAGCGTTACGCTGTTCTGGTAATCCTGCGCCGTGGCCTGTCCCGCCGCCATGACCATCGTTGCCGCCGTTGCAACGCTGGCCAAGCGTGCCACTTGCTGTTGCGAATTTTTGTTCATTCAGAGTATGTCCTTGAAGTGCCGAAGTGTCGGCGCGGGGATGGTATGGCGCGGTCCGTCTGTCCGTACGGCGGACAAACGGACAGAGCGTTATTACTTAACCAACGCGACCTCCCCCGGCCGCCAGGTCTTGTCGAACCAGGATTGCCCGGGCTCATAAAGGCGCAGGACGACGTTCCAGCCCTTTCCGGGTATGGTCTGGATCCAGTTGCCCTCGTGGCCTTCCGGTGCGGTCGGGCTGAACCATACATCGACGGAACTGTCGGTATTGACGACCATCCCCTCGTTCTTGCTGCCCATGCTGGGGAACTGCTGGTCGGTTTGCAGCAATGCACGGGTCTGGTTGTCGTAGACCACGAACGACCAGAAGCTGCCCGCCGGAATGTTCGGCGGCAGTTGCACCTTGTAGGTTTTACTGCCGTCGAAGGGATTGCCGTCCTTGTCGGTCGTTGCGAGGGCGTATTGAGAACCGATGCCAACACGCTTCAGCGCCATGGCCGGCGTGATCCCAGTCGCGTAGTAATGGAACAGGACCCGCGCATCGAGGTTTCGGACGCCGGGTTGAGACAGGAACTCATAGCTTCCGCCGACAAAGCCGGTGTACCAGGCACTGTCGGGGTAATAGTAGGCTTCCTTCATGCGCGGACGGAACGTGATGGTGCGCGCCGTCGCGTTGCCGACGGACACGGCCTCTGTCAGGATCTTCTTCATGCGTTCGTCGGGTGCGAAGGGCTTGCCCTTCTCAATCCCGATGGCCGCGAGCTGCCCCAAGACCTCCGGATGATAGGAATCGGACGGCTCGTATTGAACGATGTCGTTGACCTCCTCGTAGAAGTGGAAGTCGTTGGCGTGAATGGTGTTGAACTCCTTGCCGGAGACATTAACGATGTTCATGGACGGCGGGTTGTCCGCTTCCGAAAGCAGATACACCTTGGCAAAATTCCTGGTGTTCTCGATCGCTTTTGCAGGGCTGCCGGTCTCATCTAGGAAGCCGCGCCAGAAAACCAGGTTTCCATAGGTTCCCGACTGCAGCACGAAGTACCCTTCGGGTATCTCACCCGTGTAATCCGGCGGCAAGAGCAGGTACTTGCCACCCTTGCCCTGGTCCTGGCCTGCATTGCCGAAATCGCCGACGAACTGAAACCAGTGGTCGTCGACGATACCCAGAACATTGGGCGGCGTCTCGAAGACCAGCGGGCCGTCATTGGTGTCGAGCCACATCAGATTGTACACGGTTTCGGTGTTCGGGGTCAGGAACAGCGAGTGCGAGTCCATCAGGTTCTCGAACAACAGGATCGTCTGGTTGTTGTCGGCACCTTGAGTGGCCAATCCCACCCGCAGAGCCTCGACCGATGCGCCGGGCATGGCATTGAGGAACGCATCGACGCCACGCATGAAATCAAGATTATCGTAGAGCTTTTCCGCGGTGGCGTCATCCGGGTAGCCGTCGAAGAAGTTCAGTTCTCCGATCCGGGTGGTCACGCTATCAGGTGTTTCGATCGCTTCCGGTATCGGTGTGGTCATCTTGAAAGTCGGCGCGTCGGCAAAGGCTCCGACCGTGCCGATCAGAGTGGTGACGACGGTGCTGCAAAGCAATCTCTTGGCAAATTTCATCTTTGTTCTCCAAATAGATGATGGTATTTGGCTATGATACTGTGTGACCTGTGTCGGGCGCTCATTGCACCTTGATGACCTTGGGCATGTTGTAGGTGCCGTTCGTCAGCGGGGCGTAAGGTCCGTAGTAGCGGGACGTGAACCGAAATCCGTCCTTGGGCGCCGGAAGCCAATTCTTGGCTTGATCCGGATCGGACGGCTTTTCGTTCTGGATGTAGATCACCAGTTTGCCGTCCTTGGCCGCCAATTCACCAGATTCGAGCATGAAGCTGTTGACGGTGTAACGGTTGATCTCATTGGCAACGAAATAGCCTTCGGTGCTGTAGATCGGGATGGACCAGAATTGGGTGACCGGCGGGAGGTCATTCATGTCGAAAGTCAGGGTGTACTTGTTCGTGCCGTCAAATGGCTTGCCGTCGGAATCGGTGAACAGGAACGCACCACCATGAGAGATGTTCTTGTCCGGCGCGGCCCAGGCTGCGTCGGCGACGATCGCGCGGTCCATCCAGCGGGTTTCGAACCCGCCGTCATTGCGCACGACGCCCCAGCCATTCATGTTGATCATATTGGACTTCAACGTCTTGCGCACGTTTTCGAACCCGGCTTTGAACCCGGTCTCGAGCGCCTTTTGCTGGTCTGCTGTCAGCTTGTCCCAGTCAAAGGTCAGACCCTTGCCGATGTTGAAGGTTTCAAGCTGCTTGAGCATGTCGGCTTCCTTGATGGAATCCGTGAGCGTCGGCATGGTCGGATCGTTCAGTATCACACTGAGCAGGGTGAAATACTGCTCGGCAGTCTGTTTGTCGACCTGACCGAACTGATATTCGGGCAGACCATCGGGGATGAGGAAATCGCCCTTTACGATCTTTCTGTCGGCTTGGGCGATGCCCTTGTTGCCATTGGACAGCCAGTCGCCCAAAGGCGTGATGGTCACCTGATCCTGATAGCCGTTGATCGTCTTGATCTCGGCATCGGTCCCGGTTTCAACGGCCATCCGCACGACGCCATACGCGGTGAGGGTTGGCCATTGCACGATGTCAGTTGTTGGGAATTCGGCCGGAACATTGCCGGTGAAACCCGGCGGCACGAGAATGTACTTTCGCGCCTTTGTGCCATTGAACGGCGACCCGACGATCATCCTAAAAATGCCGTACTGATCCATGATCTGGACGCTGAAATAGCGATCGGTGATCTCAGGCACTTCTATGACGACCGGCCCGGCGCGCAGATCAAGAAAGCCCGCGCCATATAGCGTAGTCGCGTTCGGTGTGACCACTGGGTAATCCGGGGTGATCTGCTTGCGCACCCAAGCAAACTGGTTCAGGCCTGCATAGACTATATTTTCCTTGGCGTCATTCTGAGTGTAAACCCATCTCTGGCCATAATAAATCGCCTGTTGCAGGCCGTAAACATAGGCCTGCGCTGCGATATCCTCCGGTTTCTGTTCGGTCTGGGCTTGTGCGCCGGCGGTCATGCCAACAAGGGCGATGGCGGCCAAGGCTTTGGTCGCGTGCCGCTTTGTGGAGCGCAGCCCTCCGCTCGAACGTGCCAGCACGGCGCCGATCCATGTCGAGGCATATAGCGTGCCCGGAAACCCGTTTATCTGTGTCATCAACTCTCTTCCTCTATGTCAGTGCCGGAACGCGCTTGTGCGACAGGCCATTTGGGTCATCTCGGCGGGACGTGTACCCCGCCGACGACGTCATTTGACCAATTCGATTTCGCCGGGACGCCAGCTCTGGTCGATCCAGGGTTCAAGAGGGCCATACATGCGCAGGATGGTGAACCAGCTCTTACCCGGAACGGTCTGCAGCCAGTTGCCCTCCTTGCCCTCGGGCGCCTCGGGCGCAAAATATACGTCATAGGAACCATCGGCATTCTGGGTCATGCCTTCGGTTTGGCTGCCGATGGTTGGAAAGCTCTGCGATGTCTGAAGCTGTGACCGGGTTTGCGTGTCGTACATGGTCAGTGCCCAGAAATCCTTCACCGGCACATCCTTGGGCAGATGCAACTTGTAGGTCTTGGCACCATCAAATGCCTGTTGATTGGCATCGAGCAGAGCCAGTGCGTAATCGGACCCCTGACCTGGGCTGCTGGTGGCCATGGCGGGCGTGACGCCGCCTGCGTTGAAGTAATAGAGCGCCCGTGCGTCGCGGTTCACCGCCCCATCCGCCTCGAAACTGGTGTTCTTGTTGGCGAAGGCCGTCGACCAGACGCTTTTCGGGTTGTCGGGATAGATCCGCACACCGTCGATCCGGGGGTGATATGTGATGGCGCGTGCCGTGGCATTGGCGAGCGTGGCGGCCTCGGTCAGCAACTTCTTCATGCGGTCGTCCGGGGCAAACGGCTTGCCCTTGACGATCCCGATGGCCGCGATCGCGCCACGTGCTTCGGGGCCGATCGCCGCAATCGGCTCTTCCTGAACGATCCGGTCAAGGATTTCGAAATAGCTGTAGTCGCTGGGGAAAACCGTGTTGAAGGCTTTGTTCGACACGTTTTCAAAGGCGGTCTCGGCCGGGTTTGCCGCGTCTTTTAGCGGATAGACTTTGAGGTTCGCGGTGATGTTCTTGACCGCGGGCTCAAGCCCTTTGGCAATTGAACCCCGCAGGAACATAAAGTTTCGGTTGGTCGAGGGGGTCAGCAGGAAATAGCCGTCGGGAATGTCGCCTGTATAGCCTGGGGGCACGACGAGATACTTGCCACCCTTGCCCGCATCTGGCCCGGTGACACCCATATTTCCGACAAACCGCTGCCAGCCATCATTGAGAAATCCGAGCATGCCGGGCGGCACCTCGATGACCGTCGGGCCATCCTTGGCAAGATCGGTATAGGTATAGGCGTAGAGCGTCGAGGTGTTGGCCGTAACCACAAGAGTCTGCGAATCCATCAAGTCCGCAAACAGTGCAATCCGGTTCGCGCCCTTGGCTCCGGCATCGGCCAGCCCTGTGCGCACGGCATACATCGAGACGGCACCGATGTTGTCGAGAAACACCTGCATGCCGCGCATGCGGTCGAGGTTGTCATAAATGGTGGCCACGGTGGCGTCGGTCGGAACGCCATCAAAGAATTCGAGCGTGCCAATCGCTGTCTCGACCTTGTCGGGAATCGAGATCGCGTCGAGTTCTGCGGACGATACCTCCCCAAATGCAGGGCCCATGGCGATGGCGAATGCGATTGAACTAATGGCGGGCAGACGTATCATCCCATGATTCTCCTCAGACAGATATCAATTGTCTTTGAAGACTACGTTTGAGCGGGTGTCTCTTCTGCCCATTTCGCGCCAATCTGCTTGCCATAGTGCGGCCCTGCGGAAAGGGCCCTGAACGCACTCGGCGAGCAACCCGCCCATCTGGCAAATGCACGGCTGAAGCCATTCGGCGAGCTGTAGCCAAGTCTGGTCGCGATCGCGTGGATTTTCAGGTCCGTATCGCACAGCAAGGCGGCCGCAATCTCGAACCGGCTCTGCTCGACCAGCGCCCAGAAACTGATACCGCGCCTGTTTAATCTGCGCTGAAGTGTGCGGGAGCTGATCCCAAGATGATCTGCCGCCATTTCGAGAGATACGGTTCCAGCCAGAGCCAATCCGGCAACAACCGATTTGGCCCTGAAATGCTCCTTTTCGGAATCCTTCGTTCGGAGGGTCATATGTGCTACCGTCAGATCAAGGCTGTTCTGTGTACACGTTGACTGATTCGTATTTCGATCTCAGACCATTCCGCGCCAAATTTCGCGCGAAATTCCTTGAGAGGATTGCGCTTGGACCGCAGGCTTGCGCTCGTCAGAGCGACCCATCTGATCGACTACATCTCGGTGCTGCGCGAAATCGGCGCGCCGGTGGACCGTGACCTTGCTCGCTCGCTGCTGCCGCCACGCATAGAAGAGACCCCTGATCTTTATGTCAGCGTTCCCGTGGCCCTCGAATGGATCGCGCGCACCGGCCACGACCTTAATCTCATGGAACTGGGCCTGCGAGGTGCCCAGAACGCCTCTCTGGCGTCGCTGCTCCCGGCACAGCAGGCGGCCATCCTGACCGCGCAAACCGGCCTGATGCGGCTTGAGGCCTTGGCAGCCATCGCACAGACTGAAGATAGTGCGCTTGACATGCATTTGCTGCAAGAGGGCGATAACCTGCGCGTCATCTGCTCCATGACAGGGCTGAACAACCACATTTTCATATGCCTTGCCGAATGGCTAAACGTGCAGGCTGTCATTTCGGTCATACGCAGTATCATGGGGGCATCCTGGTGTCCGAGTGAAATCTGTTTTGTTTCTAAGGCTTGCGTTCCCCAAGTCGTCCTTGCGGCGTTCCCGAACACCCGTATCCTTATGGGTCAGCCGCAGACATCCGTTGTCGTCTCGCGTGCAGAACTGAGCCAGCCAACCTGTGCTCTGATTGGAGCGGCCAACAACACGGTGCCTTCACTTTCGTCAAGGCAGGTCAAGGATGGCCAATCTGCCTGTGAATTTATCAGCCTGCTGCGCATGATGGTCCAACCCTACCTGAACGATGAACGAATCGACGTCGCCTTTGCCGCCGATATCGCGGGGGTCAGCACGCGAACATTGCAGCGCAGGCTCAAGCTGAGCGGCAGTTCCTATTCGCAGATCGTTCAGGAGGCGCGCTTCGATCTTGCGCGGTCGCATCTCGACGAGCCCGGCATGAAAGTCATCGATGTCGCAATGATGGCAGGCTACGACAGCCCGCAACATTTCACTCGCGCGTTCCGCCGGTTCACCGGGGTCACACCAACGCAGTATCGCAACGAAAGCGCCAGAAGGGGTCTTCTCACGAATCGAGCAAGCACCTGACTCTGCATGAATATTGGGGATCGGCAGCCATCTTCCGTCTCAGTGCGCCTTCCTTTTCAAGACACTTGATCTTACCCGGAAAAGCATAGCCTTTGCACTCGAACGCAGCGCGTTGACATGCACAGGTGGCCGTGTCAGCTCTCCATTTCCAAAGAACTTTTAGAAAGAAAGATTTGTCCGCAAGCTCGGTTTCGAACGAACTGATCTCATCCATTCATCAAGAATGCTGCAAGATGCACAAATGACCGCAATGCGAAAGCTGCGCTGCGGCATGGTTCGATCCGGTGAAGGTCCTCTGTGGGTGGCTCCTGCATAGCAAGAGTTCTTTGACAATTTCAGCGGTCGTTTTCGTCAGTACTGTCGTCTGTCCGGCCTGTTTGTGCGGTGGTATTCTGCTGGCCTTGACGAATTCCGCGAGCGAGGTTCCAATCGGCTCATCGACCTCAGAGGGCCGCTGACCTTTCCGGAGTGTCCTTGCTCTTGGTTGACTTAATTCCGCATCATCACGTCA
>NZ_CAMYMD010000035.1 GCF_947259555.1 uncultured Roseovarius sp.
CAATGAAACATCTAAACCAACATAGTGGCTCATGGTCGTTCTCCTTACGGCTTTTGATTGGTGAGGCTGATACTATCAGACCTCGTTCGCCATCGGAGAGCGACCACCGCGATCACACCATGTCATTAGAGGGCGTTGCTATAGATCACTGCTTTGGGCCAACAAACGCCTACAAAACATACCTCGACAAATCCGCCGAGCGCATCAGCTCGCCGAGGTTCTCCTCGACGAAATCCGCGTCGACGGTCACGGACTCGCCCGCGCGGTCGGGGGCGGTGAAGGAAAGCTCCTCGAACACCCGTTCCATCACCGTGTAGAGCCGCCGCGCGCCGATGTTCTCGACCGACTGGTTGACCTCGGCGGCGATGCGGGCGAGCGCCGCGATGCCGTCTTGGGTGAAGTCGACCGTCACCTCCTCGGTGCCCATGAGGGCGGTGTATTGGCGGGTGAGGGCGTTGTCGGTCTCGGTCAGGATGCGGACGAAATCAGCCTCGGTGAGGGCGCGCAACTCGACCCGGATGGGCAGGCGGCCTTGCAGTTCGGGCAGCAGATCTGACGGTTTGGCGATGTGGAAGGCGCCCGACGCGATGAAGAGGATATGGTCGGTCTTGACCGGGCCGTGCTTGGTGGAGACGGTGGTGCCCTCGATGAGCGGCAGCAGGTCGCGCTGCACGCCCTCGCGGGAGACATCGCCGCCGCGCGCGTCGGATTTGGCGCAGACCTTGTCGATCTCGTCGAGAAAGACGATGCCGTTCTGTTCGACGGATTCGAGGGCGGTGCGGGTCACGGCCTCATCATCCAGGAGCTTGTCGGCCTCCTCGCTGACCAGGAGATCGTGGCTGTCGGCGACGGTGATGCGCTTGGTGGTGGTGCGGTTGCCGAACGCCTTGCCGAAGATATCGCCGAGGTTCATCATCCCCATCTGGCTGCCGGGTTGGCCGGGAATGTCCATCATTCCGAGGGGGTTGGAGCTGTCGGAGATTTCGATCTCGATCTCGGTGTCGTCGAGCAGGCCGTCGCGGAGTTTCTTGCGGAACATCTCGCGGGTGCCCTCGCGGGCGTCTTCGCCTGCGATGGCGGTGATGACGCGTTCCTCGGCGGCCTGTTGGGCGCGGGTCTTGACGTCTTCGCGCATGTAGTCGCGGGTCTGGACGATGGCGCTGTCGACGAGATCGCGGATGATCTGTTCGACGTCGCGGCCGACATAGCCGACTTCGGTGAACTTGGTGGCCTCGACCTTGATGAAGGGGGCGCGGGCGAGTTTGGCGAGGCGGCGGGAGATTTCCGTTTTGCCGACGCCGGTGGGGCCGATCATCAGGATGTTCTTGGGGTAGACCTCGTCGCGCAGGTCATCCGAGAGCTGCTTGCGGCGCCAGCGGTTGCGCAGGGCGACGGCGGTGGCGCGCTTGGCGTCCTTCTGGCCGATGATGAAACGGTCAAGCTCCGAGACGATCTCGCGCGGGGTCAGGTCGGTCATTCAGCATTCCTTTACCGGTTTGTGCAGAGATACGCAGTGTGAGCGGGGATTTGAAGGGGGTTGATATTTGTAGCTGCAAAATGTAACTACACCTTGTCTCTAAAGTCGATTACAACGATGAGACGCTATCAGGGACTCTAATGGAGATTACTCATGGAAGAAGCACGGAATTTGAAGTTACTAAGGAACAAGTTGAATGTTCGAATGGAACGAGGACAAGCGCCGTCTTTCACTGAAGAAGCACGGTATCGACTTTCTTGACGCCGTCGAGATCTTCGAGACCGACTATCTCTGTCTCTCCGGCAGAAGCGATATCGAGATACGGGAAATCGCAGTCGGATATCTGAATGGAAGCTATCTCGCGGCAGTGTTCACGATGCGCGGCGAGACAATTCGGATCATCACAGTTCGAAAGGCAAGACGCGATGAGCGAGAAGCATATGACGCGTATGTCGCTCGACGAGATACGCAGGATGAAGAGCCAAACTGATTGGGAGCGCATCAAGGCGGCTCCGGATCATGAAGGCGAGCAGGAAATCGACGTTGACTGGTCCAAGGCGCGACTTGTGGAGCCCGAACCGAAGAAGCTGATTTCGCTGCGGATCGACGCGGACATCGTCGAGTTTTTCCGCAGCCAGGGCAAAGGCTATCAGACCCGCATGAACGCGGTGTTGCGGGCCTATATGGAGGCGGTCGACAAATCCGGTTAGGATTTCGCGATCTTCTCCACCGTCAGGTTGCCATTGGTGTAGACGCAGATATCGGCGGCGATGGACATGGCCTTGCGGGCGATGTCATCGGCGGAGAGGTCGGTTTTCTCCGCGAGGCCGCGGGCCGCTGCGAGGGCGAAATTGCCACCGGAGCCGATGGCGGCGATATCGTGCTCGGGCTCGAGCACGTCGCCCGCGCCGGTGATGACGTAAAGCTGATCGCCGTCGGTGACGATGAGCATCGCCTCGAGCTTTTGCAGGTATTTGTCGGTGCGCCAGTCCTTGGCCAGATCGACGCAGGCGCGTTGTAGCTGGCCGGGGGTGGCCTCGAGCTTGGTTTCGAGCCGTTCCAGAAGGGTGAAGGCATCCGCCGTCGACCCGGCGAAACCGGCCACCACGTCATAGCCGCCAGGCGAGAGGCGGCGCACCTTGCGGGCGCTGCCCTTGATCACGGTCTGGCCGAGGCTGACCTGCCCGTCGCCCGCGACGACGACCTCGCCGCCCCTGCGCACACCGATGATGGTGGTGCCGTGCCAACCGGGAAAATCGCTCATGTCAGGGCCTCCGTTCTGGTCCGCCCTATATGGAAGGGGCGGGAGATGGGTGCAAGGGCGACGTCACCCCAGCAGGTCGCGCGCGACCCGGTGAAAGATCTGCGCGCCTATGGGCAAGAGATCGTCAGGGAAGTCGTAATCGGGATTGTGGAGCGCGGCGTGATCGGTGCCTGCGCCGAGAAAGAGCATGGCGGATTTGGCCACATGGCCTAAGCGGCCGAAATCCTCGGAGGCGCGCATCGGCAGGCCGCTGTCGTCATGGGTGATGCGCAGGGCGTCGAGTGCGTTGCGCAGGATTTGGGTCGCATCCGGGTGGTTTTCGCAATGGGCGAAGATGTCGTGATAGGTGATCGTGTTGGTCAGGTTGTGCGCCTTTGCCGCATCCTGCACCAGCGTTTCGGCGGCCTCGTACAGCGCGGCCATGCGATCATCGGTGAGCGTGCGCAGCGTGACGTAGAGCGTGGCCTCGCCCGGGGCGATGCCGAAGGCGGGCGCGCCCATTTGTGCGTGGGTCACGGTGGCGAGAGTAAACTCCGCCTCTTGCGGTGTACCATGGCTGAGCGCGGTGAGGCGCGGCATCAGGCTACTGAGGGCCGCCATCGGCGAGGTGCCGTTTTCGGGCTCTGACGCGTGGGCGGATTTGCCGGTGAGCGTGACGCCCATGCCGCGCGAGGCGCAGTTGACCGGGCCGGGGATGAGGCCGACATGCCCAAGGGGCAGGCCGGGCATATTGTGCAGGGAAAAGGCGTAATCGGGTGTGATAGTCTCGAATACGGGGTCGGCCAGCACGGCGGCGGCCCCTGCCCCGGTTTCCTCGGCCGGTTGAAAGAGCAGCACGGCGCGGCCGCGTGCGGGGCGCTGTCGCGACAGGAGCCGTGCAAGCCCCATCAGCACTGTCATATGCCCGTCATGGCCGCAAAGATGGCCCTTGCCCGGACGGGTCGAGCGGTGTGGCAGATCGCCCTGCTCTTCGATGGGCAGTGCGTCAAGTTCGCAGCGAAAGAGCACCGTCGGGCCGCTTTCGGCCCCGGCATAGACCGCCGCCACGCCATGCCCGCCAAGGCCGGTCAGCAAGGTATCCGGCGGCGCGGCCTCTAGCGCCTTGGTGATGCGGCGCGCGGTCTCGCCTTCCTCGCCCGAGATCTCGGGGTGGCGGTGCAGATCATGCCGCAGTGCGGTCAGCTCGGCGATATCGGAATTGGTCAGACTCATGCGGCGATCATGCGTGTTTTGCGGGCAAAGAAAAGGGGCCGCGCGCTGCGCGACCCCAATCCACGAGGTGTTCTGAAAGCGTCAGATGCTCTCTTCGATCCAGCTTTGCAGCGCGGCCTTGGGGGCGGCGCCGGCGCGGTTCGAGATCACTTCGCCATTCTTGAAGATGAACAGCGCCGGAATGCCGCGCACACCCATGGCGACGGCGGAATTCGGGTTGCTGTCGACATCGACCTTGGCGACCTTGATCTTGCCTTCCATCTCGGTTGCCAGCTCTTCGAGGGCCGGGCCGATCTGCTTGCAGGGGCCGCACCATTCGGCCCAGAAATCCACCACGACGGGGATATCGGAATTTTTCACTTCGGCGTCGAAAGTGTCGTCGGTTACGGCAACGGTGGCCATTTGCATGTCTCCTAGCGGTCAGGGCTTCACGAGGTTAACTATGTAGCAGAGCCGGGCACGTCAAGCCACGGTAGTGGTTTCCAGCGCTTCTGTCACAAGATCGTGGGGGAGCGGCATGAGTGTGGCCGTGCGCGTCCAGAGGATCGCGGTTTCGATACGCCGGTCCGGGTAGAGTTGCGCCAACGCATGGGCATAGGCCCCCATCTGCCGCAAAAGGGCATCGGGACACTCGCGGGCCACATCGGGCACGAGCGCGTTGGTCTTGAAATCCACGGCCAGAACCCGCGCGTCTTCGATAATCAGCCGGTCGATGATCCCGTGGATGCGCCGCCCCTGCAACGCGTCCAGATTGGCGGTGATCGCCACTTCGGTCAGGGCACCGGGCGCAAAGAGCGCATGCAGGCCGGGCCGGATCAGCACTTTTTCGGCCTCGGCCAGAAGCAGCGCCAGCTCTTCTCCTGTCGCGGTGTCACCGCCATTCGACAAGAGCCGCGCCGCGGTGGCGGGCCAGTCCTGCGCGGGCACCGAGGGCAGAAACTCCAGCAGGCGGTGCACCTGCCGGCCGCGCCGTTTGGCCGCCTCCTCGTCCAGCCCCCGCTCTCCGGGGAGCGCCTTGGCGCCGCCCAGATCGGAGGGGCTGAGGGTCTTGTTTCGCGTAGGCGCCACCGCAGCGGTTCGATAGAACGGATCGAGCGCGATTGGGGCTGTCGTCTCTTGCGCGACCACCGCAGCTTCGGTCTCGGACCAGTGGCCGTGATCGAGACGCAGCCCCGGCCCGTGGTCGAACGCGTGGGGCTGCGCGCCCGCCGCCTCCATGCCGCGCTGCACCTTTTCGTACCAGGTGTCGCCCTGCTTGCCCAAATCGCCATGCGCGGCGACGATCAGCCATTTCTCGGCCCGTGTCATGGCGACATAAAGCAGGCGATCACGCTCGGCACTTTGTGCAACACGCCCGGCCTCCATGGCCTCGGCAATGGCGGCAGGCATGTCGTCCGCGCGCCCGGTCCAGAGCGCGGTGCCCTCTCGGGTCACGATCTGGGGCGCGGGGGGCATCCGCCATGCGCCACATTCCGGCAGGATCACCACGGGGGCCTCCAACCCCTTGGCGCCGTGCACGGTCATCACACGGATGCGGTTTCCGGCGCTGTCGAGCTGGCGTTTGATTTCGAGATCGTCGGTTTCCATCCAGACGAGAAAGCCTGTCAGGCTATCCACCGCGCGGCTCTCGTAGGCCATGGCCTGCGACAGCAGCGCGTCGATGCCATCCTCGGCCTCGGCGCCGAGCCGGGCCAGCAGCCTGCGCCGTCCGTCGTGACGCGTCAGAATGCGCTCGATCAGGTCGTAGGGGCGCAGGTAATCGGCGTGATCCAGCAGGTCGCGCAGCACGGTGATGACCGCGGGGAATTCTTCGCCCCTGTCGCGCAGCTCTTGCCAGAGATAGCGCCGCGCGCGGCCCTGTGCCAGAGCGTAGAGTTGCGACTCGGACCAGCCAAAGAGCGGCGATCTGAGCGCGGTGGCGAGCGCGAGACTGTCCTCGGGCGTGGCGAGAAACGACAACAGCGCCTCAAGATCGCGCACCGCGAGTTCGGCGCCGACCTTGAGCCGGTCGGCGCCCGCAATCGGCAAGCCCTGGACCTTGCATTCGCGGATGATCTCGTGAAACAGCGTCGAGCGGCGGCGCACCAGGATCAGGAAATCGCCGGGCTGCACGGCGCGAAAGCCGCTGTCGGATGCGGCATCGGGGAGCGCCTGCCGCGCCTCGACCATCGTCCGAATCGTGCCTGCCACGTGGCGTGCCAGAAGAATCGCCGGATCGTTGGTGGCGCGGATATCGACGGGTGAGTGCCAGGCGGGCGGCTCGTCTTCCTCGGGCTTTGCCACCACGGGCCAGAGATCGACACGCCCGGGCAGGCTGTCAAAGAATGCCTTGTGGCCCTCATCGGGGGAAAAACCGCTCTCCTCGCTCTGATCGAAGCAACAATCGACGGTCGTGAGAATGGCACCGGATGAGCGAAAGGAATAGGCCAGCACGCGGCTTTGCAAGGGGCTGCCGGTGGCGTTGAGGCGCGCGGCGAATTCGCGCTGCATCCGGTCAAATTCGCGCGGGTCGGCGCCCTGAAAGGAATAGATCGACTGTTTCTTGTCCCCCACCACGAAGATCGTGCGCGCCACGTCGGCGCGGGCGCCCGCACCGCTGGTGAATTCCTGCGCCAGCCGTTCGATCACTTGCCATTGCACCGGGCTGGTATCCTGCGCCTCGTCCACAAGGATTTGGTCGATCCCGCCATCGAGCCTGTAGAGAACCCAGGCCGCGACCGCCGGTTCGGTCAGAAGATCCCGGGCGCGCAGGATCAAATCGTCGAAATCGAGCAGGCCGCGCAATTGCTTGGCACGCTCATAGGCGGGCAGGAAGAGCTGTGCAAAGTCGTGCAGCGCTCGGGTTTTCTGCATGGCCATGAGCGCCATCCGCGCGGCGCGCGCGTCCTCGACGCGCAGCATCCATTGCTCGATCTGTGGCATGACCCCAGCGAGCGTGGCCTGCGTTGCCTTGGTGGGAAACGCCTCAAGCTTGGCGGAGAAAGGTGATTTCGCGCTCTTGCCGGTGAGAAACACCGACTCCAGCAGCGGCAGTGCGCCATTGTCGAGGGCCGTGATCTGCGCCAGTTTGCCTGCCGCCTTGATATCGTTGGCCGATCCTGCCCTGAGCGCGGGCATGAGTTGATCGAGAAGCGCTTGCTCATTGCCGAGAAACACCCGTTCGCGGATCGTATCGGCGCTCAGGTCTTCTGGCTGGTCGAATATCGCGGCAAGATCGGCATCGCTGCATGGCCGGGCAAAGCCGCTTCGGTGCCGCACCATGTCGGCGGTCAGTTTTTCAAGCGTTTCGCCCGAATAGTGCCGGGCCAACGCATAAAACGTGCCCGCGTCCGGCCCCGCAGCAAGGTCTTCGACGATCTCGGCGCGCAAGAGCGTTGCGGTGCGATCCTCCATCTCGGTGAATTGCGGTGTCACGCCCGCCTCAAGCGGGAAACGGCGCAGCAGTGCCGCGCAAAAGGAATGGATGGTCTGGATTTTCAGCCCGCCCGGTGTCTCGATGGCGCGCGCGAACAGGCGCCGCGCATCGCGCAAGGTCTGCTCTGTGATGGTCCCCTCGTGACCCAGCAGATCAAGCTCGGTGATCAGCGCGTCATCGGCCAGCATCGCCCATGCACCGAGCCGCCGGAAGAGCCGGTTCTGCATCTCGCTCGCCGCCGCCTTGGTATAGGTCAGGCACAGGATATGCTGCGGGTTGACGCCTTCCAGCAAAAGACGCGCGACACGATCGGTCAAAACCCGTGTCTTGCCCGATCCGGCATTGGCCGAGAGCCACGTCGAACGGTCGGGGCGCGCGGCATCGACCTGAGCCTGAGTGGCGGCGTCGCGCGCGGTCATTGGCCCACCTCCGAGGCGTCGGGCGGGTCGGTCATTTCCCATTCACCATAGCGCGCAAGCTGATCGTAATCGCCCTGATCAGCGGCATTTCTGGGTGCGCGGCGCGATGTATACCCCTGCGACGGCTCCATGTAGGCGGCAATCAGCGCGTGAAACTCTGCCCAGATTTTCTCGGGCGGCTCGGTGTCGAGCGGCGCCTCGACCTCCTTTGGCTCGCTGCCCAGCCCGATGAAAACCGCACGCGCCACACGGCTCGGCCCCATATCGCCAAATCCCGCCCTGTGGGCAATCGCGGCCTCGAGCAACAACTGCTTGTCAAAGCTGGTCTGCTCCTTGGTCGATGGCGGCGCGCCGGTTTTATAGTCGTAGATGTGCAACCGGCCCAGATCATCCAGATCGAGCCGATCCGCCTTGGCCGAAAGCGTAAAATCCAGATCGGGCATGGTCGCGCGGCCGCTGGCCTCGAAGGCGACCGGGCGCGCCTCGGCCCGGCGCCGGGCCTCGGTCTCGATGAACCAGTCGGCGACACGCTCCAACCGGGCGAGCCAAAGCGCGCGCGCCTCGGCCCAAGGCACTTTGTCTGCAAGAACCGCCTCGGCGTGACGCATGAGAGTGGCGTGGTTGCCATGCGCGCTATCGTCCAGCGTTTCGCGAATGAACCCTTCCAGGATCTCGTGCAAAACCGTACCCCTCAAGAGCGCGTCGGGCGTGCGCATCAGCGGATCGAGCGGGCGCAGGTTGAGAATATGACGGGCATAGATGGCATAGGGATCGCGGATCAACCGCTTGATTTCGGTCACGGTGAGGTGATCCGGGCGCGCGGCAAGCGGTGGACAGGGGGCCGGTCGCGGCGCGCGCGGCGCGTCACCCGGCTCTTCCAGAGCTGCTGCACGCTCCAGCCACAGGCCACCGCGCGCGCGCATCGCCGTAACCGCCTCTGGCCCGCCCTGCTCTGGCAAGCCACCCAGCAGGTTCATTATCCGGTTCAACCAGCGCGACACCACGGTTTCGGCATCCGCCGAACGTACCGAGCGGGTCAGCCAGACCTCGGGGGCCGCGACCGCCTGCTGGAAGTCATGCGCCGAGAGGCCGATGCGCCGCTCGGGCAACAAGAGCCCCGCCTGATGACGCAGCGCGCGATTGAGCCATGGATCTGGTGTGGGGGCCTCGGGCCAGCTGCCCTCGTTGAGGCCGGCGAGGATCAGGATATCGGCGCCCTGAACCCGCGCCTCGAGTGTTCCCCAGATCAAAATATGGGGATGCGGATCGACCGGGTTACGCACCTCGCGGGCGCTCAGGATGCCATGAAACAGGCTGGCATAGTCGGTCGCGCTCAGGGCCCCGGCAACACCCGCCTCGGCCTGCAACTCGGCGATGGCTTTTTGGGCCTCCTGCCCCGCATCCCTGAGCCAGAGCGTGCCGCTGCCCTCCTCCCGGCAGCCTTGTGCGATCTGCTCGGCCAAGGCGACATGCGCCGCCACAAGTGTGTCGAGAGATACCTCCCCGGACTGGTTCCGACCGATGAAACACGCGCACAGCCAATGCACCCAGTCCGGCGCGAGCGCATCCTTTTCGCTCGCGGCCCAGCTGTGCAGGCTGTCGGCGGTGGGATACGGCGGCCCATGGCGGCGCAGGTGGAGTTCCAGCTCGCGGGTGAGGCGCAGATGTGTGCCACGCTCTGTGCCCTGATGGGTCAGGGGGTGTTTGAGCAGGGTAAGCAGCGCCTCGGCGCTGAGCCTGTTGCGAAAGAGATCGGCCACGTGGCGCAGGAACCGCCCCGGCGCAGAGAGGTGTAGCGGCTGACCGGCACTGTCGTCCGGCAGGATATCCCAGCGGTCGAGCGCCGCCGTTACCTGCCGGGTCAACATCCGGTCGGGCGTGATGAGGGCGGCGGTGCGACCGTCCTCCGCCGCCTGCCGCAGTCGCATGGCGATGGCGAGCGCCTCGTGGCGCAGCGAGGGGGCCTCGACGAGCGTGATATCGGCCATCGCAGCGTCGATGTCGCGCAGGCGCGGCCCGTCGCGGAGCCATTGATCGGTAACAGGTGCCGGTCGCAGGGCGAGCGAAATCACCGCATTGCGCGCGGGATTTGGCGGGGCCGTTTCGCACCATCGCTGGATCTGATCGGGGCGCAAGCCCGCCCCGGCGGCCACTCGGCAAGAGCGGTATTGCGGATGGTCCTCGGACAGCATTGCATCACCCAGGCTGTCCCAGACCGGGGATGGCATGTCAAAATCATGGCCCGGCAGGATCACAGCGCCCTGCGGCAGCCGCGCCACGGCCTGCATAAGATGCTGCGTCGCCCCGCGCGAGCCGGTCGATCCGGCCAGAAGAACAGGATGCTCGGGCGGGGTTTCAGACCAGAGATCCGCAAGCCGTTCGATCACAAGCCGCTGCCGGGTCTCGACATCGGGGGCTGCCCCGCCCGCCTCGAAATAATGCTGTACGATGGCGAGAAAGGACTGGATGCGCGCCCAGTGGCCTGATTGGTCGCTGACATCCAGCGCCTCGATCACCTGCGGTGTGACCCCTTCGCCGTGCATTTCGTCCATCAACCCGGCAAGACTGTCGGCAAGGTCGAAAATCGCGCTGCGCGGGGCCAGATCCGGGGTGCGGTCCAGCAGGGCCGAGATCAGCTGGACCAGTTCCAGCCGTCGCCGCAGAGGCGGGACCGGGTCGGGGATATGGGCCAGATCCCACATCTCGCCCAGATCGGTCAGCAAGCTGATGCGCGGCAAGAGACAGGGCGGCCCCTGATCGAACAGATCCCGGATACGCCGCGCCATGCGCCGGGTATTAACGATCAGATGCACCCGCGCCAACGCTTCGGGCGGTTGTCCGGCGTGGCGCGCGCGCAGCCCCTCGACCAGAGCGCGCGGGAAATCCACGCCGGGGGGCACGCCAAAGAGGCGCGGGCGATCGGAGGGGTCAAACATCGTTCGCCCGCAGCATCGCCTCGGCCAGCGGTATCCCGTCCGGATGCCCGACATCACACCAGTGCCCCGGATACTCGACGGCGCAGAGCCGCCCCTCGGCCAGCATCGCATCCCAGAGCCGGTTGAGCGAAAAGCTATGCTCGGAAATGTCGGGCAACAGATCGGGCTTGATGATCTGCACCCCCGAGTAGATCGCGCCGGGCCCGCGCGTGGCGCGCAGATCCGGGCCGATCCGAAAATCCCCGGTGCCGGAATGGCCCGTGGCCCGCGCAGGCGGCACGCAGAGCAAGAGCGCGTCCATTCGGTCCGGCTCCCAAAGCCGGGCCAGTTGATCCAGCGGGTTCGGCCCGCGCCAGACCGCATCCGTATTCATCGTAAAGACCGGTCCGGGGCCAAGGAGCGGCAGGGCCGCGCGCAGCCCTCCGCCGGTCTCGAGAATATCGGGCGCCTCGTGCGACAGGCGCACATCGCGACCGGAGAGGTGCCGCTCCAGCATCTCGGGGAGATAGTGCAGATTGGCCACAACCGGCGCTGCGCCATGCTCTTTGACACGCGCCAGAGCGTGATCAATGAGCGGACGGCCGGCCACCTCGATCAATGGTTTGGGCCGATGGGCGGTCAAAGCGCCCATCCGCGTGCCGAAGCCGGCGGCAAAGAGCATCACGGGAAAGCTCATCGCGCGCACTGTCCGCGCAGGCGGTCCAGAACGTCTGGCGTCGGGGCGGGCAACACATCGCGCAGCAGTTCGGCCAACGGGGCGAGCGCCTCATGTGCCAGATCGCGCTGCAAAAGGCCCCACACCCGCGGGATGAGATCGACGTAATGGGCCTTGCCATCACGCATGCAGAGCCGTGCGAAGACGCCAAGAATACGCAGGTTCCGCTGTGCGCCAAGCACATGATAGGCGGCATTGAAGTGGACGGCATCCTGGCCCGTCGCGGCACAGTAGCGGGCGATCATTGCGGTTTCGAGATCTTGCGGGACGTCACGGCGCGCATCCTGAAGGACCGACACGAGGTCATAGGCGCGATGCCCGGACATCGCGTCCTGAAAATCGAGCAGCCCGACGCGGGCCACGCCGGACCGCTCGGGCAACCATAGCAGGTTTTCGGCGTGGTAGTCGCGCAAGACGATCACATCCGCAGCCCCGGCGCGCGCGCTCAAAAGCGCGTGCAACGCGTCAAGGGCCTGCGCACGCTGTGCACAGGGCGCCGCGATTGCCCCGGCGTAATACCAATCGAACACCAAGGCCGCCGTTTCTGTCATCGCCGCCGGTCCATAAGGCTTGAGCCCGGAGGGCGGGGGATGGCGGTGCAACTCGACCAAGAGATCGGTCGCGGCCGCATAGAGCGGCTCTTGTATGTCAGGGGCCTCGGGGATGACACGCGCAAAGAGAGCATCGCCCAGATCCTCCAGCAGGAGAAAGCCCTGCGCGTCGTCCTGCGCCAGAATGTGCGGGGCGCTCAGGCCGTGCTCCGCGAGGTGACCGGCGATCCGAACGAACGGGCGCACATCCTCGCCGCGCTCGGGCGGCGCATCCATCAAAACGGCGCTTGCGCCGGTCTCGCCATGCTTGAGCCGGAGGTAACGCCGGTTCGAGGCGTCGCCCGCCAGCGGAGCGATGGCGGCACCGGCCCAATCCGTGCCAGCGACGAACCCCCGGAGCAAAGCATCGCGGTCAGTCATGGAAAAGCCCCTTCAATCGTTGGGTCCACTTCTCATTCTGCCAGTCGGCATGCAAGAGACGCCGGTCCTCTGCCGCGCGATCCGTGCTGGCGTCAACAGTCTCGAAGGTGAGTGACAGGGCGTCCGCCGGGGTCAGATCACCCAGCCGGTCAGGCCATTCGACAAGGCATATCGCATCGGTAAAGGCGTCGGTCAGACCCAGCTCGACCAGTTCCAGCACATCGCCGACCCGGTAGAGATCGGCGTGCCAGATCTCGCCGGTCTTGCCCGGATAGGTCTGAACCAGAGTGAAGGTGGGCGAGGGCACATCCTCGGGGGTGGTCTGCAACGCCTGTATCAGGCATCGGGCGAAATGGGTCTTTCCGGCGCCAACGCCACCGGACAGGAGCAGCGTATCACCCGGCTGCACGCGCGGTGCGAGCGCCTGCGCGAACGCGCAGGTCGCATCGGGGCTGTCGAGGGGCAGAGCGGCGTGGTGATCGGGCATGGCCCGACACTACACGCGCCACGCCCGCCCGCAACCCGGATCAGTGCGCGTCTTGCCCGACCTTGTCACCGCGCACCGGGTCAACGCTCCTGAGACAAATCATGGATTGACCACGGCCAAGCGGAACCACACGCAGATCCGCGCCGTCTTGGCCGCGCGGGCCCACACGGTCCCGCAGCGTCGCATGCAGGGCCCGGGTTTCGATCTTTTCGGTGATTTCGGGCCAAAGCGCCGGGTCAGGGTAGCGGGCGTTGCAGGCCGCAATGACATCGTGCAGCCCCATGCCGGCAAAGCTCGTATCCGGGTCAATCCCCAACATGCGCCCGAAGCCACTGTTGCAGAACAGCAGGCGGCCATTCTGTGAAAGCACCGCGATGCCCTCGTCTAGCCGGTCGAGAACCGCTTGCCGGAGGCCCATCTGAATCCTGTGACGTCGGGTGGCGGACACTTCGCCAGAGATGTCCTCGAACAGGAAGGCCACTGCGCCATCGGGGTGTGGCCTGCCGGTGACCCGGTAGGTTTGCCCGGCAGGCAGGCTCCAGACCTCGTGATACAGGCCGCCTGTCGCGCTTTTGACCATGTCGAGAATCTGCCCCCGCCACGTTGCGTAATTCTTGGGTTCGGGCATCACCATCCGGTCGCGCAACGCATCGAAGAAGGCAAAAAGGCCGGGCCGCGCGCTGAGGAACGCGGGCGGCAGGCCGGTGAGGTCCGCAAGCGCCGGATTGAAGACCGCCAATGTCTCGGCGCGATCAAAAACCACCAACCCCGTGGTGAGATCCGCGAAGGTCCGGCTCAGGGTCTGGACAAAATCACGCTGCGATGTTTCGGCCCGCACAAGTCCTGTGACATCCTGCGCGAAGAGTAGCGTTTCACCCTCGGTTTCGGTCACGTGCACGTCATACCAACGCTCTGCCATGCCGCCCTGTTTGGGCACGGACAGCCGGGTCGCCACTGGCCGGTCCGTGTTCCCGGGCTGGCCGTCGACATTTTGCAAAGCCGCCGCATGCGCCGGGGGAAGGGCGCAGGCGGCCTCGTTTTCCCAAATCGTCTGTCTCTGGGCATCAAGGCTCCAGACCGCGACCGGCGCATGTTGCAAGGCCGTGGACCTGGCCTGCAACTCATTATGGATATACTGCGCGCCATGACGTGCGGCGCAATCCGGCACAACACCATCTTGCAGAGTGACCCTGAGTGTCCCGCAACTGCGCAACAGCGTAAGACGCGCCTCTCCCGGTACGTTTTCATGAAAACTCAGGGGATCCCCGTCCAACAGCCCGGAGGGATCAGGCGGCAACGCCCCGAACCGAAATGCCATCCACCGGCAAAATCGTGACCAATCGCTCTCGTCCGGGGCTCTGGACGCGGGCAGATCGAGCGTGGCCGCATCATGATCGACGAGCGCCTCGTCACAAAAGAGAAACGTCGTGCCCGGCTGGCGGTACGACGCGGCAAAACCGGCCCGCTCCTTTGGCAAGGTTTGTGCCAAAAGCCACAGGACCAGAACCGAGAGCCCGGCGGCAAGACCCGCGAGACCGGCCACATCCAGCGGCGAAAGATCAAACATTGGCGCACCTCCCGCAGTTTCGCATCACGAGAAGCGTGGGGGAAGTTGGTTAATGGCTGATTAATATCGTCAGGGTTCAGCCGCGAATGGGCTGGTTCTGACCGAGGCCGGGGCCTATCGGTGCCTTGGCGACCTCGATGACAGCGCGCGGCCACGTCACCTCGACCAGCGCGCCACTGCGTGCGGCGTGGTCAGCACGCGCCTGAAACGGCTCGGAGCCGTTGGCGAATGTCAGGTCGGCGCCGGATCGTTCCAGCAGTGTCTTGGCAATGAAGAGCCCCAGCCCCATGCCTTCGTATTCCGGGCGTTGCGGGTCGCTGACAGGCGCACGACGGCGAATGAACGGATCACCGATGCGCCCCAGCATGTCCGGCGGAAACCCGCGGCCGTCATCCACGATCCGCAATGTGATGAAGCTATCGTCCCAACCGCTCTCGATCCAGACATTCTCGCGGGCGAAATCCACCGCGTTCTGGATCAGGTTACGCAGCCCATGGATCACCTCGGGACGCCGCAATACGGTTGGCTGGGTGACGGGGTCCTGTGTGCCATGGTCGAAATGAATGCGCTTGCCGCGGTCCACATGAGGCTCTGCGGCCTCTTCTATCAAGGTGGTCAGAGGGGCCCGGCGCAGGTGCAGATCGTCCTTTCCAGCCCGGCCCATCGACCGCAGGATATCGCGGCAACGATCCGCCTGCTCGCGGATCAGCAAGGCATCGTCGCGCAACTCGGGATCATCGGCAAGCTCTTCGGCCAGTTCGGCGCTGGTCAGCTTGATTGTCGCAAGCGGCGTGCCCAACTCATGCGCGGCTGCGGCGACGACACCTCCAAGATCGGTCAGCTTCTGCTCGCGCGCCAGTGCCATCTGCGTGGCCTGGACCGCATCCGACATCGCCTGCATCTCCTGCACGATCCAGCGCGAGTAGACCCCGAGAAAGAGCACCGCGATCACGATGGCGACCCAATTGCCCAAAAGGAACACATACGGCACGCGCAGCACAAACCCCTCCTCGGTGCGCAGCGGCAGGTAAAACTGCATCAGGAGTGTCACGATCACCAGCGCCATCATCCCCAGAAACGCGGTCGAACGCCCCGACAGGGCCGAGGCCGAGACCGTCACCGGCCCCACGATCAAGATCGAGAACGGGTTGTGCAAACCGCCGGTGAGATAGAGCAACAGCCCCAGTTGCAGCATGTCGAACAGCACCACCAGCAAGGTATCCTGCTCGGACAGGCGCTTGTTCTCGGCAAAGACGAAGCCGGCGACAAGATTGCTGGCCACGGACACGCCGATCACCAGGAAGCAAAGCCCCATTTCCAGATTGAGGTGGTACACCCGATCCGCGATGATCAGCGCCGACGCTTGCCCGACGATCGCCCACCAGCGCAGAACGACGAGCGTGCGCAGGCGGATCCAGTTGCCGCGCTCGCGTGATTTGAACAGACCGGTGTCGTGATCAGCCATATAAGCGCCTGCGTCCCATTGCATGCCGGGGAGGGGATGTTACATAGGGCGAAAGTTGCACTCGCCCGCCCGGAACGCAAGGACATCCACATGACCCGTCTGATCGCCGCCGCTGCCGCCATCGTCGTCATCGCCGGCTTGGGCATCACGTATTTCATGGTCATGGGCCAGGCCGGCGACGACAGGTTTGCTCAATGCCGTGCGTCCAACGTGGCGGGCGGCGCATCGCAGGTCGGCGGTCCGTTCGAACTGGTGAGCGAGACCGGCGAAACGGTGACGGACGAAGACGTGATCGACAAGCCGACCTTGATCTATTTCGGCTATACGTTCTGCCCGGATGTCTGCCCGCTGGACAATGCCCGCAATGCCGAGGCGGTGGACATTCTGGAAAGCCGGGGCGACATGGTGAAGCCGGTCTTCATCTCGATCGACCCCAAGCGCGACACGCCCGAGGTGATGGCCGAAATGACAGATTACCTGCATCCCCGCATGGTTGGCCTTACGGGTAGCGAGGATCAGGTGCGCGCCGCGTCAAAGGCCTATCGGACCTACTACCAGGCCCATGAGCCAAGCGAGGGTGAAGAGGACTTTTATCTGGTGGATCACTCCACCATGACCTATCTGACCCTGCCGGAACATGGCTTTGTCGAGTTTTTCCGCAGAGATGTAACCGCAGAGCAAATGGCTGATCGCGTTCAGTGTTTCATTGACGCAAGCTAGAATATTGCGTTTGTTTGACGCATGTGGGGCCGAGGGCTAGAACCTTTGGCAATCGCGCGCAACAGGAGGAGCGGCATTGGCAGAGGATATGCAGGGTATCGGTGAGGACAGGACGCTTCTGCTGGTCGACGATGACGAGCCGTTTCTGAAACGTCTGGCCAAGGCCATGGAACGACGCGGGTTTGAGGTCGAAACCGCCGACTCGGTCGCGGCGGGGCGTGCGATTGCCACGGCGCGGCCCCCGGCCTATGCCGTTTGCGACCTTCGGCTGGAGGATGGCAATGGCCTCGACGTGGTCGAGGTGATCCGGGAAAAGCGGCCTGACAGCCGCATCGTGGTGCTGACGGGATATGGCGCGATCGCCACGGCCGTGGCTGCCGTCAAGATCGGGGCGACCGATTATCTGTCAAAACCCGCCGATGCCACGGATATCACGAACGCGCTCTTGGCAAACGGGTCCGAGCTGCCGCCGCCACCCGACAACCCGATGAGTGCGGACCGTGTCCGATGGGAGCATATCCAGCGCGTCTATGAGCTGTGTGACCGCAACGTGAGCGAGACGGCCCGCCGCCTCAATATGCATCGACGCACCTTGCAGCGTATCCTTGCCAAGCGCTCGCCGCGCTAGGCAAGGCGGCCCGTCGGCGTTGCGACAGAACACCAAGATTGCGGAAGCATACGCGACAGTATACGTAAATCACTAAGACTGTTTCTTATATGCGCGTATATATGAACATGAGCGGCCGCTTTGGGCATCAAGGTCGGGTAACGGGGACACACATCTTTTGGGGGCATGGCAGTCATACAGAATGCGATTGCGCCGCAAACGGGCCAAGATCCGCGCATTTCGCAAGCATTTTTCGCTGACACCAGTGGTCAACCGGACTGACCAGATCCGGCCCGGCGATGTCTTATTGTTTTCCACGCTGCGGGACGAGCATATCCGCCTTCCTTATTTCCTGCGTTATTACCGCGATCTGGGAATCTCGCATTTCATCATTGTCGACAATAACAGCACCGATGGCGGTGCCGAATATCTCGCCGAGCAAAACGATGTTTCGCTCTGGTCCACCAAATCGAGCTACAAGCGAGCGCGGTTCGGTGTGGACTGGCTCAACTGGCTGCAACAGAAATACGGCCACGGGCATTGGACGCTGGTGGTCGATCCGGACGAATTTTTCATCTACCCGTTTTGCGATACCCGCCCGATCCGTGCCCTGACCGACTGGCTCGACACGTCGCAGGTGAAATCGTTTGGCGCGATGCTGCTGGACATGTACCCGAAAGGCCGGATTGACGCGGTGCCCTATCAGCCGGGCCAGAACCCGATGGAGATTGCCGCGTGGTTTGATCCCGGTAATTATCTGATAAAGAAAAATAAATTTTATGGAAATCTGTGGATTCAGGGCGGACCAAGGGCGCGTGTTTTCTTCCCCGACAATCCCAAGAAGGCACCGGCGCTCAACAAGACGCCGCTGATCAAGTGGGATCGGCGTTATGCTTATGAAAGCTCGACCCACATGGCGCTGCCGCGCGGTCTCAACCTCACCTATGACGAATGGGGGGGCGAAAAGGCGAGTGGTATCCTGCTCCATGCCAAGTTTCTCGACACGTTCACGTCCAAGGCCGCCGAGGAGTTGACCCGCCGGCAACATTACTCGGGCAGCGTCGAGTACAAGGCCTATGCCGAAGTTGTTAAGGACAATCCCGAACTTTGGTGCAAATGGTCGGAAAAATATATAAACTGGCGACAGTTGGAAATACTGGGTCTGATGTCCAAAGGGAACTGGGCATGAGAAAAAAGGCAGCAGGCGCATGACAGTGGGCATCATCATGTTGGTGCATACCGCCTTTGGCCGCGCCGAACAGGTGGCGCGTCATTGGGCTGCGTCCGGCTGTCCGCTGGTCATCCATGTCGACCGCGCCGTGCCGCGAAAGACATACAGCGCGTTCGTGAACGCGCTGTCGGATATGCCCGATGTCCGTTTTGCGTCACGCCATCGCTGCGAATGGGGCACTTGGGGCCTTGTTGCGGCAACGCAGGGCGCCGCCGAGATCATGCTGCGCGATTTTCAGGATGTTCGGCATGTCTATCTCGCGTCCGGGTCCTGCCTGCCGCTGCGCCCGGTACAGGAACTGCTCGACTATCTCGCCAAGCGTCCGCATACCGATTTCATCGAGAGCGCCACCACAGCCGACGTGCCCTGGACCATCGGCGGCCTTGATCGGGAAAGGTTTACGCTCCGGTTCCCCTTTTCCTGGCGCAAGAACAGGTATCTGTTCGATAAATACGTGGCTTTGCAGCGTTTGGTCCGGTTCCGGCGGCATATTCCCAACGGGATTGTCCCGCATATGGGCAGCCAGTGGTGGTGCCTGACGCGACAGACCCTCTCAGCCCTGCTGGTAGACCCGGACAGGCGCATCTATGATCAGTATTTTTCCAAGGTCTGGATCCCTGACGAGAGCTATTTCCAAACGCTTGCGCGTTTGTATTCCCGGCAGATCGAGAGCCGGTCGCTCACGCTTTCGAAATTCGACTATCAGGGAAAGCCGCATATATTTTACGATGACCATCTCCAGCTCTTGCGGCGGTCCGACTGCTTTGTCGCGCGCAAGATCTGGCCCTTTGCCAACCGGCTTTACGAGGCGTTCCTGACTGATCAGGCGGGGGCCATGAAACGGACGGAACCGAATCCCGGCAAGATCGACCGTATTTTCGCCAAGGCCGTCGAGCGGCGGACGCGCGGGCGTCCGGGCCTTTACATGCAAAGCCGCTTCCCCGTGGAGGGGCGTGAAAACGGGCTCACCTGCGCGCCTTACTCGGTGTTCGAGGGGTTCAGCGATCTTTTCGAGAATTTCGAGCCGTGGTTGGCGCGCATGACAGGCATGCGGGTGCATGGGCACCTCTTTGCGCCTGATCGCGCGCGGTTCTCGGATGGGCAGACCGTGATGAACGGCGCACTGTCAGACAGCCCGACCCTGCGAGACTACAACCCGCGCGCCTTTCTTGCCAGCCTGATCTGGAACACGCGCGGCGAGCGGCAATGCTTTCAGTTCGGGCCGCGCGATGTGA
Source organism: uncultured Roseovarius sp. (assembly GCF_947259555.1). Classification (GTDB taxonomy): domain Bacteria; phylum Pseudomonadota; class Alphaproteobacteria; order Rhodobacterales; family Rhodobacteraceae; genus Roseovarius. The sequence goes on from NZ_CAMYMD010000035.1 coordinate 19,722, forward strand.
TCGAGCATATCGAGTGGGATATCGCCCGCGACCCGAATGCCCAGATCTCGGTTATCTCGGGGGCTTGGGCCGTGCCACTGTTCAAGTCCAATGCCAATTTCTCTGATATCCGCCGCGAGGCGGCACAGCTTCAGCGGAACGAGAGCAAGCATCTTGAAGTGCTGCGCTCGCAATGGATCAAGGCGCGCGTGCGGATCTGGACAATGGCCGAGTTCATCGAGGCGCCGATGGAGCCGTTGCAGACCATCATCGACGAGATCGGACAGCAGAACCTGCGAGGTCTGGCCGAGGTGCCGCGCATGGCGGATCTGTCCGGCTTTGGCCAATTCCTCCAGAACCTCAAGAATCAGGGCATGCACCCCTATTTGATGGGCGATTTCCCGGTCGAACAGGGCCCGCCCGAGGCAAAGCCCAACCCCCGCAAACCCTATCTGGTGCGATAAACCTGAATGACATCCTCTTTTGATTATTTCGTGGTGTTCGCTGAGATGCGCACCGGGTCCAACTTTCTGGAAAGCAACCTGAACGCCTTTGACGGGATCGAATGCCATGGCGAGGCGTTCAATCCGCATTTCATCGGCTATCCCAACAAGACCGAGCTGCTCGGGATCACTCAGGCGGAGCGCGACGAGGTGCCGGAGCGTGTCATTGGCGCGATCAAGGGTCAGTCGAGGGGCATCGGCGGCTTTCGCTTCTTTCACGATCACGATCCGCGCGTTCTGGGCCCCGTGCTCGACGATCCGCGCTGCGCCAAGATCATCCTGACGCGCAACCCGGTCGACAGCTATGTGTCGTGGAAGATCGCGCAAGCCACGGGTCAGTGGAAGCTGACCAATGTCAAACGCCGCCGTGACAGCCAGATCACCTTTGACAGTGCCGAATTCGAGGATCATGTCGCGCGCTTGCAGGAGTTTCAGGTGCAGTTGCTCAATCGGCTTCAGACCAGTGGTCAGACGGCATTCTATCTTGCCTATGAGGATTTGCAGAACGTCGACGTCATGAACGGGCTCGCGCGGCATCTGGGGTGTGAGACGCGGCTGGACGCGCTCGATGCCTCGCTCAAGAAACAAAACCCCGAACCGCTCGAAAACAAGGTGTCCAACTTTCAGGAGATGGAGCGGGCACTGGCCGGCATTGATACGTTCAACCTGACGCGCACGCCCAATTTCGAGCCGCGACGCGGCGCGGCGGTGCCCGGTTTTGTGAGCGGCGCGCGCGCGGCACTGTTGTTTATGCCGGTGCGCTCCGGGCCCGAGGCCGAGATCCGGCAATGGCTGGCCACCCTCGACGGGGTATCCGAAGAGACACTTCCCACCAAGCTCAACCAAAAGGCGTTGCGTCAGTGGATGCGGCGCAAGGCCGGACACCGGCGTTTTACCGTGTTGCGCCACCCTGTTGCGCGGGCCCATGCGGCGTTTTGCGAAAAGATCTTGGTCAAGGGACCGGGATGTTACCGCGATATCCGCCGCACCTTGCGCAACTTTCACAAGCTGCCGATCCCCGGCGGCGCGCTGGATGAGAGCTATGATCGTGCCGCCCATCGCACGGCGTTCGCGGCCTTTCTGGTGTTCCTCAAGGCCAATCTGGCCGGGCAAACCGGCATCCGCATCGATGCGCATTGGGCCACACAGGCCACGGTTCTGGAAGGAATGGCGCAATTCGCCCTGCCTGACATGGTCATACGCGAGAGCGAAATGGCCGGCTATCTGGCCGCGCTTGCGCGGCAGGTTGGCTATGCCAAGCCGCCTGCGCCGCCTGCCGTGGCATCGGGCGAACCTTTTGATCTGGCCGATATATATGACGCTGAAATCGAGGCGTTGGCGCGCGACGCCTATCACCGCGATTACCTGGCTTTCGGCTTTCGCGACTGGGCCTGAACCGGGCGCTCGTGCGCTCCGCAGGGCCTGGCGCCAAGCCTTTGGGTCAATGCACCCTCTGCCGAAGCTGCCGCGGCGTGGTGCCGTAATGCTGCCTGAGTGCGCGGGTCAGCGCCGCTGGTGACTCGTAGCCGCAGCGCAGGGCGATCTCGGCCATTCCAAGACGGCTGTTCTCGACCAGTTTGCGGGCGGCTGCCAACCGCAAATGGCGGTAAACCGCACCCGGCGGCGCGCCCAGCCCGGCCCTGAACCGACGGTCGAGCGTGCGCGTCTGGCACGACAGACGCCGCGCCAGATCGGCGAGGCTCAACGGGCGTTCCACATGGTCGCGCATAAGCCCAAGCGCCCGCCGCAACAGCGGATCTCCGACAACGTCGCCCTCCTGAGCGGGCGCGACCGGCGGGTCGCCATGCATGAAGAGCGCCTCGACATCAATCCGAACCGCCATGCCCAGATGCGTGCTGATCAGGCCCAACGTCATATCCAGAGCTGACATGGCACCCGCGCAGGTCAGTCGGGGACCATCGCGCAGGACGCGCGCCCGCTCGGCCGTGATCGACAGAAACCGCTCGGTAAACGCATCGAGCAAATCCCAATGCACCGTCGCGCGCCTGCCATCCAGAAGCCCCGCCGATGCGAGCAGCCACGGGCCCGAATCCAAGCCCACCATCACCTGCGCGCGCCGCGCGGCCACCTGCAAGGCGCGCCGTGTCGCGGCGGTGTCGTGCCGCTCGTGATCATAACTGGCGAGAACGAGCATGTAATCGCAGGCTGTCAGCGCGCCTAGCGCATCGTGCGGCACCACCTCGAGACCGCTGGATGAGCGCACCGGCGCCCCGTCGGGCGTCAGGATGTGCCAGTCAAACCCACGCCGGGGCGCCAGGGTATTCGCCGCGCGCAACGGCTCCAGACAATTGGCGAGGCACAGGTTCGAGAACCTGTCAAAGAGCAGGATCGCGATACGCGTCGGGGTTTCGCTTGGTTTTGTCCATTCAGGCATGATTTTTGTCTTATCATGCAAAAACATGCGCAGCACCAGCAAGATAGGCTCATGCCATATTCCAGCCGGAGGATGCTATGCCACTCACCATGAACCGCGAGGTTTTCATCACCTGTGCCGTCACAGGCTCGGGGGCAACGCAGGATCGCAGCCCGCATGTCCCCCGCTCACCCGAGGAGATCGCCGACAGTGCCATCGCGGCGGCACAGGCGGGAGCGGCGGTGGTGCATTGCCATGTGCGCGACCCCGAAACCGGCGCGCCAAGCCGCGATCCAGCGCTCTTTCGCGAGGTCACCGAACGCATCCGCGACAGCGCCACCGATGTGGTTCTGAACCTGACCGCCGGCATGGGCGGTGACATCACGTTTGGCGGGGTCGAACGGCCCCTGCCGCCATTGGAGGCCGGGACAGACATGGCCGGTGCGACGGAACGCGTGGCCCATGTCGCAGAGTGCCTGCCCGAGATTTGCACCCTCGACTGTGGTACGATGAACTTTGCCGAGGCCGACTACGTGATGACGAACACCCCCGGCATGTTGCAGGCCATGGGCCGGATGATGACCGATCTGGGCGTGAAGCCGGAGATCGAAGCGTTTGATACTGGCCATCTCTGGTTTGCCAAGCAGCTCGTCAAGGACGGCATTCTTGCGCCTGATGCGCTGGTCCAGCTTTGCATGGGGGTGCCCTGGGGGGCGCCCGACGATCTGAACACCTTCATGGCGATGGTCAACAACATCCCCGAAGGCTGGACGTTTTCGGCCTTTGGGCTGGGGCGGCACCAGATGCCCTATGTCGCCGCAAGCGTTCTGGCGGGCGGGCATGTGCGCGTCGGGCTTGAGGACAACCTGATGCTCGACAAGGGGGTGCTGGCCACCAACGCGCAGCTTGTCGAGCGGGCGGTGGGGATTGTCGAGAACCTTGGCGCGCGGGTCATTGGCCCCGGAGAGGTGCGGGACAAGCTGGGCCTGACCAAGCAGGCCCCCGGCGGATGAGCCAGACCGCCCTGACCGGCCAAGATGCGGTCGGATGCGTTGGCGCGCCGCGATGTCTCGCCTCGCCCGCCGCAAGCAAGGTATCGGGCCAGATTCTGGCCGTGGACGGACATATGGAGAGCATGGTGTCATGACGAGAACGGCAGCAATCATCGGGGGGGGCGTGATCGGCGGCGGATGGGCTGCACGGTTCCTGCTTAATGGCTGGAACGTGCGGGTCTTTGACCCCGACCCCGAGGCCCGGCGCAAGATCGGCGAAGTCCTGGACAATGCCCGCCACGCGCTACCGATGCTCTACGATTGCGCCTTGCCCGAGGAGGGCGGGCTGAGTTTTCACGCTACCATGTCCGACGCGGTGGCTGGCGCCGAATGGATACAGGAAAGCGTGCCTGAACGACTGGAACTCAAGCGCAAGGTTTACCAAACCCTGCAAGAGCATTGCGACGGGGCGGCCGTGATCGGCTCGTCAACCAGCGGCTTCAAGCCAAGCGAGCTACAGGGGTGCGCCAGCAATCCGGGTCAGATCATTGTGACCCACCCGTTCAATCCGGTCTACCTCATGCCGTTGATCGAAGTGGTGGGCACCGATAAAAACCAGAGCGCCTTTCTTGACAGGGCCAAGCGCGTGCTGACCGGCCTCGGCCTTTTCCCGCTGCATGTGCGCAAGGAGATCGACGCGCATATCGCGGACCGCTTCCTCGAGGCCGTCTGGCGCGAGGCGCTGTGGCTGATCAAGGATGGCATTGCCACGACCGAGGAGATCGACAACGCGATCCGTTACGGGTTTGGCCTGCGGTGGGGGCAGATGGGTCTTTTCGAGACCTATCGCATCGCCGGGGGCGAGGCCGGAATGAAGCATTTCATTGACCAGTTCGGCCCCTGCCTGAGCTGGCCGTGGACCAAGCTGATGGACGTACCGGAGCTGACCGACGAGCTGGCGCAGATGATCGCCGATCAATCCGACGCCCAGTCGGGGCATCTGAGCATCCGACAACTGGAACGCAAGCGCGACGGCAACCTGGTCGCGATGATGCGTGCACTCAAGCAGCAGGGTAATGCCGCCGGGCGGCTGGTGCTCGACCACCAGAGAACGCTTGAATCACTGCCTGACATGGCCAATCCGCTGATCACCCAGAGCCGCATCGTGCCGGTGGACTGGACCGATATGAACGGACACATGAACGAAGGCCGGTACGGTCAGATCTTCAGCGATGCCGCCGAGGTGGTGATGGCACTGGTCGGCGCGGACGAGGATTATGTCGCGCGTGGCCTGAGCTATTTCACGGTTGAAACCACGGTCAGATATCTCGCGGAAACACGCGCGGGCGAGCGTGTGGAGGTGCATAGCCGCGTAACCGAGGGGCATGGCAAGAAGCTGCGCTGCTTCCATGAAATGAAACGCAAGAGCGACGGCGAGGTGATGGCCACCTGCGATCAGCTGATGCTGCATGTCAGTCTGGAGACCCGCCGCACCTGCGAACCGCCACAGGACGTGGCCGCAAAGGTCGAGGCGCTGGCCGCGCTGCACAAGGGGGAGTGACATGCATTTCGGACTGAGCGATGAGCAGGAATTGATCGTCTCGACCGTGCGCAGCTTTGTAGAGAACGAGATCTACCCCCATGAGGCCGAGGTCGAGCGCAGCGGCGACGTGCCGGCCGAGGTGGCCGAGGCGATCACGCAGAAAACCATTGATCTGGGGTTCTACGCCTGCAACTTTCCCGAGACGGTGGGTGGCGCGGGGCTGAGCCACGTGGAATTCGCCCTGGTCGAGCGTGAACTGGGGCGCGGCTCCATGGCGCTGACGCATTTCTTTGGGCGCCCGCAGAACATCCTGATGGCCTGTCAGGGCGAGCAAGTGGAGCGCTATCTTTTGCCCGCCGTGCGCGGCGAGCGGATGGATGCGCTCGCGATGACTGAACCGGGCGCAGGCTCTGACGTGCGCGGCATGACATGCACGGCGCGGCGCGATGGCGGTGACTGGGTGCTCAACGGCACCAAGCATTTCATCTCGGGTGCGGATCACGCGGATTTCGTCATCGTGTTCGTCGCCACCGGCGAGGATCAGACCGACAAGGGGCCGAAAAAGCGCATCACCACCTTTCTCGTGGATCGCGGCACGCCGGGGTTCACCATCCGCGACGGTTACGCGTCCGTCAGCCATCGCGGCTACAAGAACATGGTACTGGAATTCGACGATTGCCGCCTGCCGGACGCCCAAGTGCTGGGCGAGGTCGATGGCGGCTTTGCGGTGATGAACGAATGGCTCTACGCAACCCGGATCACCGTGGCCACCATGGCGGTGGGTCGCGCGCGGCGGTGCTTTGAGCATGCCCTCCAGCATGCGGCCACGCGGGAGCAATTCGGGCAACCCATCGGCAAGTTTCAGGGTGTCAGCTTTCAACTGGCCGATATGGTGACAGAGATCGACGCAGCCGATCTGCTGACCCTCAACGCGGCCTGGCGGCTGGATCAGGGGCTGCCCGCCAACCGGGAGATCGCGAGTGCCAAGCTCTATGCCTCGGAGATGCTGGCGCGCGTGACCGATGCCACGTTGCAAATTCACGGCGGGATGGGGCTGATGGACGACCTGCCCATCGAACGCTTCTGGCGCGATGCCCGCGTCGAGCGCATTTGGGACGGCACATCGGAGATCCAGCGCCACATCATCAGCCGCGAAATGCTGCGGCCTCTGGGCGCGTGATGGCAGCGCGCCCCGCCTGTGCCCAATATCACGCGCCGGGGGCTCTGCCCCCGGGCCCCCGAGGTATTTCAGGCCAGATGAAACGGCCGGGCCGTTCAAAACACCCCCCGTCCACGAGGAACGGGGGGCTTCACCTGGCGCGGTCATCGGCTCCTCAGCCTGTACCGCACAGGCAGCCTGATCCGAAAAGGTTAAGAAAACATGGATTCATCTGGCCGGAAATACCTCGGGGTGAATGGCCCGCAGGGCCAGAGGGGCAGCGCCCCTGCCACGCTGGGTATTGCAGGGCCCTGCGATGACACGAGACCTGTCGCGCCTCCTGCGCCCGTGCTCCATTGCCGTCCTCGGGGGTGGGGCCTGGTGCGCCAACGTGATCGAGCAATGCCGACGGATGGGTTTTGAAGGATCGGTTTGGCCCGTGCACCCCAGCCGCACAGAGGTGGGGGGCGCGGCGGCCTTTGGCAGTCTTGATGCCCTGCCCGAGGCCCCCGATGCCACCTTCATCGGGGTCAACCGTGAGAGCACCATCGACATCGTGAGGCAACTCCGGATCATGGGGGCGGGCGGGGCGGTGTGTTTTGCGAGCGGGTTTCTCGAAGCCGAGGCGGAATTGGGCGATGGGGCTGCGATGCAGGAACGTCTGCTCGACGCCGCAGGCGACCTGCCGATTGTCGGGCCGAATTGCTATGGCTTCATCAACTATCTCGATGGCGCCCTGCTGTGGCCGGACCAGCATGGCGGGCGGCGCTGTGAGAGGGGTGTCGCGATCCTCACCCAAAGCTCGAATATCGCGATCAATCTGAGCATGCAGACCCGCGCTTTGCCGATTGCCTATCTGATGACCGCAGGCAATCAGGCCCAACTGGGTCTTGCAGATCTGGGCCGCGCGCTGCTGGCCGATCCGCGTGTCACGGTACTTGGGCTGCATATCGAGGGTGTGGGCGACCTGCGGGGTTTTGAGGCGCTGGCCGCAGAGGCGCAGGCGTGCGGCAAGCCGGTTGTCGCGCTCAAATCCGGGCGATCGGATCAAGCAAGGGCGGCGACACAATCGCACACGGCGTCGCTCGCGGGTAGCGATGCCGGGGCGGCGGCGCTCCTCGCGCGGCTGGGCATTGCGCAGGTCACCTCGCTGCCACAGATGCTGGAGACGCTGAAGCTGCTTCATTTTGCGGGGACGCTTTCGGGCCGGGCGGTGGCGTCGATCTCGTGTTCGGGCGGTGAGGCGAGCCTGATGGCCGACACCGCGCTTGAGCATGACGTGATCCTTCCGCCACTCACGCCGGAACAATCCGGCGCGTTGCGCGCCACCCTCGGGCCGCGTGTCGCGCTTGCCAATCCGCTCGATTACCACACCTTCATCTGGGGCGATGTGCCCGCCATGGCCGCAACCTTCGGCGCCGCGCTTGACGGGCCTGCCGACATCGGCGTGGTGATCGCCGACTTTCCGAGGCCAGACCGGTGCGACCCCGCAGCATGGGATTGCATTCTTGCAGCAGGTGCCCTCGCGCGCGACACCGTCGGCAAACCGCTCGCGCTCGTCTCGACACTGCCAGACTGCCTGCCAGAGCGCGTCGCCGAACGCGCCATTGACTGTGGGTTGATCCCGCTTGCAGGGCTCGATGACGGTTTGGCAGCCATTGCCCGGGCGGCTTGGCTGGGGCAAGCGCACGCGTCTCCTGCCCCGCTTCTTCTTCCGGGCAGACCGCAAGGCACGCGCACCCTGTCGGAGGCCGAGGCGAAGACCGCTCTGGCCGCGTATGGCCTGCGCGTACCGCAGGCGCATCGTGCCGAAAGCGTGACCGAGATGAACGCGGTGCTCGAGCGAATGCCGCTGCCCTTGGTGATCAAGGCCGAGGGTCTGGCGCACAAGTCCGACGCGGGGGGCGTGGTCTTTGTCCGCGACGCCGACGGTTTGCAGGACGCGCGGGACAAGGCATGCGCCCTGCCCTGCACGAGCTGGCTGATCGAGGAGATGGTAGAGCATCCCGTTGCTGAAGTACTGGTTGGCGTTCTGCGCGATCCGGCACATGGCTTTGTGCTCACTCTGGGTGCGGGCGGCATCCTGACCGAGATCCTGCGAGATACCGTTTCGCTGCTGTTGCCGGTATCACGGGAGGATATCGGCGCGGCCCTCGACCGCCTGCGCCTCGCCCCGCTGCTGCACGGCTATCGCGGTCAACCCGCAGCGGATCGTGATGCGATCGTGACGGCCATCATGGCGGTGCAGGATTATGTCACGACCAGCGCCGCGAGCATCGAAGAGGTCGAGATCAACCCGCTGCTCTGCACCGTCTGCGAGGCGGTCGCGGTGGACGCGCTCATAACCAAGGGAGAGGACCCATGACCGATACCCCCGTCAGAACCGAACGCCGCGGTGCCGTGCTCGAGGTCACGCTCGACCGACCGCGCGCCAATGCAATCGACGCCGCCACCAGCCGGATCATGGGCGACGTGTTTCAAGACTTTCGCGACGATCCGGATTTGCGCGTGGCGATTCTGAGCGGCGCAGGTGAAAAATTCTTTTGCCCCGGCTGGGATCTGAAGGCCGCCGCCGGGGGCGAGGCCGCAGACAGTGATTATGGGGTTGGTGGCTTTGGCGGTTTGCAGGAGATGCGCGCCATGCACAAGCCGGTCATCGCTGCCGTGAACGGCATCGCCTGCGGTGGCGGGCTGGAACTGGCGCTCTCGGCGGATATCATCCTCGCCGCCGATCACGCGCGCTTTGCCTTGCCAGAAATCCGCTCTGGCACCGTCGCGGACGCCGCGAGTGTCAAGCTTCCGAAGCGGATCCCATACCATATCGCGATGGAGTTGTTGCTCACCGGGCGGTGGTTTGACGCGGACGAGGCCAAGGGCTGGGGATTGGTGAACCATATTCACCCCGCCGACGGCCTGATGGACGAGGCCCGCGCCATGGCCGACACGATCGCGGCGGGCCCGCCGCTTGTCTATGCCGCCATCAAGGAGATCGTGCGCGAGGCCGAGGCAATGCGCTTTCAGGACGTGATGAACCGGATCACGCGGCGGCAGTTCGAGACAGTGGATGTACTCTACGCGTCGGAGGATCAGGCGGAGGGGGCCCGCGCCTTTGCGGAAAACCGTGATCCGGTCTGGAAAGGACGCTGAGCGATCACGCCCTGGTAAAGACCTGTTCGAGAATATCCGCCAGACGTGCGGCATCGGTGGTGTTGAAGGCCGACGGCTGATCGCTGTCGATATCGAGTACCGCGATCAGCTGGCCCGCCGCATCCCGAACCGGCAGCACCACCTCTGAGCGTGTCGAACTTGCGCAAGCGATGTGGCCGGGAAACTCGTCGACATCCGCGACGATCTGAGCCTCGCCCGTGCGGGCCGCGGCACCACAGACACCCCGCGAAAACGGGATGCTCAGGCACCCGTGCCCGCCCTGATAGGGGCCGATCTTGAGCATCTCTGGTCCCGTGACCCGGTAGAACCCGGTCCAGTCGAACCTGTCGTCGGCATGGTGCAACTCGCACACCACCGTTGCCATGAGCGCGACGTGGTCGGTCTCGCCCTCGGTGAGCGCGGCGATGGTCTTTGATATCTGGTCATAGTCAATCCGCATGTCCCGGATATGCCATGGCGGGCGCACCAAGGCCAGTCCCGGAATCCGGTGTTCGGGTTGCATCATCGCAAAGGCCATGGCACGCCCTCACCCCGAAAACGAATCCGACCACGTCCACGGGGGACCGATCATGCCCAGCCTGAGCCTGCACCGCAACCACACCCGCGATCTGGCGCCGCTTGCGCAAATGCTGACTGATGAGGCGGATCTTGCGCTGGTCAATCCGCATGCAAGCTACCCGTTCGATCCGGGCGAATGGGCGATGAAATGGCTGGGCGAGGCAGATGATGAAATGTTCTACCTGCTTGACGAGGACGGGCGCGAAGTCGGGTTTTTCGCGTTGCGCGTGGGCATCGGCCCCGAGGTGCGCCACCTGACATATGTTTTTGTCGAGGAACGTATGCGCGGCGGAACCGGTGAAGAGCTTTCACGGCTCGCGGAGCAGGCGGCGCGCGATCTGGGGGCGCTCTCGATCACGCTCAAGGTCGAACTCGACAACGCGCCTGCGCTGAAGCTCTATCAAAAGGCTGGCTACGAGGAATTGTCGCGCCGCGGTGGGCTGGCCACCATGCGGCGCGATCTGGACGGCGTCTGAGCGTGTCAGGCGCGCTCGATTGCGATAGCCGTGCCCTCACCACCGCCGATGCAAATCGCCGCGACGCCGCGTTTGAGGCCACGCTTTTCCAGCGCGTTCAGCAGCGTCACCATGATCCTCGCGCCCGAGGCCCCGATGGGATGACCGAGCGCACAGGCGCCGCCATTCACGTTGACCTTATCGCGGCTCAGGCCCATTTCGTGCATGAAGGCCATCGGCACCACGGCGAACGCCTCGTTCACCTCCCACAAGTCGACATCCTCAATTGCCCAACCAAGCCGCTTGAGCAATTTTTGCGCCGCCGGGACCGGCGCGGTGGTGAACCATCCCGGGGCCTGCGCGTGGCTGGCATGGCCCATGATCCGGGCCCGGATGTTGAGGCCCTGCGCCTCGGCGGCAGCCCGGGACGCAATCACGAGTGCCGCCGCGCCATCGCTGATCGAGGATGAATTCGCCGCCGTCACCGTGCCGCCCTCGCGGAATGCAGGCTTCAACTGGGGGATCTTGTCTGGCCGCGCCTTGGCGGGCTGTTCATCGGCAGAAATCAGGACGTCGCCCTTGCGGGTCTTCAATGTCACCGGTGCGATCTCGTCGGCAAAGGCGCCGGAGGTCTGCGCATCGAGCGCGCCCTGAAGAGAGCCGAGCGCGTAATCGTCTTGAGCCTCGCGGGTGAACTGGTACTTTTCCGCGCAATCCTCGGCGAATGTGCCCATCAGACGCCCCTTGTCATAGGCATCTTCCAACCCGTCGAGGAACATGTGATCGACCACCTCTGCGTGACCAAGCCGTGCGCCGCCGCGCATCTTGGGCAGCAGGTAAGGGGCCGTGGACATGGACTCCATGCCGCCCGCGATCATCGTCTCCGTATGACCGAGGGCGATCTGGTCAAAGGCCATCATCGCCGCCTTCATGCCGGAGCCGCACATCTTGTTGAGGGTTGTCGCCGGCACCTCTTGGCCAAGGCCGCCCAGAAACCCGGCCTGCCGCGCCGGGGCCTGGCCCTGGCCTGCGGGCAGAACGCAGCCCATCAACAGCTCGTCAACGGCGCCTGCGCGCGCATCGGCCAGCGCCGCGCGTATCGCGGCCCCGCCCAGCACGGCGGCGGACACGCCATCGAAGTCGCCCAGAAATCCGCCCATCGGCGTGCGCGCCGCGCCCGTAATCACCACGTCTTGCATGCTTTGCCTCCTCACAAATCCTGTTCCTGCATACCGAATGGTAAGGAATCGGGTCTAGCGTAGCCCGTATTACTACGTATCGGGCCGGAGGCACCATGGACCTGCAATCAATCCACCGCAATGACATGAACATCATCACCGTTTCCGAGGCGCGGATCGACGCCGCGGCGGCCATCGGCTTCAAGGACGCGATGCGTATCGCAACGGCACAAGGGCCCGACCATGTCGTGCTCGACCTGAGCAACGTGGCGTTTGTCGATTCGAGTGGTCTGGGGGCCATCGTCGCCGCGATGAAACAGCTGGGAAGTGATCGCCGTCTCGATCTGGCAGGGCTGACTGCCGATGTGTCCAAGGTATTTCGGCTCACGCGGATGGATACGGTTTTTGTCATTCATGACGACATTCTCGATCTCGAACCGCGCGCGACCGGCTGATTGCGTGCCGGTGCGCGACCACTGACCCTGTCCAGAAGGAACGTGCGGTGATCCCCGACACCACGCCTGATCAGTTTTCCCACCGCATCATGGCCACAGAGCTTGCGGTGCGGGATGCGCTCTTGTTCACCCGAGACTGGCTGAACCGGCAGGGTTTGCCAGAACAGACCTGCGGGTCGGTCGAGCTGGCGCTCGCAGAGGTGCTTAACAATATTGTAGAACATGCCTATGCCCCTGATGCGGCGGGAGAGATTCGCATTGCAATCGCGCTCCGACCCGGTCGGCTCTGTTGCCTGGTTCGCGATGACGGAGCGCCCTTGCCATATCTCGCGGCCACCGATCACACCCTGCCCTCTCGAAACGTGACCCGGGACAACCTGCCTGAAGGCGGGTTTGGCTGGTTCTTGATAAAGGGGCTGACTGACCGGCTCGGCTATGAGCGCGCGAATGGCGAGAACCGCCTTACGCTTGAGTTTCGGCTCGACATCACCTGAAACAACCAGCGCGTGCGCCCGCCTAAATATTACCTTATTCTGTTCCAAATGATGCCGTATCACTCCTTCATAACAATAACTGTAGCTGCATATGGCTTCCCTCGGCGTCGCGTGTAATTGCCCCCACCCAGTACGCGACGTCGAGGCCTCTGCTACTTTCTTCTGCACAATTGGCAAATCGCACCACAGCGCCTAGTGTCTGGTCATTCATGACATGAGGACACGACATGCGCGACTTTCACTTGCCCGGCCGTTCGGCCACCTTTGCGACCAACGGCATGTGCGCCACCTCGCACCCGCTGGCTGCGAAAACAGCAATCGACATTCTGGAACGTGGCGGCAATGCCATGGATGCGGCCATCGCCGGGGCGGTCCTTCTGGGGATTTGCGAACCGCAGATGACCGGTATCGGCGGCGATTGCTTTGTACTGTTCAACACGCCCGGTGACGCCCGGATTCAGGCGCTCAACGGGTCCGGGCGCGCGCCCGCAGGGGTCTCGGCGGAGGCCCTGCGCGCGCAGGGAAACGACGCGGTGCCTCTCAACAGCGCGCATGCCGTAACTGTTCCCGGAGCGATCGACGCCTTTTGTCAGCTCAGCGCCGATCACGGCAAGCTCGGGCTCGACGCGCTTCTTGCGCCCGCGATCCGATATGCCGAAGAGGGTGTGCCGGTCGCGCCCCGCGTCGCGTTCGATTGGCCCAATGCGGGAACAGCCCTGCAGGCGCACGGGCTGAAACATTTCATGCCCTCTGGCACACCAGCCAAAGTCGGTCAGATGTTTCGCGCGCCGGGTCAGGCCGAGGTATTGCGCCGGGTGGCTCGCGATGGCCGCGCTGCCTTTTACGAAGGCGAGGTGGCGGAAGATATCCTTGCCGCCCTCAATGAACTGGGCGGCACTCATCAGCCCGAGGATTTCGCATCGCAAAGGTGCGATTACACCGACCCGGTCAGCGGCGAGTACAAGGGCGCAAACCTTGTCGAGCATCCCCCCAACGGCCAGGGTGCGACGGCAATCCTGCTGCTCAACATCCTCAAGCATTTTGACATCGCAAGCATGGCCCCGTTTGGCGCGGAGCGCACCCATATCGAGGCAGAGGCGACGAAGCTCGCCTATGATGCGCGCAATCGCTTCATTGCCGATCCGGGTCATACCAACAGGCTCGATTACATGCTGGCCCCCGAGACGGCGGCAAAGCTGGCGGCGCTGATTGACCCCAAACGCGCAATGCCCGCCGCCAAGCCGTTGACCGAGGCCGTTCACCGCGACACGGTCTACATCACCGTGGTCGACCGTGACCGGATGTCGGTGTCGCTGATCTATTCGATTTTCCACGGCTTCGGCTCGGGCATTGCGTCAGAGAAGTTCGGCGTGCTTCTGCAAAATCGCGGCGCGGGCTTTACTCTGGAGCGCGGGCACCCGAACGAGTTGGGCGGCGGCAAACGTCCGATGCACACGATCATTCCCGGCATGATGATGGAAAACGGCCGCGTGACGATGCCATTTGGCGTGATGGGCGGCTCCTATCAATCGACCGGGCATGCGCGGATGATGTCGAATTTGCGTGATTTCGGAATGCACCCCCAGTCATCCATTGACGCGCCGCGGGCGTTTGCTGATCCAACCGGGCTCAAGCTTGAGCGTGGTCATGCACCGGACGTCGCGCAAACGCTGGCCGATATGGGGCATGACATCCTCACCCAGCCCGAGCCCATCGGCGGCGCGCAGGCCATTCTCATTCACGAGGATGGTGTTCTGGAAGGCGCGAGCGATCCGCGTAAGGATGGCTGCGCGTTGGGCTATTGACGCGTCTGGTTGGTGTCATTCACCCTGCACACGGCGTGCAGGGTGGGGCCAACTCACCGCTCTGCTCAATTGAGTTGGAAGTGAAGCGGATAGTGCCCGTCTTCGAACGGTCCGAAAAGATCTGGGATGTCCGGGTGATCCACCGGCTCGCCGGAATAGTCGGCCACCAGATTCTGCTCACTCACATATGCTACGTAATAGCTCTGCTCGTTCTCGGCGAGGAGATGATAGAACGGCTGCTCCTTCGAGGGGCGGCTGTCTTCGGGGATCGACGCATACCATTCTTCGGTATTCGAGAACTGCGGGTCGACGTCAAAGATCACCCCTCTGAAAGGGTGTTTCTTGTGACGGACCACTTGGCCCAAGTGATATTTTGCACGTGTTCTAATCATATCAAGTGTGCCCCTACCGACTGACACTAAACCTTTCAAGGGTGGTTTGTCCAACCATCGGCCGAAACATGCAGGAAACAGTTTGTGAACCAAGCCGAAACCCGCGCAGAGGGGCTGAATTCATGATTCCCCCCGAGGCCGGTTTCCGCTAAACTAAAAGAAAAAGAGAGCGAGAGGCAGATGAGCAGAACTCTTCGCGCATTATTGGTGTTGTTTGTACTGGCCTCCTGCGGGGGCGGAACAGGATATGGCACGGCACCGCGCAACCTTGACCATGCCTGTGCGATTCTGGAGGAACGTCCGGAATATGCGCGGGCCTTTCGCGCCGCTGAGCGGCGGTGGGGCGTGCCCCCGCATGTCATGATGGCGACCATCCATCAGGAAAGCAAATTCATCAGCGATGCCCGTACTCCGTTTCGCTGGACACTCGGTGTGATTCCAACCGGACGCATAAGTTCGGCCTATGGATACAGTCAGGCGCTCGACGGCACATGGGATGAATACAGACGCGAGACGAACCGTTTTGGCTCGCGCCGCAGCGACATACACGACGCCGCCGATTTCATCGGCTGGTACATGGCCAAATCAAATGAACGGCTGGGCATCTCGATGAATGATGCGCGCGGGCAATATCTGGCCTACCACGAAGGGCGCACCGGGTATTCCCGTGGCAGCTATAATGGCAAGCCTTGGCTATTGCGCGTCGCGAACAATGTGGAAAGCCGCGCACAGACCTACCGGGCGCAGCTTGGCACCTGTCGCATCGGGCGCCGGCTGACATGATGGGATCGACCGTCAGCGGTCGATGAGCATGCGCTGCTTGCCGGGGATGACAAATCGCTCATTGCTGAGGCGCACATCCCTCTGCAAGTCACCCAGAACCACCGTGGTTTGGCTGCCACTGCCATCATGAATGACCCATTGCCGGAGTTCGACCGGGTCAGCCGTGAAGACGAGGTCTATGCTTCCGTATTCTGGGTGCTCCGGGTCTTGCGCGCGCACCGTGGTCGAGGTGCCGTCGCTGGCATGGCCGACCACCATACGCTCGCGCGTGAGGTCGACGTTGCGCGCCAGAATGATCTTGAGCGGCGTGCGGTGCAACGGATAGCCCTGCGGTCCGTCATTTGAGCGCGGGTCGATGATGCCGACAGTGTCGCCATCGGCCACCACCAGCGCCTCTTCCGGCGGATCATATTCGAATCGGACCCGCCCGGGCCGCTTGATGAGGATGCGGCCGGTACTGATCGTGCCATCCTCGTTGATCTGGGTGAACGCGCCCTGCGCGCTCTTCAGGTCATTGAGATAATTGGAAATCTGCCCCAGAGACAGCTTTTCCGCCGCCGCCGGGAGGGCCATTGCCGCCCAGAGGAGCGGCACCATGAGGATACGCATATGTTTCATAGCTCTTAAATAAGTTCCCGGGCGTGGAATTGCACCTGCCCGGGACGTAAAATCTGCATGTCATGGCGATGCGCCGCCGATGCCCCTGCCTATTGCGGCTCCGGCACCAGCACCTCGCGCTTGCCGACATGGTTCGAGGCGCTCACCACGCCCTCGTCTTCCATCTGCTCAACCAGCCGCGCCGCCTTGTTGTAGCCGATGGCCAGCTTGCGCTGAATATATGAGGTCGAGCATTTGCGATCCTTGATGACGATACCGACCGCCTGATCATAGAGCGCATCTTCGCCATCTGTATTGCCGCCGGTAGACAGGCCCAGAACCGCGTCGATACTGTCGGCCTTGTTCTCGTCGGGCCCCTGCAACACGCTGCCGACATATTCCGGCGGACCAAAGCCCTTGAGGTGGTTGACGACTTCTTCCACCTCCTCATCGCTCACGAACGGGCCATGACAGCGGGTGATCTTGCCGCCGCCCGCCATGTAGAGCATGTCACCCATCCCCAGAAGCTGCTCGGCGCCCATCTCACCCAGAATGGTGCGGCTGTCGATCTTGGAGGTCACCTGAAAGCTGATCCGCGTCGGGAAGTTCGCCTTGATCGTGCCGGTGATCACGTCGACCGAGGGGCGCTGTGTGGCCATGATCAGGTGAATGCCAGACGCCCGCGCCATCTGCGCCAGACGTTGAATGCAGGCCTCGATTTCCTTGCCTGCCACCATCATCAGGTCGGCCATCTCGTCGACGATGACGACGATATAGGGCATCTTCTCGGGTGCGAACTCTTCGGTCTCGAACACCGGCTCGCCGGTGTCGTCGTCAAAGCCGGTCTGCACCGTTCGGCTGAACATCTCGCCTTTCTTTAAGGCCTCGTCGACCCGGCCGTTATAGCCGTCGATGTTGCGCACGCCCATCTTGGACATCTTGCGATAGCGGTCTTCCATCTCGGCCACCACCCATTTGAGCGCGACCACGGCTTTCTTGGGGTCGGTCACAACCGGAGACAGCAGATGCGGAATGCCGTCATAGACGCTCAGCTCCAGCATCTTGGGGTCGATCATGATGAGGCGGCATTCATCCGGCGTCAGCTTGTACAGAAGGCTCAGGATCATCGTGTTGATCGCCACGGACTTGCCCGAGCCGGTGGTGCCCGCGATCAGCAAGTGGGGCATTTTCGCCAGATTGGCGACCATCGGCTCGCCGCCGATATCCTTGCCCAGCGCCAGCGGCAATTTCTGATTGCCATCGCCATAAGACCGGCTCGACAGAATTTCACGAAAGCCGACGGTCTCGCGGTTGTCATTGGGCAGCTCGATCCCGATCACGGAGCGGCCCGGCACGGTCGACACGCGCGCCGAGAGCGCCGACATCGAGCGCGCGATATCATCGGCCAACCCGATCACGCGGGACGCCTTGAGGCCCGGCGCGGGCTCTAGTTCGTACATTGTCACCACGGGGCCGGGGCGCACGCTGACGATCTCGCCTTTGACACCGTAATCATCGAGCACATTTTCCAGCATGCGCGCATTTTCCTCGAGCGCATCATCGCTCAGATGGTGGCGCTGGATATTTGCGGGGTCGGCCAGCAGGCTGAGCGGCGGCAACTCGTATTCGGGCGGCGCGGGCACATCGAACTGCAACGCAGGCTGCGCCTCGGCCATCGCGCGGGCCGAGGGTTGCGGGGCCTTGCGCGGTGTGTGCTGCACCACCTTGCGCGGCTCTGGCGTGGGGATGCGCGGCGCGCTTGCGACAGGCGGCGTTTGCGAGTCCGCGACCTCAGGCTCAGGGGCCACCATGCCATATTCAACGTCTTGCCGTGGTTCTATCATCGGCCCAGGTTGTGTTTCCGGCGCAGGTTGTGGCGCGGCATGGCGCGCGGTCAGCGGCGGTTCCGGCGGCAGGGTGCCACGCGGCGCAGTGTCCAGAATCAACGGGTCGGGGCCTCGGCCTCGGCCCTTGGTCAAAGGTGCGACCGACTCGACCCGCACCGACGGGTTCTGGCGAACCCGCGATTTGATGACATCTGAAATCTTGGCACGAATACGGTCGTCACCCGGCATCTCGGCCTCGCCGTCAAAAGCGTCGGTCTCGACAAGCTCCGGCTCGGGCATGGTTTCGGGCTTGCGCATCAACAGGGGCATGCGCGCCAGCAGACCAGACGGCTTGTCAGCGGCCAGCGGCTCCTCTGGCGGCAACGGCGTCGGCTCAGGTGTTTCATCTCCGCGACGCACACGGGCCGCCTGCATCGAAGGTTCCGCGCGCGCGGTCTCGGGCAGGGACGCCTCGTTTTTGCGTTCACGACGCGCCGCAAGCCGCGCCTGCATGGCGTGACCCGCCTTGGCTGCCCCGTCCGCACCGCGGCCCATCCCGCGCATGAGCCACGCATAGCTCATGATCAGGCCAACCAGCAAAAACCGCCCGATACGGTTCAGCTCGCCGCGCGTGAAGCCAAGCACGAAGGCCCCAAAGACGAGCATCACCGCTCCAAGCGCCAGCGAGAGGAGTTTGAGGCCGATCGTGGCCCCGACAGGCAGGATACCCAGAAGTGCGCCAAGGACAGTATCTCCGAAAAGCCCACCCAGACCGAAGCTGTGGATGCGCGCCCAGTCATCACCGGGCGCGAGCGACGAGGCATAAAGCGCCAGAGCCGCAAGCCAGATCGGTGCAAAGATGAGCCGGCTGGTGGCGCGGTCCTCGCCCCGGTGCAGCGCCAGCCGCGCGCCCCAGACGCCGGGTACGATGGCCATGCCCCAGGCCCCCCAACCGATGATCATGAAGAGCGGCGCCGCGACCGACGCGCCAAGCCGTCCCATCCAGTTCTGCACCGGCGCATCGGTGGCCGACATCCAGCTGGGATCGTCCGGGCTATAGGAGACCACCATCGCCGCCGTCATTGCCGCGACGGCAATCAGCAGAAGACCCAGCAATTCCTTGCCGCGTTTCTCAATCGCCTCGGCCATGCCGCTGTCAAGCAAAGGGTCGCGCCCGCGCGTCTGATATGCCATGTCTTCCCTCGTCCTCAATCATCCAAAGAGACAGTCGCGCAGCCGCATCAGGCCTGCCACCGTCTCGCTCTTCGGGGCCACCATCGCGACCCGGATATATCCCTCGCCGGGGTTCACACCGCCTGCGGTCTGGCTCAGGTAGGCTCCGGGTAACACCCGCACGCCCGTCTCCTGCCAGAGCCTGAGCGCCGCCGCCTCGCCATCCTTGACCGGAAGCCACAGAAAGAACCCGGCCTCCGGGCTGCGATAGCCAGGCAAATTTCCAAGAATGTCATCGGCAAGCTCATATTTCTCGGCGTATTGACGGCGATTTTCGACGACATGCGCCTCGTCGGCCCAGACCTTGGCAGCGGCATGCTGCAAGGGCATCGGCAGCGGGCTCCCGGCATAATTGCGCAACTGTTTCATATGCGCGATATTCTCCGGCCCGGACGCGACAAAGCCGCTACGCAAGCCCGGCAGGTTCGACCTCTTCGAGAGGCTGTGAAACGCGACAATCCGCTCTGGGTCGGCCCCCATGTCCTGTGCCACCTCCAGCACGCCGACCGGCGGTGCATCGCGATATATTTCCGAATAGCACTCATCGGCAAACACCCTGAAATCGTATTTTTCCGCAAGTGAAATCAGGTCTGCCCAGTAGTCGCGGCTCGCCACCGCACCCTGAGGATTGGACGGAGAGCACAGATAGGCGACGGTGACCCGGTTCAAAATGTCCTCGGACAAATTGGAGAAGTCCGGCAGAAACCCGGTCTCATGGGTGGCATTCAGGAACACCGGTTCGGCACCGACGCTGAGCGCCGCCACCATGTAGACCTGATAGAACGGGTTTGGCGCCAGAACGACAGGCTTTCGCCCGCCCTTGGTCTCGGGGCAGAGCGCCATCATCGCATTGTAGAGCCCCTCGCGCGTGCCATTGAGCGCCAACACATGACGAGCGGGGTCGAGCCTCACCCCATAGCGCCGCCCGACCCAGTTCGTGGCGGCCTCCAACAAAGCGGGCATGCCCTCATTGACGGGATAATTTCCAAAGCCATCCGCGTTCTGCGCGATGATATCGCTTATCCAGCGCGGGAATTCATGCTTCGGCTCGCCAATGGTCATGTGCACGACATCACCGCCGGGCGCATGGGCATCAAGCAAGCTCCGCAGGCGCGGAAACGCATAGGCCGGAAGGTTCGAAAACCGCTCGGGAAACATCTGGTACTGCCTCAAGGTTCGGGATCGTTGACGCCCCGTTTTCTTGAAACTACCCAAGCCCCGGCGTCAGGTCCAGAGAAACCAACGGGACAAGCCCGGGAATGTGGCATTTTTGGCAAGACGGACAGACTTCATTCACCGTTCCCAAAATACTCACGGCACCACAGCCTGCTGCCTGCGCACCCCATGCAAGGCCGTTTTCAGGCCGCTGTCAGTTGACCGCTGCGCCATCCGCTGACGGTTGCGGTCACGATCTGACCCTCGGTCTGATCGCTGTCAAACACGACTTCGGTGAATTGTTCGGTGCGGCCCATGCGTGGCGCTTCCATCAGCACCTTGTGGCTGCGGCCCCGTTGCGCTTGCAGATGCGCGGCCACCCGCGCCGCACCGGCGGCACGCAACCGCGCGGCGCGGTCCTTGATCACCGGCCCCTTGACCTGTGGCATACGTGCAGCGGGCGTCCCGCGCCGGGGGCTGTAGGGAAAGACGTGCAGCCATGTCAGCTGACACTCTTCGACCAGCCGCAGCGAGTTCTCGAAGGCCGCCTCGGTCTCGGTCGGAAATCCGGCAATGATGTCGGCCCCGAATGTCATCTCGGGGCGCAACCGGCGCGCCTCTTCGGCGAACCGGATCGCATCGTCGCGCAGGTGCCGCCGCTTCATCCGCTTGAGAATGAGATCGTCACCATGCTGAAGGCTCAGATGCAGATGCGGCATCAGTCGCGGCTCGGTGGCGATGGCTTGCATGAGATTCTCGTCCACCTCGATGGAATCGATGGAACTGATCCTCAAGCGTGGCAGGTCCGGGACCAGCCGCAAAATGCGCATGACAAGGTCGCCCAGCTTGGGTGTTGCTGGCAAATCAGCGCCCCAGCTTGTCAGATCCACACCCGTCAGCACGACCTCGTTGTAGCCCGCGCCGACCAGCCGCTTGATCTGATCCACCACAACCCCGGCAGGCACCGATCGCGAATTGCCGCGCCCATATGGGATGATGCAAAAGGTGCAACGATGATCGCACCCGTTCTGCACCTGCACATAGGCCCGCGAGCGGGTGCCGAAGCCGTCGATCAGGTGCCCCGCCGTTTCCCGCACCGACATGATGTCATCGACCGACACGCGCTCGGTCTGCCCGATGAAATCAGCCGCGAGGCGGCCCCAAGTCTCGGGGTTCATTTTCTCGGTGTTGCCGATGACGGCATCCACCTCGGCCATACCGGCAAAGGTTTCGGGCTCTGTCTGCGCGGCACATCCGGTGACGATCAACCTTGCCTCCGGGTGCTCGCGTCTGAGCCGTCTTATCTCTTGCCGTGCCTTGCGCACCGCCTCGGCCGTTACGGCGCAGGTATTCACGACGACCGCGTTGCCCACGCCAGCCTCCGCACTCAGCGCCTTCATCGCCTCGGTCTCATATGCGTTGAGGCGACATCCCAACGTGGTGAACTTCGGGGCCTCGGTCATCGCGCGGCCGCCAGAAATTCGGGGGTGAGCGTGCCGCTTGCCACATGCATCGTCGCACCGGTCATCCAAACGCCATCCTCGCGCCAGTCTACCTCGATCGTGCCGCCATCAAGCGCGATACGGACCGCGCGCCCGGTCAGCCCGCGACGCGCCGCAGCCACGACCGTGGCGCAGGACGAGGACCCTGACGCCAGCGTCACACCAACGCCCCGCTCCCAGACCCGCATGCGGATATGGTCCGGGCCGACGATCGTCGCGACCTGCACATTGGTGCGCTCGGGAAAGAGCGGGTGATGCTCGTAGCGCGGTCCGAATTGCTCCAGCGGCACGGCCTCGGCATCGGCCACGAAAAACGTACAATGCGGATTGCCCATGCCCGTGGCGACAGGCCCGCCCTCGATCGGCAGCTCGAGCGTCTCGATCTCCTCGCTCAACGGGATCTGCGACCAGTCCAGCTGTGGCTGCCCCATGTTGACGGATGTCAATCCGTCACCCGCATCCACCGCGACCAACGCGCCGCGCTCGGTACTGAGTTCCAGGCGCGTCTTGCCGGTCTCTCGCATCAGGTGCCGGGCAATACATCGCGTGGCATTGCCGCAGGCGGCAGAGCGCGACCCATCCGCATTGTAGAAGGTCAGATGCGCATCGCCCGCACCTTTGCCAATCACCGCCAATTGATCGAATCCGAGGCCACGATGCCGGTCCGCAATCACCGCGATCAGGCCCGCCGTCAGACCCGGATCACGGGCGCGCCCGTCGAGCACGACAAAATCGTTTCCCAGCCCGTGCATCTTGAAAAAGGGCAATCCGTTTGTGTCAGTCTGATCCATGCCCGCGCATATAAACCCGGCGCCAAGACGAATCCAGCGGCTTGCGGAAATATCTTGCACTTTCGGGGTTGACCGCCTGCCCGCGTGTTTCTAGATACCGCCCCTAGTGGGCCGTTAGCTCAGTTGGTAGAGCAACTGACTTTTAATCAGTGGGTCGCAGGTTCGAATCCTGCACGGCTCACCACTGTTTTCAAAGACTTAGCGATTGCACCGGTGCAGTGTTAGATCGTTTTGGATCGACAGTGTTCTTGATCCGATCCAACTAACGATTCCGTCGAAACTGGACAATCCGGTTCGCGCCCTCGCTGCGGTTCCTCAAGGAGTGGTTTGTCGTTGACACACTTGTATGCTCCGCCGCATCTCGAAGCGCATAGGGATCGACGCCAAGACTTTTGGCTACAGTGACCGCTCCTGCACGTATATACATCATCCAGATGTTGTTTGGGATCTGCAGTGCCGTGCCGTAGCGCGCGACACGCCTGAGCGTGTTGAACAAACGGTGAATGTATGAGGTCGAACGGCTCTTCTCTTCACTTGCTTTCTGTATGCGTTTGATTTGTTCATAGTCCAGATCCTGGATCGGCATGGGGCCCGATCGCGCTTTCCAATTTCGCAAGCCGCTGCAGGTAGCCATGCTTGGTATTTTCCTTCACGTCAGGGATTGGCGAAAATTCATCGAACGTGTAGCGAACAATAAGATAATGCCACGTCCCGAGACGCACCTTTGGCTGATCCAGTGACTCCCACCCGCATGTGAGTCGGCATGCGAAATTGACCCACTTGGGCCAGAGCTGAGTGACAGCATTCGGAGAATGCCGCGCGACAGGGCGACAGGAAGTTGTGCGCAGGAACCGGGCTTTGCAGAGTCAGTGCCAACGTGCGTGATGTAGCGCCGGGCTCGGCCCAAACCGGTCACAGCGCTATGGAGGGAATGCTGCAGTGCAGTATCACCAAAGCGGACCTCGAAACCTTATCGGTGCAGTTCCAGAGAGACACGGGCACTGGATTCCAAAAGCGCTGGTTCCCAAAAGCCTCTTCGGTCAGAAGAGGCATGCCAAAGCGTGCTGGAAGCGACCCGACGGCGCATGCGCTGCGGGCGCCGTCGCGGATGACGTAAGACATTGTGGCGACATGTTCGCCTCCACTCAAACGCGTAGAACTTCGACCCCCAATTACTCGGATGCGGTATCAGTCAGGTAACTCTGAACTTCCGCGCCATCGTCAAGGCCGGGCTGCTTTTCGCCCTGAAGCTCCTCGGGGACTGTCCACCCCGGCTCGATGCCTGTCATGTCAGGCAGTTCGTGAGCGATCCCCTTGTGGCAGTTGATGCAGGTTCTCTCTCCCGACAGCAGGTACTCCGAGTGGATCTCCGCTGCGCGTGGAGACTGGCGGCTAAGATCCATCGCGGTTTCGGTATGACAGTTGCGGCATTCCAGACTGTCATTGGCCTGCAGCCGCCCCCATTCCCGCTTGGCCATTACAAGTCGGTGATCGAGGAACTTTTCGCGCGTGCTGATCGTGCCGAATATGTGGCCCCAGACTTCCTTCGAGGCCTGCATCTTGCGGGCGATCTTGTCCGTCCACTCATGCGGGACGTGGCAGTCTGGACACCCGGCGCGCACGCCCGACCGATTGGAGAAGTGCACGGTGCGCGACAACTCCTCGTAGACGTTGGCCTCCATCTCGTGGCACGAAATGCAGAATTTCTCGGTGTTGGTGTATTCCAGTGCCGTGTTGAAGGCACCCCAGAAGACCACACCGCCGACGAACCCGCCCAAGGTCAGGAACCCCAGCCCGAGCGTTCCAGCCGGTGTCCACAGGACCCGCCAGAACCAGCGGAAAGGCTTGAGAATCCAGCGCATGTCAGTTGCCCCCGGCGCCGGTGGCACCCATTTCGGACATGTCGGTAAACGTGTTGTCAATTAGCGGTGCCGTGTCGGCCTGCGACACGTGGCACTGGGTACAGAAATACCGGCGGGGCGATACATCGGCGAGCATCTGCCCCTCGCGGGTCATGTAGTGGGTGATCGAGATCATCGGCGCACCCGAGCCTTGGGTATGTTCGCGCCTGTGGCATGACATGCAGCGGTTGGCATTGACCGAAAGCTGATACCCTTCAATCGAATGGGGGATCACCGGCGGCTGTTCGGGATAGGCGCGCATTTGGCGGACATCGTCGGTGACAAATTGCTCCAGCGGCTCGGCCGGGATCGATTCCATCGGATCGGGGGACGGCCCTGACAGTTCCGGCACGTTTTGTGCGAAGACGAAACTGCCGACGAGGCAGGCGGTGAAAACGGCGATCAGGCGAAACTGCATCATCATACCGGCTCCACGCGCACGGCGCATTTCTTGAAATCGGTCTGTTTTGATATCGGGTCCGTAGCGTCCAACGTCACCTTGTTGATCAACTGGCTGGCATCGAACCACGGCACGAAAATTACCCCCGACGGCATCCGGTTGCGGCCTCGGGTTTCGACGCGACTTCGGATTTCGCCACGGCGCGACATCACGCGCACCTCCATGCCCTGATTGAGGCCCCGCTCGCGCGCATCAATGGCGTTCATGAAAACCTTGGCGCCGGGAAAGGCCTTGTAGAGTTCCGGCACCCGCATGGTCATCGATCCCGAATGCCAGTGTTCCAGCACACGGCCGGTGACCAGCCACATGTCGAACTCGTCATCAGGGCTTTCGGCGGGGGGCTCGTAGGGCACCGCCAGGATCACCGCGCGGCCGTCGGGCTTGCCGTAGAATTCCACACCAGCCCCTTCGCTCACGTAAGGGTCATAGCCCTCGCGGAACCGCCATTTCGTTTCCTCGCCGTCGACGACGGGCCAGCGCAGGCCGCGCACCGTGTCGCTCTGATAGGTGTCATACGGGGCCAGGTCGTGCCCGTGCCCGCGCCCGAAGGCGGCGTATTCCTCGAACAGGCCCTTTTGGATGTAGAAGCCGAAATCCTGCGCTTCGTGGTTGGCGTAGTCCTCGGGCATGTCGTCGAGCGGATAGGCGTCGACCTGGCCGTTTGCGAAGACCACATCGAAGATTGTCTTGCCGCGATAGTCCGGATTGTCATTCAGGATATCTTCGGGCCAGACTTCATCCGTGGTAAAGCGTTTGGAAAACTCGGCCAGTTGCCACAGATCCGACCGCGCCTCGCCCGGCGCATCGACCAGTTGGTGCCAGGCGTGGGTGCGCCGCTCGGCATTGCCGTAGACGCCCTCCTTCTCCACCCACATGGCGGCGGGCAGGATGATATCGGCCGCCATCGCCGTCACAGTCGGATAGGCGTCGGAGACCACGATCATGTTGTCGGGGTTGCGATAGCCCTGATAGGTCTCGTTCTCAGAATTGGGCGCGGCCTGCAGGTTGTTGTTCACCTGTATCCAGTAGAAATTGAGCACCCCGTCCTTGAGCATGCGATCCTGCTGAACCGCGTGGAACCCGGGCTTGGTGTTCAACAGGCCATGCGGCACCTTCCAGATTTCTTCGGTATGTTTCACATGGTCGGGATTTGTGACAACCATGTCCGCCGGAAGCCGATGCGCAAACGTGCCCACCTCCCGCGCCGTGCCGCAGGCCGAGGGCTGGCCGGTCAGCGAAAAGGGCGAGTTGCCGGGCTCTGAGATCTTACCCGTCAGCAGATGGATGTTGTAGACCATCTGATTGGCCCAGACCCCGCGCACATGCTGGTTGAACCCCATCGTCCAGAGCGACATCACCTTGGTGTCCGGGTCGGCATAGAGCTCTGCGAGCTCTTCGAGAAACCCCGGCTCCACCCCCGAAAGCTCGCTGACATATTCCAGCGTATACTCGGCGACATGCGCCTTGAACGCCTCGAAATCGGACGGCTCCATCAGACCGGCATTGCCCGCGCCCTCGGCTGCCAGTTGCAACGGGTGGTCGTCGCGCAGACCATAGCCGATATCCGTCTCGCCCGTCATGAAGGTCGTGTGTTTCGAGACGAATTCCTCATTCACCCGCCCGGTCTGGATGATGTGGTTGGCGATGTAGTTGAGGATTGCCAGATCGGTGCCCGGCTTGAACACCATCGGAATGTCGGCAAGGTCCATCGAACGGTGGGTGAAGGTCGAGAGCACCGCGCATTTCACGCCCGGCGTACCCAGCCTGCGGTCGGCCAGCCGGGACCAGAGGATCGGGTGCATTTCTGCCATGTTCGACCCCCACAGCACAAAGGCGTCGGCATGTTCAAAATCGTCGTAGCACCCCATCGGCTCATCAATGCCGAAGGTCCGCATGAAGGCGACCGCTGCCGACGCCATGCAGTGCCGTGCGTTCGGGTCGAGGTTGTTCGAGCGGAAACCGGCCCTCATGAGCTTGGAGGCGGCATAGCCCTCCATCACCGTCCACTGGCCGGAACCGAACATGCCGATGCTCTCCGGCCCTTTCTCGGCGAGCTGTTTCTTGACCCGCGCCGCCATGACATCGAACGCCTCGTCCCAGCTGACCGGCTCAAATTCACCATTCTTGTCGTATTCACCGCCCGATTTCCGCATCAGCGGTGTCGTCAGGCGGTCCTCGCCGTACATGATCTTGGACAGGAAGTAGCCCTTCACGCAGTTCAGGCCCCGATTCACCTCGTGCTGCATGTCCCCATGCGTGGCGACGACCTTGCCTTCCTTCACGCCAACCATGACCCCACAGCCGGTGCCGCAGAACCGGCAGGGCGCCTTTGACCAGTTTATCTTGAGCGCGTCGACACCGCCGGGAACCGGCTGAGCAAGCGCCTCTTGGGACAGGCCCGCTGCAGAGGCCGCGAGTGCGGCGGCGTGAGCCTTGAGAAGCTGGCGTCGGGTCAGGTCGAGTGGCATGTGGTCTCCTCCGGTTCTTCGGCGTGTTCGAAGACCATGTTGGCCGCCAGAACGCCGTCCATCAGGTTGATCTCGGTCAGCCTGTCACCAAGCTGTCCGGTACTCGTTCCTTCTATTGTCACGATCAGGCGCGTGTCGTCGCCGCCATGTACCTCCACCCCATCGAGTGTCTCGACACTTCGGCGCACCTCTTGCGATGCGCCTTCGGCGACGGTCACGACGGCGGATGAGACATGCCAGCGCGGCTCAGACATTTTCGGGCTTCCTTTCGACAGCATGGATTGCATCCGCCGGGCAGGCCGCCGAGCAGGCGGCGCAGCCGGTGCAGGATGTGGCGTCCAACTCAGGCAGGAAAGGTCCACCGATTCTTGGACGCATCGCGATGGCGGTTTCGGGGCAGACGTCGCGGCAGGTCATGCAGGCAATCCCGGCCTTTGCCAGGCAATCGTCGGAAATCCGCATCACATGTGCCATGTTCCTATCGTCGGCAAAGACATCCTCCGGACAGGCAGCGGCGCATTCGCCACAAAAGGTACATTCCCCGGCCTCGGGGTTCAGCACAACGCTGCCGTTGGCAATGTGAAGAATGCCTTCGGGACAGGCATCAACGCACATGGCGCATGCGGTGCAGGCCGACAGCGACTGCCGCGACACGCCGGGCGGCCGGGGCCGGAAGGGCTCGGGGCGGGGGCTGCCACGGAGCAGATCACGTCGGGAAATGGTGGCCTGTGTCGACATGCCCTTTCAGTGCCCCGCTGGACCCGGTGGCCCGGACACGAGCTGATACATCCACACCAAAAAGCCATAGCCGCCGACGGCGCCGACGGCCACGACGGGCCAGATACCGAAAGCCAGAATCAGGAAGTAGGTCAGTTCCCTTCGTCGCCGTGGCGCGTGCGGCGTGGAACCAGGTTCGGTTGCTTGTCGATCAGACATCGCTTCCTTCCCGGCTGCATATTTGGTTTAGTTCAATTCTGCAGCCTGAGTTTGAAAGTAACAAAAGCGTGATCAAAAATTCAACCCTTGAGTGCCCGCAGCACGAAAACGCGGGCGCCACCGGCGTGACTTCATTGGATTTTTGTTATGCGACTCGTCAAACGTTGAGGTGGCGTTGACTCGTTTTTGCACGTCTAATTCCCCAGTGTTTTACTAGGCATTCAAGTGTCTGATATTGTTGTTAGGTTTGATTGCGGGAGGGCGTAACCGCCGTAACCTACCGAGGCTTTCTTGTGCGGTGTGATGAGTTTCAATTGCATTGCGTCAATGTTATAAACGCAGTTATTTCATTGACTTAAAACACATGCGCGTTAACCGACGCGGCAAGGTGTGATCGGTGATGGCATGAGCAAGTGAATGCGCAGCTCAGAATGCCGGGGCTCGGGCTAGTCAGGTGAGGTCGGCCTCACAATGTCGCCTGAGGTGCAAGACAGGGGCTGGCCACGACGCCCGATCAGTTGCAGCCCCATGGGCGTGCCGGAGGTGCCGAGGCCAGCTGGGACGCAGAGTGCCGGAAGCCCAGGCAGGAAGGCGGGCACGACAACCTCCATCCAGCGGGGCGCAGGACGCTTACCTGGTGGGTCGCGTTGTGAGTGATCATGAGAGAGTTGATGTCCATTTGCACGATCCGGGTCAAGTTGCACGATCCGGGCAAGATTGATTTCAAACTTGCCATGGGTGGCGTTGAGCGATGGACGCGGCATCATCAACCGGGAATCGGGCACCGGCCAGCCCGTTTGGGTCGCGGGTTGATTTTGGTTGATATCTAACATGAATGGTAGATAAACTCAGAGTCGCGGCGCCAACGCCGACCATAGGGAGGAAACCAAAATGGCAAAACGCAGAAAGACCCGCCTGAAACATCTGGCGGAGAAGGTGCAAAAGGGAGAGCGCATCATCGGCATGGAGTGTCACGACACACCTACCGCCATGATGGCCGAGGAACTTGGCATGGACCTGCTCTGCTGTGGCAGCCCCGGCCCGATGGGTCTGATGGGGCACAAGTCGATGGCCACAGTGGACTTTGAAGAGCAGCTTTACATGCTGGAGGGCGTGCTGCGCGGTGCGTCTTCCCCGTTCATCATTTGCAATATGCCCAATACAACGGCCAGTATTTCCATCGAAGAATCCGTGCGCAACGCCGCGAAAGTGGTCAAGCTGGGGGCCGATGGCGTCCATATCGAGCCATCGCTTGGCACGGTTCCGCATATTCGCGCCATCGTCGATGCGGGGATACCCGTTGTGGGCCATTTCGGGGTTCAGGGAGAACGGGCCGTGATGAACTCGGGCCATAGCCCGGCGGGGCGGACGGCAGAGGAAGCGGCGACGATCATCAAACTGGTCCGCGCCTCGATCGATGCGGGCATCTTTGCCGCCTTGTTCGAACATACCTCGGTCGAGTTGACGAAATGGTGCTATGAGAACCTGCCGGTTGCTGTAGCCAGCCTTGGATCGGGCCCCTATGCGCATGGCATCTTTCATGTGTCGAGCGACATTATCGGCTGCTCCGTCTTTCCGATTCCGCCAAAGCGCGAAGTTTACGGCGATGTCTGGGGCGAGATGCAAAGGGCCTATGCCGCCTATTTCAACGCGGCCAAAGGCGGGCAGTTTCCCAATCCTGACCTGTCGCACACCATGCTGGACGGAGAACATGAGAAGTTCATGTCGCTGGTCGGCTGAGGCCCATGCCCCGTACCGCTGTCAAAACAGCTCTGGAGCCAGCGCATCTGATGCGCTGGCTTGCCATGTTGCCACGACAACGGTGCGTCTGTGTGGAGTGCGGCGCAGGGGAAGCTGAAGTCAGCTATTTCATGGCAGAGCATTTCAACCTCGCCATTGCGACGGACGCTTGCCCCCCGAAATCCGCCTATCCCGTGGCGGTGGATGGGCCCATCGGATATGTCAAATGTCGGGCAGAAAATCTTCCTCTGCCGTCAGATAGTGTTGATATGGTCGTATCCATGCAAGCGCTGCATCATTTCGATCTGGCAGGGCATCTCACCGAAGCGCGTCGCGTGCTGAGTCCGGGCGGAATATTTGCCGCGCTCGCCTGGGGCGAGATGGTCTTGCCCGTGGATGTCAGGACGGCTTGCGACGATTTCCTCGCGGCGGTGAAACCATTCTGGGAAGCAGAACGGGGCTGGGTGGTGTCTGGCTACAACGGGCTGAAGTTTGAAGGCGAGGCCCTCGCGCTGCCCAAGGCCGCGATGCGCAAGACGGTGACGGTAGAGGCCTTGGTCGTGCTCTTTCGGGGGTGGAGTGCGTATAAGGCGGGGCAGCGAGACTGCGCCGAGGTTCTGGCGGCCACGCGCCTGAGACTACGGCAGTTGGGCCACGCGCAGATCACTGTAGCCTGGCCGATTGTGGGGCAGGTGTTTCGGAAACTGCCATAAGAGCCCGCAGGTTTGGCAGGCTCAGGCGGACTCGCCGCGCCAAATCATATCTGCGAGCGGTGAGATTTCCGATACGCTGTTCATCGGGCAGGTTGGGCAGCCGGAGCGGGAGGGTTTGTTGGTGCAGCCACGGCACTCATTGACTGCGCTCAGGACGCTGTTCACCTCGCCCTGAATTTCGATCGCAAGGCGGGCCATGAGCATGAGCGTATCGGACAATTCGTTGAGTTTGGCCGCCACCTCTTGGGACGAGTCCGCACCAGTGCTGTGATGCGCGCGCACGCCTGCGATGGAGGCGATCATCTCGAGCGGGATGTCGAGATCGCGCATGTTCTGAATCATCTTGGCCAGAACCACATCCCGCGCGCCATAGGTGCGCGTGCCACCATCGCTGCGCTCGGGCTTGAGGATGCCCAGATCCTCATAATGACGCAAGGAGCGTTCACTCAGGCGGCTGAGGCGCGCGAGTTCTCCGATCTTCATTTGTCTGGTGTCGCTGATCTTGGCCAAGGGTCGTCTTTCTGGAGTCATTGGTCGCGGACAGTGCCCCATACATAGCAACAAAAAACGGAACGCAATAGGTCAAGCCCGCCTTGGTGAGATCACTTTCGCCGGACCCGAAGAGGGCATCGCTCTGATTGATCAGATTGAGAACGGTCCCGACCACGATGGCAATCCGGCCGGAGCGCAGGACAATGGCCTGTGACACGCCGAGGTTGGAAATAAAGCTGTTCATGCGTTCATCTGCTTGTTTGTTGAGGCGCGAATGCCCCTCTCGGGGCATCCGATGGGGCGCTCGTCAGTTCCTTTGGCCTGTCGCGATCAAAAGCGATATCCGATTCCGATGCCCGCAACGATAGGATCAATTGAGGCCTTTCCAGTGACCGCACCGGCGGCAGTGGTGACTTGTGCGTCGATGTCCACGAAGAATTTCTTGATATCGGCATTTAGGTACCAGTTATCCTTGAGCTTGACATCGACCCCGGCCTGCAGAACAAATCCGGGATTGTAGGTTTCGAGATTGAAGGAGGTTGCCGGGCCCTTTCGGCTATTGGCAGTGACGAGCACGAGCGCGGGCCCAGCCCCGATATAAGGTTTGACGCCGCCGCCGACGTGGAAATGGTATTGGGCCATGACCGACAGCGGGATCAACCACGCATCGCCAAGCGCCGGCCCGCCCGACAGGGATACCTCATGCTTGGTGATGCAGCAGATCGTTTCTGCCGCGATGTTGTTGGTAAAGAAGTATGACAGGTCGAGTTCCGGAATGAACTGATCCGAGACATGTGTGCTCACGGGGACATTGTAGCTGGCGCTGTCCTCGGGGAAGATACCGGCAATTCGGCCCCGAACCAGAAAGCTGTGCGCCCAGTCGTCGCCCGAGGGCTTGGCGTCCTGCGCCAGTGCTGCCCCGGAGCCCGCGGCCAACGCGGCACATGCCGAGAGTACGGCCCCCAGACATAACCGTTTTTGACGGAACCGCTCCCACCACTTCGACACCGTTCCCTGTCCTCTCGTCAAATTCATCACGTTCCCTCCCGTTTAAAATGTGTTTATGAAGAAAGATTCGACCAGCTCCCTGGCCTTTTATAATAACTCTCTCTCCACAAAATATGACATTAATGATAGATTAATAAAAATCAAGCGCCCTTTCGCAGCCCACTGGACCGGCCCTCTGAAGGTTCCGTTCCACAGCCGCCGCCATACTGGCCAGAAAGCTCGCCGTGACCCGCACTTCGACGGGCGTCAAAGAGCTTCATTCATGGCTGGCTGTTTAGTCCCGGTGCTCGTTGGTGACCCTCGGCATTGAGAGGCTGTTCCCTTGCCCCCGCCATGCCGGGCACGAAGGGGCACGCCCGCACTGGGTGGATATCGCTCCGCTTACGGCCCGCTCCAACGGTTTCTCAAAATCGCCCGCAATCGACCTTCATCTTGTCGCCGGTGATCGCTGAACTCTGATCGCTGGCGTAATAGAGCGCCGCACGGCCGACTTCCTCGGGCGCGACCCAGCGTTTGAGTGCCGCCACATCGGTGTAATTCGCGCGCTCGATCTCCTCGACAGAGCGGCCCTCGGCCCCGGCACGCCGTGCCAGGATGCGGTCCATATTCTCACCCGACACCGCACCGGGCATCAGCGCATTGACCCTCACTCCGACGGGCCCAAGCTCTCGCGCCATGGTCTCGGTGATCCCGATCAGCGCGAATTTCGAGGCCACATAGGCTGAGCGCATCGGATAGCCTTGAATGCCCATCAGCGAGGACATGTTGATGATCGAGCCGGAACCCTGCGCGCCCATAATCCGCGCCGCCTCTTGCAGGCAATACATCGCGCCGACCAGATTGATGTGCATACAGGTGACCCAGTCGCCCATGTCGACCTCGGCCACCGGCGCAATCGGCCCCGGTCCGCCCGCGTTGTTGAGCAGCACATCCACCGTGCCGGTGATCGCCTGCGCCTGCGCAAACATCGCCCTGACCTGCGCCTGATCGGAAACGTCGCATGCGATGGCATGGCCACCGATGGCCTCGGCCACCTGTTGCAGCGGTTCCAGCCGACGCCCGGTGACCACGACGGTGGCGCCCGCCTCGGCAAAGACCTTGGCGGTGGCTTCGCCAATGCCGCTGCCACCGCCGGTGACAATGGCGAGTTTGCCGTCAAGGCGGGATTTATCATTTGAAGTCGGGCTCATGCGGTTTCCTCATTGAAGTTGCGGGCGGGGTCGAACAGGGGTAGCTCCGGCTCCCGGCCCAGAATGAAATCGCCCATCAGGCCGCCGATATAGGGGCCGATGGTATAGCCGCCGCGCACGCAGCCGAGCACGAAGGCATCTTTGACCCCCGGCAATGCGCCCGCGAGCGGGTAGAAGTCCGGCACATTGGCCTCGAACCCGGTCCAGCTGCGCAGCACGCGGGCCTTGGCCAGTGCCGGCAGCGCGTATTGCGCCAATGCAAGATTGGGCATCACGGAGGCGGCGGAGACCTGCCCGCGCCCCTCCTGCGGCGTGCCGCGCCCCTGCCAGCCGCCGCCGACAAGGACCGTGCCATTGGGCTTTTGCTTCATGGTCAACAGGCCGGTGGCATGGCCAATCACGGTGGAGATCAGGGGCGGCATCCGTTCGGTCACCGAAACCGTGTTGATCCGCGCCTGCACGGGCAAATCAACGCCCATAAGCGCTGCGACAGGGTTCAGCCAGGCCCCAGCGGCCAGCAACAAGCGCCGCGCGCGGATCGGACCGTTTGGCGTGGTCAGCGTGAAGCCATCGCCTTGTTCAATCGCCGTCACCGGACAACGTTCGCGGTAGGCAATGCCCTGATCGCGCAACTGCCCGCGATAATACTGACCCGTCAGCGAGGAGTTGGCATAGCCATCCTCGGGGCAATAGCTCGCCGCGACGACCTTTTGCGCCAGATTGGGTTCGGCCTTGTGCACCTCTTGCGGCGACACGAAAGTGATCGGCGCGCCTGCCTCGGCCTTAAGCGTCTGCCGTTCATGCAGCAGCTCGGCCTCACGCGCGGTAAAGGCTAGCGTATAGCCGCCGGTCTTGTGAAACCCCACCGCGTCGCCCATGCGCTCCCATTCGTGATGGCCCTTGAGCGCATAGGGCATCAGCTCGACGCGTTTGATTTGCAGGCTGAGCGTGCCTGCGTTGACGCCCGAGGCCCCCTGCCCCAGATCACCCTGATCGAGCACGACTGGGGCCATGCCGCCCGCGCTGAGGCGCAGCGCGGCGGCGCAGCCCATGATGCCGCCGCCGACAATGGCGATGTCATAGATTTGGGTCATAGCGGGGCCGGTTTCGGGATGGGCAGGTCGGAATAGTCAAAGTCACCCGCCAGCGCGGCGACGGGCACGGGGCGCAGCGGCGGGCGCGCCGTCGGCGGTGGCACGTCGGCCTCGTTGCCCCCCTCAGCCTGCGCGATCATCCGGGCGACGGTGCTTTGGCAGAACTTGCCGCCACAAGCGCCCATGCCCGCCCGCAGGCCGGATTTCACCGCATTGGTGCTGGCCGCGCCGCCGGCAATCTCGGCGGCGATTGCGCCATATGTCAGGCTCTCGCAGCGGCAGACAATGGTGTCGTCGCGCGTCAATTTTGCCAGCCCTTTGCGCGGAATGCTCAGCGCGGTCATCGCCATGCCGAAACGCGCCGCGCGGGTGTAAGACGGGCGCAGCCGTGCCCGTTCGGCCGCTGTTTCTGCCCCCAGATGCTGCGCCGCCCCCAGGCCCGCAAGCTGGCCGTCGATTTCTGCCGACGCCGCACCGCGAATGCCCGCACCGTCACCGCACAGAAACAGCCCCGGCACAGCAGTTTCGCCATCAGCCCCGCGCTTTGGCACCCAGCCGCCCAATGCAGGGCGATGCTCCAGCGCCAATCCGGCAAGCTGTGCGGTCTCGACAGCCGGGATCAGCCCGTTGCCGAGGCAAAGGCTGTCCGCTTCGACGCTGCGAGCCTCTGCCTTAGGCGACCAATCCGCGCCAAGCTTGCGGAACCTGACCGTCTTTACATTATTGTTGCCCTCAACTTCGCTCACCGCATGACGCCAGTGGACTGGCACCCCGGCGAGCATCAGATCAGCCACCCAACGCGCCCCCCGCATCAGCAGATCGGGACGCCGCGCCATCGCAGGCAGGGCCCGCAGCCAGTCACCCCGGCTGTTGGGTGTGATCACGGCAGCCACCTCGCCGCCCAAACGGCGGATCTCGGCGGCAACAAAGAACACCAGCGGGCCAGTGCCCGAAACCACCGTGCGCTTTCCCGGCAGCGCCAGTTCCTGCTTGAACAGCGCCGTCGCCCCGGCCAGCCCGAGAACCCCCGGCGTGGTCCAGCCCGGCACCGGCTGCACAAACTCGCGCGCGCCGGTGGCAATCACCAGCGCCCGCGCCCGCAGAGAAGGCACCTGCCCATGGCGCAGCAGGTGCAGCACCCAGCCGTCGGCGCTCTGCTCGATCTGCCAGACGCGGGAATCGCCCAGATGGGTCACCGCACTGTTCTGCAGGTGCTGGCGAAGCTGCCCGCCTGCCACGCTCTCTGGCGTGGAGGGCGCATCCAGAATGGCGGCGCTCTTGGCGCGCCAGACCTGCCCGCCCGGTTTGGGCTGCTCGTCAAGCAGGGTCACCGTCAATCCGTGACGTGACGCGACCAGCGCCGCATTCGCCCCGGCAGGACCGGCCCCGATCACGGCGATATCGCACATTTCAGTCATTGCTGCTCTTTCAACGACGTCACCGCCAGCCCCGATGCAACCACAGAGCGACAGCTTTCCACCACCTGCCCGCCGATCCGCACCACACATTCCTGACATAGCCCCATGCAGCAAAACGCCCCACGCGGCGCGCCATCCTCGGGCGCGTCACGCAGATGCAGATGGCCCGCGCGCAACAGCGCCACGGCGAGGCTTTCGCCCGCATGCCCCGCGACCGACGCGCCATCAAAGGTGAATGTCACCTTTTCGGCCCGCCGGATCAGACCCGATTGATCGGGGGTCAGGCGCATCAGGAATAGCTGATCCCAAGCAAATCGAAGCTGCGTTTGATCTTGTCGATATCGGCCTCGGTCGCGGGCAGCACCGGATCGCGGGGCACACCGGCGGGCAGGCCGATCAGGTTCAGCGCCGCCTTGAAGGACGCGGGCCAGGTGGCGGTGCCCATCAGCAATTCGTAAAGCACAGTCAGCTGGTAATGCGCATGACGCCATGTGTCATCCGGCGCGCCCGCGCCAACCGCCGCCATCTCGGACGGCATCAGGTCGGTAAATTCCGGCCCCGTCGCAATGAAGCCTTTGGCCCCCAGCGCGAAGTTCGGCAGGATGTAATGGCACGGCCCGGTCATCACCGACATCTTGTCGCCCAAGCGCTGCAACAGGTGTGTGTGATAGAAAAAGTCGCGCTGGCTTTCCTTGATGCCGATGACATTGTGGTTGTTCAGCAGCGTCTCGGTCTGGTCGATTGTCAGCGAAAAGCCCATGCGGCGCGGCGAGTTATACAGCACCAGCGGGGTGTCGGTCGCCGCCGCGACCTTGTCGAAACGCGCCATCAGCTCGGCCTCCGACGCCTTCAGCACATAGGTCTGCGGCATCGACAACAGAACATCGGCGCCATTGTCCTCGGCCGCCTTCACATAGGCCAGCGAGGCGTCGATGGTCGGGGCGGAAATGCCCATCATCACTTTGACGCGGCCCCTGGCGGTGTCCTTGGCCAGCCGCACCAGACGACCGCGTTCCGCCGCAGACAGCGCCCAGCTTTCGCCGTTGTCACCGGCGATGCAGATCGTCGTCGCGCCGCGTTTGATCAGGAATTCGAACAGCTCGACAAAAGCATCTTCCATGATCTCGCCCGCCTCGTTGAAGGGCGTGGCAATAGCCGGCACATAGCCGTGGAGGTCTTCTTTTTTCATAGGCTTATCCGTCAATCGGGAATGTCAGAGGTAAAGACGCTGCCCGTCTGGGCATCGACAATATAGAGGCGGTTCGGTGTGTCGGGGTGGAAGGTGACCGAGGTGGTCCATTGGCCTTCGGGCAGGCGAACCTCGGCCAGCGCATCACCAAGCGCGTCGAACACATAGGCCCGCCCGGCCTGTGCCTGCGCCACGGCGAGCCAGCCGCGCACATTGGTCGCCAGCCCATCGGGGCCCAGCCCACCCGAAAGGTGCAGGAAGGTGCCGACCATCGGCTGACCACTGTCGGGCAGACGGGCGGACAGGCGCCAGACCTGATTGGCCCGCGTCACGGCGATATAGAGCCAGGCGCCATCAGGCGACAGGCAAATGCCGTTGGAATAGGGCACACAGTCGAGCAGCAGGCGCAGATCGCCCGCAGGCGTCAGGCAATAGACCCGGCCCGTGGGATCGCTCAGTGAGGTGCGGCCACTATCGGTGAACCATAGCGTGCCATCCGCGCCGTAGCACATATCCGACAGGCCGAGGAACGGCTGCCCCTCCAGCCCGGTGCTGAGCACCGAAAAGCTATCCGGCCCGGTCAACTCGATCAGCCCGTGGCGGTAGTCCACTGCGATGTGACGCCCGTCCGGGGCGATGCGCATGGCATGGGGCTCGCCGTCGATCCGGTGGACCAACTGCCAGTCACCCTCGGGCGAGACGCGGAAAACGCGGCCATAAGGCACATCCGAAAGCCAAAGGTTGCGGTCCTCATCAAAGAACGCCGCCTCTAGGAAAGAGTGCATCGGCTGACCCGGTCGGGTCATCTTTGCCCAATCCGACGGCTCCCCTCTATGACGGTGCTCTTCGGGCAGGATTAA
Organism: uncultured Roseovarius sp.; assembly: GCF_947259555.1. GTDB lineage: Bacteria > Pseudomonadota > Alphaproteobacteria > Rhodobacterales > Rhodobacteraceae > Roseovarius. The sequence continues at coordinate 58,133 of NZ_CAMYMD010000035.1, forward strand.
GGCGGGTTCGGCGGTGAGGCGGATCATTTGGCAATCCCCTCGGCGAAAAGCGCCTCGATCTCACCCCCGCTCAGCCCGGCACCTGCCAGCACCGCGCGGCTGTCCTGCCCAAGTTCTGGCGGAGCGCTGTGCAGCGCGGCACCGCCCTCTGTCATCCTGAAACCCGCAAGCGGCAGCCGTAGCGACGGATCGGCCGGGGACGGCGCAAAATAACCGCGCGCGGCGAGCTGCGGGGCGGTGACGGCCTCGGCCAGAGAGACGATGCATTCGGCGGGCACTCCGGCGGCCTCCAGCAGGATCTGCCATTCCTCGGCGGGGCGCTGCGCGAAAATCGCCTGCAAATCCTCCCGGATCGCGGCGGAATGCTGCCAGACATCGGGCCAATCGTGGATCTGTTCCAGCAGGCCCACATCATACCCCTGCCCCGTCAAACAGGTGCCCAGCTTCCGATATTGCGACGGCTTGAAGGCGCCCAGCATCAGCCGCCCGTCGGCGGTCTCATAGGCCGAAATCCCGGCCTCCTTATGCTTTTCCGCCTCGGGCGCCGCCTGCGTGGACGCCGCTTCCGGTGCCATCAGCGACAGGGCGACCTCCAGCATCGAGACGCTGATATAACAGCCTTCGCCGGTGCGCTCGCGCTGCAACAGCGCCGCCGAAATCGCGAAGGCGGCGGAATAGCCTGCGGCGTAATCGACAAAGGACAGGCCGGGTTTCACGCCGTTGCACTGCCCGATGGTTCCCGAGGCGGCTTGAATGGTATTGTCATAAGCGCCCTTGGACGCTTTCGGCCCCTGATCGCCATAGCCGGTCATCGAACAATAGACGAGGCGCGGATTGCACTGCCGCAAAGCCTCATAGCCCAGGCCGAACGACTCCATAGCGCCCGTCGTGTAGTTTTCCAAAAAGACATCGGCGCTTTCGGCCAGCTTGAGCAATGCCGCGCGCCCGGCCTTGCTACGGAAATCCAGTGCCAGCGCCCGTTTGTTGCCGCCCTGCACCTGGTAGTTGACGCCGATTCCCCTGGCGTTCAACTCGGGCAAAGGACCGCGCCCCCGCGCGCAATCGGGCGCGTCTGGCAGCTCGACCTTGATGACCTCAGCGCCAAGCAGGGCGAACTGATAACCGCAGAAAGGTGCCGCCAGCACCTGCGACAGCTCAACCACCCGTATTCCTGACAACGCACCCGTCATCGTCTTCTCCGTTTTTCAACTTGTGCGGAAACTGCTTGAGTCTCTCGCTCTTGTTTAATATACAAAACATCATTCAATATGCAATACGGCAATCAGAATCATGTCCAACCTCTTCCATCGCTCGCTCAAAGATGCGCTCCCGACAGTTGTTGGCGGCGAAGGCGCGACGCTCATCGACCAAACCGGCAAACGCTATTTGGATGCCTGCGGCGGGGCTGCGGTGTCTTGCCTTGGCCATGACAATGAACGTGTCCGCGCCGCGCTCAAGGCGCAGATCGACGGGGTTGCCTTTGCCCATACCAGCTTCTTCACCAATGAACCTGCCGAAGAGCTGGCCAGTTTCCTGATTGACCGCGCGCCCGAAGGCACCGGCAATGGCCGGGTGATGTATCTGGGCAGCGGGTCCGAGGCGATGGAAGCGGCGCTGAAACTGGCCCGACAGTATTATTTGGAACGCGGCGAAAGCCCCCGCAGCAAGGTCATCGCCCGCGCGCCGTCTTATCATGGCAATACGCTGGGGGCCTTGGCAACCGGCGGTCACGCCGGACGGCGCGCGCCGTTCCAGCCTTTGCTGATGGAGGTCAGCCATATCGACGCGGCCTATGGCTATCGGATGCAACACGATAACGAATCAGAGGCTGATTTCGCCCTGCGCATGGCCAACCTGCTGGATGCGCAGATCCGCGAGCTAGGCCCCGAGAACGTTATGGCCTTTGTCGCAGAGCCGGTCGTCGGTGCCTCGCTGGGCACGCAGCCCGCGCCCGAGGGCTATTTCAGACGCATCCGCGAGATTTGCGACGCCCACGGCGTGTTGCTGATCGCCGATGAGGTCATGTGCGGCATGGGCCGCACCGGCAGACTGTTCGCGCTGGAGCAGGAAGGCATCGCCGCCGATATCACCACATTGGCCAAGGGTCTGGGCGCGGGCTATGCCCCCATCGCCGCCGTGATGGCCACCGAAAAGGTGGTCAAAGCCATCGAGGACGGCAGCGGTCTTTTGTGGAACGGCCATACCTATATGTCCCATGCCATCGCCACTGCCGGGGCGCTGGCAGTGCAGAAGGTGATCGAGGAAGACAACTTGCTCGACAACGTTCGCCAGCGCGGCGAGCAGCTGCGCGCAGGGCTTGTGGCGCGTTTGGGGGGCCACCCCAATGTCGGTGACATTCGCGGACGCGGGCTATTCTGGAGCGTCGAACTGGTGCAGGATCGCGCCAGCAAGGCGCCTTTCCCTGTTGAGGCAAGGCTGGCCCCGGCGATCCGCGCCACAGCGCTTGATCTGGGACTGATGTGTTACCCGGCGCAGGGCTGCGCCGATGGCACGCTGGGCGATCACGTCCTGCTCGCCCCCGCCTATATCTCGACGGCGCAAGAGATCGACACAATCGTCGCTCTGCTGGCCGAGGCGATTGAGACCACCCTGACGCAGATGGAGGGATAAGATGTCCCGCAAGACCATCCTCACCGCCGCGATCACCGGCAACCTGATGACACCGGAGATCAGCCCGAACCTGCCCGTCACCCCGGCCCAGATCGCCGAGCAGGCGCTGGAGGCGGCCAAAGCGGGCGCTGCGATCCTGCATCTGCATGTACGTGACCCGGAGACCGCCAAGGGCTCCATGGATCTGGCGCTATACCGCGAGCTGGTGGAGCGCATCCGTGAGAAAAATGAGGACGTGATCCTCAACCTCACCACCGGCGAGGGCGGGCGCTTTGTGCCGTCCGAGGACAATCCGCAGATCGCCGCCCCCGGCTCTACCCTCTGTGTGCCGGAAAAGCGCGTCGCCCATGTCGAAGAACTGCGCCCCGAGATCTGCACCCTGGATTTCAACACCATGTGGTCCGGTCAGGCCAGCGTGATCAACGCGCCGCGCAACCTGGAAATCATGGCCAAACGCATCTACGCCGCCGGGGTCAAACCCGAGGTCGAGATTTTCGATTCCGGCGATTTGCATATGCTCAAGGATTTCATCAAACGCGGGGTGATCCAGACGCCGCTGATGGTGCAGATGGTGCTGGGCGTGCGCTTTGGTGCCGTCGCCAACCCGGAAACCATGGCGTTTCTGGCCAGCCAATTGCCCGAAGGCACCGAATGGGCGGCCTTCGGCATTGGTCGCATGGCCTTCCCGATGCTGGCGCAGGCCTTTCTGCTGGGCGGGCATTGCCGCATCGGCATGGAGGACACCGCCTATATTTCCAAGGGCGAGCACTGTCTCTCGAACGCGCAACTGGTGGAAAAGGCCGTCGGCATCATCACCAGCCTTGGCGGCGAGGTGGCCAGCCCGTCGGAGGCCCGCCATATCCTGGGGATGTGCTAAGCTACGATGCTATTCCGGTCCACCATATCCCAGCTCACGCGAGATCCGCAGCGCACAGGCCCGGGTTTCGGGCACGTAAAAGCTGTCGATCCGGTCAAAATCAAAGCCGCTGTCGGGGCCAGAGATATTGACGCAGGCCACAACCGCACCAGTATTGTCGCGCACCGGCACGGCGACGCTGGAACCGCCCGGCTCGTGAAAGCCGTGCGAAAAAATATAACCGTCAGCGCGCACCTCATCGACCCGCGCCTTCAACTCGGCAAAGCTTGTGGGCGTGTGTTCGGTCTTGGCCTTCATCTCCTGCCTGTCACAAAATGCGGCCAGTTCCCCGTCACTGAACGAGGACAGCAGGCACCAGCCAATGGCCGAGGCATAGGCATCCGTCCGCGTGCCCGTCACCATGTTCGACACAAAACCCGTGCGCGCCTGATGGCTGACCAGATAAAGCACATCCTGGCCTTCAAGCACGCTCAAATGGGCGCTGACCCCAATGGTGTCGCGCAGCGCGGCCAAATGCGGGCGGGCAATCGAGGTGATCGGCAGTTGGTTGAGATAGGCAAAGCCAAGGTTGAGCACCCGTGCCCCAAGGGTAAAGGTGTTCTTCTGCTCTGCCTCTTTGATAAATTCCATGTAGCGCAGCGTATAGACCAGCCGAAAGGCCGAGGAGCGGCTCAGCTCCATCTGGCGAGCGATCTCGCTCAGCGACATCGGCTCTTCTGCGGCACCAAGGATCTCGAGCACCCGCAGCCCGCGTTGCAGGCCAGGAACGAAGTATATGGAATGGTTGGCAGATTCGGTCATGTGTTCGGATCAGTCTTTCACAGGAAACGCATGAGCGTTTTATATGCAAAACGCACTCTGTTCAATGGAGGAAATGAATGAATGATGAGCAAAGGGCCAACGCCCTGCTACCAACCAACGAAGATACCTGCGGGCCCTATTTCCCGATTTATTTCGGCGATGACAGCCTTGAGGACCTGACCCGCATCCATCCAGGTGTTGTCGCCGGTCCAAGCGGGCAGCATCTCATCCTGCGGGGCCGCGTGCTTGACCGGCACGGCAGCCTCGCCAATGGCGTGGTGATGGAGTTCTGGCAGGCCAATGCCAAGGGCCTTTATCGCACCCCCGCCACCGAAGGTCATGCCGATATCGACCCCTGGTTTCACGGTTATGGCCGACTGCGCAGCCGCGGCGGTGACTACACTTTCCGCACCATCATGCCCGGTGCCTCCGAGGGCCGCGCGCCCAATATCACCGTCACGCTGTTTTCCGATGGCATCAACCGGATCGTCACCCAGATGTTCTTTGCCGGGCATCCGGCCAATGACAGTGACCCGCTGCTGCAAGCCCTGGAGAGCGAAGACCGCCCCCGCCTGATGGCCACACGCGATGGCACGGCCGAAGATGGCGCAGAGATTTACCGCTTTGACATCATCATGGCGGGCGACAACGAAACCCCGTTCTTTGACGATCTGGAAAGCTGAGGAGACAGACAGATGACCAAACTCGGCAGACAAATCGGCATTGGCCCGACCGACAACACCTCTGATCAACGCACCCCGCGCCAGCGGTTGCGGCTGATCCCCGAGCGGGTGCGTGACAGCTTTGTACCCGTGGTACCCGCCCGCGCGGTGACCCGCCAGCATGAATGGGACATGACCCGCATCGCCCCCGACATGCCGCGCGCTGACGGTGAGGCGATCGAGGTCACTGGGACCCTCAGGACAGAAAGCGGGAGGCCTTTGCGCGGTGCGCTTCTCGAAATCTGGAATGCCAACCACTATGGCCGCTACCGCCATATCGAGGATCACTCCGGGCTCAAACTCGACGATAATTTCTTCGGCATGGGGAGGGTGCTGACCGATGACGAAGGGCGGTATCGGTTCTGGACGATCAGCCCAGGTGCTTACCTGGCGCGCCCCGATATCGGGCGCTGGCGGCCCAAACATATCCACCTGTCGATCAGCGGCGGCTCGTCACGGCTGATCACCCAGATGTATTTCCCGGATGAGCCCAACAATGCAACCGACCCGATGGCGGTGCTGATGGGTGACGGATTTGAGCGCAATATCGGCAAGTCTTACACGACGCCGGAAACCGATGTCGCGCAGGGCTTCCAATTCGACATCGTCGTCGGTGGCCGCAACGCGACCTACTTCGAATGAGCGGGCTTTCGCATATCTATGCGTTGAGGGATTTTTTCCGCCGCTTTCCAGGTAAGGCGCTTCGTGCCTGAAAAGGCTGGGAAAAGCTGAACAAAATCAGAAGTATTCCGGGTGCCGCTCCATGATCCTGTCGACCTGTGCCAGCGTTCCCGACAAGTGTTCCCGCACGACGGCCTCCACGGTCCCGGTATCGCCGTCGTCAATCGCCGCGAGGATGCGGTCGTGGCACGACAGGATTGATGCGGACTTGCCCGGGTCCGGCAGGTTGAGATTGCGAAGCCGGTCAATGTGGCCTGATCTTGCGGTGACGATGTTCCAGAGATTGGCGACCCCCACCGCGTCGTAGAGCGCGGCATGGAAGGCACGGTCGAGACGCGAGAATTCATCCAGATCTCCAGCCGCCGCCGAGGCGCGCTGGAGCGAGAGGCAGGTATGGGCCTTGGTGATCCTGTCGGAGGCTTTTGCCTGAGCGAGGCCGCGCGTGACCTCCAATTCGATCGAGAGCCGGAGGAACTGGGTCTCCTGCGCGTGGGCCACGTCGATCTTGGAAACGAGGGTTTTCGATTGCGGATAGATGATCAGCAGCCCCTCTTCCTCAAGCCGCATCATGGCGTCGCGCACCGGCGTCTGGCTGACCCCGTAATAGGCTGCAATCTCAGAGCGCGAGAGGAATTCGCCCGGCGTGAACTCAAGCGCGACGATTCGCTCCCGCAGCGCGTTGTGGATCTGTGTGCTTGCCGACCCGCGCTTTATCGGACGTCTTGCCGCTGACGGCGGCGGTTGGATTTTTCGTGAAACTTCATGCATTTCTGTCATCGGTTTCCGCTCATCATTGGTGTCGTGTTGCAGGTAACATAAGCAATGCTTGTCAAAAATACACTAATATATTAGTACATCACATAGCCGCGGGGGGAGGCCCCCGGTCATGTCCAAGGGAGGAACCTTATGACGTTTTCCAGAACTGCGTTGCTCGCAGCATCCGTATCCGCGCTGGCGGGCCTGGCCCATGCCGACACGCTCAACATCCAGACATCGTTCAACGCGGGCGATTTCTCGACCAAGTACATCACCGAGGAATGGCTTCCGAAGATCGAGGAGATGACCGAGGGCCGCGTGTCCATCGTGTTGACGCCAAACGGCTCGGTCGTGCCCGCCCGCGACACACCCGAGGCGGTGGCCGCCGGTGCGCTCGACGGTGATTTCACCTCCGTCAACTACTTCTCCGGTCAGGAGCCCGCCTTTGCCCTGCTGGGCGATCTGATTTCGGGCTATGACACGCCGCAGCAGATGCTGGGTTTCTGCGAGGATGGTCCCGGCGAGGAGATGATGCAGAAAGCCGCCGATGCGATCACCGGCGGTGAAGTGAAGGTCGTGGCCTGCGGCCCCTATTCGCGTGAGGCACTGGTCGCCCGCGAGCCAATCCGCACCTTTGAGGATCTGGAAGGCAAGAAGATCCGCTCGCCCGAGGGGCTTGCCGCCGCCGTGTTCCAGGCGGCTGGTGCGTCGCCCGTGGCGATCCCGTTCTCGGAGGTTTTCGGAGCGCTGGAAAAGGGCATCGTCGATGCCGCCGACGCATCAGCCTATGTCAACAACGACGCCACCGGCCTGCATGACGTGGCGCCTTATCCGCTCTATCCCGGCATCCACTCGATGCCTGCGATGCAGTTCACCGTGAACCACGGCGTCTGGGAAGACCTCGAGCCGCAGGATCAGGAGGCCCTGCGCAGCTGGTGGTATCAGGCAATGCATGCCATGACCGACGAGGTCACCAAGCTCGATCGGGAACTCGCCGAGCGCGACGACAAGACCGACGACATCGAGGTGATTGACTGGGCGCAGGAAGACCGCGATCAGCTTCGCAAGGTTGCCCGCCAGGAATGGGAGAATTACGCGCAGAAATCGGCGCTGGCACAGGAGGCGCTCGACGCACATCTCGCCTACATGACCGAGATCGGCCTCTTCGAAGAATAAAGTTCCTCCCGTCCGGGGCCGTTCCATGTGACCGGAGCGGCCCCGGCCCCTTTTCAAGCCAGTGGGAGAGACCCCATGAAACGCCTGCTCGCAGGCTACGCCGAGATTATGGACCGGTTCAGCGTGTTCATCGGCCATGCCTGCTCCACCCTGTTCTTCGCCTGCATCGTCATCTCGACGCTCGAGGTTGTGTTGCGCTACGGCTTTGACAGCCCGACCGTCTGGTCGACCGAACTGGCAATGACGCTCTGCGCGACCGTCTGGGTGCTGTCGGTGGGCTACGTGACCCAACGCAACCGGCACATCTCGATCACCATGATGGAACTGCTGGTGAGCCCGCGCGTGTGGCGATATTTCCGCCTTGTGCAACTGCTGGTCGCCTTCGGGGCGATCCTCGTGCTGACCATGGCGCTCTGGGGGCCGGCCGCGAAGGTGCTTGGCCGGACCGAGCATAGCGGCACCGCCTTCAACTCGCCCCAGCCCACATATCTCAAGGTGCTGATCGTCGTGGGCTGCGGTCTCTACCTCGCGCAACTCGTGGCCAACATCATCCGGTGGGCCCAAAACTCTGAGGGAGACCTGTCCGGTGGGCATTGAACTCATCACCCTTCTGATCGTCGTCGCCCTCTTGGGCCTGATGGCCTTTGGCGTGCCGCTCGGCATCACCACGCTGACCGTCTCGCTGGTCACGGCGATCCTCTATTTCGGCGAACGCGCCGGGTTCTTCATCGTCGCGGCCAATGTGAGCGAGGTTCTGCACAAGTACGAACTGATCGCGGTGCCGTTCTTTGTCTTCATGGCAAATGTGCTGGAACGATCGGGCATCGCCAAGTCGCTGTTTGATTCCATGGCCATCGCCGGGGGGCGGTTTCGCGGCTCTGTCGGCGTTCAAACCTGTATCGTGGCTGTCCTGCTGGCCGCCATGTCAGGGATCATGGGCGGCGAGATCGTGATGCTGGGGCTGATCGCGCTGCCGCAAATGCTGCGGCTGGGCTATGACAAGAAGCTGTCGATCGGCATCATCTGCGCTGCTGGTGCCCTGGCTACGCTCATCCCGCCATCGGTCGTTCTCATCGTCTACGGGCTGGCCGCGCAGGTCTCGATCACCAAGCTCTTCGCGGCCTCTGCCGTGCCCGGGCTGCTGCTCGCCTCGCTCTATATCACCTACATCCTGGTGCGGGTGCGTCTGCGTCCCGAGATGGCCCCGATCTATGACATTCCCGAAACCGGTTATCCGTTCTTCAAGCGGCTGAAGTTCCTCAAGGGCATCATCCTGCCCGCCGTGCTGATCTTTACCGTGCTGGGCGTGATCTATTCCGGCATCGCCACGGTGACCGAGGCCGCCGCCATCGGCGCGGTGGGGGCGCTGGTCGTGGCCGGGGTGCGCAAGGAGCTGAACTGGACCATGGCGCGCGACGCGATGCGCCAGACGGTGCTGACCGTGGGTTCGATCATCTGGCTGGTGCTGGGGGCCGTGTCGCTGATCGGGATCTACAACCGCATCGGTGGTGGCGATTTCCTGCGCGGTTTGCTGACCGGGCTCGACATGGCACCGATCATGATCGTGCTGGTGATGATGCTGATCGTCATGGTGCTCGGCACCTTTCTGGAATGGATCGCGATCATCTTCATCACCGTGCCGATCTTTGCGCCGGTGGTGGTCGATCTCGGCTTTGATCCGGTCTGGTTCGGCGTGCTCTTCGCCATGAACATCCAGATGTATTACCTGTCGCCGCCATTCGGGCCAGCCTGCTTCTTCCTGAAATCCGTGGCGCCAAAGGGCGTGGAGCTTCAGGACATCTTTGTCGCCGTGCTGCCCTTCATCGCGTTGCAGGCCATCGGCCTTGCACTAGTCCTGTTCATCCCGGACATCGCGATGTGGCTGCCAAATCTGCTTGACTGAGGAGGACGGTTCAATGTCCCAAGACGAAGACAACGATCTGACCCGACAGGACGAAGACATCGACTCGGCCCATTTCGCGGCCGAGGAGATGCGCGACGCGCATGATTTCGGCAACTGGCCGGATCTCGTTGGGCTGGCCTTCGCCGCCGCCGTGATCTGGTACAGCTTCAGCTTTACAGGGTGATCCAATGACAAGGAAAGATCCGCAAGACCTGCGTTCCGCGCGGTGGTTCGCGCCGGATGACCTGCGCAGTTTCGGCCACCGCTCGCGGATGATGCAACTGGGCTATGACGAGGAAGATTTCCGCGACAAGCCGGTGATCGGCGTGCTCAACACCTGGTCGGAACTCAACACCTGCCATTCGCATTTCCGCGAGCGGGTCAAGGACGTGAAGCGCGGCGTGGCGCAGGCGGGCGGCTTCGGCGTCGAGATGCCGTCGCTCTCGGTCGATGAAAGCTTTACCAAGCCGTCCTCGATGCTTTACCGCAACCTGCTGGCGATGGAGACCGAGGAGATGATCCGCTCGCATCCGCTTGATGGCGTGGTGCTGATGGGGGGCTGCGACAAGACCACGCCGGGGCTGGTGATGGGCGCGATTTCGGCGGGCGTGCCGATGATCTACCTGCCCGCCGGCCCGATGCTGCGCGGCAATTACGCGGGCAAGGTTCTCGGCTCCGGTTCCGATGCGTGGAAATATTGGGACGAGCGCCGCGCGGGCAATATCTCGGACGAGGAATGGCTCGGCGTGCAGGGCGGCATCGCGCGCTCTGCGGGGACGTGCATGACCATGGGCACCGCCTCGACCATGACCGCCATTGCCGACGCGATGGGGCTGACGCTGCCCGGCGCCTCGTCGATCCCGGCTGTGGATAGCGGCCATCAGCGGATGTCGGCGGCCTGCGGGCGGCGCATTGTCGAGATGGTCTGGGAGGATCTGACGCCCGACCGCATCGTGACCGATGCGTCCTGCCGCAATGCCGCCATCGTGGCGATGGCCACGGGCTGTTCCACCAATGCGGTGGTGCATCTGATTGCCATGGCACGGCGCGCCGGTGTCGGTCTCAAGCTTGAGGATCTCGACGATCTGGGCCGCACCACGCCGCTCATCGCCAATGTGCGCCCCTCCGGCAAGGACTATCTGATGGAGGATTTCTATTATGCGGGGGGCCTGCGCGCGCTGATGACGCAGATCGAGGAGCGGCTCGATTGCACGGCGCTGACCGTGACCGGCAAGACCATGGGCGAGAACCTGGAAGGCGCCGAGGTTTATAATGACGACGTGATCCGACCGCTGTCGAACCCGGTCTATCACGAGGGCTCGCTGGCCGTGCTGAAGGGCAATCTTTGTCCCTCGGGCGCGGTGATCAAGCCTGCCGCCTGCGATCCGAAATTCTACAGTCACGAGGGCCCGGCGCTGGTCTTCGACAGCTATCCCGAGATGAAGGCGGCGGTGGATGACGAGAGCCTCGACATCACCCCCGATCATGTCATGGTCTTGCGCAATGCCGGGCCGCAGGGGGGGCCGGGCTTTCCCGAATGGGGGATGCTGCCCATTCCCAAGGCGCTGATCAAGCAGGGCCATCGCGACATGCTGCGGATTTCCGATGCCCGCATGTCGGGCACCTCTTATGGGGCCTGCGTGCTACATGTCTCGCCCGAAAGCCATGTCGGCGGCCCGCTGGCGCTGCTCAGGACCGGCGATACCGTTCGGCTCGATCTGGCCAACCGGCGGCTCGACATGCTGGTGGACGAGGCGGAGCTGGAGGCGCGGCGCGCGGCGCTGATACCACCCAAACCCCGCTATGAGCGCGGCTATGGTTACATGTTCCTGCAACATGTCACACAAGCCGACCAAGGCTGCGACTTCGACTTTCTGCAATCCGATTTCGGCCGCAACGCGGGCGAGCCCGACATTTTCTGAAGGACAATCCAGATGACAGACCACCCGCTTTCCGACGACACCCGTGCCAAGCTCAAGACGATATCGAGCGCGTCGATTGCAACCGCGCTCTACAAGCGCGGCCTGCGCAATCAGTTCATTCAGGGCGTCGTGCCGGTCGCGCCCAAGGATGAGAACATGGTCGGCCCGGCCTTTACCCTGCGCTATATTCCGGCGCGCGAGGACCGCAATCCGATCACCGTTTTCCGCAACCCCGACCACCCGCAGCGCGTCGCGATGGAGACCTGCCCGGAGGGGCATGTGCTGGTGATGGATGCGCGCCGCGATGCCCGCGCCGCCACTGCCGGGTCGATCCTCGTCACCCGGCTCGCAAAGCGCGGCGCGGCGGGGATCGTCTCTGACGGCGGGTTCCGCGACGCCCATGGCATCGGACAACTCGCCATGCCCGCCTATCACGCGTGCCCGTCGGCCCCGACCAACCTGACGCTGCACGAGGCGCTTGACCTCAACGTGCCGATCTCTTGCGGCGGTGCGCCGGTTTTTCCGGGTGACATCCTGGTTGGCGACCGCGACGGGGTCATCGTGATCCCCGCGCATCTGGCGGACGAGATCGCGGCGGAGTGCAAGGGCATGGAAGCCTTCGAGGCGTTCGTGCTCGAAGAGGTCGAGAACGGGGCCGCAATCATCGGACTTTATCCCTGCACCAAGGACGAGAACCAGAAGAAGTTCGAAGCCTGGCGCGAGAAGACCGGTCGCTGACGCCGCGACGCGCGCCCTTTCCTGATCAATGAAAAGCCAAAAGGATACGCAATGACATTCACACCGCATGGAAAACATCTGATCGACGGTAACTGGGTCGCCTCTGAGGACACTTTTTCATCCGAACCTGCCAGCGGCGTGGCGCATGCGTTCTCCGTCGGCACGCCGGATCTGGTCGATGCGGCGGCGCAGGCAGCAGAGGAGGCGTTCCTGTCCTACGGCTATTCCAGCCGCGAGGCGCGTGCCACGTTCCTCGACACGATTGCCGATGAGATCGAGGCGCGGGGGGACGAGATCAGCGCGATCGGCACCTCTGAGACCGGCCTGCCCGAGGCCCGCCTGCAAGGCGAGCGTGGCCGCACGACCGGTCAGTTGCGGCTTTTCGCCGAGCATATCCGCAAGGGCGATTACCTCGACCGCCGCCACGACGCGGCCCTGCCCGAGCGTCAGCCCTTGCCGCGCCCCGATCTGCGGGCGATGCAGCGGCCCATCGGCCCCGTCGCCGTCTTTGGCGCGTCAAACTTTCCACTGGCCTTCTCGACCGCCGGGGGCGACACCGCCGCCGCCCTTGCGGCGGGCTGTCCGGTCGTGGTCAAGGGCCACGGCGCGCATCCCGGCACCGGCGAGATCGTCGCCGAGGCGATCCATGCCGCCATCGCGAAATGCGGTGTTCACAAGGGCGTCTTCAGCCTCGTGCAGGGCGGTACCCGGCAGGTCGGGCAAGCGCTGGTGCAGCACCCGCTGATCAAGGCCGTCGGCTTTACCGGCTCTCTTACGGGGGGCCGCGCGCTCTTTGATCTCTGCGCGCAGCGGCCCGAGCCGATCCCGTTCTTCGGCGAGTTGGGCTCGGTCAACCCGATGTTCCTGATGCCCGAGGCGGTGGCGGCCCGTGGCGCGGCCATCGGTGAAGGCTGGGCCGCGTCTCTGGCCATGGGCGCGGGGCAGTTCTGCACCAATCCCGGTATCGCCATCGTGATCGACGGACCCCAGGCTGATACTTTCACCGAGGCCACCAAGGCGGCGCTCTCGAAGACCGGCGCGCAGGTCATGCTGACCGACGGCATCGCCCGGGCCTATCGCGATGGGCGCGACCGCGTCGCGGCGTCAAGCGGCGTTCAGGAGGTCCTGAGCAGCACCTGCGACCAGCGCAACGCCACACCCTATCTCTACGAGACCGATGGCAAGACATGGCTCGCCAATGAAGCGCTCGGCGAAGAGGTGTTCGGGCCTTTGGGGCTGATCGTGCGGGTGGCGGACCTGACCGAGATGGAGCAGGTGGCGGCAAGCCTCAACGGCCAGCTCACCTGCACGCTGCATATGGATGACGGCGATAGGGATGCGGCGCGCAAACTGCTGCCGGTGCTCGAACGCAAGGCGGGGCGGATCCTGGCCAACGGTTTTCCGACCGGGGTGGAGGTCTGCGACGCGATGGTGCATGGCGGGCCGTATCCCGCCTCGACCAATTTCGGCGCGACCTCGGTCGGCACGCTTTCCATCCGCCGCTTTCTGCGCCCGGTCTGCTATCAGGGCCTGCCCGAGGCCATTCTGCCGGACGACCTGAAATAGGCGTGCCCGCCCGGTCGCCGGACTGGACTCGAACGGCGAGGCGGATCGCCATGATCAAAGGCGCGAATTTGACCCCCTGATCTGGGAACCGGAGCGATACACAATCGGCATTGATGCGGGCGATGAAATCGCGACGCGGTATGCGATTGAGCGCCCCGGCCTTGGCAAGAGGCTGACCGAGCGATTGGGTTTGCAACCGGATAGCGACCGGCGATCATGGTACACGGAAAACGGAAAGATCGTGCTGAAAAGCCAAGTCTGGGGACAATGGAGGCCGGAGCCAAGCAATCATCGTGCTTGAAATCAAGATGAAGGGCTGATCCCCTGGGCGGAGCCAGATTGGCTCGATCGTGCCCTATCAACCCTGAACCGGCGCCGAGTGTTCCATATCGATCTGCACAAGTACAAACCAAACACCAGTTTCAGTGACGATCCGGGGCTCCGCGCTGTGTACATCGCTTTGTTGAACAAGGATGGCATGCTTCGGACCTGGAAGGAAAAAAGCATCAGAAGCTGTTTACTAGAGCGTTTCAGGTTTAAACGGAAGCATAACCAGCGTTTTTAAGGTAGTTGGCACACTCATCGGGGGTGAAGCGTTTGAGGATCGTTCCGACGGAGCGCCAGAGCGTGTCCCGCGATCGGGGTGCCGCGGTGCGCATCCAGTGTTTGAGCTTTGCGAAGGCCTGATCGATCGGATTCAGATCCGGGCTGTAGGGCGGCAAGAACAGGAGGTGGGCACCGGCCGAGCGGAGCGCCTGCCGCACCGCTTGGCTCTTGTGGCTGCCGAGGTTGTCCATCACCACAACATCGCCGGGTCTGAGGGTGGGGACCAGAACCCGTTCGACATAGGTTCGGAAGATGCTGCCATTCACGGGACCGTCGAACGCCCAGGGCGCATCGATGCGGTCATGGCGCAGGGCGGCGATGAAGGTAGAGGTGTTCCAATGCCCGAAGGGCGCCGCGCCGGGCAAGCGTTCGCCTTTGGGGGCCCAGCCCCGCAGCGGGGCCATGTTCGTCTTCACCCAGGTTTCATCAATGAAAACCAGCCGCGTCGGATCAATGCGCCCCTGATGGCGCTGCCACCTGTCGCGAAGACGCTTCACATCGGGGCGCTCACGCTCATCGGCGACCATTGTCTTTTTTGAAACTGAACCCACAGCCGCGCAGGAACCGCCAGACGGTGTCGTGGCTCACCGCGATCCCGCGCCTCGCCAGCATCTCTTGCAGCATCCCCAGCGTGATGTGCGGACGGGATTGCACCTGATCCAGAAGCCAGTCCCGGTGCGGTTCAAGAATGGGTCAGCGATAGCCGCCCATTTGCGCGGGGCTCACCGACCCGGTCTGCGCCGAACGCTGCGTCCATTTCACCACGCTCGACGGCGCGACCCCGAACTGCGCGGCAACGCTACGGCAGATCGCCCCGCATTGCATCGCTGCGACAAAACGCTCCCGAAGCTCGTCTGAATACGGTTTCAGAATCCATGCTGGCCTCCTTCACCAGTATGGATTCTGAACCACAAAAAGCACAACTTGGGAATCCCCTGCCGATTCAGAGAAAAACTGAGGCGTTCTAGGAGCGGATACCCAAACTCGACACTGCCAACGCAGCGAATGGCAGTTTCACGGGCCGTACCGCAGCATCAAGTGGTAGCGGTCGAAATCCAGTATGGGCCGATATCGCCGGAACACGGATCACCTGCTTTTCCCCTTGATCAGTCATTCGACGAACGGGTTCTGAATGATTCCGCTGCATACTTTCTTCAATGAACTTTGGTCTACCCTTGCAGACAGCGCATCTGCCTGTAGGAGGTCACGCGTCAGGTATGGATGGAACTTTTCAAAAATCAAATTTGTCTGATCACCGAATAACTCAACCTCGCCGCCAGTCGCTAACCCCTTTAAGACGCTGCTCAAATCGGTCATTTCATCCTGTGCAACCACCGACAAAAAGCCATCGTGGGTTTCAACTGCGACGCCCAAGCCTCTGAGTGCCAGAGCAAGCGTGTTTGTCTTTACCGTTCCAACTCGAGTCGCGATCGCATAGCTTCGTTCACTCAACGCCGATATGGGCGATGTCGCAAAATCCAGCTCGGCATAGTGCCTGCGGGCCTCATCCAAGAGATCACGGGCCACTTGGTCCATGTATGTTGGTGCATCGTTACCTTCCAGCACCTTGAACATCCTCTGGATCACCACGTCATGAATATCACCGGGATCACCACCGAAAATCGGCGGCGTGCCGCCCTTGGACGGATTGACCATGATCACCTTGTCGCGGTCGTCCACCTCCTCAATGACCCAGCGCCGACCGGAAAATATGATCATCATGCCTGGCGCCATGACGTTCACGATGGGTAGAGTTCCCAGTTCTTTGCCACCAGAGATCAGACGGTATTCCTCTGGCGTCTGAAAAACTGCGTAGAAGCTGTAATGTTCGACCAGCTTTTCGCCGACTCGACCCAACAGCAGCGGCCCGTCATCACTCTGCTCAATCAAGCCGGTTTCTGGATCACCAAGGGCCCTCAGAACGTCCATGAATACTGGCGTTTCAACAGCCTTGAATGGTCCTTCCTGGCATAAAATACGGTAGAGTCTTCCGGCTTACGCGCCCCCGCGTTCGGCAATCACCGAGAGTATCTGATGAACAAGTGTTGACAAATGAAGGGCTTGCGCTTTGGGCGGTTCACACCAGCCCTCAAGCAGGAGATCAATCATCGCAACAGCGCGGATCAACCCGAGACGAAGCCGGTCAATATAGTTACTATCGGGGGTCAGCCGCGTCTCGACGGCATATTGGCGCAGAACGGCGGGCTGCCCCGCTCGTCGGCCCGAGCGACCCAGGCGCTGCCAAAGGGATGCCACACTGAACGGGGCACCGATCTGGGCGACACAGGCCACATCCCCGATGTCGATCCCCAGTTCCAGCGTTGAAGTGCAGATCGCCGTGGTCGGTTTTGATCCGTCTTTCAAACGGCGCTCTACAAAATCACGATGGTCGCGCGACAGGCTGGCGTGATGGGGATAAAACTCCTGAGGCAGCCGTTCATCCTCGCACAGGTTGCGCAGTTGATCGGCGTAAATCTCGACGGATTGGCGCGATCCCGCAAAAACCAGATTGTCGCTGCCACGAAGGTGTTTGAATAGATGGCTGGCTATCTGGCGGGGCGCTGAAGCGGTTTCTGTATTCTCGTCACCAGATATATACCCCTGCAACTGAAGCAAAAGTTCGGCTTCGCCCCCCTCAGCTGTTGGAGATTCTTGCAAAAGCAAAGCCTGCCGAGGAGGCGGGCCTTGTTGCGAATGGTCATTCGCTATAGCTGGTTGCGGGAGCAGGATTTGAACCTGCGACCTTCAGGTTATGAGCCTGACGAGCTACCGGACTGCTCCATCCCGCGACGCTTTGTTTGGCCAATTTGCAGAGCGGTGTTTATTGGCCTGAGTTGGC
>NZ_CAMYMD010000036.1 GCF_947259555.1 uncultured Roseovarius sp.
CACCAATGGCGGCGTGCGGGCGATGGCCGACGGGGTGCAGCGCATCCGCGAGGTGCGCGAAGGCCGCCCCGCCGCCGGTCGCGGCTGGATCGGGATCACCCCGCGCGGCGCGTATGAGACGATGAGCGTGAGCCAGATGGCGTTGCTGCCGCCGTGGCTGGTGCTTTTGCTGGTCTCGGGTCTGATTCTAGCAGGCTGGCTGCGCGAGGGGCGTAGGTAGGGGGCGGAGGGTTGGCCTGGATGGGACCTTGGCAGTGAGCCGCGCATCGACGGGCCGCGGCGCGGCGATCCAACGCGTGTTCGGCAGAACTTTATCCCTGCCCCGCCAGTAAAACATCCACGCGATGCTCAGGTTGCAGCCAAATCGCCGTGCCGTCGGGTCGGCCCGTCGATGCGCGGCGGTCTTCGACCGCGTATCGCGCGGGTGCTTTGACCCAAGGTCCGCTCCAGGACAAAACCTGCCTCAGGGCTCCAACTCCACCCGCACCGGCTCTTCGCTCCAGCCATCGACCGAGCAATGCGCCTTGATGAAGACTTCCCGCGTGCCGTCCGGGATCTGAAGATTGTTGAGCGAGCGCGTGAACGGCTGCTCGTTCACATGTGGATGATGCAAAACCCGATATCCGAGGCGATTGCCATCGGCGTCCAGCACGTCCCAGCCATCGGCATAATGGTCCCAGCCGGTATCGGGATGCTCGAGCGTGACATCCACGCGCCACGACATCCCCGATTTCTCGACATTCACGTCGAGAACCTTGGGTTCATCGGCAGTCGCCGGGAGTGCCAGAATACAGGTGAAGATAGCAAATAGTGTGTGTTTCATGCGCTGATCATAAACCATAATCACGCAAAACACACTCACGTCTGTGTGTGATCGCCCGACATATCAGGCCGCATCAGCGCCGCTCTTGATTGCGAGGCGAACTCGCGGCGTAGCAGAACCAGACAGGTCACGCCTGCCGCCATCAGGAGCGGCACCGGCCCCAACAGCCACGCCGTCGTCGCAAGCGCGAAATAGATCGCGCGAAGCCCACGGTTAAAGCCACGCGCTGCCGTTATGTTGATCTCCGCCGCCTTGGCCGCGCGCGGGGCAGCGGCTGGATGTTCGGGATCATTCGGCACTGCGGCCATCACCACGGCGCAGTAGCCAAAAAGCCGGTTTGACCAGACGAATTTCAGAAACGCATTGGTCAGAAATATGAGAATGACCGCGATCTTGACCTCCCAGACAATGACCGGCTCTCTGCCCGGGGTCAGGTCGCCGGCGATACCGATGACCTGCTCCAGATCACCCAGCATCGCCATGGCACCGCCAATCGCGATCAGCGAGGCAGACGCAAAGAATGCCGTGCCCTGCCGCAGGCTCGCAAGCAGCTGCGCATCGAAAATACGTGCCTCCCGCCCGATCATCTGCACCATCCATTCGCGCCGGTACCGCGCCATCAGCACCGAGACCGAGGGACGCGACAGGGGCGCCTTGTCAATCGCCAGACCTGTCAGCAGCCAGCCCCCGATCAGCAGGGCAAGAGCCGCGCCATCCAACGGCGTGAAATGCGAGAGTTGATCGATCCCTGTCATTGCGTCAGGCTATCTCCGGCAGGTTTGACTTGCCAGATGCAAAAATTGGTTATATTTTATTACCAATACTAGAGGATCATGTCATGGAAATGCCCGTCCCCCGGCCAGACATCTTGGCCCGCAAGGCAGAACTGATCGATCGACTGCATGAGGTGCTGCCCGATGATGCAATTATCTCGGACCCCGCCGAGACGCGTGCCTATGAATGCGATGCGCTCACCGCCTACAAATGTCCGCCCTTGACGGTCATTCTTCCGGGATCGACCGAAGAGGTCGCGGCGGCCTTGCGCATTTGCCATGAGATGGGTGTGCCCGTGGTGCCGCGCGGCGCCGGCACATCGCTGGCAGGCGGCGCCCTGCCGACCGCCGACTGTGTGATTCTGGGCGTCTCCCGTCTGGGTGAGGTTCTGGAAACCGATTATGACAATCGCTTTATCCGGGTGCAGACCGGACGCACCAACCTGAGCGTGACCGGCGCTGTCGAGGAACACGGCTTCTTTTACGCCCCCGACCCGTCGAGCCAGCTCGCCTGCGCCATCGCGGGCAACATCGCGATGAATTCGGGCGGGGCGCATTGCCTGAAATACGGCGTCACCACCAACAACCTGATGGGCGTCAGGATGGTGCTGATGGATGGCACCGTGGTTGAACTGGGCGGCGCCCATCTCGACGCCGAGGGGCTGGATCTTCTGGGGCTCATCTGCGGCTCGGAGGGGCAATTGGGTGTCGTCACCGAGGCCACCCTGCGCATCCTGCGCAAACCCGAAGGCGCCCGCCCGGTGCTGATCGGCTATGACAGCAACGAGGTCGCCGGCGCCTGCGTCAGCGACATCATCAAGGCGGGCGTGCTGCCGGTGGCGATCGAATTCATGGATCGTCCCTGTATCGAGGCGACCGAGGATTTCGCCCAGGCGGGCTATCCGATGTGCGAGGCATTGCTGATCGTCGAGGTCGAGGGATCGGATGCCGAGATCGACGAACAGCTGGCCCTGATCGAGGAGATTGCCCGCAAGCACGATCCGGTGGAACTGCGCCAAAGCAGGTCGTCCGAGGAAAGCGCCGCGATCTGGCTGGGCCGCAAATCCGCCTTCGGCGCGATGGGGCAGATCAATGATTACATGTGCCTCGACGGCACCATCCCGGTCAGCCAATTGCCGCATGTGCTGAAACGAATCGGCGAGCTGTCGGCACAGTACGGTCTGGGCGTGGCCAATGTGTTTCACGCAGGCGACGGCAACATGCACCCGCTGATCCTGTTCGATGCGAACAAACCCGGCGATCTGGAACTGTGCGAGGAATTGGGATCGGAGATCCTCAAGCTCTGCGTCGAAGTGGGCGGCTGCCTGACCGGCGAACACGGCGTCGGGATCGAAAAACGCGACCTGATGGCGCATCAATACGCGCCGCAGGACCTTGAGGCGCAAATGGCGGTCAAGGATGTGTTCGATCCGAAATGGTTGCTCAACCCCGCCAAGGTTTTTCCGCTCGCGTCATCCGACGCGCGGCGTGTAGCCTGACGACCCATGCCGGGGGCCTTGCCCCCGGACCCCCAGGATATTTTCAGCCAGAAGAAGCAGCATGACACCAGACACCGAGGCGGAACTGGCCGAGATCATCAAGACCGCGGACGGCCCCCTGCGAATCGAGGGGGGCGGCACGCGGCCAATTGGACGGGCCTCGAACGGCACGCGCCTGAGTACGGCCGCGCTGACGGGGATAGAGCTCTACGAGCCGGGCGCGTTGACGCTTGTGGCCCGCGCGGGCACCCCTTTGGCCGAAATCGAGACCGCGCTCGAGGCCGAAGGCCAAAGGCTGGCGTTCGAGCCGATGGACCATCGCGCCCTGATGGGAACGCAGGGCACACCGACCATCGGCGGCGTGGTGGCCGCGAATGTGAGCGGTCCCCGCCGCATTCAGGCCGGGGCGTGCCGGGATTTCCTGCTGGGCGTGCGGTTTGTCGACGGGCGCGGGCAGATCATAAAGAATGGCGGTCGGGTGATGAAGAACGTCACCGGCTATGATCTCGTCAAGCTGATGGCCGGCAGCTACGGCACGCTCGGCGTCTTGACGGAGGTGGCGCTTAAAGTGCTGCCAAAGCCGCGGTCGACGGGCGTCCTGCGTCTCGAAGGTCTGACCGATGAGCAAGCCGTCACCGCACTCTGCCGGTCGCTCGCCTCGCCGTATGAAGTGACCGGTGCCGCACATCTGCAATCCGGCGAGAACGCCGCGCCGGTCACGATGATCCGGCTGGAGGGCTTCGAGAATTCCGTGGTTTACCGCGCCGGAGAGCTGCAATCGCTGCTTGCGGATTTCGGCGCATTCACGCTGGACACGGACCCCGAAAAAACTGCGGCGGCCTGGACGCATATCCGCGACGTGGGGCCCTTTCAGGGGCGCACGGGCGATGTCTGGCGGCTTTCCGTGAAACCAACCGATGCGCCGGGGGTGGTGGCCGATCTACCGGGCGCCGAGGCGTTTTATGATTGGGGTGGTGGCTTGATCTGGCTCCTGGTCCCGGACGGCGCGGGCCTGAATGCCCGCAAGATCAGAGCCGCGGTCGGCGCGCGCGGCGGCCATGCCACGCTGATCCGCGGCGACCGGGCGCAGGGCGCATTCAATCCCCAGCCCGAACCGATCGCCGCCTTGCAGGAGGGGCTGCGCCGCAAGTTCGACCCGAGGCAGATTCTCAATCCCGGTCTGATGACTGCGGCAGAGCCTCTTGTGACTGGCGGAACAAGCGAGGACTCATGAAAACAGAATTCACCGCCGAACAGCTCGAAGATCCCAAGATCGCGCGCGCCAACCAGATCCTGCGCTCTTGCGTGCATTGCGGGTTCTGCACCGCCACCTGCCCCACCTATCAGGTGCTGGGCGATGAGCTCGATAGCCCGCGCGGGCGCATCTACCTCATCAAGGACATGCTGGAGAATGACCGCGACCCGGATGAAAAGACGGTCAAGCATATCGACCGCTGCCTGTCGTGTCTCGCCTGCATGACGACCTGTCCCTCGGGCGTGCATTACATGCATCTGGTGGATCAGGCCCGCGAATATATCGAGGAGCGCTACAAACGGCCCTTGGGCGACCGCGCCCTGCGTTGGATATTGGCGCGCATCCTGCCCTATCCGATGCGGTTTCGCGTGGCGCTTCTGGGGGCCAAGATCGGGCGGCCCTTGGCGCCGCTGATGCCCGATGCCCGGCTGCGCGCGATGCTGGAGATGGCCCCGAAACAGGTGCCGCCCGTCAGCCGCAATGACGATCCGCAGACCTTTGCACCGCAAGGCGCGCGCAAGAAGCGCGTGGCACTGATGACGGGCTGTGCGCAGCGCGCGCTCAACACCGATATCAACGACGCCACCATTCGCCTGCTCACCCGGTTGGGCTGCGAGGTGGTGGTGGCCGAGGGCGCCGGCTGCTGCGGCGCGCTTACCCATCACATGGGCAAGACCGCAGAGAGCCACGCAACGGCGGCGAAAAATATCCGCGCATGGGCGCGCGAGATGGACGAGGGCGGGCTCGATGCCATCGTCATCAACACCTCCGGCTGCGGCACCACGGTCAAGGATTACGGGCATATGTTCCGGCATGAGCCGCTTGCCGATGATGCGGCGCGCGTCAGTGCCATCGCGATGGACGTGAGCGAGCTTCTGATGCAGCTTGACCTGCCCGACGGGTCCGACAAGGACATGACGATCGCCTATCACGCCGCCTGCTCGCTGCAACACGGGCAAAAGATCAAGACCTATCCCAAGGATCTGCTCAAGCGTGCCGGCTACGATGTCGTCGAACCGGCGGATGCCCATCTGTGCTGTGGTTCGGCAGGGACCTACAACCTGATGCAGCCGAAGATTTCCAAGCAGTTGAAAGACCGCAAGGTGCGCACGCTGGAGGCCAGATCGCCCGATGTCATCGCCGCCGGGAATATCGGCTGCATGATGCAGATCGGCTCTGGCACCGGCATTCCGGTGGTGCATACGGTGGAATTGCTGGACTGGGCCACTGGCGGCCCGAAACCGCCCGCAATGACGCGCGCGGCGGGCGGCACGAGCGAGGTTCCGATATTGCGGTAGATGGTCATAATCTGGCCCAAAACGCTTGGTAGCTGACAAGCGAATATAATTGGCCGGAGACCTCATGCTGCGCATAGTGATTATCGGATTGATGTTAGGCCTCGCCGGAGCTGCCGCAGCGCAGGACAGCAGGCTGGAGCGGCTCGATATGGGCGACGAGGCCCGCCAGTGGGAGGCCGTGGGCCGGCTCGAACTGGGCGGGCGCGGTTTCTGCACCGGCTCGCTTGTGGCGCCCGATCTTGTGCTGACGGCCGCGCATTGTCTGTTCGACAAGAGCACCGGCGCGCGCGTCGACCCCGCGCGCATCGAATTCATGGCAGGCTGGCGCAACGGGCGTGCCGCCGCCTATCGCTCGATCAGGCGCGCGGTGACGCATCCCGATTACGATTTCGAGACGGATGTGACCGCCGACCGCGTGCGAAATGACGTGGCCCTGCTCGAGCTGCATCACCCGATCAACAATACACGGATCACTCCGTTCGAGACGGATGAACGCCCGCGCAAGGGCCAGAAGATCGGCGTGGTCAGCTATGCCAAGGACCGCTCCGAGGCGCCGTCGCTCCAGAACATATGCGAGGTTCTGGCGCGGCAAAGCGGCGTGCTGGTGATGTCCTGCGATGTGAATTTCGGGTCCAGCGGCGCGCCGGTCTTCAGTTTCGAGGGTGGCGTGCCGCGCATCGTCTCGGTGATTTCGGCCATGGCCGAGGTCGAAGGGCGCAAGGTCTCGCTGGGGACACGCCTGACAGATCCGATGCGCGTCCTGCAAACCGCGCTCGACGACGGAGAGGGCGTGTTTCAAGAGGCCGCCCCCAAGATGTTCACATCCGGTCAGCGACGCGACACCGGCGCAAAATTTGCCAAGCCATGAATGTGCGGCGCGCGCTTTCGGCGGGGCTCGCCCTGATCCTGCTCTGCGCGCCCGCCGCGATGGCCCAGACCAGCAGCCTGATCCGCCTGACAGATCGTGACGACCTCTTCGGATGGGAGGCTGTTGGCCGGGTAGAGCTGGGGCGCGGGGGCTACTGCACCGGCGTGTTGATCGCCCCCGATCAGGTCCTGACAGCGGCGCATTGCGTGTATGACAAGGCCAATCGCGGCATCCCCGCCGATGCGATCCGGTTTCGCGCCGGGCTGCGCGACGGGGTGGTTATCTCAGAGGCGGCGATCACACGATATGCGGTGGCCCAAGGCTATGATCCGCAGGGCGGGATGCGCCGGGACAATGTACGGCGCGACGTGGCGCTCTTGCAGTTGACCCAGCCGATCCCGAGCGCGCAGGCCGCACCGTTCCGGCTCTTCGGCACTCCGCAACCCGGTCAGCGGGTCAGCGTGGTCTCTTATGGCAGGCACCGTGACAAGGCGCCATCATGGCAGCGCGATTGCGGCCTGTTGTGGCGTGCCAAGGGGGTCATGGGCTTTGACTGCGCGGTGATCAACGGCTCGTCGGGGGCCCCGGTCTTTGCCCGTGACGGCGGGCGGGCGCGCATCCTGTCCCTTGTCAGCGGCGGGAAATGGCACGAGGACGAGCGCCGCGCCTATGGCATGGACCTGCCCGATCTGGTGGCCCGTCTCAAGCAGGATCTGCGCGGCATGGCGACCGCTCCAACAGCCGCCAACCCCGGCTTTCGGCGGGTGCAGGTCGGCGGCGAGCGCAAGAGCTCGGGTGCCAAATTCGCACGCCCCTGAACGCACCCGACGTCTCTTGAAACCCTCGCGCTTTATTCCCACATCTCCACTGTCCAGGTGCCGCATGACGGGCCGGACATGATGGCCTGTCCCCGTCGGGGAAGGCGTAACCAAGGTATCGCTCAAAGGAGGATAACCCATGCATAATTTCGATCTCGCACCGCTCTATCGTGCAACCGTCGGCTTTGACCAAGTTGCCGATCTGCTGGATCGGGTGATGGCCAGCGACGCGCCACAACCGACCTACCCCCCCTACAACATCGAAAAGACCGACGATGACGCTTACCGCATCACAATCGCGGTGGCGGGCTTTGCCGCCAATGATCTGAACGTCGAAGTAAAAGACGGCGCGCTGATCGTGTCGGCCCGCAAAAGCGAAGAGGACGAAGGCCGCACCTACCTGCATCGCGGCATCGCGACCCGCGCGTTCGAGCGTCGGTTCCAACTGGCGGACCATGTCCGTGTGACCGGGGCGGCCCACGCCGACGGCATGCTGCATATCGACCTGATGCGCGAAGTGCCCGAGGCGCTCAAGCCACGCCAGATCACCATTGCCAGCGGCGAAGATGTACACAAGGATGTGCTGGACGCCGAAAAGGTGAACTAAGGCACATTACCAGCAGTGCGTATCGCGCCCGGCCAGACCAATTGGGCCGGGCGTTCGCAATATCAGGGCCGGGCGACCTCGATCATCACCCGGTTGTCCGGCCCGCCAATCAGCAACAGCGCGCCATCCTCTGCGATATCAAATCGCACCACCTGCTCCAAAGCGTCGATCATGCGCCGCTCTTGCTCCATCAAAGGCTCGGGGCAGGCCATCATCGTGCTCCCCATCGCCCCGAATTGCAGACCCTCGCCAGTCAGCGTGTAATCCCCGACCAGCCGATTGCATCCGGTGCTTCCCGCCACCCGGCCCGGCGCGATGAAATTCAGCGACAGCCGGTCAGGCTCGATCAATTCGGGCTCGCCAATGGCGCGCACCTGCCAGACCGGCCCGGTCAGCAAATCCTCCGGAGAGCCGCCACAGCCGCGCAACTCCCGCTCACCAAGCCGAAGGGTGGCCGCATCCGGATGCGGCATGCCGGTTGCGTCGTCACGACAGATCCCTTCGCGGATCGTCAGACGCGCATCGGCCTTGGGCATGTCAAAGACATAAGAGCCGGGCAAAACCTGCACATCAGGACGGGTCACGCTATGGGTGATCTCGCCGTAATCGGCAGAAATCTCTGCGGTCTCGGCATTCAGCATCACCATCCAACCGGGCTCGTTTCCGCCCGCGCGATAGGGCTGTTCGCGGGGTGGCGGGACCTCTCTACACTCCGGCAAATCGCGGCCCTCAAGCCGGATCATGGCGCTGTCGCCTTTCATCCAGACCTCGGTATCGCGATCTTTTGTCCCCTGATAGCGCGCGCCCGAGGCCGACACGACCGGCTCGAGCGGGATGTCGCGGCCTTCGGCGCGCAACACCGCCTCCTTGTTGAAAACGCCGACAGAGACGGTGATGTCTCCGCACGTGAACTCTGTCGCAAAGGCAAGAGGCGTTACCGGTTCCAGAATGAGCGTGCCCATATCGACCGGTGCGTCGCCCGCCCCAAAAGCCAGATCACGCAGCACCCATCGCGGCTGACCATGCACCCGAATCACCGCACTGACCCGTCCCGACAGGTCCGACGGAACGTTCATGGAAAAACCCAGGGGCACTTGCTTGCCATCGGCATTGATCGTGGTTTCGCCCAGCATAGAGCCAAACCGCCCCTCGGCCACGACCAAGGCACGGGCATCCGGCGGCAGGGCAATCCGCTGCATATAGCCGAGCGTGCCCGACACCTGTCGCGTTGTATCCTGCGCCTGAACCGCAATGACCGGAAACAAGGCCAACATACTGGCCAAAAGGATCGAGCGGGGCATCGCGGGCCTCCTGTGCAACAACGGCTGACGGTACTCTAGCGCCTGCTCTGCCCTCGGTCGAGTACCGCTTTCGTCAGACGCTCATGCAGATGTACTTCATTTCGAGGAACTCTTCGATGCCGTGATGGCTGCCCTCACGGCCCAGACCTGATTGCTTGACCCCGCCAAACGGCGCCACCTCGGTCGAGATGATGCCGGTATTCACCCCGACAATCCCGTATTCGAGCGCCTCGGCCACCTTGTAGACGCGGCTCAGATCCTTGGCATAAAAGTAGCACGCAAGCCCGAAGATCGTATCGTTCGCCAACCCGATCACCTCGTCCTCGTCCTCGAACTTGAACAGCGGCGCGAGCGGGCCGAATGTCTCTTCGGTCGCAAAGGCCATGTCCCGGGTCGCGCCGGTGATGATGGTCGGCGGCAGGAACAGACCATCGGCATCCTCGGCCCCGCCAAGGATCACCGTGCCGCCCTTGGTCGTGGCGTCGGCCACATGTTCGCGCACCTTGTCGAGCGCGCCTGCATTGATGAGCGGACCGAGCGCCGTGCCTTCCTCAAGCCCATCCCCGACCTTGAGCTTGGTCACCGCCTCCTTCAGCTTGGCGGCGAACGCGTCATAGACGCCCGCTTGCACGTAGATCCGGTTGGCACAAACGCAGGTCTGCCCGTTATTGCGAAACTTGCACAGG
Source organism: uncultured Roseovarius sp. (assembly GCF_947259555.1). Lineage (GTDB taxonomy): Bacteria > Pseudomonadota > Alphaproteobacteria > Rhodobacterales > Rhodobacteraceae > Roseovarius. The sequence goes on from NZ_CAMYMD010000036.1 coordinate 9,929, forward strand.
ATCGCACCCTCGACGGCGGCATCAAGATCGGCATCGTCAAACACGATGAAGGGCGCGTTGCCGCCCAGCTCCATCGAGCATTTCATCACGCTGTCGGCGGCCTGCCGCAACAGGATACGCCCCACTTCGGTCGAGCCGGTAAAGGTGATCTTGCGCACCGCCGGATTCTCGCAAAATTCCTTGCCGACTTCTGATGCGCGCGACGAAGGAACGATGTTGAAGACCCCCGCCGGGATACCGGCGCGCTCGGCCAAAAGCCCCATGACCGTCGCCGAAAGCGGGGTTTCCGCCGCCGGACGCCCGACAAAGGCACAGCCCGCCGCCAGCGCCGGTGCGGCCTTGCGGGTGATCATCGCAGTCGGGAAATTCCACGGCGTGACCGACGCGACAACGCCGATCGGCTGCTTGATGACGGTGATCCGCTTGTCACGCTGATGGCCGGGTATGGTTTCGCCATAGATGCGCTTGGCTTCTTCGCCAAAGAACTCGATGAACGACGCACCATAGGCAATCTCGCCCTTGGCCTCGGCCAGCGGCTTGCCCTGCTCCGCGGTCAGGATCACGCCGAGATCGTGCTGGTTCTCCATCATCAGATCAAAGAACCGGCGCAGCACGGCGGCACGTTCCTTGCCGGTCCATGTCGCCCACTCCTTCTGCGCCGCCTCGGCGCTTGCGATGGCGCGGGCGACCTGCGCCCGGCTCAGATCGGCCACATTGGCGATCACATCACCGCGCGCCGGGTTCTTCACTTCAAAGGTGCCATTGTCACCATCGACCCATTCACCCCCGATATAGGCCCGCTCGCACAGCAGGCTCGGATCATTGAGCATGGATTTCAGATCGGTCTTGGTCATGGCGCTCCCCTCTCGGCATGTCTTTTCAACTCGCAAAGGCAAAGCAGCTTGGGCTAGGAATGTCTAGGGCCAGATAGAGGAGATCACGCCGTGGAACTGGACGATGCCTATGCCAATGTGCCCCATATTCCGGGCGGCGCGCAGTACCCGGCGCGCTGGACGGTGGCCGCAGCAGCGTTTCGCGAGCGGCTGACCGCCGAGCGCCGCGCCGAGATCGGACTGCGCTATGGCGAGAGCCCAAGACAAGTGTTCGATCTCTTTCACCCCAAGGGGACCGCGCGGGGTCTGTGTCTCTTCGTGCATGGCGGCTACTGGCTGCGGTTCGACCGGTCCTACTGGTCGCATCTGGCCGCCGGTCCGCTGGCACGCGGCTGGTCTGTTGCAATGCCGTCATACGATCTGTGCCCCGAGGTCCGCATCGCCGACATCACCCGCCAGATCGCCACGGCGATCACGGCCGCGGCGGCCCGCACCGAGGGGCCTATCGCCTTGGCCGGCCATTCGGCAGGCGGGCATCTGGTGGCGCGCATGGCGGTCCCCGGCACGCTGCCGGGCGACGTGGCAGCGCGGCTCACGCATGTCATGCCGATCTCGCCGGTGTCGGATTTGCGGCCCCTGATGCAGACCACGATGAACGCCCAGTTCGGCCTCGATCTCTCCGCGGCAAAGGCCGAAAGCCCGGTCTTGATGCGGCCCTTGCCCGTGCCGGTGACGATATGGGTCGGGGCCGAAGAGCGACCCGTCTTTCTCGATCAGGCCCGCTGGCTGGCCGAGGCGTGGGGCGCCCGGCACGAGGTGGCACAGGGCAGACATCATTTCGACGTGATCGAGCCGCTCGCCGACCCCGAAAGCCGTTTGATCACGCAGCTTCTGGGGTAAGCCCGGCACATGTCATTGCGCGTAGTCAGAGCCCTCGGCATCCAGGATGGCCTTGAGTTCCGACAGGTGCCGATCGGCCTGCCCGGGATATTCCTCCAATTCGCGCGCGGTCTTTTCGGCCACCGCATCCGACAGCACGCGCAGCGGCTGCCCGGTCTGGAGCGCACGGATATAGGTCTCTGCCGCCCGCTCGAAATAGTATAGCCGGTTAAACGTATCGGCCACCGTATCGCCAATCACCATGACACCGTGGTTGCCCATGATCATGACCTTCTGTTTCGGGTCCGTCAGCAGCCGGGCACAGCGCACGCCCTCATCTTCAAACGCAAGCCCGCCATATCCCTCATCGACGACAAGGCGATTGTAGAACGTGGCACAGTTCTGATCTATCGGAGGCAGGCGACTATCAGCAAGGCAGGCCAGTACCGTCGCGTGAATCGAATGCACATGCATCGCACAGCGCGCATGGGCGCAATGCCGGTGCAGCCCGCCATGCAGCCCCCAGGCTGTGGGGTCGGGGGCGTCGGGGCCCTCCAGCGTCTCGGGGTCGTTGGCATCCACCACGATCAGGTCACTGGCGCGAATACGGGCAAAATGCATCTGGTTGGGGTTCATCAAAAACCGGGTGCCATCCTCGTTGATCGACAGGCTGAAGTGATTGGCCACCGCCTCGTGCATATTCAGCCGCGCGGTCCAGCGGAACGCGGCGGCAAGGTCCACCCGCTCCTGCCAATGCTCCATGTTGGGTTTGAGGGATGTCACGCTCATATCGCTGTCCTTTCATCATCGGTGAGGGGCCGCGAGGCGACCCAGGCATAGCCGTTTTCGCACAGGATGCAGCATTCCCGCAGCCCGTGCGGCTTGTTGGTAGGCGCCTGCAGGATCATCCCGCCCGCATCTTCGGCGCGCGCGGCGGCGTCATCCGGGTCGCTGTCGAACATGTGCAATGACGCGCCCGCGCCGCGCGGCGGGCTCTCGGGCACAAGGCCAAGCAGCGGGTGGCTGCCATAGGTGTGATCGGCATGCAGCTGGATCAGGTGGCCGTGATAGGCGATGATCGCGAAATCGTCGTTGACGCGATGCGGCACCGCGCCGAAGACGCCGCTGAGGAATGCCGCCTCCGCGCGCACGTCGCGCACAAGGATGTTGAGGCCAAAGCCCCGCAGACTTGCCCCGAACTCCTCGGGGGTGACGGTTTCATAATCCATGATGCGCCTCGCTTTCGCGGGCAGCTTGATCGCGCCGGTGGCCCGTGTCAACGTAAGGCCCAAAGCCCGATGACAGGACGCGTGCATGACCCTTGCCAACCCGAACGCCCCGCTCCTCCCCCCCGACCTGCCGGGACCGGAGGCGTTCACCGATGCGCGCGCGGCGCTGGACCGGCTCTGCCTGCTCTACGAGAGCGGCACGCGGTTCCTGTGCGACGCCTTCGCGCGGGCAATCGCGGGCGACATCCCGGCGCGGCGGGTGCGCGCGTTCTACCCCGAGATCCGGCTCACCACGACCACCTATGCCAAGATCGACAGCCGGCTCAGCTTTGGCCATGTCTCCTATCCCGGCACCTATGCCGCGACGATCTCGCGGCCCGATCTGTTTCGCGCCTATCTCGAACAGCAGATCGGGCTTTTGATCGAAAACCACGGCGTGCCGGTCTCGATCGGCGTCTCAGACACGCCGATGCCGGTGCATTTCGCGGTGGCCAATGATGCTGCGCTGACCGTGCCGCAGGAGGGCGCGGCGGAGTTTACCTTACGCGATTATTTCGACGTGCCGGACCTGTCGACCACCAATGACGACATCGTCAACGGCACATGGGAACGGGGGGCGGATGGGACGGCCCCCTTGGCGCCGTTCACCGCGCAGCGGGTGGATTACTCATTGGCGCGGCTGGCGCATTACACCGCGACCGACCCGGAGCATTTCCAGAATTACGTGCTCTTCACCAACTACCAGTTCTACGTCTCGGAGTTCGAGGCCTTCGCGCGGCGGATGCTGGCCGATGGGGCAAGCGGCTACACCGCCTTTGTCAGCACCGGCAACGCCGAGATCACCACGTCCGACGGTGAGCTGCCGATGCCCGCCCGGCTGCCGCAGATGCCCACCTATCACCTCAAACGCGCCGACGGGTCGGGGATCACGCTGGTCAATATCGGGGTGGGGCCGTCGAATGCCAAGACCGCGACCGATCATATCGCGGTGCTGCGTCCGCATGCCTGGGTGATGGTCGGGCATTGCGCGGGGCTGCGCAATTCGCAGTCGCTGGGCGATTTCGTGCTGGCGCATGCGTATTTGCGCGAGGATCGCGTGCTCGATGCCGATCTGCCCGCCTGGGTGCCGATCCCGGCGCTGGCGGAAATCCAGATCGCCCTGCAAGAGGCGGTGGCGGAAGAGACCCAGCTTGACGGGTTCGACCTCAAGCGGGTGATGCGCACCGGCACCGTGGCCAGCGTCGACAACCGCAACTGGGAGTTGCGCGACCAGTCCGGTCCGGTGCAGCGCCTGAGCCAGTCGCGGGCCATCGCGCTCGACATGGAAAGCGCGACGATCGCGGCCAACGGGTTTCGCTTCCGGGTGCCGTATGGCACATTGCTTTGCGTCTCCGACAAACCCCTTCAGGGCGAGTTGAAGCTGCCCGGCATGGCCTCGGATTTCTACAAATCCCAGGTTTCACGGCACCTGATGATCGGGATTCGCGCGATGGAATCATTGCGCCAGATGCCGCTCTCACGCATCCACAGCCGCAAATTACGCTCTTTCGAGGAGACGGCGTTCCTTTGACCCTACGGAAATCCGCACAAAATCCGCCAAAAACGCTTGCTTTTGCCCACCAGACATTGTGTTTAACCACATCATAGCGTTAAATTCCGCTCATGAGGCCCAAGAGACGGGCAGTTGCAAGGAGACCATAAAATGGCAAAACCCATGACCAAGACCCAACTCGTCGCCGCTCTGGCCGAGGAAATGGGCAGTGACAAGAAAACCGCAAGCGGCGCGCTGGATTCCGTGATCGCGATCATCACCCGCGAAGTGTCCGGCGGCGGTGCCGTGACCCTGCCCGGCGTTGGCAAGATCTACTGCCGCGAGCGCCCCGAGCGCATGGTGCGCAACCCCGCCACTGGCGAGCAGATGAAGAAAGAGGCCGACAAGGTGGTCAAGGTGACCATCGCCAAGGCACTCAAGGACAGCGTCAACGGCTGAGCCGGTTGCGGCCGCCCGGCACGGGCGGCCCATTCCATTCCGGTGTCGTGCTGTCACAACAGTCCGACCAGCACGGTAACGAGCAAGACCGGCACAAGCATCGCATGCAGCAGATGGTCAAACCAATTGCTGCTGCCCCACCCCGCAAGCCACGTCGCTTGCGCCAGGACTGCCAGCACCGGCAGAAACAGCCCCCCCGACAGAATGCCATACGCACAGACCGCGAGCACCATGCCTCCAACCGGGACAGGCGCATATCCCAGCCTGTAAAGGTCGATGCGCAGCACCCCCGCGGCAGAGGCGAGGAACGCCAGATAGGCCACGAGAAACACCACCAGTTCCATCATGTGAAACGCGCGGATCGGCAGACCGAGGTCGCCCGCAACGTCGCGCAGCGCCAGAGCGGGCAGCCCCAGACCCACCGGCGACAAGAGCGCCATTGCACCCCGCACAAACCGCGACCGGCAAAAGACGAGCGTGAACACGGCAAGCACACCACCCGTAGCCAGCGCGGTGCCCGGCTCGACAACCAACCCGGCCATGGCAAAGCCCGCCCATCCCGCAATGACGGCCAATCCCAGCCAGTCAAGTCGCCCCATCATCGGCCCGTCACCCAGGCCGCATTGAAAATATGCGCGGTGATCCCCTGTTTGCCGCCAGTGGAATAGCTCAGCACGATATCTTCACCCACGCGGCGCAGCATCGGATAACGCAAGCTGCCCTTGCCGTCGAACCGGTGCAACGGGCGCCAGGTTTCCCCCTCATCCTCCGACAGGGACAGGATCATCGCGTCGGGCTCCAGGGGATCGGTGTTCGCAGCCATCAGCACGCGCCCCTGTCCCAACCCGAGCGCGGCAACAGGGGCGCTCGGATTGGGGAGGTCAGTGCGTTGCGCCTGCGACCATCTGCGCCCGCCATCCTTTGTATGACTGAGCCAGAGCACGTCGCTGCGATCAAAATCACGCAGAAACGCTATGGCGCGGGCCCGGTCCAGAGGGACGATCATCGGCTGTATCACCTTGGCCCCCTGCGCCGATATACGCCGCTGATCGCGCACCCGGCCCCTTGAGTCAAACCGCACCAGCGCGCCATAGGTCGTCCCCATCTCGAAATAGGCAGGCAAGCCATGGCTGCCGTCCTCATAGGCGACCATCGGCGATTTCACGAGGTACGAGCGGTTGAGCAGCGGCGACAGGTTCAGCTTGCGCGCATGGCGCGGCCCCTCCGGCCCCATCGCCACATCGGCAATCGCCGCCATCGCCCATCCGCCGACCGACACCGCCGTGGTGTAAAGATGCCCCGCCCGGCCCTCATTCTCGATGGTGTTGCCAAGGGTAACAACCAGTTGCCCCGGCTCAAAGGCGCGCGCCAGCCACGCGCGGGTCACAACCGGCGCGGGGTCACTGACCCGCCAGCCCTCCGCCTGCCTCGTCCCCTCGACCCCGTAGATATCCACATCCGGCTGCGCCTCGGCAGAGCCTTGAAACCAGAGCACGGCAAAGCCGCCCTCGCGCGCGACAATCGCCGGCGCATGGGCCTGCCCGTCGGGCACGGTATAATCAAGAACGGTCTCAAACCGCGCAGGTCCCGCCACAGGCAGCGGCGCGGGCAGGGCAAAGCGCCACTCCAGCGGCGCATCGCGCCGCATCGCCACCACGCTCAGGCACAGGCTCAGCGCGGCGAGGGCCAGAATGACGAGGGGCACGAGGCCCAAATCAGCCGACCTTCAGGACGATCTTGCCAATATGGCCGCTCGATTCCATCCGCGCATGCGCCGCCGCCGCATCGGATAGCGGAAACTCGGAATCCATCACCGGCGCAACCTTTCCCGCCTCCAGCAGGGGCCAGACATGCGCACGCAGCGCTTCGGCAATCCGCGCCTTGGCCAAGTCGCTCTGCGGGCGCAGGGTGCTGCCGGTGATCGTCAGCCGCCGCATCATCACCTGCGCGAAATTCAGTTCCACCTTGGGCCCCTGCAAAAAGGCGATCTGCACCAGCCGCCCGTCATCGGCCAGCGCCTTGACGTTGCGCGGCAGGTACTCACCACCCACCATGTCAAGGATCAGGTCAGCGCCGCCTTCGGCCTTCAAAACCTCGACGAAATCCTCCTCGCGGTAATTTATGGCCCGTTCTGCCCCCAGTTTGACACAGGTCTCGCATTTCTCCACCGATCCGGCGGTGGTAAAGACACGCGCGCCAAATGCGTGCGCCAGTTGAATGGCCGTGGTGCCGATGCCCGACGATCCACCATGCACCAGAAACCGCTCGCCCCCCTTGAGGCCGCCGCGCTCAAAGACATTCGACCAGACGGTGAAAAACGTCTCGGGCAGGCAGGCCGCTTCGCGCAGGCCCATGCCCCCCGGAACGGGCAGGCAATGTGCGGCGGGCGTGGCCACGTAGTCTGCATAGCCGCCACCGGGCAGCAGGGCGCAAACCTGATCGCCAATGGCCCAATCGCCGACACCCTCGCCAAGCGCCACGATCTCGCCCGCGCCTTCCAGCCCCGGCAAATCGCTCGCCGTGGGCGGTGGCGCATACATCCCCGCACGCTGCAACGCGTCAGGCCGGTTGACCCCGGCATAGGCGAGCCGGATCACCACCTCACCGGCGCGCGGCGCCGGAACAGGCCGCGTAGTGGCTTGCAACACCTCCGGCCCGCCTGCCTCGGTGATTTCAACGGCCTGCATCATAGTGGTCATCGGATCTTCCTTGTGTCAGTTAGAGCGGCCCCAGCGCCCCGGCATACCGGTCTGTTGGCCGGATTTCGGTGCACGGATACGGGTCATGAAGCTCAACGGCCCCGCCATCAGCCCGGATACCAGACGGTTGTCACGCGCCTTGGCCTTCACTTTCTCGATTTGCATCACGTCTTCGATGCGCCGGTCGAGAAACTCCCATGTGCGCGCAGAGCCCTCACTGTCATCGCCCAGCCAGTACAGGACCGTCGAGCCATAGACACCCGAGAGCGTCGCCCGCTTGGTGTACCAGTTCACATCGTCCGAGGTATCGCCAAGCGCGGTCCAGACATGATCGGCGGTCTGCCACAGCGCGCGCGCCCCATCGGCGGCATAGGGCGGCAGCGAAAAGAGCGTCATGCCGCGCCGCACCAACTCACGATCCTCGACCGCCTCCAGCCGCGCGCGCACAGCAAACGCCACCCGGTCGCGAAAGCGCATCGCGCTCAGGTCGGCCTCTTCCAGCCGCTTGAGCATGGCCGCATCACCCTCGTCATGATAGGCCAGCGCCAGATCGACCGCGCCGCGCGGGCACACCGCCGTGACCAGACCGGGCGTAATATCGGCGTCCTTGGCGGCCAGCCTCAAGGTGGTTTCACTCCATCCGTCAAACGGAACATGCGGCTTGGCGGCCTCCAGCAGACGGCGCATCAGATCGGTTTGGGGCATCGGTTTTCCTCTCTGCGACGCACCCTAGACAAATCCGGGGCGCTTTGCTATACGAACGCTTCCTGCAATCTTGCAACTTTAACTTAGGAAGGTGGTGACACCACATGCAGGTTAGTGTTCGCGACAACAATGTCGATCAGGCGCTCCGCGCCCTGAAGAAAAAACTGCAGCGCGAAGGCGTTTTCCGCGAAATGAAGCTCAAGCAACATTTCGAGAAACCGTCCGAGAAGAAAGCGCGCGAGAAGGCCGAAGCGATTCGCCGTGCCCGTAAACTGGCACGTAAGAAAGCGCAGCGCGAAGGCATGCTCTAAAAGCTTTACCCGCGGTTTTTTGCGGCACGATTTGACGACCCCCGGGCATCCGCTTCGGGGGTTTGTCGTTTTTGAGGGCGTCGTCAGGGGGCCTTGCCCCCGTCGCCCCAAGGGGCGACTCCCCCAGAGTATTTTTGCCAAAAAGAGGCCGCGATCAGCCCAGTCGGCAGAGCGGCGCGTCTTTCAGCAGCGAGGTGACGAAACGGCCCTCGGCGGTGTCGCGGATGCCGTAGCCATAGCCGCGCAGGCGGTGCTTCCACTCGCGCTCGGACACGGCGAGGTGACGCTCACGCAGGACAAGATCGCGGATGTCGCGGTTGGGTTCAGTCTGGTTCAGGTTCATCGTTTCCATCCCTGTTACGGTTTTCCGATAATTCAGGGATAGTTGACGTATGTGGCATCAATCGCGCCGGATTGTGGCGCGGTTTGGGAAATGTCGCGACGGCTCAGTGAGTTTCGGCATCGACCCTTTCAAGCTGAGCCGCATGCTCCTGCCGCGCCCGCGCCGCCGCGATCAGCGCGCGGAAAATGCCCATTTGCCGATGCGCGTAAAACAGATGCTCCGGGTGCCATTGCACGCCCATTGCAAACGGCTCCTCGACCCGCTCGATGGCCTGAATCATGCCGCCCTGATCGCGCGCCGCCACGCGCAGCCCTTCGCCCAGCCGGTCCACTGCTTGCGTATGCAGCGCGTTGACCTTCATCGGCTCTGTGCCCGCCAGATGCGCCAGCCGCGTGCCCGGCTCGATATGCACGGTCTTGCGCGGCAGCACGGTGCGGATATGGTCGCTCGCCTCATAGGTCGCATACGCATCCTGATGCAGCGTGCCGCCCAGTGCGATGTTGAGCATCTGACTGCCCCGGCAGATGCCCAGCACCGGCTTGGATTTCACGAACGCCCCCAGCAACACCCCCCGCTCCAGCGCATCGCGCGCCGGGTCGAGCCGGGCCGAGGTCACAATCCGCCCGCCATAGAGATCCGGCGAGATATCGTCGCCGCCGCCGATGATCACCCCGTCCACACTGTCGATCTCCGCCCTGCGCCCGGCCTGCCAGCGCCGCGCACACCCGCCCGCCAGCCAGACATTGAGCGCAATCAGCGGAAAGATGCGCCAGCCCGAGCGGCGCGAGACGGTGACCCCGATCACGGGGCGGTTGGATCGGGTCATGTCCCGGTCAGCCCCGCCGTTTGCAGGATACGGTCCGCCCGCGCAGCCCAGCTTTGCCGCGAAATCGTCAGGAGACCATGATCGTCCTCCCAGGCCCGCGCCAGCCGGTCGAGCAGCGCCGCATCGGCGGCGACCCGCTCCACCGTCAGCCAACGCCGCCATTCATCGGCAATCGACCATCCCGCCTCGTCGATCCGGCAATCGGGCAGGCGGAAATGAAACGTCGGGCGCGCCGAGGTCTTGTCGGAAATCGCGGCGGCGATGCGGTCAGGGTCGAACTGCGCAAGGATCGGCAGCATGTCGAGACCGCGATTGCGGCTCGGCGTATGCTCCAGATAGAGCCCCGTCACATGGTCACGCTTGGCCTCCGGCCCCGCCTTGATCAGGGCGCGTACGAAATCGGTGGGATAAGGATCGGTGAACGGCAACAGGCGGCGCGACTCGTCAATCGGATCATTGATGCGCAGCCAGTCCTCGATCAGCGCGTAGGCCAGCAGCGGACGCGTGATATCCGCCTCGCTCGCGATTTCGATATTGAGATGCAGGCCAAAGCCAAAGAACCAGCCCGCGCCGCTGCCCAGCGCCCCGGCCGCACGCAAATGATCGCGCAGCGCGTCGAGCCGCGCCAGCCCCTCCATATCCAGCGGTTCGGTCACGATCTCGACCGGCACCACCTCGCGCCCCAGATCGAGCGCCAGATCGCGCAGCTTGCTCTTTTGTGCCTTGCGCAAAAAGATATCGAGATAGACCTCCAGTCGCCCGATGCGGCTGTCCTCGACATGCCAGATATGGCTATCGACCTGTTTGATGGTGCCGCCCACCGCCTCGGCACATAAACGCGCCACCTCGGCCTCGGGCAGCCCGCCCAGCTCGATCTCGACGCCCACGAGGCGCGGATCACCCCTGGCGTTGACGGGCTGTGGCAGGGGCGCGAACTCCGCCACTGATCAGAGCCCCGCCTCGGCCTCGATATCACGGCGCGGCTTGCGGGCGCGCTCGGTGGCGGATTTCAACTGCCCGCAGGCGGCCATGATATCCTCGCCGCGCGGCGTGCGGATGGGGCTCGCATAGCCCGCCTTGTAGATGATGTCGGCAAACCGCTCGATCCGCTCCCAGTCGCTGCGCTGATGCGGCGCGCCGGGCCATTCGTTGAACGGGATAAGGTTGATCTTGGCCGGAATGCCCTTGATCAGCTGCACCAGACGGCGCGCGTCGGCATCGCTGTCATTGACGTCCTTGAGCATGACATATTCAAACGTGATCCGCTCGGAATTGGACAGGCGCGGATACTCGCGCAGCGCGCCCAGCAGCGTCTCGATATTCCATTTCTTGTTGATCGGCACCAGCCGGTCGCGCACCTCGTCGGTGGTGGCGTGAAAGCTGACTGCGAGCAGACAGCCGATCTCTTGCGCCGTCTTGGCGATCTCCGGCACCACGCCGCTTGTCGACAGGGTGATCCGGCGGCGCGACAGTGAAATCCCCTCGCCATCCATCGCAATCTTCATCGCGTCGCGCACATTGTCGAAATTATAGAGCGGCTCGCCCATGCCCATGAGCACGATATTGCTGATCAGACGCGGACGCTCACCCGCGCCCTCGCCGGGGCGCGGCCATTCCTCCAGATCGTCGCGGGCCAGCATGACCTGACCGATGATCTCTCCGGCGGTGAGGTTGCGCACCAGCTTTTGCGTGCCGGTATGGCAGAACGAACAGGTCAGCGTGCAGCCCACCTGAGACGAGATGCACAGCGTGCCGCGATCGGTCTCGGGGATATAGACCACCTCGACCTCATGCCCGCCTGCGATCCGCACAAGATATTTGCGCGTGCCGTCGGCGCTGACTTGTCGGCTCACCACCTCGGGGATCTCGATCACGAATTTTTCAGCCAGATCGGCGCGATACGCCTTGGCGAGATTGGTCATCGCGTTAAAGTCGCGCACGCCCCATTGATAAATCCATTGCCAGATCTGATTGACCCGCATCTTGGCCTGCTTTTCCGGCGTACCATGCGCGATCAGAACCTCGCGCAGCCGGTCCCGGGTCAGCCCGACCAGATTGATCGGCCCGTCGGGCAGCTTGCGGGGAATGGTCATCACGTCCTGCGTGATCGGGGCGGTCTGTGTCATGGCTCTTTCGCGCGTCTGAGGGAATGTCACGTCATATAGGGGTTTGGCACCGATTCCAAAACCTCTTTGCACCGGGACGCGGGCGCTGTCCCATTTTGGTCACCCCTGCAGAGCGACGGGAGCGTTGTCTGAAACGGTGGCAAATCCGATCTGACAAACGCCGCGTCGCCCCACCGACGCAATACCGACAGAATACCGACGCGGGTACAGCCCCTTATCCCAGCCGCGCCACCGGTTCGTGGCGGGGGCAGGTGACGAGGTGGTCGTTGACCATGCCCACCGCCTGCATGAAGGCATAGACGATGGTGGGGCCGCAGAACTTGAAGCCGCGTTTCTTCAAATCTTTCGAAATTTTTACGGAAAGATCGGTCTGCGCGGGCACCTCCGCAAGGGTCCGCCAACGGGTCTGAAGCGGGCGCCCGCCGACGTGATCCCAGAGGTAACGATCAAAGCCCTGCTCGGCCTCGATCGCCTGCCACGCGCGGGCGTTTCCGATGGTCGCCTCGATCTTGCCCCGGTGCCGGATGATACCCGGATTGGCCAGCAGCCGGGTGACCTCGGCCTCCCCCCAGCCTGCGATCACATCCGGGTCAAGCCCCTGAAACGCCTTGCGAAAATTCTCGCGCTTGCGCAGGATGGTGATCCAGCTCAGCCCCGCCTGAAACCCGTCGAGAATGAGCTTTTCCCACAGCGCGCGACTGTCGTATTCGGGCACGCCCCACTCATTGTCGTGATAGGCCTCATAGAGCGCATCCGCGCCAACCCAACCGCATCGCTCCATATGTCCTGCCTCCGATTTCGCTCGGGTGAGCGTTGATTAGTCGAATGCGCACCTTAAACCCTCCTTAATCCATCTGCCACAGGTTGAGAACACGCCAGTTTCGGAGACGCAGATGGGTCAGAAAAAGAAATGGGCCGATATTCCGGCCGGGTTGGATAGTCCGCTTTCCTACGCTGTCTCGGCGCGGGACAGAACCGCAATCGACATGGTCAAAAGAGCCGTCCGTCACAAGCAGGTCATGCTCGCCTACCAGGCGATCGTTCCCGCCCGCCAACAGGATCGGGCAGCCTTTTACGAGGGGTTGATTCGTGTGATGGACCCGACCGGGCGGGTCATTCCGGCGAGCGAGTTCATCAATGAGATCGAAGTGACGGAGACAGGACGAATCATCGATTGTCTCGCGCTGGAAAAGGGTTTGCACACGCTGACCAACTGCCCGGATCTCAGGCTGGCGCTCAACATGTCAGCGCGATCCATCGGCTACCCTCGTTGGATGCGCGTTCTGAAACGCGGGCTGGGTGAAGACCCGACGGTGGCGGAAAGGCTAATACTGGAGATCACCGAGCGCTCTGCCATGCTCGTGCCGGAACTTGTCACCGGGTTCATGAAGGACCTGCAACACAAAGGCGTCAGCTTTGCCCTCGATGACTTTGGGGCAGGCTTTACATCCTTCAGACTTCTCAAGGATTTCTATTTTGACATCCTCAAGATCGACGGACAGTTCATTCGGGGCATCGCGACCGATCCCGATAATCAGGTCCTGGCCGCCGCCCTCGCGAGCATCGGGCGACAGTTCGACATGGTGACCGTGGCAGAAAGCGTTGAGAAACCACAGGATGCCGAATATCTCACTGCGCTTGGGATAGACTGCCTGCAAGGCTACTATTTCGGAGCACCCACAGTGCATCCGCCCTGGCTCGACGTCAGCCTTGACCAGACGAGCGCCTGAATGTGACACTCCGTCCGTTGTCGCATCGCAGCATCTGAGATATGACGCGACGTAACGGCAGAGGATAGGATCGGGGAAGCATTCCAATATGCGCTCCGCAATGCCATCCTCGGCCCGGGCAATTCCTGGTGGAGGACAAAGATGACCAATGTAGTAATCGCATCCGCAGCACGCACCGCTGTTGGATCATTTGGCGGCGGGTTCGCCAACACCCCTGCGCACGATCTGGGCGCGGCCGTTCTGGAGGCTGTAGTCGCGCGCGCAGGCATCGACAAATCCGAGGTCAGCGAAACGATCCTGGGTCAGGTTTTGACTGCGGCCCAAGGCCAAAATCCGGCGCGCCAAGCGCATGTGAATGCCGGGCTGCCGATCGAATCCGCGGCCTGGGGGATCAACCAGGTTTGCGGTTCGGGCCTGCGGGCTGTGGCCTTGGGCGCGCAGCACATCCAACTGGGCGATGCCAGCATCATCTGCGCGGGCGGTCAGGAAAACATGACGCTCTCTCCCCATGCCGCGCATCTGCGCGCGGGTCACAAGATGGGCGACATGAAATACATCGACACGATGATCCGTGATGGTCTTTGGGACGCGTTCAACGGCTATCACATGGGTCAGACCGCCGAGAACGTCGCAGAGAAATGGCAGATCAGCCGCGATCAGCAAGACGAGTTCGCCGTTGCCAGCCAGAACAAGGCCGAAGCCGCGCAGAAGGCGGGCAAGTTCGATGACGAGGTGATCGCCTTTACCGTCAAGACCCGCAAGGGCGATATCGTCGTCGACAAGGACGAGTATATCCGCCACGGCGCGAATATCGACGCGATGTCCAAGATGCGCCCGGCCTTTACCAAGGACGGGTCGGTTACGGCGGCCAATGCCAGCGGCCTCAATGACGGGGCCGCCGCCACCCTGCTGATGAGCGCCGACGAGGCCGAGCGCCGCGGCATCGAGCCGCTGGCGCGCATCGCCTCTTATGCCACCGCCGGGCTCGACCCCTCGATCATGGGCGTTGGCCCGATCCATGCCAGCCGCAAAGCGCTCGAAAAGGCGGGCTGGTCGGTCGGCGATCTCGACCTCGTGGAAGCAAACGAGGCCTTTGCCGCACAGGCCTGTGCGGTCAACAAGGACATGGGCTGGGACCCGTCGATCGTGAACGTCAACGGCGGGGCAATCGCGATTGGCCACCCCATTGGCGCTTCGGGCTGCCGGGTGCTCAACACGCTCCTGTTCGAGATGCAGCGGCGCGGGGCCAAAAAGGGCCTTGCCACGCTCTGCATCGGCGGCGGCATGGGCGTCGCCATGTGCATCGAGCGTCCCTGAGCAAGGGCGCGGTCCTGACGCGGTGGATCACAACAAAGGGCGCCCCGAGCGCCCTTTTTCATGCCGCCACACACATCGCACAGGATTTACCGCGCAACATTGTTGCGCTTGCCGCGCCAAGAAGATAACCAAGTTACCAAAGCATTAGCCAGATTGGAGGATACCATGGCAAGAACTGCACTCGTCACCGGAGGATCACGCGGAATCGGCGCCGCCATATCAAAGGCGCTCAAGGCCGACGGCTATACCGTCGCCGCGACCTATGCCGGAAATGATGAGGCCGCCGCCAAGTTCACCGAGGAAACCGGCATCAAGACCTACAAATGGAACGTCGCCGACTATGACAGCTCCAAGGACGGGATAGCGAAGGTCGAGGCGGATCTGGGTCCGATCGACATCGTGGTCGCCAATGCCGGCATCACCCGCGATGCGCCGTTCCACAAGATGACGCCGCAGCAGTGGAAAGAGGTGATCGACACCAACCTCACCGGCGTGTTCAACACCATCCATCCGATCTGGCCCGGAATGCGCGAACGCGGGTTTGGTCGTATCGTTGTGATCTCGTCGATCAATGGACAAAAGGGGCAATTTGCGCAGGCCAACTATGCCGCGACCAAGGCCGGCGATCTGGGTATCATCAAGACCCTCGCACAGGAAGGCGCGGCCAAGGGCATCACCGCCAACGCGGTCTGTCCGGGCTACATCGCGACCGAGATGGTCATGGCCGTTCCCGAGAAGGTGCGCGAGGCAATTATCGGCATGATTCCCGCTGGCCGGCTTGGCGAGCCGGAGGAGATCGCACGCTGCGTGAGCTTTCTTGTGTCTAATGATGCGAGCTTCATCAACGGGTCGACGATCTCGGCCAATGGCGGGCAATTCTTCGTCTGATCGCTACACGGCTATCCATGCCACTAAGGAGTGCCCGCCCCGGACAGCCGGTGGCGGGCATTTTCACTTGGACGGAGCGGCAAGCGTGCCGCGCAAACAAAGCTCGGTTTCGAGACAGACAGGCGGCGGCGTCACACCGCCGCCCAGCATCTCCACGAGCAGACGTGCCGCCTGCCAGCCCATTTCGCGATGCGGCACATGAACGGTGGTCAACGCCGGCGCGACAACAGTGGCCAGCTCGATGTCGTCGAAGCCGGTGATCGAGACCTCGCGAGGCACATGGATACCCATTTGCCGTGCCGTTTGAAGGGCTCCGACAGCCAGCACGTCATTGCCGCAGATCACTGCCGTGGGCCGCGCGGGGGCGGCCATCATCCCGGCCATCGCCTCAGCTCCATTGCCGATGCTGTAAGGCGTTTCGATCAGATGCAAGGATTGGGGATCAAGTCCATGCGCCCGCATCGCATCGCGCACGCCCTCAATCCGATCACGTGCGCGGTCATTGCCCGCAGCAAGCGCCGAGATCATGCCGATTCGCACATGCCCGAGTCGTAGCACCTCATCGGCAAGGGCAGACATGGCTCGGCGGTTGTCAAACCCGATGGCCGGGCGCGCCTGGGTCGGGTCATAGGCCCAGGACACAAGTACCGGCACACCGCGTCTCTCGAGAAATTCGTAAATCCCGGGATCACGATCATGACCGATGAGCATGAGAGCGTCGGCCCCGCGCGCCACCAGCGTTCGGACCTGATCGGCCTCGTTTTCGGGACTGTAAGAGGATGAGGCCACCAGCAATGTCACCCCGTTCTCATGGAGCGCCTCCTGAAACGCCTGAATAGCGCGTGCGAAAATCGCATTCTCCATCGTCGGAATGATTGCCCCGATTGTGCCGGTGCGTCGTGCCGCGAGCGCGCGTGCACCGAAATTCGGAGAGTAGCCGAGTGTCGTCACCGCCTCCAACACGCGGTCGCGTGTCGCCTGCTGCACCTGCGCCGGTGAATTGAGACAACGCGAGACTGTTGCCGTCGACACCCCCGCCGAACGCGCGACATCGGCCAGCGTCGGTAGATTTCGATAGGTATCGCTGAGTTTTCGATTCATTGGATGACCTGAACTGTCGTTGGCGGGGGCCCGATGCGCGGCGGCGCTGTTTAGGGCGAGACGGTGACACACGCAATATAACAGCTTGCGCGAATTTATGTAAGCGCTTACATTTCTCACGAATCGTCGGCAATCCCGGCGACAAGGAGGGCATCATGTTTCTGTGGGCGGCCGCGCTTTTGTTTGGGGCTTTCGGATTGAATGTCGCGATGGGCGCGTTTGGTAATGCCGCTTTTTTGGATGGTGTCGGAGAGATGCTGCTGCTTCTGGTGGCGGTCATCACTTTTGTGGTCGCCACGTTGAGGAGCGAAGCGGCGCGCAAGAACGGAAAACGATAAATCCAAATCTTCAGGGAGGAGATCAGATGAACGAGGAATTGCAAGAACTGGCGTCCGAAGAGCGGCGCAATTTTCTGCGTCTGGCCGCGACCGGCGGCTTCACCGCTGCGATCGTGGCAGGAGCCGCGGGCACATTGTGGTCGTCCAAGGCCGCCGCGCAAACCGCGAACGAAGAGCGTGAACGAGAAGCGGCGGCGGATCACGTGATGACGCTGGCCACCGAGTACGTCATCGGCACGACACGCAGTTATCCGATGATGCAGCTCGATGTGAAGGAAAACCTGCAAAACGCCTCGAACGGCAAGATCTACGTGAAGCTTGCTCCCGGTGGTCAGTTGGGTGTCGGGTCTGCTCTGGCGCAAAAGGTTCAGGGCGGCACGATCAACGCCGGGCAATTCTCGCTGTCCAACTTTGCGCCCTTCGCACCGGCGGTCGACCTGATCAACATGCCCTATTTCTGCGGGGCCAATCAGCGCTTTGTGAACCTCGTCACCTCTGACATCTGGAAGAAAGAGGTCGATGCACTGGTTGAGGCGCGCGGCTTCAAGCCGATGTTCTACTTCTGCATTGATCCGCGTGTCATGGCCGTCCGTCAGGGCGGCGGCGGGCCGATCATGACACCGGGCGACCTGCAAGGGATTAAATTTCGTGTGCCCGGCTCGCAAATGCTTCAGCAGTTCTACCGGATGGGCGGGGCCAACCCGACGCCGGTTGCGTGGGGCGAAACGCCCTCGGCGATCAAGCAGGGTGTGGCCGACGCGCTCGACCCGGCAGTCGGGGCTCTCTATGCCTTTGGCTTCAAGGACATCCTGAGCCACGTGACCTTTACCCAGGCGGTGCCGGACAGTCAGACCTATGCCTGCAATCTCGAATGGTTCAACGGTTTACCCGGCGACGTGCAAGAGGCGATCGAATGGGCGTCCGAGATGAGCTTTCACCAGAACCTTGCCAAGGTGCCATCGGCGCGCACATTCGCCATGGCGGAAATGCGCAAGTCCGGCGTCGAGTTCCACTCGCTGAGCGCGGATCAGCTTGCCGAGTGGCAGGAAACCGTCGGGTATCAGCGGTCGGAATGGGATACGTTCAAGACCGAATTGGCAGGCTCGATGGAAACCTTCGACAAGTTGGTCGAGGCGGCGGGCACGCAGGGCAGATACTACGTCCACGACGCCTGATGACGATTGGCCGGGCGCCGTACGCGCGCCCGGCCCTTCCACCAGCGACACGGGAACGGACAGGGAGGCAGACGCGTCCCTGAACCGGAAAGGTATGACATGCTCGGCACTTTGGACCGCAACCTCGAGCGGTGGGCGCTTCTGATCTTTTATATGATGCTGGTCATCACCATGGCCATCGAGGTGATACGCCGCGAAGTGTTCGCATATTCCTCGGTCTGGGGCGAAGAGATCGTGCGCTACGCGTTCATCTATCTTGCATGGATCGGCGCGGCGGCAGCCGTGCGCGAAAGGGCGCATATCCGCATCGACGTGATCATGCACTATGTCGGCCCCCGCATGAAGGCCGCGCTCTATATTCTGGGCGATCTGGTCATGGCGGCCGTCGCAATCATAGCACTCTACTGGTCATGGGAGACGGTTCTTGTCTCGGCCAAGTTCGGATCGGTCAGCGCCGGTTTGCGGGTGTCGATGGTGTGGTTCCTGATGGCGGTGCCGGTGGGCTTTGGGTTGATGCTCTTGCGCCTCGTGCAGTCCTTCTTGCGCGATCTGCGCGCACTTCGTGACGGGACGCCCGTTCACGAAGGCAATCAACTGTTCGACTGAGGGGCAAAGATCATGTGGAACACATTTTCGCAGACAGTCGAACTGGGCTGGGATTTCTATGGGCCCGTACTGCTCTTTGTGCTGCTTGTGGCCTTGGCCGTGCCGGTCTGGGCGGCGATCGGGGCCGGCGCGATCCTGATGCTGCTGTGGTCGGGCGCGTTGCCGCTCAGCCTTGTGGGCGAGAGCCTTTTTGACGGGATCGACGCCTTTGCATTGACGGCTGTGCCGCTTTTCATCCTCACCGGCGACGTGCTGGTGCGCACCGGGCTCAGCCGCAAGTTTCTCAACGTGGCCGAAGCATTGACGCAATTTGCAAAGGGCGGATTCGGATCGGCCACTGTTCTGGTCTGCGGCATGTTTTCTGCGATCTCGGGCTCGGACGCGGCCGGAGCTGCCGCCGTGGGCCGGATGACCATTGCGCGCCTCGTGGAATCGGGGTATCCGCGCCCCTATGCCTGCGCGCTGGTGGCGGCGGGGGCCTGTACCGGCATCCTCATTCCACCGTCCATCGCCTATATCATCATCGGTCTGGTTCTGGGCATTTCCGCCTCGACGCTCTTTATGGCGGCGCTTGTTCCCGGGGTCCTTATCCTTGTGTCGATCCTCGTCACGAACCTCGTTGTCAATCGCATCTATGGCTACGAAGGCGGCGGCAATGTCAGCTTGCGAGAGTATGTCTCGAATCTGGGGCAAGCACTCGCATCGGGCTGGTACGCGTTCATCGTCCCCGGCATCATTTTCTACGGCATTTTTTCAGGTCGCCTGACGCCCACCGAAGCAGGCGCCACAGCGGTCGTGGTCACGGTGATCCTGGGCTTTGTCCTTGGCACGCTCCGGCTTGCCGATTTTCCCGCGATGCTCATCAGTTCGGCCAAGGTCAACGGGGTCATATTGCCAATCATCGCCTTTTCGTTGCCGCTTGCGCAGGCGCTGGCAATCATGGGGGTGCCACAGGGTTTTGTCGGTGCCGTCACCGGGATAAGCGACGAGCCTGCGGTACTCATCCTGCTCATGATCCTCATTCTGGTCGCGGCGGGCTGTGTCATGGAGACAACGCCAAACATCGTGATTCTCGCCCCGATCCTCAAACCGCTCGCGGACAATATTGGCATGAACGAGATTCAGTTCTGCATCATGATGATCACCGCGCTAGGCGTCGGCTTCATCACACCGCCGCTCGGCCTCAACCTCTTCGTCGTCTCGGGGATAACCGGCGAGTCGATCCTCAGGATCGCGGCCCGCGCCATTCCCTTCGTCTTCTTCATGCTGCTCGTCACGCTGATGATCGCCTATATCCCGGCGATCTCCACGACGCTGCTGCCCGACATCTACAAATAGGACACCTGCGACATGACCCGTGAATACCTGAAGAAAGCTGCCCTGACCTCGAAATCCAACGCATCGGACGTCAAGGCCACAGTGCGCGCCATTCTTGATGACATCGAGGCGGGCGGCGACAGGGCGGCTTTGGAATATGCCGCGAAGTTCGACAAATATGATGGCAACGTCGTCCTCACCCGCGCCGAGATCGAGGCGGCAGCGGCGCGTGTCCCGGAAAAACTCAAGCAGGACATCCGCTTTGCGCATGACAACGTGCGCCGGTTTGCCGAGGCCCAGAAAGAAACGTGCCGCAACATCGAGATCGAGGTAGTGCCCGGCCTGATCGCCGGTCAAAAGAGCATCCCCGTCCACGGCGCGGGCTGCTACGTACCGGGCGGGCGCTACAGCCATATCGCGAGTGCGATCATGACCGTGACGACCGCCAAGGTGGCAGGGTGTGGGCATATCGTGGCGTGTTCACCGCCGCGACCGGGCATCGGCATCAACCCCGCGATCATCTACGCCGCTGATCTGTGCGGCGCGGACACAATCCTTGCGATGGGCGGCGTGCAGGGTGTCGCCGCAATGACATTCGGCCTCTTCGGCTTGCCAAAGGCCAACATCCTTGTGGGGCCCGGCAACCAGTTCGTGGCCGAAGCCAAGCGTATGCTGTTTGGACGGGTCGGTATCGACATGATCGCCGGGCCCACCGATAGCCTGGTTCTGGCGGATAGCACCGCCGACCCAATGGTCGTGGCGACCGATCTGGTCGGGCAGGCCGAGCATGGCTACAATTCGCCGGTCTGGCTGGTGACCGATCATCGCCCGCTCGCGGAAAAGGTCATGGAACTTGTGCCGGGGCTGATTGACGATCTGCCCGACGTGAACCGTGACAATGCTACCGCCGCGTGGCGCGATTACGCCGAGGTGATCGTCTGCGGCAACCGCGAAGAGATGGCCGCCACCTCGGACACCTATGCACCAGAGCATCTGACCGTGCAGGCCGAAGACCTTGATTGGTGGCTGGGGCGTCTCGCGTGCTACGGCTCGCTCTTTCTCGGGGAAGAGACGACCGTGGCCTTTGGGGACAAGGCGAGTGGCACCAACCACGTCCTGCCCACCTCTGGCGCGGCGAGCTATACCGGCGGGCTATCGGTACACAAATACATGAAGATCGTCACATGGCAGCGCGCCACGCGCGAAGGCGCCAAGCCCGTGGCCGAGGCGACAGCCCGGATCTCGCGGCTTGAGGGCATGGAGGGGCATGCACGCACCGCCGATATCCGGCTGCACAAGTATTTCCCCGATGAAACCTTCGATTTGACAGCCAATGGCTGAGGCGGGCTTGTTCGACATCGCCGGGCGCGTAGCGCTGGTCACGGGCGCAAGTTCCGGACTGGGCCGCAGGGCCGCCACTCTGCTCGCACAATCCGGCGCACGGGTCGTGGGTGTCGCGCGGCGCGCGGATGCCCTGGCGGACTGGCAGAAGGAGGTCGGCACGCAGGGTGCCACGATCACCCATGACCTCTCTGATCGCGACGGTCTTGCAGATCTGGCCGCCCGCGCGGCAGAGCATTTTGGCGCGCCGGACATCGTGGTGCATGCCGCTGGCATCAACACCCGGCAGGCGGCCGATGACGTGACCCCCGAAGGTTGGGACATGACGCTCGCGCTCAATCTATCGGCCCCGTTCTTCCTGAGCCAACACCTTGTGCCAGCAATGCGCGAAAAAGGCTGGGGCCGGATTGTGAACTTCGCGTCGCTGCAATCCTTCCGCGCCTTCCCGGGCGGCCTTGCCTACGGGGCCAGCAAAGGGGGGGTGGCCCAGATGACCCGTGCGATGGCCGAAGCGTGGTCAATCCACGGCATCAACGTCAACGCGCTCGCTCCGGGCTTTGTCCGAACCGAATTGACAGCGCCGGTTTTTGACGACCCCGAGCGCGCCGCGCGCAATGCCGCACAGACTTGTGTCGGCCGCAATGGCGAACCCGAGGACATGGACGGACCACTGCTCTTTTTCTGTTCTCCCGCGTCCAACTACGTGACCGGCCAGATCATGATGCTCGACGGAGGGTTTACCGCAAAATGAAGGCGCTTGTTTATACTGGTCCCGAGACACTCGATTACCGCGAGGTGGCAGACCCGGAGCCCGGTGATGGCGAGGCGCTGATCCGTGTCGAGAGCGTCGGCATCTGCGGCTCTGACATGCATGCCTATCTCGGCCATGACGAGCGCCGGCCCGCACCGCTGGTGCTTGGCCATGAAGCGGCCGGCGTGGTGCTGAGCGGCGCGCTGGAGGGGCAGCGCGTGACGGTCAATCCATTGGTGACCTGCGGGGCGTGTCCCGCGTGTATCTCGGACCGAGACAATCTCTGCGCAACGCGGCAGATCATCTCCATGGCGCCACGCGAAGGGGCCTTTGCCGGACTTCTGTCGATGCCCGAACGCAATCTCGTGCACATTCCCGATCATATCAGCACGCATCAGGCCGCACTGGCCGAGCCGATTGCCTGCGGCTGGCACGCCGTGCGGCTCGGACGCGCTGTGTTGGGAACTGGCCCGAACCAGGCGTTGGTGCTGGGCGGCGGCGCCATTGGCCTCGGCGCGGCCCTCAGCCTGACGGCGCAGGGGATCGACGACATCACGATCATCGAGCCACACGCTGCGCGCCGTGCCTATCTCGGCCTGCATTGCGATCAGACGGTTCTACCGCCCGAGGCACTCGACGCGTCCGAACAGTTCGATATTGTCGTCGATGGCGTCGGGTTCGAGGCAACACGCGCGCAGGCTTCGGCCCACGCTCGCCCCGGCGGTGTGATTGTCCATATCGGGCTGGGGCAAGCCTCGGGGGGGCTCGATATCCGTCGAATGACGCTGCAGGAAATCACATTTATCGGCACCTACACCTACACCGCCAAGGATTTCCGCGCGTGCGCGCAAGCCATGTTCGATGGACGGATGGGCACGCTCGACTGGGTGGAGGACCGGCCCTTGGACCAAGGCGCAAGGGCCTTCGAGGACATCCGAGCCGGCCGCGTGAGCAGCCCCAAGATCATCCTGTCCCCCTGAAACGGAGCGTTTGACATGTATCGCAAAATCATCGTGGCGTTGGCCCTCGATCACGGGATCAGCCAGACGGCCCTGCAAATCGCCCGCGCCTTGCGGGCCGACCGAGGCGAGATCATTGCACTACACGCCTACGAGCCGGTTCAAGGATCGGTGCGCGCCTATCTTGACGAAGAGGTGGTCGAGAGCGCGTATAAACGTGCTCAGGCTCTTCTGGCCGAGCGGGTCGCCGGAGAGCCGGATATCACCCCGGTGATGCTGCAAGGCCATTCAGGCCGCGCGATCACCGATCACGCCGCCAAGATTGGCGCGGATTGTATCATCGTCGGCTCGCACAAACCGGGCCTGACGGACTTTCTGTTGGGATCGACGGCGGCGCGCATCGTTCGGCACGCCCCCTGCGCCGTGCATGTGCTGCGTTAGGCAGGGATGATGCGCGGCGCGGCGGCAATCCATTGTGCCGAGGATGCACGACGGCTGGCGCGGCGACGGCTGCCGTGGATGGTGTTCGACTATATCGACGGCGCGGCAGGCGAGGGCCATGGCGAGGCGCTCAACCGTGCGGCCTTACGCGATCTGAGGCTAAAACCGCGAGTTCTGCGCAATGTGACGCAGCGCGACCTGAGCTCAGAGGTCTTTGGGCACGCCGCGAGGGTACCATTTGGCATAACGCCGATGGGCATGTGCAACCTCAGCACGCCGGGGGCGGACCTCATGCTGGCGCGTCTGGCGGCGCGCGAACGTGTGCCTTTGGGCGTATCGACGGTGGCCTCCTCTCCGCTGGAACAGATGATCGAGGCGGCAGAGGGAAACGCCTGGTTTCAGCTCTATTTCAGCGGCGATGGCAGCGGCACGATGGCGCTGGTAGAGCGCGCCCGCGCGGCGGGCTATCAAACGCTCGTCGTGACGCTCGATGTGCCAGAGGTCGGGCGCCGCCCCCGCGAGTTGCGACACGGTTTCAAGATGCCATTCCGCATCGGGCCGCGTCAGTTTGTCGATTTCGCCCTCCACCCGCGCTGGTCGCTGAAAACGCTCCTACACGGACGGCCGGAGATGGCAAATTTTCGTGAGGGCGGGTTTGACCGCACAGCCAGCCGCGCGGCAGCGGATTGGACCTATCTGAAACGTCTGCGCGACGCGTGGCCCGGCAAGCTGGTGATCAAAGGCGTACTCGATGTAGACGATGCATTGCACCTGCGCGACGAGGGTGTCGATGCGATTCAGGTCTCCAGCCATGGCGGACGGCAACTCGATGCCGCGCCGCCGCCAATCCTGATGCTTGCCGAGATACGCGCCGCCCTCGGCCCCGATTTTCCGCTCTTTTTCGATTCCGGGCTGCGCTCGGGCGAGGATATCGTCAAGGCCCATGCGATGGGGGCGAATTTCGCCTTTCTCGGCCGACCACTCCTCTATGCGATGGCGGCAGGGGGCGAGCGCGGCTTGCACCGGCTATGGGAGGTGCTGAGCGAAGAAATCAGCCTGACACTGGCGCAGATGGGGCGCACGGATATGACCGGGCTCGGGGCTTGCCTGAGATAGCGCCGGGCTGGTGACTTGGTTACTCCACCGCGCGGATGAGCTTGCGCTCCAACACCCGCAGCACGGTCTTCAGATCATGGCCGCGTTTCAAGATCCGGCCATCCATGCCGATCACCGCATATTGCCCCTGCTTTCCCTGCATTTTCGGTCTTTTTTCGATCCGGTAGAGCGGGTTTTCCGCCGTGCGCCGAAAAACCGAGAACACCGCGACCTCACGCAGGCAGGAAATACCGTAATCGCGCCATTCCCCCGCCGCGACCATGCGTCCGTAGAGCGACAGGATCACACCCAACTCGTTGCGTTGAAACGCCACCTGTGGCTGAGAGAAATGCGCGCCCGCTGTGGGGCCGGGACTTTGGACACTCATACGTTCAGAGTTGCGCCAAACCGGTCGTTAATCAAGCTGTTTCCTGCGAAACAGGCGGCAGTGTACATGATTTGGACGGGGTGATCAGCCAAACCGTCCCTGACAGAACCAGCCCCCCGAAATCTGTGCCCCATAGGCGCGAAAGAGCCAGAGCCGCTCGCCCCGCATGGTCAAGACCTGCCAATAATCCCGCAGGCCGCTCCGCCAGCCGGGATCATCCAGCCACCACTCCGGCGCGATACGCTCCGGGCCGGTGGCGTGGGCCACGTCATGTGTTTGCCCGCGCCAGCGAAAGGCATGACCGGGTCCGCCCTCATCAGGTCGATTGACCGGCTCGGGCTGACACAGAAGCAGAGCACGCGACGATGTCGGCAGAGGCCAGGGCCCAGAGGCCGGATCAGACCAGGCAGCAGCGAGGGTCAGCGCGGATTTTTCGGGGATCATGCTCTCGGCCGGGTGCCGGCGGGTGATGGCCTCCATCCCTATGCGCGCACCCAACCGGGTAATCAAATCGGCCAACGCGCCTTCCCGCTCAGCCGACCCGCTGTCTCGCGCGGCCAGACCGTTCGTACCTTGCCGGGTCTCCATCCGCGCGGTCACAACCGCCTCGAGCCGCAACATGTCGATGCCAAAGCCCGCCTCGACCTCGTCCAGCCGCATATCCATCAGCGGCAACATGGCGGCGGGCCGGTCGATGGGGCGTGCCAACCGCATATCCACCGCCTGAAGGCTGCCATCGGCGCGAAACACTTCGAAACGCAAGTGGCGCGCGCCCTGCCCCTTTTCCCGCAACATCTGGCACAGGCGGTCTGTCAGACGCGCCAGCCCGGCCGAGATATCATCACGCAGGCCAATCGGTTCTGGCAGGCTGAGCCGGGTCGCAAAGCATGGCGTGGGGGCGGCAGGCGAAATCGGCTCAGGCACAAGGCCAAGCGCCTGATCCAGACGCAGCATCAACTCGGGACCGAACCGTCGCCCAAGCACCGCACGCGGCTGGCCCGTCAACTCGGCAATCCGACGCAATCCTAAACGCCCCAGATCAATGACCATCGCCGACGGCAAGCGCAGAGCCGCCACCGGCAGGGGAGCTAGCGCGCCATAAACCTGCCCGGGCGGGGCAATTTCCATGCGGCGCGCCTCCCCCTGGCCGGGTCCACCGCGCTCCCAATGCCGTCGCCGTGTGGCGCGTGATCGGGTGGCGCGGGCCTCCTGATCGATCACATCGCCCGAACGTCCCTGCCCTCTCCCCTGCCCCGCAAATCGCGCGAGGGCCCAGGCCGCCCCCACTGTATCGGCCAGCCCGCAGCATACGCTCATCCCAAGATCCGCCGCCTCTTGCCGGACCGTCTCGATCATCCCGGTCTCACCGCCAAAAAGATGCGCGCAACCGGTGATGTCGAGCATCAGCCCGGCCTCGCCATCGGCTCCGACAAGCGGTGAAAATCGCTCGGCCCACCGGCCAAGGGCCCGCAGGAATGCGGCCTCTGCCGCCCGGTTTCGGGGTCGCGTCACCAGATCCGGACAAAGCGCGCGCGCCTCGCGCAAAGGCTGCCCCACCAGCAGCCCCGCTGCCTCGGCCTCGACCGAGAGCGACGTCAGCTCTTGTTGCGGTGTTTGTGTATCGGCCACGGCGAACGGGGGGCCGCCCGTCTCGATCGCTCGCCGCAACAGACGCTCGGCCCCGAACCGGGGAAACCAGACGGACAGGATACGGTGAATCGGCATGACACGTGTTCTTTGTTTGTTCTTTTTTAGAATAGAGGCTTGGCAGAGTCGAGCCTGCCCGCATCGCCAAAGCCTGCCATCCTGTCGGCCTCCGTGTTGAAACCACCGCCGGTTTGACGCATGGTCGCGCCGAACAAGCAAAGAGGACCAAACAATGCGAACACGTGCTGCTGTTGCAGTTGAGGCGGGCCGTCCGCTTGAGATCATGGATGTGAACCTTGAGGGTCCGAAGGCGGGCGAGGTTCTGGTCGAGGTCAAGGCGACGGGGCTGTGTCACACGG
>NZ_CAMYMD010000037.1 GCF_947259555.1 uncultured Roseovarius sp.
GCCTTGGGCGCCGCTTCGGCCGGGGCCGCGGCGGCGGCGCCGGTCGTGCCGGAACCGTTGCGATTGGACAGTCCAAGGCGATGCACCTTGCCGATCACCGCATTGCGGGTCACGCCACCCAACTCCTTTGCGATCTGGCTCGCGGATTGGCCCTCGCCCCACATCTTCTTGAGCAGTTCTACGCGTTCGTCATTCCAGGACATCGGGGCTTCCTTCGGTCAAAAGGCGGACCGGGCCCCGGGCCCGCCGCCTTGCAAATCGGATCAAGGCCCTATTCTAATCACTGGCGTCTGAGTTACAAGGCACCGAATCGAGGCCCGGCGGCCTGGCGCCAAGAAATCAGGGGCAAAAGGAGCAGGAAATGCTGGATCATGCGGAGCGCGGCTCTCACACTGCGCTGGCGGAGATGGGGGAGCGTCGTTTCGGTCGGGTCAACTGGCTGGGACTGGCCACGCTGGCCGAGCGGGAAACGCTGCGTTTCATGTCGGTCTGGACACAGACGATCATGGCGCCTTTGGTGACGGCCGGTCTTTTCCTTTTGATTTTCAGCATCGCGATCGGCCCGACGCGTGGCGATGTGATGGGGCAGCCTTTTACCACCTTCATCGCGCCGGGTATCCTGATGATGACGGTCATTCAGAACGCGTTTGCCAATACCTCTTCCTCGATTGTGATTTCAAAGGTTCAGGGCAATATCGTGGACACGCTCATGCCGCCGTTGTCCGGGGGAGAGCTTGTGCTTGGATATCTGGCCGGTGGCGTCGGGCGCGGCCTGCTTGTGGCCTTTGCGATCTGGCTTGGCCTTTGGGTGTTCCTCGGCATCGGCCTGTCGCATCCGTTCTGGGCGCTTGTCTTCGTGTTCCTCGGTGCGGCCTTCATGAGCGGGATCGGCATCGTGGCGGGAATATTCGCCAATAAATTCGATCAGATGGCGGCGATCACCAACTTCATCGTGACGCCGCTCGCGTTCCTGTCCGGGACGTTCTATTCGGTCGAAGCGCTGCCACCGGTGCTCTACTCGATCACCCATTTCAACCCGATTTTCTACCTGATTGATGGCGCGCGCTATGGTGTTATCGGCGTGTCCGACAGCCCTCCGGTTCTTGGGCTCGTCATCGGTGTCGGGGCGACGACAGCCGTCTGCCTGCTGGCGTGGCGCATGCTGGCGGTCGGCTATCGGCTCAAGGCGTGACCGGTCAGCGGCAGACCCGCTCGGCGCGCTCTGCATAGGCGCTGTAGGCGCGCCAGAAGCTCTCGTCGCCCGGACGATCCGACTGGCGGATTTCCTGCGCCGAATGCGGGTTTTTGTAGAACCCGACGGCACGGCGCTGTTGTGCGCCGCTCAGCGTCTGGTTCGCCACCGCCTGAACACATCCGCAGAGTGCGCGCGACCGGGCCTTGCGGTCGGATTGCAGGCATGCGTTGCTGATCGGGCCCGTCGCCATGGGGACCCCTCGCGTGTCACCGCGAAACCCATTGGCCCCGCCGCAGCCCGCCAATGCCAGCATCGCACCCAGGATCGCCATTCGCCTCATTGCCCGTGCCTCTTGCCCTATGCCCTGTTCCGGGCCTTTATGTTGACTGACTTTGTGCCCCAACTCTCGGGATTTTTCAATTCACAACCTTGCCCTGTCCTGCGACACTCGGCCCGATGCCTCTGATCCCCGCCGCAAGACAGGACCAACCCGAATGGATTTTAATCTCTCCACCCTGATCCTGCTGGCCTTTCTGGCTTTCATGCTGCAACCGTTGCTCACCGGGCGCATGTTCGCCTTTCGGCGCGAGCAGGCGATCCGCGCCATCGAGCGGCGGCGCGGCAGCCGGGTTATCACGATGATACACCGGCAGGAAAAGCGCAGCCTCTTCGGCTTCAGCATGTCCAACATGATCGGACTGGAGGATGCGCAATCCATCATCTCGGCGATCAAGACAACGCCCGACGAGACGCCGATCGACCTTGTGTTGCACACGCCCGGCGGGCTTGTCATCGCGGCCATGCAGATCGCCCGTGCCGTCGAGGCGCATCCGGCCAAGGTGACCGTTCATGTGCCGATCTACGCCATGTCGGGCGGTACGCTGATCGCGCTTGCCGCCGACGAGATCGTGATGGGAGAGTTTTCAATGCTGGGGCCGATCGATCCGCAGATCATGGGGATCTCGGCGGCGTCGATCATCGCGGCGCGCGATGCCAAGCCGGTCGAGCATGTTTCGGATATCGCTTTGGTGCTGGCCGATGTCAGTGACAAGGCCACACGACAGGTCAAGCGTGGCGCGGTCGAGTTGATGGCCGCGCGCATGGACCGCGCCAAGGCCGAAGCCCTTGCCGACACTCTGGCGTCGGGCACATGGACGCATGACTATGCTCTGACATCTGACGAGGCGGCGGACCTGGGATTGCCGGTCACGGTGGGGCTGCCCAACGACGTGCTGGAGCTGATGAAGCTCTACCCGGCGCCGGTCAAACAATCGGCAGTGGAATTCCTGCCGTTCGATCCGCCGGGGCGGCGCAGCTAAAGCGTTTGGGCCGATGTCCGGCAAGGATCATTGTGTCGCCAACCTGTGGCGCACGGTCTTTTGATGCGCGGGATGCGTCAGTGGCCGAACCGGATAAGCGTGCGGCCCTTCGGGGTGGTGTTGCGATAGACCACTTGCTGCGGCAGCCGGAGATCGAACGGTCCCCGGGTCTTGGTCCAGGCCCGTCCGGTGTCGAGACAGGTTGCCTGCACGCCAAGGTAGTCCACGCGCAGCGTGGCCCGGCGCAATTCGCTGAGATCGGTCAGTATCAGCTCTTTGCCCGAGGCGACACTTGCCCGCCGTAGCATTTCGCGCCCCAGCCCTTGTGTCCTCGGGTCCTGACCTGGCAAATCCGACCAGACCCCGCAGAGATGCGCGCGTCCGTCCACCGGACGCAGCTCTGCGGTGAGCCGAATACCTCCTCCGCTGCTATAGCCCCCGTCGACCGTCTGCGCCGCATCCGTGAGGGGCACAAGGCGGCTGTTGCGGCGCAAGAAAGGGATCACTTCCAGCGCAGCCCCCTGAGCGCCCGGAGCGGATTGGCGAAAGACGATGTTAGGGGCGGAATTGTCTCCGCCGGATCGGGTGATCTGTTGACGTGGCAAGAAGATCTCCGGGACGCGTCCGATGCGCCACGGCAGATCAATGAGCGCGCAGGTGGCGGGAGTGCCTGCATAGTCCAGTTGTGGCTCTACCCTGGGCATAAACCCCAGATCCGTGGCGACGCGTTGTCCGTCAATCGAGACGCTGGCCAATTGCAGGATGCGCCGTGCCTCGCCGTTGGTATAGCTGGCCTGGCTTGCGCTCTCGGACCATGCGCCGCAGAGCACGGTGCCGCCCTGAGCCGTCTGGCGCAGTTCTGCGGCGATCGTCAGGCCCCCGCCGCTGCTGAAGGTGCCATGCGCAAGGCTGACGTTTTCGCTCAGCCGGGTCTCGGCCCGAAGAGCGGGGGCAACGACAAGAGCGAGCAGCAAGGTCAAAAGCAGGCGCATGGCAGAGCTCCGAAAGGTGTCGATCTTATCGTACCAATGCCCCCGTGCCGATACAATTCTGGAATCCGCTCATACCGCCTGCGCCAAGAGCTGATTCTCGACCATCCGGTCCGCGATCCTGGCCGGGCTCACATTTTCTGCCGCCGCGCGTTTCAGGATCTGCGCCATGTTGACCTGCATGGCGGCAAGCCGGTCCGTGACCCAGCTTTCACGTTCGGCGATCCGGAGGATTTCGGCGGCAACATTGATGATGCCCCCGCCGTTGGCCACGTAATCCGGCAGATAAAGAATGCCCCGCGCGTGCAACGCGTCGGCGTCGTCGGGCGTGGCAAGCTGATTATTCGCCGCCCCGCAGACCATACTTGCCCGTATGTTCGGGATGCTGCCTGAATTCAGAACGGCACCGATGGCGCAGGGTGCAAAGATATCGGCCTTCGCCGCGTGGATGTCTTGTGTGTCAACCTGCGCCGCCCCGAATTCCTTGAGGGTCGAGGCAACGCGCGCCGGGTCACTGTCGGCCACCAGAAGCTGCGCGCCGGCCTCGTGCAAAAGCAGGCAAAGATGCCATCCGACGTGGCCCAGGCCCTGCACCGCGACTGACCGTCCTTTCAGACCCGCCTTGCCCCAAAGCTGCATGGCACCGGCCTGCATCGCGTCGAACACGCCGCGCGCGGTGACGGGGGACGGATCACCGCTGGCATGCGCCCCCTGTTCCCGCCCGGCGACAAAATCTGTCTCGCGGGCGATCTCGGCCATGTCCCCAGGGGACATTCCCATGTCTTCGGCGGTCCAGTACCGGCCTGCGAGACTGTCGATGGCGCGGCCCATGGCTCGCAGGAGGTCGGGCGTCTTTTCCGTCTCGGGATTGCCCATGATCACCGCCTTGCCACCGCCAAGCGGCAGACCGGCGGCGGCATTCTTGTAGCTCATGCCGCGCGAGAGGTTGAGCACGTCCTGAACTGCGGCATCGTCCCCGTCGTACATGCGCATCCTCAACCCTCCCGCCGCCGGGCCGAGCCGGGTGGAATGCAGCGCAATGAAACCGCGCAAGCCGCTGTCGTGGTCCTCGACGCGGTACAGTTCTTCGTGGGTGGGCGATGAAAGGCGTGTGAGCATGGTGGAATCCTCCTGCGACCCAAGCTAAAACCAGTCAGGCGCGAAAAAACAGCAAACTTTGGTCACTTGGCCGTGACGGTTAGAGATTTTGCCGAGGAAAGAAGGATATTTTAGGGAAAATGGATGCTATAGACCGTCGGATCATCGCCGCCCTGCAACAGGACGGACGTCAGAAACTGGCCGATCTCTCGGCGGTCGTCGGGCTGTCTGCGACACCGCTCGCGCGCCGCATCGCGCGTCTTGAGGGCGACGGGGTCATCACGGGCTACGCTGCACGGGTGGATCAGGAAAAGCTTGGCCTGCCTCTGAACGCGTTCATCTTCGTGGAGCTCGAACATCACAGGCGCGATGCGATCAAGGCGTTCGAGGACCGGCTCAGGAGCTTTGACGAGGTGATGGAATGCTACCTGATGACCGGCACGCGGGATGTGCTGATCCGGGTTGTGGCCGCTGATCTGGCGGGCTTTGACCGGTTTCTAGAGGATGGTCTGATGCAGACGCCGGGTATCAGGTCGATGCGATCCAGTTTTGCTCTGCGGACCATGATCCGGCGCGACGCGCTGCCCGAGGTCTGAGGACACAGCACTGAAGCGTTCCCGCGATGTGCTGCGCCCTGTGTATTGCGCGCATCAAGCGGAGCGGTTCACTCGCCTGATCTTCATGCAGGCACCGGAGCCCGCGTTTTCGGCACCTTTCTGAGCTGTCTGGCCGGCAGAGGTATGGGGACGCTGTGCCCCATACCCCTCAGATCATTCTGGCCAGATGAAACGCGACGCTCAGAGCGCTGTCTTGAAGAGCGCCGTCAGATTTTCCTCGGTCAGAGGCATGGGATTTCCGCCACAGCTCGGATCTGTCAGCGCGCCTTTGACAAGCTCGGGGATGGCGTCTGCGGTGACGCCCAGATCTGACAGGTGCCGTGGAATTCCCAACCGGTCGTTGAAGTCCTGCACGAAGGCACAGAAGCCGACAAAGCCGCCCTCCAGACCCAAGTAGCCTGTCGCCCGGTCGAAGCGGTGGCGGATCATATCGGCGTTGAGATCGAGCACCGCCGGCATGCAGACCGCATTGGTGGTGCCGTGATGGGTGTTGAAATGCGCGCCGATGGGATGGCTCATGGCGTGGATTGCGCCCAGCCCTTTTTGAAAGGCCGTCGCGCCCATGGCCGCAGCACTCATCATATGCGCGCGCGCCTCGATATCGGTACCGTCGGCATAGGCGCGCGGCAGGTTCTCGATCACCAGCCGCATGCCTTCGAGCGCGATGCCCTGACTCATCGGGTGGTAATGCGGCGAGGAAAACGCCTCGACGCAATGGGCAAAGGCATCGAGCCCGGTGCCCGCCGTGATCGCCTTTGGCATGCCGACGGTCAGTTCGGGATCACAGATCACTGTTGCGGGCAGCATTTTTGGGTGAAAGATTATCTTTTTCTCGTGGGTTACAGAGTTGGTCAGCACCCCTGCGCGCCCGACCTCCGAGCCGGTCCCTGCCGTGGTCGGAACGGCGATGATCGGGGCGATGGCATCGGCATCGGCGCGCGTCCACCAATCGCCGATATCCTCGAAATCCCAGACCGGCCGCGTTTGCCCCGCCATGAAGGCCACGCATTTGCCAAGGTCGAGCCCCGAGCCGCCGCCAAACGCGATCACCCCGTCATGGTCTCCGGCCTTGTAGGCCTCGACCCCGGCGGCGAGGTTGATCTCGTTGGGGTTGGGATCGACCTGCGCGAATACGGCGGCCTCCAGCCCCGCCTTGCGCAGGATATCCATTGCCTGCGCGGTGATCGGCAGCGGGGCCAGCCCCTTGTCGGTGACCAGCAGCGGGCGGGCGATGCCTGCCTGTGTGCAAGCCTCGGCCAGCTCCGCGATGCGGCCCGCGCCGAAACGGATGGCGGTGGGATAGGACCAGTTTGCGGTAAGTGTCATGTCGTTGCCTTCTTGAGATGGTAGGATTTGGGACGGGTCAGGTTGTGATAGCCGATGACCGAGAGCGCGCCACCGCGTCCGGTGCTCTTGCAGCCGGTCCAGCACAGTGCGGGATCGAGGTAATCGGCGCGGTTCATGAAGACGGTGCCGGTCTCGATGGCGTCGCCCACCCGTGCGGCGCGCTCGGCGTCACGGGTCCAGAGCGATGCGGTCAGGCCGAAGGGGCTGTCATTCATCAGGGCGATCGCGTGCCTGTCGTCCCTGACCGGCATGATGCCGACCACGGGGCCAAAGCTCTCGTCGCGCATGACGCGCATGTCATGGGTGACATTGGTCAGGATCTGCGGCGTCAGGTAACAGCCGCCATCGTCCTCCGGCATGGTCGCGATATGCGCCACAGCGCCCGCCGCCACGGCCTCGTCGATTTGCTTGCGCACCTCTGCGGCAAAGCGTGTGTTGGCCATCGGCCCGATTGTGGTCTCATGGTCCAGCGGATCGCCCAGGCGGTAACCGTTCACGATCTCGACCGCCTTTGCCACGAAGACGTCAAACAGGCTTTCATGCACATAAATCCGCTCGATCCCGCAGCAGCATTGGCCCGAGTTGAACATCGCGGCGTCAATCAGCCCCTCGGCGGCCACAGCGGGGTCGGCGTCGTCCATCACATAGCCCGGGTCCTTGCCACCCAGTTCCAGCCCCAGCCCGGTAAAGGTGCCCGCGGCGGCACGCTCCATCGCCTGACCGCCGCCGACAGAGCCGGTGAAATTGACGAAATCGAACTGCCGGTCGGCAATGAGCGTCGAGGTGGTGTCGTGATCCAGAAACACATTGCGGAACACGGCCTCTGGCACGCCCGCCGCATGGAACGCCTGCGCCATGCGCTCGCCCACAAGCAGGGTCTGCGTCGCGTGTTTCAGCACCACCGCGTTGCCGGCGATAAGGGCCGGGGCGACGGTGTTGATCGCCGTCATGTAGGGGTAATTCCACGGCGCCACCACGAACACCACGCCATGCGGCACGCGGCGGATATAGCGGTGGAACGCGCCGTCCTCCGACACCTCGATATCCGCCAGCCCCTGCGCGGCGATCTCGGCCATATAGGAGGCACGCTCGTTGAAACCGTCGAATTCGCCGCCATAGCGCACCGGGCGGCCCATCATGCGCGCCAGTTCCGGCACGATCTCGTCGTTCATCTCACCAACAGCGGCGACGCCCGCCATCACCAGATCTATCCGCTCCTGCAAGGGGCGCGCGGCCCATGCCGCCTGCGCCGCGCGGGCCTCGGCAATGGCCGCGCGCGCCGCCTCGGCGCTCAGCGTCTCGCGGGTGGCAAAGACCGATCCGTCGATCGGCGATATACAGGTCAGTTCCGGCATTTTCACACCCCTCCCGGCGGGCGCATGTCCCGCCCTTTCATTGTTCCAAAAATACTCAACTCCGGCGTTGCCGCCCTCACGCCCGCTCGAATCCGCGCTGCACTTCGTAATCGGTCACCGCGCGGTCGAAATCTTCTTGCTCGACCTCCGCCGCGCGGGTGTAGTGATCGACCACCGCATCCCCGAAGGCCTGCCGCAGCATCGCCGAGTTGCGGAAGGTCTCGGTTGCCATGCTCAGCTTGTGCGGCACCTCGGCCACGTCCGCCATGCTGTAGAGATCGCCCTGCGCGGGATCGGGCAGGTCCAGCCCCTCTTCGATCCCGGCCAGCCCCGCCGCCAGTTGCCCGGCACAGGCGAGATAGGGGTTCATGTCGGAGCCGGGGATGCGGCATTCGATGCGCACGCCCTTGGTGCCCTCGCCCACCAGCCGGAACCCGGCAGTGCGGTTGTCGATCGACCAGGCGGTCTTGGTCGGGGCGAAGGTGCCCGGCACGAAGCGCTTGTAACTGTTGATATAGGGGGCCATCAGCAGCATGCAGTCGGGCGCGTATTTCAACAGCCCGGCCACGTAATGGCGCATCACCTGCGACATCGAATGCGGCGCGTCTGCGTCAAAGAACACGTTGCCCCCGGCGTTGAACAGCGATTGGTGGATATGCGCGGCACTGCCCACCTTGTCAGTGCGCCATTTCGGCAGGAAGGTCGCGGCATGGCCGTGCTGGGCGGCAATTTCCTTGACCGCGTGCTTGGCCAAGGTGTGCCGGTCGCAGGCCTCGAGCGCGTCTCCATAGCGGATGTTGAGCTCTTCCTGCCCGATCTCGGCCTCGCCCTTGGTGTTCTCGACCGGAATGCCCATGGCGTATAGCGCGTTGCGCACCGGGCGCATGACATGCTCGTCGCGGGTGGTGAACTGGATCGAGTAATCCTGATTGTATTTCACCAGCGTCGTCAGGTCACGGTACCCGCTGGCGCGGATCTCGTCATAGGAGTGCTGAAAGAGGAAAAACTCCAATTCGGTCGCCATCATCGGCGTCAGGCCCATGGCGGTCGCCCGCTCGATCTGCGCCTTGAGGATCTGGCGCGGGGAATGCGGCACCGGGCCGTGCGAATGATGATCGAGGAAATCGCAGAGCACCAGCGCTGTCCCCTCGAGCCACGGCACCGGGCAGAGCGTGGCGAGGTCAGGCTTCATCGTGTAATCGCCATAGCCCGAGGCCCAGCTTGTCGCGGCATAGCCGTCGGGCGTTGCCATCTCCAGATCGGTGGCGAGCAGGTAGTTGCAGGAATGCGTTTCCTCAAAGCCCGCCTCAATAAAGTTCGACACGTGGAACCGCTTGCCCACAAGGCGGCCCTGCATGTCCACGGCGCAGGCCAGCACCGTGTCAATCTCGCCGCTCGCGGCCTTGGTTTTCAGCGCATCCAGTGTCAGGGCAGTCATGGTCTTTCGCTCCGTTCAGGCTTGGGAAAGGGGGCCCGTAACAGGCCCCCTTTGTGTATCGGGACAGGCCCCGCTCAGGTATAGCGGTAGGGGCGTCCGGCCTTTTCCATATCGGCGTTGTATTGCTTGAAGATCTTCACGACCTTGGCCTTGGTCTCGGATTGCGCCGCGATCTCGTCCCAGAATTCGCGCGCGGCGCTCTCGACCGTCGCCCATTCCGCATCCGGGATCGTCGTCAGCTGCATCTTTTCGCCGTGCACGCGCAGACGCGCCTCGCCGCCCCAATACCACCATTGGCGATAGTAGTGCGACTGTTCCATGCAGGTGGCGAGCAGAAGTTTCAGATCTTCCGGCAATTCCTCCCAACGGCCCATATTGGCGAAGAAATGGCCAACCCATGCGCCCGAGATATTGTTGGTCAGGAAATAGTTGGTCACATCCGCCCAACCCACCGTGTAATCCTCGGTGATGCCCGACCATGCGATGCCGTCAAGCTCGCCGGTCTGCACCGCGACCTCGATATCCTCCCATGGCAGAGTCACTGGGACCACGCCGAATTGCGACAGGAACCGGCCCGCCGTCGGGAAGGTAAAGACGCGCTTGCCCTTGAGATCCTCAAGGCTGTGGATCGGGTCCTTGGTGGCGAAATGGCACGGGTCCCACGACCCGGCGCTGATATGCTTGACGCCGACCTTGGCATATTCCTCGTCCCAGATCTCCTTGAGGCCATACTGGTTGAACAGCACCGGCACATCGAGGCTGTAGCGCGAGCCGAACGGGAAATAGCCGCCAAAGACGGTGACTTCGGTCGGGCTCGCCATGCTGTCATCATCCGATTGCACCGCGTCGATGGTGCCGCGCTGCATGGCGCGGAACAGCTCGCCCGTCGGCACCAGCTGATCGGCATAAAAGAGCTCGATCTGCATGCGGTCGCCGGCGATCTTGTTGAACGTGTCGATGGCCGGTTTTACCACATGCTCGGCCAAGGCCGCGCCGGCATAGGTCTGCATGCGCCAGGTGATCGTCGATTGCGCGAGCGCGGGGGCGGCGAGCGGGGCCGCGACCGCACCGGCACCGGCGGATTTCAGGAACTTGCGTCTTGTCGTCGTCATCGTTCTTCTCCTTGTTGCAATGATGGCCCCTTCGTCAGGGCTCTTTTGGGGTTATTTTCCGTATACGTATTCCGGCAGCCAGAGGGCGATCTGCGGAAAGATCATCACCAGCGCCAGCGCCACCACCATCACCCCCACGAAGGGCACGATGGAGCGGTAGATGTCGCGCAGCCCGATCTCGGGCGGGGCCATGGCGCGCATCAGAAACAGGTTATAGCCGAACGGCGGTGTCATATAGGCAATCTGCGTGGTGATCGTATAAAGCACACCATACCATATCAGGTCGAACCCGAGCGCACCGACAAGCGGCACGTAAAGCGGGGCGACGATGACCAGCATCGCGGTGTCATCCAGAAACGTGCCCATGATGATGAAGCTGAGCTGCATCAGGATCAGGATCATCCAGGGGCTGAGATTGAGCGTCTCGGTGAACAGCCCCTCGATGGCGTTGACCGCCCCCAGCCCGTCAAAGATCGCGCCAAAGCCGAGTGCCGCCAGGATGATCCACATGAACATGCACGAAATCGCCAGCGTGTTGCGCACCGTCGTCTCGAACACCGCCCGCGTCATCCGCCCCTTGAGCATGGCGGCGAGGAGGGCGGCAATCGCGCCGATGGCGGAGCTTTCCACGAGGCTCGTCCAGCCTTTGACGAAGGGCACCATCATCACCGCGAAGATCACCAGCGGCAACAGCCCCGCGCGCAGCAAGCGCAGCTTTTCGGACATCGACACGTTGCGCTCTTCCTCGGGCAGCACCGGGCCGAGATGCGGCTGAATGCGGCAGCGGATATAGATATAGAGGATAAAGAGCGAGGCCATGAGCAGGCCCGGGATGACCCCCGCCAGCCACAATTGCCCCACCGGCTGGCGCGCGATCATCGCGTAGAGCACCAGCACCACCGAGGGTGGCACGAGGATGCCGAGCGACGATCCCGCCTGCACCACCCCCGTCACCATGATCTTGTCATAGCCCCGGCGCAGCAACTCGGGCAGCGCGATGGTGGCGCCGATGGCCATGCCCGCGACGCTCAGCCCGTTCATCGCCGAAATCAGCACCATGAGGCCGATCGTGCCGATCGCCAGCCCGCCCCGCACCGGCCCCATCCAGACATGGAACATCTTGTAAAGGTCGTCGGCGATGCGGCTCTCGCTGAGGACATAGCCCATGAAGATGAA
Source organism: uncultured Roseovarius sp. (assembly GCF_947259555.1). Taxonomy (GTDB): domain Bacteria; phylum Pseudomonadota; class Alphaproteobacteria; order Rhodobacterales; family Rhodobacteraceae; genus Roseovarius. The sequence goes on from NZ_CAMYMD010000037.1 coordinate 11,647, forward strand.
CATCGGCAGGGTCAGCAGCGGATACCATTTCATCAGCTTCATCGCCGCCGAGAACGGGATTTCAACGCCACCCGTCCCCCAGAGCAGAACGCCGGCAAGCGCACCGACAAAGCCGATGGCCCCGAACACCCGCTGCCCGGTCATCAGCATCAGCATCATGCCCGCGAACATGACGATGGCGATCCACTCATGCGACATCGGTTTCCCCCTCGCTCAGGTATCGGATGTCGCGGAGGAACTCCGCCAACGCTTGCAGGATCATCAGGAACACGCCAAGGCACAGCACCACCTTGATCGGCCAGAGCGGCGGGCGCCACGCGGTCGGGCTGCGTTCGAGAAAGCCGAGTTTGTCCTGGGCGGCGCCCGGCCCCTCGGTGATCAGGGTCAGGAACAGATCCCCGAAAAAGGCGAACGGCTCCATCCCGAAATAGCCGAGCGCATAGGCGGTGGAGCTGACCGCGCCCATGAAGAGGACGACAAGATAGAACAGCAGAAAGAATACGGTGAAGCCGTCCACCATCGCCTTGGTGCGCGGTGACCAATCGCCATAGAACAGATCCATCCGCACGTTCGAGCCCAGTTGAATCGAATAGGGTCCGCCAAGCACGTAATAGGCGACCATCACGAATTGCGCGGTCTCCAATGTCCATGTCGCAGGCAGGAATGCCGCCTTGGACACAGACGACCAGAGCAGCACCCCCATCAGCACAAAGACCAGATACATGGCGATACGCCCGATAAAGCGGTTCATCGCGTCGATGGCGCGGATATAGGCAAGGAAGGGTCTAGGCATGCGCCTCTCCCGTGATCGCGGTATGGCACGCCGCCAAAGCCGGACGCAGGAGTGTCAGGACCTCTTGGGCCATGCTTTCCTGTGCTTGTGCGTCGGACAGCAGATCGTTGCGTATCTCGATCATGACATTGAGCAGACCGTGCGACAGGCCATGCAGCCGCAGGGAATGGGTCACGCCATCGTCGGGGCCATAGGGATCATTGCGCCGCACGGTGCGATGCGGCAGGCGGTGCGCCTCGGCGAGTATCGCATCGGCGAGGCGGGTATCGCGGTCATGCAGGATGCCGATCTCACACTCCCTGTGCGTGCCGAACCAGACCGGCGTGAAACTATGGATCGTGACCAATGCCGTGTTGAGGTGCGCGGCCTTTCGTGCGGCAATAACCTGCGACACACTCGCGCAGAAAGGCTCGTAAACGCGCGTCACGCGCTCGGCGCGTTGTGCTTCGGTGAGGTCTCGGTTGCCGGGGACGTCGATGAGCTCGGTGCGGTCGGGTGTGGCGCTCGCGGCCTCGGGCGGGCGATTGCAGTCATAGACCAGCCTTGAGACACGCGCCGCCACCATCGGAGCGTGACAGGCCTGTGCGAGATGCAGGGCGACGGCGCGCGCGCCCGGATCCCATGCGGCATGGCTCTGACGTGCCTGCGCGTCCAGGCCGAGCCCTGCATAGTGTGCCGGGATCTCGTTGGAGGCGTGTTCACACAGGAACAGCGCCGGCCCCTCGGCCTGCGGGTCCATGATCTCGACCACGGCAGAATCATCTCTGCTGAGACCTTTTGGCATATACGCCCCCTGTCAGTTCTGTAAAAATCTTTCCACATGGGTAATTTTGTGTCAATATGTTTTCAGGGCCCGCGCGGCAAATGCCCCGTGTCCTGCCTGTTTCGGCAGCAGCCAGACGAGGAGCCGCGATGTGAGTAAGCCCCCGCCAACCGTGCGCGATCTGATCCGCGAGCATTATAGCGCACTCACCCAATCCGAGCGCAAATTCGCGCAGGCGATTCTCGACAGCTATCCGGCGGCGGGGCTGGCCTCGATCACGATCGTCGCGAGCAATGCGGGGGTGTCGACCCCCACGGTGGCGCGGATGGTGCAAAAGCTGGGGTTCAAGGGCTATCCGCAGTTCCATCAGGCTCTGCTCAAGGAGTTGGAGGCCAAGGTGTCGGGGCCGACTCAGCGCCGCGCCAACTGGGCGTCAGAGGCCCCGGCGACCCATTCGCTCAACCGCTTTGCCGAGGCGGTGACGCAGAATATCGAGCAGACCTTCGCCAATATCGACAGCGTCCGGTTTGACGAGGCGGCGCGCCTGTTGGCGGATACGGATGGTCGGCTCTATGTGGTGGGCGGTCGGATCACGCGGGCGCTTGCCGACTATGCGTTCACGCATTTTCAGGCGGTGCGAGAGCGGGTGACGCATATGACATCGTCCTCGGCCACCTGGCCGCATTATGTGCTCGACATGGTCGAGGGGGACACGCTGCTGATGTTCGACATACGCCGCTATGAGACCAATCTGCTGCGTCTGGCCGAGATTGCCACGGCGCGGGGCGTGCGCGTCGTGCTGATTACGGACCAATGGATGAGCCCGATCTCTGATCTTGCGAGCCATAGCTTCAATTGCTGGGTCGAGATCCCGTCTGCATGGGATTCCAACGTTTCGACCATGATGCTGCTCGAAGCGATGATCGCGGCGGTACAGGAAGAGCGCTGGCCTGCGACGCGTGACCGGTATGAACGTCTGGACGAGTTGTTCAATGCGACGCGGCTGTTTCAGAAATAGCCTCAGGTCTCTGCGGTCCCATGCCCTGCGATCAGATGGGTGATTTGCGCCGCCGCCTGTGCGACCGCCGCGCCGAACTCTGGCAGGCGCGCATCGGAAAAGCGCGACGAGGGGCCCGAGATCGACACGCCGGCGCAGGGTTCGCCGCGGGCGTTGAAAATCGCCGATCCGATGCAGGACATGCCGTCATAGCGTTCGTTGCGGTCAAACGACCAGCCGCGTGCGCGGGTTTCCGACAGATCGTCAAACAGGGCGCGCGGCGTGACCAATGTCTCGTCGGTAAAACCGCGCAGGCCGGACGCCTTGAGCAAGGTCATGAGCCGTTCTTCGGGCAGGGCCGCCAAAATCGCCTTGCCCGTCCCGGAGGCGTGCATCGGCGTGCGCGAGCCGGGCGGAAAGAAGGCACGGATCGGATTCTGGGTCTCGACCTGGCCGATAAAGACGACCTCGGCCCCGTCCGGCACCGCCAGATTTGCGGTTTCGCCGGTCTGCTCCATCAGGCGGCGCATCACCGGGCGGCCCACATCGGCGAGGTTGGTGCGCTTGAGATAGGCGACGCCGGTGCGATACGCCTCGATCCCGATTGTCCAATCCTGCCGCTCTTCATCGAAGCGGACGAAATCGCGTTTTTGCAACGTTGTCAGGATGCGGTGTGTGGTGGCCGTGGGGATGCCGAGGCTGAGGGAAAGATCGGTCAGGTTCACGCCCTCTTGCCGCGCGACAGCGGTGAGCACCGCAAGGGCGCGGTCCAGCGATTGCATCGTTCCGGCGCTGCTATCGGCAAATTGGGATTTGGGCCGGCCGCGGGGGCGTTTGGTCTGGGTCACAACGTCGATTCCCTCTGTGGGCAATTGTATGCAAGATAAAAAATATTTTCATAAAAATCCAATGCTCATATATGGAAAAAGTAAAAGCAATTAAAAACATTGGCTTGCGTATTTTAATTTTATAATGGAAATGCTTTTCAAGAAAATTGCGCGCGGGCGGTTTTTGGGTCAGTATGCCGCAATTCCAGAGGAGGATGGCGCAATGTCAGATCAAAATCCGGTTTTCATTCCCGGCCCCACCAACATTCCCGACCGGCTGCGTCGCGCCATGCAGGTGCAGACGCAAGACCACCGTTCGCCTGCGTTCGCGGGCACGCTGGCGCCGGTACTCGACGGCTGCAAAACCGTGTTCGGCACCAAGGATGGCGAAATCATCACGTTTCCCGCATCCGGCACCGGAGGCTGGGAGGCGGCGATCACCAACACGCTGAGCCCCGGTGATACGGTTCTGGTGGCGCGCTACGGCATGTTCAGCCATCGCTGGATCGACATGTGCGAGCGTCATGGGCTGGATGTGCAGATCATCGAATGCCCCTGGGGAAGTGGGGCGCCTGCCGACAAGTTCGCCGAAGCTCTGAGCGCCGATAGCGGGCATGATATCAAGGCCGTGCTCGTCACCCATAACGAGACCGCGACCGGCGTTCGGTCCGACATTGCGGCCGTCCGGCAGGCGATGGACGGTGCGAGCCACCCCGCGCTTCTCATGGTCGATTGCGTCAGCTCGCTCGGTTCGATGCCGTTCGATATGGATGGTTGGGGTGTGGATATCGCCGTCTCCGGCTCGCAAAAGGGCTTTATGCTCAACACCGGCATGGCGATTCTCGCGGTCAGCCCGAAGGCGCTGAGTGCCATGCAGGACGCGAAATTGCCGCGTACGTTCTTTGATTTTCGTGATATGATGGGCGCAACCGCACAGGGTGGCTATCCCTACACGCCGCCCTTGCAGCTGATCTACGGCATGGCCGAGAGCCTCAACATGCTGTTCGAGGAAGGGCTCGACAATGTTTATGCGCGCCACACACGGCTTGCGGAGGGGGTGCGCCGCGCGGTGGCGGCATGGGGGCTTAAACTGGTTGCACAGACGCCCGATCTCTATTCTGATACGGTGAGTGCGGTATTCGTGCCCGAAGGGTTTGACAGCAACCGGCTGACAGAGCGCGTGTTTGGTACCTATGGCATGAGCTTTGGTGTGGGCCTGGGCGAGATGAACGGGCGTGCGTTCCGCATCGGCCATCTCGGTAGCCTGACCGAGCCGATGATGCTCTCGGGGCTCGCCACGCTCGAGATGGCGATGGCCGATTTGAATTACCCGGTCAAGCTGGGCTCTGGTGTCATCGCGGCACAGGAATATTACCGCGCCCACGCCAAGCCCGATCTGGCCGAACAAGCCGCGTGAAAGGAAGAGACATGCTGGATCAACGAACCGCAAGCGATCTGACGATTGAGGACATGCGCGCCGCGCATGAGCGGATCAAGCCCTATATCCACCGCACGCCCGTGCTCACCTCGTCGTTCCTGAACGAGCTGACCGGCGCCGAGCTGTTCTTCAAGTGCGAGAACTTTCAAAAGGCCGGTGCGTTCAAGGTGCGTGGTGCGTCGAATGCCGTGTTCGGTCTGAGCGACGAGGCGGCCAGGCTGGGCGTCGCGACGCACAGCTCGGGCAATCACGCGCTCAGCCTCAGCTATGCGGCCGGGCGGCGGGGTATACCGTGCCACGTTGTGATGCCGCGCACGGCGCCGCAGGCCAAGAAAGACGCGGTGCGTGGCTATGGCGGGATCATCACCGAATGCGAGCCGTCGACCACCAGCCGCGAGGAGGTCTTTGCCAAGGTGCAGGCCGAGACCGGGGCGGAGTTTGTCCACCCCTACAACGATCTGCGCGTCATTGCCGGGCAGGCGACGTGCTCTGCCGAACTGATGGAACAGACCGAGGGGCTGGATGCCGTGATCGCCCCCATCGGCGGCGGTGGCATGATCTCGGGCACGTGTCTCACGCTGTCGAATATCGCACCCGATGTGAACATCTATGCCGCCGAGCCGGAGCAGGCCGACGACGCCTATCGCAGCTTCAAGGCCGGGCATATCATCGCCGATGATGCGCCCGAGACGGTGGCCGATGGGCTCAAGGTGCCATTGAAGGACAATACCTGGCATTTCGTGTCTCATAACGTGACCGACATCCTGACCGCCAGCGAAGACGAGATCATCGACGCGATGAAACTGACCTGGGCGCGGATGAAGATCGTGATCGAGGCCAGCTGCGCCGTGCCGCTGGCGACGATCCTGAAAAACCGCGAGGTGTTCGCGGGGCGCCGCGTCGGTGTGATCATCACCGGCGGCAATGTCGATCTAGATAAACTGCCCTGGATCAAGTGAGGGGGCGCCGGGCGCGAACCCGGCCAAATGGAAAACCGGAGGATACCATGAAAGACGTGATCAATCTCGACGAATACGAAGTGGGCTTTGACATCCCTGCGCTGCCGGGCATGAACGAGGCCGAGATCCAGACGCCCTGCCTGGTGCTCGATCTCGACGCGCTGGAGCGCAACATCAAGAAGATGGGCGATTGGGCGAAGGCGCATGGCATGCGCCACCGGGTGCACGGCAAAATGCACAAGTCGGTGGATGTGGCCCTGTTGCAAGAGAGCCTTGGCGGCTCTTGCGGTGTCTGCTGCCAGAAGGTGAGCGAGGCCGAGGTCTTTGCCCGTGGCGGCATCAAGGATGTGCTGGTCTCCAACCAAGTGCGCGACCCGGCCAAGATCGACCGTCTGGCGCGGATGCCGAAATTGGGCGCGCGCACGATCTGCTGTGTCGATGATCTGACCAATGTGGCGGATCTGTCGGCGGCGGCGCAAGAGCATGGCACCGAGATCGAATGTCTGGTGGAGATTGACTGCGGCGCGGGCCGCTGCGGTGTCACCACGACGCCCGAGGTGGTCGAGATCGCCAAGGCGATTGACGGCGCGCCGGGGCTCAAGTTTGCGGGCATTCAGGCCTATCAGGGCGCGATGCAGCACATGGACAAATACGAGGACCGCAAGGCCAAGATCGACCTCGCGGTGGCGCAGGTGCGCGATGCCGTCGAGGGGCTGAAGGCCGAGGGGCTGGAGTGCGATATCGTCGGCGGTGGCGGCACCGGAAGCTATTATTTCGAGGGCAATTCGGGGGTCTATAACGAGCTTCAGTGCGGCTCTTACGCGTTCATGGATGCCGATTACGGTCGCATTCTGGACAAGGACGGCAACCGGATTGATCAGGGCGAATGGGAAAATGCGCTGTTCATCCTGACCTCTGTCATGAGCCACGCCAAGGCCGACAAGGCCATCGTCGATGCGGGCCTCAAGGCGCAGTCGGTGGACAGTGGCCTGCCCTTCATCTTTGGCCGCAAGGACGTGGAATACGTCAAATGCTCGGACGAGCATGGCGTGGTCGCGGACCCCGACGGTGTGCTCAAGGTGAACGAGAAACTGCGCCTCGTGCCCGGGCACTGCGACCCGACCTGCAACGTGCATGACTGGTATGTCGGCGTGCGAAACGGCAAGGTCGAAACCGTCTGGCCGGTCTCGGCCCGTGGCCGGGCCTATTGAGGGCGGGCATGATGGATAAGCAAGTAGAGGCCCAAGGCATCGTCATCGTCGGCGAGGACATCTGCCAGGAGGTGATCAGCCGCGCCGACGCGTTTTCGGCCGTCGAGGCCGTGTTCGGCGCGATGGCCAAGGGCGACGCCTATAACTTTCCGGTGGTGCGCGAGGCCATTGGCCATGCCGATGCGCTCTACGGGTTCAAGGGCGGGTTTGACAAATCCGGCCTGACCCTCGGGCTCAAGGCGGGCGGTTACTGGCCGGGTAACATGGACAAGGGGCTGACCAATCACCAATCCACGGTGTGCCTGTTCGATCCCGACACCGGGCAATTGTCGGCGCTGGTGGGGGGCAATTACCTCACCGCGCTGCGCACGGCGGCCTCAAGCTCGGTCTCCATCGCGCATCTGGCACGCAAGGATGCCAAGGTGCTGGGCATGGTCGGTGCGGGCCATCAATCCGCCTTTCAATTGCGTGCCGCCGCCGAGCAGCGCGACTTTGAAAAGGTCGTGGCCTGGAACCCACATCCTGACATGCTGCCGCGTCTGCAAGCGGTGGCCGAGGAGCTGGGGCTGGAGTTCGAAGGCGTGAGCCAGGAGGAATTGGGCGCGCAGGCGGATGTGATCATCACGATCACCAGCGCCTTCGAGCCGCTGCTCATGGCCGATTGGATCAAGCCCGGCACGCATATTGCCTGCATGGGCACCGATACCAAGGGCAAGCAGGAAGTCGACCCTGTACTCTTTCAGCGGGCCACCGTCTTTGCCGACGAGATCGCGCAGTCGATCAGCATCGGCGAGGCGCAGCATGCTGTGGGCCAGGGGCTTATTTCCGAGGGCGATATCACGCCGGTCGGTGCGGTGATCAATGGCGATCATCCCGGGCGCGCGTCAGATGACGAGATCACGCTCTTTGATGGGACTGGCGTGGGCCTTCAGGATCTCGCCGTGGCGTCTGTGGCGGCCAAATTGGCGCGCGAGCGTGGGTTGGCGACGGCTGTCACGCTCTGAATGACGTCGCGCAGCAGCGCTTGGTGATGGGGAAACAGGCAACCGGAGAGGTTGCCTGTTCGCGTTTTTAGCAAGGTCGTGTCACGCGGACCCTATCTCAGAAGCCATGCCTGCCATGCGTGATAGGGAAGTATCATGGCGCACTGCGCATATCTCGGAACCATGCGGCGCGGGCTTGAAAGGGCACGCCATAGCCATTCCAACGCAAGGCGCCGTATCCACAAGGGTGCGCGGCGCTGCTGTCCGGCGATGAAATCAAGACCTGCTCCGATACTGGCGAAGCCCATATGAGGCAGGCGAGCATGGGCGCGCGCGGCGAAGATTTCTTGTTTCGGGGCTCCGAGTGCCAACAGGCACAAACCGGCATCCGTGGCTTTGAGCTGGTCAATCACGATGTCCCCCGGCTCCCCCAGCGGATCAAACCCCATGGGCGGTGCGATCCGGGCCGCGATGCGTAAGCCCGGCACGCTGTTGGACAGCCCGTCCTCGGCTGCTTTCAATGCGGTTTCGGTGCTGCCCACAAGGGCGACGCTGACGTTCGCTTCGGCGGCGAGCCGGGCCATGGGCACGATCATGTCCGATCCCGGCACGAGCCCGACCGGTCGCCTTGCCAAACGTGAAAGCCAGACGATCGGATTGCCATCGGCGACGACGAGGTCATGCTGTGCGTAGGCATCCAGAAACTGCGGATCGCTTGCGAGTTTTACCAGGTGATCGAGATTGATCGTGGCAAGCGCGAACCCGGTGCGCTGACTCAAGCGATGGCGCAAAACGGACAAGAGCGCCGCCTGATCGCGAGGCTCGATGCGAATGACCCGGTTTCGAATATGGAATTCCAATAAAGCGGCCCCAAGACGTGTGTTCGTTGCCCTGATATACCATCCCAGTACAGTGCTGAAACTATGGCAAATTGAAGGGTATATGCGTATTTGGCGCGGGCCGTGTGTTTTTTGTGTATCACACGGTTGGTAAAGGATTGAACGCACGCGGGAATGGTCTGAATCTTGACACGATCCTATGGTTATCGGGAGCCATGATGCAGGTGAACGGGGCAGAGAGCATGGCCAGTACGGCTACCGTTGGGCGCGTGGCGATTGTCGGCTGCGGGTTCGTGGCCGATCTCTACATGCGCTCCTTTGCTGTGCATCCCGAGGTGACGGTCGTTGCGGTGCATGATCGCGATGCTGCCCGGCAGGTGGCATTTGCTGCGCATTGGGCAGTGCAAGCCGAGGACAGTCTGGCAGCATTGCTGGCGCGGCTTGCGCCGGGTGATGTGGTACTGAACCTCACCAACCCGGAGGCGCATTACGAGATCAACCGCGCCTGTCTGGAGGCCGGACATCACGTTTATTGCGAAAAGCCGCTGGCGATGGAAATGACGCAGGCGCAGGCGCTGCATGATCTGGCGGCGGCGCGCGGGCTGATGCTGGTCTCGGCCCCCTGTTCGGTGCTGGGCGAGGCGGCGCAGGTTCTGCTCTCGGCGGTGCGGCGCGGCGTGGCGGGTGTGCCGCGCCTGGTCTATGCAGAGCTTGACGACGGGTTCATTCCGCAGGCCCCCTTTGCCAAATGGCATAGCGAAAGCGGCGCGCCCTGGCCGCATGCGGACGAGTTTGCCGTCGGCTGCACGCTGGAGCATGCGGGCTATTACCTGTCGTGGCTCATCGCGATGTTCGGCCCGGTGGAGCGGGTGGTCGCCGCTTCGGCCGAGGTGCTGCCCGACAAGCCCGGCGCGACCGGCACGCCGGATTTCTCGGTGGCGACGCTGTTTTTTGCGGAGGGCCCGGTGGCCCGGTTGACCTGTTCGATCGCGGCACCGCATGATCACCGTATCCGGGTGATCGGAGATGACGGAGTGTTGCAGGTGAAAGAGGCGTGGAACAACGCCGCACCGGTGCGGTTTCACCGGCGGCTCATTCTGCGGCGGCGCTTGATGGAGCATCCGTTCGGGCGGCGTCTGCGGCCCCGCGGGGCCTCGCATCCCAAGGTGGGCCGTTGGGGGGCGGCGTCGATGAATTTCGCGCTTGGCCCGGTGGAGATGCTGGCGGCGTTGGCCGAGGGCCGGGCCTGTCGGCTGACAAATGCCATGGCGCTGCATCTGACCGAGGTGACACTGGCCATTCAGAACGCAGGCTGCGATGCAGGGGCGCACGTCATGCAAAGCAAATGCGAACCGATGGAGGCAGCATCATGGGCCTGACACTGATGATCACCGGGGCGGGCGGCTTTTTGGGCCGCGCCGTCGTGGACGAGGCGCAGGCGCGCGGACATGAGGTGCGCGCGCTGACCCGGGACGAGTGCGACCTTGCATCCGGGGAGCTGCCCACGCTCGATGGGGTGGATTGCGTGATCCATCTTGCCGGGTCGCTCTCGGGCGACGTGGCGGTGCAGGCGCGCGACACCATCGAGGCGACGCGTGGGGTGATCGAGGCGATGCAGGCGCAGCCCTTGCCGCCCCGTCTGGTGCTGGCAAGTTCCATCGCGGTCTACAGCGCGGATGCCAAGGGTGTCGTGACCGAGGCCACGCCGCTGGAAGACCGCCCCAACCGCCGCGACGCCTATGCAAGCGCCAAGCTGGCGCAGGAGGAGATGCTGCGGGGCAGCGGCTTGCGTCATACCATCCTGCGCCCCGGTGCGATTCTCGGCCTCGGTCGGGTGACGACCGCGCATCTTGGCCCCGCAGCGGGCGGCACGCTGATCCTGATGGAGCGTGGCGGCGAGGTGCCTGTCGTCTCATTGGCGGATTGCGCCCGCGCCTTCGTGCTGGCCGCCGAGGCCCCGGGCGAGGGTCGGGCGCTCAATATCCTGGGGCCGGACCGGCCCACGCGGACGCGCTATGTCGCGGCGCTGCGGCGCACCGGCTGGCCGCGCCGAGTGCTGCCGCTCAACTGGCGGCTGCTGATGCCGCTGGCCATGTTGCTGTCGCCTCTTGGTGCGCGCTTGCCGGGGCTGTTGCGTCCGGCGATCCTGCGCGCCCGGATGCGGCCCCTGCGCTATGACATCGCGGCGGCGGAGGCGGCGCTGGACTGGACACCGCAGGACGATTTCGACAGCACCTTTGCGCGTGCGACGGAGAGCGGGGGATGAGCCTGCGGATCGCCTATCTGACGGGCGAATATCCGCGCGCGACCGATACGTTCATCCAACGCGAGGTGGCGGCGTTGCGCGCGCGCGGGCTGACGGTCGAGACCTGTTCGATGCGCCGCACCGGGGCGGAACATCACACCGGCCCCGAGCAGCGGACAGAGGCGGCGGGCACCTTTCACGTGTTGGAGGCGACGCTGTCCTGGCGTCTTGTTGGAGCACATCTGGCGGCGTGGCGCCGGCCGGGGGCGTGGCTGCGCGCGCTTAGGCTGGCCTGGCGGACACGCCCCGGCGGGATCAGGCCGACGCTGTATCAGTTCATCTATCTGGCCGAGGCCGCCGTGCTGGCGCAGCACCTGCGCGCGCGGGGCCTCACGCATCTGCACAACCATATCGCCAAGTCGAGTTGCACCGTGGCGATGCTGGCCGCAGAAATGTCGGGCATTCCCTACAGTTTCACTCTGCACGGGCCGGATATCTTCTATGAGCCGCACCGCTGGCGGCTGGATGAAAAGATCGCGCGGGCGCGGTTCGTCGCCTGTATCAGCCATTTCGCCCGCTCGCAGGCGATGGCGTTTTCAAGCCCTGAGCAATGGCGCAAGCTGCATATCGTGCATTGCGGGGTCGATCCGGCGCGCTATGACGGGCCGGGACCGGACGCGCCCGCGCATCTGCTGTTCGTCGGGCGGCTGGCGGCGGTCAAGGGGGTGCCGGTGCTGCTGGAGGCCCTGCAGGGCTTGATCGCCGAGTATCCCGACCTGCGCCTGACGCTGGTCGGCGACGGGCCGGAGCGTGAAGCCTTGGAGAGGCTTGCGGCGGGCCTTGGGGATCATGTGGATTTTGTCGGCTACAGGTCGCAGGACGAGGTGGCGGAATTGCTGCGAGAGGCCACGGCGCTGGTCCTGCCAAGCTTTGCCGAAGGGCTGCCCGTGGTGCTGATGGAGGCGCTGGCCTCGCGCGTGCCGGTGGTGACGACTCGCATCGCGGGCGTGGCGGACCTGGTCGAGGACGGAGAGAGCGGCCTGCTGGTGCCGCCCGGTGACGTGGTGGCGCTGCGCGCGGCCCTCGCCCGGGTGCTGGCAGACCCGGAGGCGCGCCGCCGCATGGGTGAGGCCGGGCGCGCGAAAGTGGTGGACGAATTTGCCTCCGACAGCGAGGCGGCATGGCTCGCCAAGCTGTTTGAGGGCTACGCCAAGGGCACCCCGCCTCAAACCCTGAGACCGGAGGGGCGGGCATGAGCCTCGCCGTAGTGCTGATCGGGCGCAATGAGGGGGCGCGGCTGGTGGCGTCGCTCGCGTCGCTGGCGGGGCGGCGCGTCGTCTATGTCGATAGCGGCTCCACCGATGGCAGCGTCGCGGCGGCGCGTGAGGCTGGCGCGGAGGTGGTGACGCTCGACCCCGCCACGCCCTTCACCGCCGCGCGGGCACGGCATGAAGGGTTCGAGGCGCTGGGCGAGACGCCGCCCGACATTGTGCAATTCATCGACGGCGATTGCTTGGTCGTGCCCGGCTGGATCGAGGCGGGGCTGGCTGCCTTGGAGGAGGACCCGCGTCTTGGCCTCGTCACCGGATGGCGGGCGGAAATCGCCCCCGAGGCCTCGGTCTACAACGCGCTTTGCGATCACGAATGGCACCGTCCGGCGGGCGAGATCACGGCTTGCGGCGGCGACATGATGGTGCGGAGTGCTGCCTATATCGAGGCCGGGGGCTTTGATGCGCAGGTGATCGCCGCTGAGGATGACGAGTTTTGCCAAAGGCTGCGCAAGGCGGGGTGGGGGCTGCGCCGCTTGCCCCTGCCGATGACCCGGCACGATGCTGCGATGACGCGGTTTGGCCAGTGGTGGCGGCGCGCGGTGCGCTCGGGGCACGGGTTTGCGCAGGTGGGTGATCTGCATCCGGCCTATTTCGCGCGCGAGCGGGCGCGGGGATGGGTCTATGGCCTCGGACTGCCGGTGCTGGCGCTTGCGGGGCTGGTCTTGTGGTGGCCGCTGCTGGTGCTGGTCCTCGCGGCCTATCTGCTCTCTTACCTCAAGACGGTGCAGGGGCTGCGCGGCGAGGGCATGGCGACGGGCACCGCGCTGCATCACGGGGTCTTTCTGACCCTGTCGAAATTTCCCAACCTGATCGGCATGCTGACCTACGCCTTGCGCAAGCGGCGCGGGGCGGCGATGCGGATCATCGAATACAAGTGAGCGGTTTTGAATGACGGATAAGACGATCAATGTGGGGCTTGTCGGCGCGGGCTATATCGCGGGCTGGCATGCGGCGGCACTTAAGCTGACACCGGGCGCGCGGCTGGCGGCGGTCTGTGATCTCTCGGCCTCGGCGGCAGAGGGATTGGCGGGCGCGCATGGGGCGCGGGCCTTTACCGATCTGGACGATCTGATCGCGAGCGGAGAGGTCGAGGCGGTGCATATCCTGACGCCGCCCGACAGCCATGCCACGCTTGCGCGCAAATGCCTGGCCGCCGGATTGCATGTGCTGGTGGAAAAGCCGGTGTCGCTGTCGGGGGAGGAGGCGGCAAGCGTGGCCGCGACGGCGCGCGCTGCCGGGTGCCACGTTGCCGCCGGGCATAATTTCCTCGGGCTGCCCGCCTATCAGCGTCTCAAGTCGCTGGTCGCGGCGGGGGTGTTGGGGCGGGTGTCGAGCGCCGAGATCACCTGGGCCTTTCCGCTGGGGCCGCTGCGCTCTGGCCCATTCGGGCTATGGATGCTGCGCGAGCCGGGGAACCTGCTGCGCGAGCTTGGCCCGCATCTCTTTGCCTTTGCGCAGGATCTCTTTGGCCCCGTGACGGTGACGGGGCTGCACCTCTCGAAGCCCGTGCACCTGCCCGGCGCGGGGGAGCGCGCGCAAGGCTGGCGGATCACGGCAGAGGCGGGGGAGGTCGATCTGGCGATCAACCTGCAACTGGTCGAGAGCATTGACGACCGCTCGCTGACATTGCGCGGCTCGTCGGGGCTGGCGCGGCTGGATTATGCAGCGGATGTGTTGGTGTTGGAGCGCGAGAACACCGCCGATCTGGTGCTCAACCCGTTCCTGCGGCAGATCGGCGGGGCCTGGGCGCATCTGCGCGAGGGCGTGGGCAATGCCGCGCGGCAGGTCGGGTCATTGAACCGAAAATCGCCCTATGCGCTTGGGTTCACAGGGTTATTCGAGGAATTTTATGGGGCTATCCGGGAGGGTCGCCCGCTCGATCCGCGCTTTGACGGCGCGGCGGCCGAGGGTGTGATGCGGGCGATTGATGCGACGATTGCGCTGATGCCGGATCAGGGGCGCGAGAGCGTAAGCCTCTCCAAGCCACGCCGCGCACCGCGCCCCACGGCGCTGGTGATCGGCGGCACCGGGTTTCTGGGGCGCGACCTGACGCGCGCGCTGGTGGCGCAAGGCCATGACGTGCGGGTGCTGTCGCGGGGTGCGCATGGGCCGTTCGACGATCTGCCTGAGACTGTCGAGACCTGCGCCGTCAGCCTGCGCGACGAGGACGGACTGACCCGCGCGATGGAGGGGATCGACGTCGTGTATAACCTCGCCCGCGCGCTTGGCACCTCGTGGGAGGACTGTCTGGAGAACGATATCGGCGTCTCGGACCGGATCGCGCGGGCGGCGCTGGCGGCCGGGGTGGGACGCTTTGTCTATACCGGCACGATTGCCTCATATGACATGTCTAACCCGGGGGCGGTGATCACCGAGTCCACGCCCTTTGCCCGCGAAATGAGCGACCGCAATCTCTATGCCCGCTCCAAGGCGGAATGCGAGCGGCGGCTGTGGGAGATGCAGCGCGAGCGCGGCCTGCCGCTGACCATTGCGCGGCCCGGCATCGTGGTTGGGCGCGGCGGGCCGCTGCAGCATTGGGGGATTGGGCGCTGGCACGGCGCGGGGGCGGTGCGGCTCTGGGGCGAGGGCGACAATCCGCTGCCTTTCGTTCTGATCGGCGATGTCTCGGACGGGCTGATCCGGATGGGGGAAAACCCTGCCGCACTGGGACAATCGTTCAACCTCGTGGGCGATGTGCAGCCCTCGGCGCGCAGTTATTTCAACGCCATCCACATGCGGCTTGGCGCGCGGCTCCGGGTGAGTTCGGGCAACCTGACGATGCTCTGGGCGGCGGATGCGGTGAAATCCGTGCTCAAGACCCATGCGCTGCGCCGCCCCGGCGTGATCCGTGCGTCGCTGCGCGATTGGAAATCACGGGCGCATTACGCGCGGTTCGACAATGCCAAGCCCAAGGCGCTGTTGGGCTGGAGCCCGGTCGCGGAGCGCGAGGCGTTTCTGCAAGAGGCTGTCGACCGGTCCAATCTGATGGGGTTCTGAGCCAAGGCGCGGGGCATACAATCATTGTTTTTACGTCGTATTATTGCCGGATTCAGACGGCATACCGGACAGATCAGGCAGGAGATCCCGAATATGGCATGGCAGGCCAAGCCCCTTGTGATGCAAGCTGCGCGCCCCGGCGCGTGGCTGGCTGTCGGGGTGTGCCAATGACCCTGTCGCGCCACGCCGCCTATATGCGCCGCCGCGCCGCGCGGCGCGCTGCGGCAGAGGCTGCGGAGACTTCCGATCCGGTGATTGAGGATGTTCGCGACGAGGCATCTCTTGCACCCGATCCCGAGCCCTCGGACGATATAGATGCGGCGATTGCCGTAAGCGCCGAATCAACGGATATTCCTGAGCCTGAGCCTGAGCCTGAGCCTGAGCCTGAGCCTGAGCCTGAGCCTGAGCCTGAGCCTGAGCCTGAGCCTGAGCCTGAGCCTGAGCC
>NZ_CAMYMD010000038.1 GCF_947259555.1 uncultured Roseovarius sp.
GCTGAACAGCGACCCGCTTGCCTCGTCCGTCCCACGCATCGCCACCTCCTGCTGCCGCTGCCATGCCGGAAGTGAATCATGTTCTCATAACCGCGTCGAGGGCCGACTTTTTCAGCAGCCTGTTAATGCGGCGCGCGCGGTCAGCCCCCAGATTTGAGGCATGACACCGGCGCATCCGCGCCCCTGATCCAAGGAGAACCCCCATGTTCAAACGTCTTTGTTCCACCGCCATGATCTTTGGGGCCGCCGCCCTCGCCCCGCCGCCGCCCGCG
The DNA here is from genome assembly GCF_947259555.1 of uncultured Roseovarius sp. Taxonomy (GTDB): domain Bacteria; phylum Pseudomonadota; class Alphaproteobacteria; order Rhodobacterales; family Rhodobacteraceae; genus Roseovarius. The sequence continues at coordinate 273 of NZ_CAMYMD010000038.1, forward strand.
CAGGCGCAGGCGATGACCTGCCTGCCGCGTGACGCCTTGGTCGAACGGCTGCAAGGCCGATACAACGAGCATCCCGCCGGTGGCGGGCTGCAAAACCCGCAACAATTGCTGGAGGTCTGGGCCTCGGACGAGAGCGGCAGTTTCACGGTTTTCGTGACCCGCCCCAACGGCGTGAGCTGCATCCTCGCGACCGGCCAGAACTGGACCGGAGCCACCAGAACGCAGCCCGACGCTGTGGCCGGGTAATCGCACGTTGCCCAATCACGGGGTGAGTGCTATCTGCCTTGCAAAATTCTCATGCAAGGAGCCACTTCGAGATGGCAAAGGATTATATCGTCAAGGACATCAGCCTGGCCGCTTACGGGCGCAAGGAACTGGATATTGCGGAAACCGAGATGCCGGGGCTGATGGCGCTGCGTGCGGAATATGGCGCGGCCAAGCCGCTTAAGGGTGCGCGCATTGTGGGCTCGCTGCACATGACGATCCAGACCGCCGTGCTGATCGAGACGCTGGTGGAGCTTGGGGCGGACGTGCGTTGGGCGTCGTGCAACATCTTCTCGACCCAAGATCACGCTGCGGCCGCGATCGCCGAGGGCGGCACGCCGGTCTTTGCGATCAAGGGGCAGACGCTGGAAGAGCATTGGGATTACCTCGACAAGTCCTTCCTGTTCGAAGACGGCCCCAACATGATCCTCGACGATGGCGGCGACGCGACGCTCTACGTTCTGCTGGGCGCGCGGGCCGAGGCTGGCGAAGATGTCATTCCGGTGCCCTCATCCGAAGAGGAAGAGGCCATCAAGGCGCAGATCAAGAAGCGGATGGCAGCAAGCCCCGGCTGGTTCACCAAGATCCGGGACCAGATTCAGGGCGTCTCCGAGGAGACCACCACGGGTGTGAACCGTCTCTACCAACTGGTGCGCGAGGGTCAGTTGCCCTTTCCGGCGATCAACGTCAACGATTCCGTGACCAAGTCGAAATTCGACAACAAGTACGGCTGCAAGGAAAGCCTCGTCGACGGTATCCGCCGCGCCACCGACACGATGATGGCCGGCAAGGTGGCCGTTGTCATGGGCTACGGCGATGTCGGCAAGGGCTCGGCGGCGTCGCTGCGCGGTGCCGGTGCCCGGGTCAAGGTGACAGAGGTCGATCCGATTTGCGCGCTTCAGGCTGCCATGGACGGGTTCGAGGTGGTGCTGCTGGAAGATGTGGTGTCGACTGCCGATATCTTCATCACCACCACCGGCAACAAGGATGTGATCCGGATCGAGCACATGCGCGCGATGAAGGACATGGCCATTGTTGGCAATATCGGCCATTTCGACAACGAGATCCAGGTGGCCAGCCTGAAGAACCACAAGTGGACAAACATCAAGGAACAAGTGGACATGATCGAGATGCCTTCGGGCAATCGGCTGATCCTGCTCAGCGAAGGCCGCTTGCTCAATCTCGGCAATGCCACCGGGCACCCCTCCTTTGTGATGTCCGCCAGCTTTACCAATCAGGTGCTGGCGCAGATCGAACTCTGGACCAAAGGCGATCAATACGACAATCAGGTCTATATTCTGCCTAAGCATCTCGATGAAAAGGTGGCGCGCCTGCATCTTGACCGGATCGGGGTGAGGCTGACCAAACTGGATGCCGAGCAGGCCGCCTATATCGGGGTGACGCCCGAGGGGCCGTTCAAGCCCGAGCATTATCGTTACTGATAGCCTGCCTGACCAAGACCAACACCAAGCGCCCGCAGCCTCAGCCTGCGGGCGTTTTGTTATCTTTCCGCCTGCGGGGAGGCTTCTGTCAAATTTCCCTTTGTATGGCAAAAAGCAGCGGCTATCGTGCCAGAAGCGTCATTTTGTGGGGCTTGGTGAAACGATATGCCGGCTGTTTGCCGGACTTACGGGAGAATGTTTATGGGAAAGCGTGACGACCTGATCGCCCAGTACGCGGATGATCTGCGCAACAAATGCGGGATGGAACCGGATATGGACCTGCTGAGCAAGGTGACCATTGGGTGCGGTCCGGCGATCTACAATGCCGACGCCTCAACCGTTGCGGGCAGCCAGCCGGATGAGCTGGAGACGGTCAAGAATAATTTCCTGATCAAGAAGCTGGGGCTCGCGGACACCCCGGCGCTGATGGATGCGATCAATCAGGTGCTTGAGACCTACGGAAAATCCGAGCGGAACAAGTATCGCGCGGTCGTCTATTACATGCTGACCAAGCATTTCGGCAAAGAATCTGTTTACGGCTGATTATCGGGTCGGTGTATGCCAATAGCGCCCGCCGCTCTCTCTGGCGGGCGTTTTTCGTGTGCGCTTAACTGAGAGTCCTGAAATCGCCGGTATCGAGCACCGGGGCGGCATCTATATCCTCTGCGTCCAGCATTGTCGCCACGCGTTCAAGTGAGGCCACGAGCTGAGCCTGCTCCCAATCCTCCAGTGTCTCGAACTTGCGCACATAGCGCTGTTGGAGCGCATCAGGTGCGCGGCGTATCGTGTCCCGGCCCGCCGCGGTGATGACTATATTGGTCTGACGACGGTCGGTCTGCGATTTCTCGCGCACGACGACGCCATGCTTGACGAGCTTGTCGACAAGTGCCGTGACCGTCGCTTGGGAGACGCGCATCTGTTGGGCGATTTGTGTCGCCGTGCAACTCTCCCAATCCGCCACGATCTGGAGGACCCGGAATTGCACTGCTGTCAGCCCGGCCGCACGCGCGAGAGATCGCCCGTAGATTTCGGTCGCTCTCAGAATGCGGCGCAGGGCGATCAGGCTCTGGTCTGTGCGGTCCATACGGGCCCCTCTTGTGATGGCTGTTATGGTCGCAAAGCTGCCGCTCAATTGCAATTTGATTTCTCCCCTACATGATAGTTTAGTTAGCTAATTAAATATATAGGACGTTTTGGAAGCGAAAATAAGGGAGTTTTTCATAGTAAGCGTATATAGCGATATTTCAGATGGAGCGGTTGATTTTTCAGATCGGTTGTTATATTTAGTCAAGCGAAGCAAATAGAGAGGTCACGCAACCTATGCGACATGCAATGGAAATGTTTCGGAAAGTCCTGCCGACCCTGCGCAAGCCATCGTCCGATGACGGCGCAGCGATCTGGGAGCTGATTCAGGCTTGCAAGCCGCTTGACGAGAACTCGATGTACTGCAACCTGATCCAATGCGATCATTTTCGCGACACCTGCATCGTTGCAGAGCTGAACGGCGAAATCGTAGGCTGGGTGTCTGGCTATATCTTGCCCGACGATCCGGAAACGTTCTTTGTTTGGCAGGTGGCCGTGTCCGAAAAGGCGCGCGGCACCGGCTTGGGCACTCTGATGTTGCGCGGGTTGCTGACGCGTGAAAACTGTAAGGGCGTAACCCGGCTGCAGACCACCATCACGCGCGACAACCCCGGCAGCTGGGCACTGTTCCGCAAGTTCAGTGATGTAAACGACGGTGAGCTGTCGAGCACGCCTTATTTTTCGAAGTCGCTGCATTTCAATGATCAGCACGACACGGAATACATGGTGACAATCGCCATGAAGGCACGGACCAAAAAGGCGGCCTGATCTTCGGGCCCCGCCGTTGCCTGTATCTCAATCACACAAAGGAACACGTTATGCCGACTGACATGTCAGCCGACCTATCCGTATTTGAGCGCCGCGAATCCGAGGCGCGCAGCTATTGCCGCAGCTTTCCCAAGTCCTTCGTCAAGGCGCAGGGCTCGGAGTTGACTGATGCGGAGGGCAAAACCTATATCGACTTTCTCGCCGGGTGCTCGTCGCTCAACTATGGGCACAACGACCCGGACATGAAAGCGGCGCTGATCGAGCATCTCAATGCTGACGGGATTACTCATGGTCTCGACATGCACAGCGATGCCAAGGCAGACTTCCTGACCGCGTTCGAGGACATCATCCTCAACCCGCGCGATATGAACTACAAGGTGATGATGACCGGCCCGACCGGCACCAACGCCGTCGAGGCGGCGATGAAGCTCGCGCGCAAGGTCACTGGCCGTCAGAATATCATTGCCTTCACCAACGGCTTTCACGGCATGACCATGGGCGCGCTGTCGTGCACCGGTAATGCCGGCAAACGCGCCGGGGCAGGCGGCGGACCCCTTTGTGGCACCACGCATATGCCCTTCGAGGGTGCGTTTGGTCAGGACATCGACAGCTTGCGAGTCATCGAGGAAATGCTTGGCAACCCGTCGAGCGGTGTCGATGCGCCTGCGGCTTTCATAATCGAGCCGGTGCAGGGCGAGGGCGGGCTCAATGCCGCGTCAACGGCCTTTATGAAGGGTATCGCGCGTCTGGCCAAAGAGCATGGCGCCTTGTTCATCGTCGATGACATTCAGGCGGGCTGTGGCCGCACCGGCACCTTCTTCAGCTTCGAAGAGATGGGCATCGAGCCGGATCTTATCCCGATGGCCAAGAGCTTTTCGGGCATGGGCCTGCCGTTTGCGGCCCTGCTGATCAAGCCCGAGCATGACATCTGGGGCCCGGCCGAGCATAACGGCACCTTCCGGGGCAACACCCATGCTTTCGTCACCGCGCGTGTCGCGCTGGAGAAGTTTTGGAAAGACGACACCTTCCAGAAGGAAATCGCGACCAAGGCCGAGATGCTGCGCGAGGCGCTGGAGCAGATCGCCGACAACATCCCCGGTGCACGGCTCAAGGGCCGCGGCATGATGCGGGGCGTCGATGTCGGCAATGGCGATCTGGCGGGCGAGATTTGCGCGCGGGCCTTTGAAAAAGGTCTCATCATCGAGACCTCGGGCGCGCATGACGAGGTGGTCAAGGTTCTGGCCCCGCTCACCACGCCCGAAGCCACCTTTGCCAAGGGGCTGGACATTCTCACCGAGGCCGCGCGCGACGTGACGGCCACAACCAAATACGCAGCGGAGTAACACGAATGATCGTCAGAGACTTCAACAAGATCATCGAGGAAGAGCGCAACCGGGTCGTCTCGGATGCACAATGGTCGAGCGTGCGGATGCTGCTGGCCGATGACGGGATGGGGTTTTCGTTCCACATCACCTTTCTGGAGCCGGGATCGGAGCACACGTTCGAGTACAAGAACCACTTCGAGAGCGTCTATTGCATGCAGGGCAAGGGCTCGATCACCGATATCGCCACCGGCGAGACGCATGAGATCAAGCCCGGCGTGATGTACGCGCTCGACAAGCATGATCGCCACATTCTGCGCGCTGAGGAAGAGCTAGTTATGGCTTGCTGCTTCAACCCGCCGGTGACCGGCAAGGAAGTGCATCAGGCCGATGGCTCTTACGCGCTGGAAGACAGCTAACAAAGGCTCGGGGGTGCGCCCCCCGGGAAGAGGGATATGACATTTCCAACCCATACCGTCGAGAAAATCGGCGGCACATCCATGAGCCGTGTGGCTGAATTGCTGGACACGCTCTTCATCGGGGATCGCGAGGGCGAGGCGCTCTATCATCGCGCCTTCGTCGTCTCGGCCTTTGGCGGGATCACCAACAAGCTGCTGGAGCACAAGAAATCCGGCACGCCGGGGGTGTATGGATTGTTTGCCAATGACGATGACGATCATGGTTGGCTTGATGCGCTCACAGAGGCGGGCCGCGCGATGACCGAGGCGCATGGCGATATCCTGGACCATCCCGGCGACCGCAGCATGGCGGATGAGTTCGTGCGCGAGCGGATCGAGGGCGCGCGCTCGTGTCTGTTTGACCTGCAGCGGCTGTGCTCTTACGGGCATTTCCGCCTCAGCGATCACATGCTGGTCATCCGCGAATTGCTCTCGGGGCTGGGCGAGGCGCACTCCGCTTTTGTGACCACGCTGTTGTTGCAGCGCGCAGGCGTCAACGCGCGCTTCATTGACCTCAGTGGCTGGCGCGACGAGACTGAGCATACCCTCTCGGAGCGTATCGCGCAGGGCTTGAACGATGTGGACCTCGCCAGCGAAATGCCCATTATCACCGGCTATGCGCAATGCACCGAAGGGCTGATGCGCGAATTTGACCGGGGCTACTCCGAGGTTACCTTCGCCCGCATCGCCGCCTATACGAGCGCGTCAGAGGCGATCATCCACAAGGAATTCCACCTGTCTTCTGCCGATCCCAACCTTGTCGGAGAGGACGCTGTGCGCAAGCTGGGGCACACCAATTACGACGTCGCCGATCAGCTCTCGAACCTGGGGATGGAGGCGATCCATCCCAAGGCCGCCAAGACCCTGCGTCAGGCCGAGGTGCCGCTGCGCGTGACCAACGCCTTTGATCCCGGCGATCCCGGCACGCTGATCGACGATCAGCCCGCCAAGGAGGCCAATGTAGAGATCGTGACCGGCCTCAAGGTCGTGGCATTGGAGCTGTTCGAACAGGACATGGTCGGCGTCAAAGGCTATGACGCGGCCATTCTCGAGGCGCTCAAACGGCACAATGTCTGGATCGTTTCCAAGACCTCGAACGCCAACACGATCACGCATTACGTGCATGCCTCGCTCAAGACGGTGCGCCGCGTGGCGCGCGATCTGGAAGAGCAGTTCACATCGGCCACCGTCTCGGCGCGCACATTGTCGCTGGTCTCGCCCATCGGCCGCGACCTGAGCGGGCTCAAGGTGCTGAGCCGGGGTTTGGCGGCGCTGGAGGATGCGGGCATCGAGGTGATCGCCGCGCATCAGACACCACGTGGCGTGGACGTGCAATTCGTGCTCCCCTCGGCGGATCTGGAGCCGGGCATCACCGCACTGCACCGGGTGCTGATCGAGGGCAAGGTGGCCCAAGTCCCTAAGCAGGCCGCCTGACGCGGGATCATCCGGTCAAGCCGGATGATGACAAGGAGATGTGTCAGTCGGCATATGACAATTTGAACCGAATGCGCGGCACTCTTCGTTTGGGGGCGCCGCGCTTTTTGTGTATGGTCAAGGGGTCAGGGCCAGGATGGCCGAGACCCAGTCAGTTACACGTGTGGTGCGTAGGGAGCACGTGGGGTAACGGAGGGTGTCGGTCAGGTTTGGTCGACATCCTCCGTTCGGGGTTTTCGTCCTGTGGTGTCTGCGTTGACACGAAGAGCAAAGACTGGGTGCGTTGCCGAGAGGTCGAGCGCAATCTCAGATGGCTCAACTATAGCCAGTCCCTCAGGATCGGAATCAATGGACGATCGGCCGGGGGCATGGGGTATGATCTCAAATCGCCCGCGCGGACCCATTTAAGAGCCTGGCCCTCTTGGCCCTGCGGAATGCCTTGCCATTTGCGGCAGGCAAAGAGAGGCATCAGCAGGTGAAAATCTTCGTAGGAATGGCTGGCGAACGTCAAAGGGGCCAGACAGCTGGCCCATGTGTCGATACCCAACTCTTCCTGCAATTCGCGGATCAGGGCGTGTTCGGGGGTCTCGCCCGGCTCGACCTTGCCGCCCGGAAACTCCCACAGCCCGGCCATGGATTTGCCCTCGGGGCGCTGCGTGAGCAGGATGCGCCCATCGACGTCGATGAGCGCGACCGCCGAAACCAGAACTGTTTTCACGACCGGTAATCCGCGTTGATGTCGATATAGCCGTGGGTCAGGTCACATGTCCAGACACGCGCGGTGCCGCCGCCCAGGCCCAGATCGACATGAATGACAATCTCTTCGTTTTTCATGTAGGCCGCCGCGCGCGCCTCGTCATAGTCGGGGCTGACAAAGCCCTCGCGCGCCACTTCCAGATCGCCGAACCAGATAGATAGCCGGTCGCGATCGGCCCGCGCGCCGGACTTGCCCACGGCCATAACCACGCGCCCCCAATTCGGGTCTTCGCCCGCCACTGCCGTCTTGATCAGCGGCGAATTGGCGATGGACTTGGCGTGGATATGCGCCTCTGCGTCCGAGGCGGCGCCGGTGACTGAAATCTCGACGAATTTCGTCGCGCCCTCACCATCCCGCACCACCTGATGCGCCAGATCGAGCATGACCCGGCGCAGCCCCTCCATGAAACCGACGCTGTTTTCGGTCACTCGAATGCCAGAGGCGCCGGTCGCCGCGACCAAAAGAGTGTCGGAGGTCGAAGTATCACTGTCCACGGTGATGCAGTTGAACGTCGTGCGGTTGAGCGCGCTGACCATGTCTTGCAGGATGCCCTGATCCATCGCCGCATCTGTGAAAATATAGACCAGCATCGTCGCCATGTCGGGCGCAATCATCCCCGAGCCTTTGGCGATGCCTGCTATGTGCACCGGCTGACCATCGACCGTGATCGTGGTGCCCGATCCCTTGGGAAAGGTATCGGTCGTCATGATCGCATGCGCCGCCGTCTCGATGGCCTGCGGCGAGAGCGCGGATTTGAGATCAGCGAGGCAGGCGGTGATGCGGTCATGCGCTAGCGGCTCGCCGATGACGCCGGTCGACGAGGAAAAGACACGGGCGGCCGAAATGCCAAGCGTTTCGGCCACGGCGCCAGTGACGGCCTCGACCGACTCGGCCCCGCGCCGCCCGGTAAAGGCGTTGGCATTGCCGGAATTGACCAGGATCGCGGCCCCGCCCGACGCCACGCCGCCGATTTTTTCCTGGCAATCCAACACCGCCGCCGAGCGCGTGGCAGAGCGGGTGAACACCCCTGCTACCGCAGTTCCCGGCGCGAGGGCTGCCAGCATCACGTCGGTACGGTCCTTGTAGCGCACCCCCGCCGCCGTGGTGGCAAAGCTCACCCCGGCGATCTCGGGCAGTGCGGGAAAGCCCGCCGGGGCCAGCGGGGAAAGCGGCGGTTTGGCGCCCATGGCTCAGTTCTCCAGCAAGTCGGTTTGGTTGATCAGTGCGGGATCGAAGGCGCTGGTATCTGCCTGATCGACCGTGGTCGCACTGCGAAGATCTGCGATATAGGCGTCGATTGCCGCTTGGCGAAGCTCGGCCAGAAGGTCTTGGCGCACCTCATCAAGACTTGGGCGCTCTTTCACCCGGGTCTCGTTCAGCTTGATCACGTGCCAGCCAAATTGCGTCTGCACCGGAGCCGAGATCGCGCCAACCTCGAGGGTGGTCACGGCTTCAGAGAACTCGGGCACCATGACGCCATCGCCAAACCAACCCAGATCACCGCCCGACGGGCCGGAAGGGCCTGTGGAGTGCTCTTGCGCGAGGGCGGTGAAATTGCCGCCGTTCTCCAGCTCTTCCACGAGTTTGAGGGCGTCTTCCTCGGTCTCGACCAGAATATGCGCGGCCTTGTACTCGGTGCCCGCATCGGCATCGGCATATTGAGTCTCATAGGCTTCTTGCAGTCGCTCATCGGTCATTTCAGCGTTGACCACCTCTTCGGCCACATCCGCCGCAAGCACGGCACGGCGTTCGTTCTCCAGCCGCCGGGCTGCCGCCGTGGACATTTCACCATCATGCGCCTGCATCAGCAGCTCTTGTTGAACAAGCTGGTTCAGAACGCCGGTGAATAGCGTCTCGGGCGGCACCTGATCGTACTGTTGGGGCAGGCCTGCGCGCAGTGAAAGCATGTGGCCAAGGGTGATCTCGGTGTCGCCCACGGTCGCCATTACCGTGTCGGCTGTGGGGGTGTCCTGAGCGATTGCCGGCGCAGAGATGGCGAGACCGGCGATCAGCGCGGCGTTCGAGAGCATATGACGGAGCATGAATTCATCCTTTGGTGTGGCGCGCGGCGCACGGGTGCGCGGGCGCGTGGCGTTGACACTCTACCGGCGGCCCCTTACATCGCCATGAGGCCAAGGCGGAACCGCCGTCTTGCGCCCGTTTTAGGGTGACGGGGCAAGCGGGGCAAGCGGTTGCCTGTCACGGATAGTCAAAACACCGGAACGGATAAAACATGTTGGGTATTGGATCGGTCGCCAAAAAGATCTTCGGCACCCCGAATGACCGTAAGATCAAGGCGACGCGCCAGATGATTGCCAGGATCAATGCGCTTGAACCTGAATATGAGGCGCTGAGCGATCAGGCGCTGATCGACAGGACCAACGATTTCCGCAACCGGATTGCCGGGGGCGAAAGCCTCGATTCGATCCTGCCGGAAGCGTTCGCGAATTGCCGCGAGGCTGCGCGCCGGGCGCTTGGCCTGCGGGCGTTCGACGTGCAGTTGATGGGCGGCATCTTTCTGCATCAGGGCAATATCTCTGAGATGAAGACCGGTGAGGGCAAGACGCTTGTTGCGACCTTGCCATGCTATCTCAATGCGCTGACGGGCAAGGGCGTGCATGTCGTCACGGTCAATGATTATCTCGCGCGCCGGGATGCCGAATGGATGGGCAAGGTCTTTGGCGCGCTGGGCATGACCACGGGTGTCGTCTATCCGCAACAGCCCGAGGCCGAAAAAAAGGCCGCTTATGCCGCTGACGTGACCTATGCCACAAACAACGAGCTCGGCTTCGATTATTTGCGCGACAACATGAAATCCTCACTCGAGGAGATGAACCAGCGCGGCCACAATTTCGCGGTCGTGGACGAGGTGGACAGCATCCTGATCGACGAGGCGCGCACGCCCCTGATCATTTCCGGCCCCAGTCAGGACCGGAGCGATCTGTATCAGTCGATCGACGCGCTGATTCCCGAATTGCAGGAAGATCACTACACGATTGACGAAAAGACCCGCAACGTGACCTTCACCGATGAGGGCAACGAGTTTCTGGAAGAATTGCTGCTCGCGCGTGGTGTGTTGCCCGAAGGCCAATCGCTCTATGATCCCGAGAGCACGACCATCGTGCATCACGTCAATCAGGGTCTGCGTGCGCACAAGCTGTTTCACAAGGACAAGGACTATATCGTACGCGGCGGCGAAGTTGTCCTGATCGACGAGTTCACTGGGCGTATGATGTCCGGGCGGCGGCTGTCCGAGGGTCTCCACCAGGCGATCGAAGCCAAGGAGGGCTGCGCGATCCAACCCGAGAACGTGACCCTCGCGCAGGTGACGTTCCAGAATTATTTCCGCCTGTACGACACGCTCTCGGGCATGACCGGCACTGCCGTGACAGAAGCCGAGGAATTTGCCGAAATCTATGGGCTCGGTGTGGTCGAGGTGCCGACCAACCGACCGATTGCGCGGATCGACAAGGATGATGCTGTCTATCGCACGGCGCGCGAGAAATTCGACGCCATCGTCGACGCCATTCGCGATGCGCATGGCAAGGGTCAGCCGACACTGGTCGGGACCACGTCTATCGAGAAATCCGAGATGCTGAGCAATTTGCTGACCGAGGCCGGTATCCCGCATAATGTCCTGAATGCGCGGCAGCATGAGAAAGAGGCGCAGATCATCGCGGACGCCGGCAAGCTGGGCGCCGTGACCATCGCCACCAACATGGCCGGGCGCGGGACCGACATCAAGCTGGGCGGCAATGTGGACTTTCAGATCATGGAGGCGATTGCGGCTGATCCCGAGGGCGACCCCGAAGAGATTCGCAAGCGTATCGAGGCGGACCATGACGCGGACGAAGAGGCCGTCAAGGCCGCAGGTGGTCTGTTCGTGCTCGCCACAGAACGCCACGAGAGCCGCCGCATCGACAACCAGCTGCGCGGTCGTTCAGGCCGTCAGGGCGACCCCGGCAAATCGGCCTTCTTTTTGAGCCTCGAAGATGACTTGATGCGCATCTTTGGCAGCGAGCGGTTGGAAAAGGTGCTTGCGACGCTCGGGATGAAGGAAGGCGAGGCGATCATTCACCCTTGGGTCAACAAGAGCCTTGAGCGCGCGCAGGCCAAAGTCGAAGCGCGAAACTTTGACATCCGCAAGCAGCTCTTGAAATTCGACGATGTGATGAACGAGCAGCGCAAGGTGATCTTCAAGCAGCGTCTCGACATCATGAAGGCCCAGGATCTGAGCGAGATCGTCAAGGACATGCGCGGCGAGGTGATCGACGATCTGGTCGATCAGTACATGCCGCCCAAGACATATGCCGACCAGTGGGACACTCAGGGTCTCTATGCCGCCGTGATCGAAAAGCTGAGCATGGACTTGCCGGTGATCGACTGGGCCGCCGAGGAAGGCGTGGACGACGACGAGATCATTGAACGGCTGGAAAAGGCCGCTGACGAGATGATGGCGGCCAAGGCGGCACAATTTGGTGCCGACAGCATGCGGATGATCGAAAAGCAGATCCTCTTGCAAACCATCGACGGCAAATGGCGCGAGCACCTTCTGACACTGGAGCATTTGCGCAGTGTTGTGGGCTTTCGCGGCTACGCACAACGCGACCCGCTCAACGAATACAAGAACGAGGCGTTCCAGCTATTCGAGAACATGCTCGACAGCTTGCGTATGGATGTGACGCAGAAACTCTCGCAGATCCGTCCGATGACCGAAGAAGAGCAGCAGCGACTCATGCAGGAAATGGCCGAGCAACGCGCTGCGATGATGGCCGAGGCGGATACCGGCACACCCGCCGAGACGCCGGAAACGGCGGCATCGGGATTCAATGAAGCTGATCCCGCAAGCTGGGGAAATCCGGGCCGCAACGACCAGTGCCCCTGTGGCTCTGGCAAGAAATTCAAGCATTGCCACGGGCGGCTGGCGTGACCTGAACGCCCGAATGACACCAATTCGGCGCCACAAGGGGGCCATTTTTGCACGTTAGACCATCCCTGATTGTTGACCAGTCAGGAGAGTGCAATGGCAAACGCCAGACGTTATATCACCGCAGGTGCCACGCTCGCCTGTGCGATGGGAATAGGCTATTTCATGCAGGCCGGTGCGACCGCACCCGTTCAGAGCGCGGCAATGGTCGGTCAGTTGCCGACTCTGGAGCGCCCGGTCGAAATCCGGCAGATCAAGCTGACATCGGCCGAGGTGGTGCCCCCGTTGACCGCACCGGAGCCTGCGGTCCTGCCCGCCGAGCCGGTAAAACTTGCCGTGGCCAAGGACGAGCCGCTGGACGAGGTGTTGCCCCAGGAAGAGGCGGCCCCCAGCTTTGTCTGCGACTTCGAGATGCAAGCCACTCCCCTGGCTGCTGCAATGGTCAAGGTGACGCTGGATGCGCCCTGCATGATCAATACGCGCTATACTCTGCATCACAACGGTATGATGTTCACCGCAGTCACGGATGAACAGGGTCAGAGCACGCTGTCCGTCCCCGCGCTGGCAGAGCAGGCGGTGTTTATCGCATCGTTCGACGAGGGCGACGGGGCGATTGCCACTGCGAATGTCGATACCCTCTCACTTTACGATCGTTATGTCGTTCAGTGGCGCGGGGCCGCAGGGCTGCATGTGCACGCCCTGGAATATGACGCCGGATTTGGCGAGGATGGGCATGTCTGGGCCGAGACGGGCCACGACATGGCGCGCGCGGCTTCTGGCGAGGGCGGCTTTCTCACGCGGTTGGGAGAGCAGGAAATGGATCAGGCGTTGATGGCCGAAGTCTATACCTTTCCCACAGGCACAGCCCCCCGTGCGGGCACCGTCGATGTCAGGGTCGAGGCCGAGATTACGACAGCCAATTGCGGACGCGATCTTGAGGCCCAGTCCATTGCCGTCACCACAGACGCAGCGCCAAAGGTGCAAGATATTGTGCTGGCAATGCCCGATTGCGAGGGCTTGGGTGACTTTCTGGTGTTGAAAAACCTGTTCAATGACCTGAAGATCGCGCGCAACTAGACGCGCGTCATTCGGGGGACAACTGATGGCAGGACTACGTGCGGCGATAATCGCCGCACTTTCATTTTGGATGATGCCGGGGCTGGCGGCGGCACAGGACGTCACGTTGCGGTCGCATGACGGGAGTGTCGAGATTTCCGGCAACCTTCTCGGGTTTGACGGCGAATTTTACCGCGTCGACACGATCTATGGCGAGTTGACCGTCGATGGCTCTGGTGTGGCCTGCGATGGCCCCGGATGTCCCAACCTTGAAAATTACGTCGCACGGATGGTGTTTTCAGGGGCACCTACGATCGGGCGCGTTCTGATGCCTGCACTGATCGAAGCGTTCGCGATACGCGGCGACTACGAGGTGACTCGCGAACAATTGAGCCCGCAGGAGACACGCTATGCGATCTCGGGTGGTGTGGATAGCGATCTCATTGGCGAGTTCATCTTTCGTCTGACAAATACAGACGAGGGCTTTGCTGATCTGCTGGCCAATGAGGCCGACATCGCCATGACGTTGCGTGAGGCGCGCCGCGACGAGGTGGAGCGCGCCCGTGACGCGGGGCTGGGTGATCTGACCGCACCGGGCCGTGCGCGCGTCCTCGCGCTTGATGCCCTCATACCGGTGGTCGCGCCTAGCAATCCGGTACAGGGCATCAGCCTGCGAGAGTTGTCGCGGGTTCTGGCGGGTGAGATTACCAATTGGTCGAGACTTGGCGGCCCCGACGCGCCTGTCGATGTGCATCTTTGGGAGGCGAGTACCGGCATCGGGCAGGCGAGTGTCGATCAGGTCCTCGTGCCGGACGGTCGGGAGTTGCTCGAAAAGGTGGTGCGGCACAAAGATGGCGCCGCCTTTGCCGAAGCGGTGGCGCGGGATCCGTTCGCGTTGGGCCTGACCACGCGCTCCGAACAGGGCAATACGTGGGAACTGGCCCTGACGGGGCAATGCGGCTTTGCCCTGCGTGCGACCCGCAGGGCGGTCAAGACCGAGGATTACCCGCTGACTGCACCGCTTTTTCTATATCTCCCGGCGCGGCGGTTTCCCAAGCTTGGGCGTGAATTTCTGACCTATCTGCGCGACCCCTCGGCGCAGCTGGTCATTCGGCGCGCCGGGTTTGTGGATCAAACCCCGGAAGAAATCGAGATCAATGCGCAGGGTGATCGCTTTGCCAATGCCATTGCGCAGGCCGGCGAGGAACTTGGGCTGACGGAGTTACAACGCATGGTGCAGGTTTTGTCGCCACTCAAGCGGCTTACCACGACATTTCGATTCGAGACCGGGTCCGTCAGGCTTGATGCTCAATCCCGGTCCAATGCCGAGCAATTGGCGCGTGCGATGGAGCTAGGGCTCTATGATGCGCGGCGTCTGGTTTTTGTCGGTTTCTCGGATGGTGAGGGGGCGGCCAACGCCAATCGCGAGATTGCCTTGCGACGGGCGGAAACCGTGCAACGCGCCGTGGTGCGGGCCGCAGAAACAGCGAATCTCGATCGGATCGGACTTGAAGCAGAAGCCTTTGGCGAGGCGATGCCGATGGCCTGTGACGATACAGCGTGGGGGCGGCAGGTGAACCGTCGAGTCGAGGTCTGGGTGCGCTAGTATGTGTTGCGTCGCGCTGGAAAGACCGCCCCGGGCATGACCCGGAGCGGCCGCGCTCTCAACAAGTGCGACAGGCGCTAACCGACGACGTTGAAATCCGTGCCGTAGGGATAGCCGGTGATGTTCTCGTTGCCGTCTTGGGTGATCACGAGAATGTCGTGCTCGCGGTAGCCGCCCGCGCCGGGCTGATCCGCGCCAAGCGTCAGCATCGGCTCCATCGAGATCACCATGCCCGGCTCCAGCACCGTGTCGATATCCTCGCGCAGTTCCAGCCCCGCCTCGCGGCCATAGTAATGGCTGAGAATGCCAAAGCTGTGGCCATAGCCGAAGGTGCGGTATTGCAGCAGGTCGCGGTCATTGAGGAATGCATTGATCTTGTGCGTGACCTCGGCGCAACTCACGCCCGGCTCCAAGAGCGACATGCCGTATTCATGGGCGGCGACATTCGCCTCCCAGATCGCTCGGCTGGCCGCGTCCACCTCTCCGGCGAACATGGTGCGTTCCAGCGCCACGTAATAGCCCGAGACCATCGGGAAGGCATTGAGCGACAGGATGTCGCCGCGTTTGATGGCGCGCGCCGTCACCGGGTTATGCGCGCCGTCGGTGTTGATGCCGGACTGGAACCATACCCATGTGTCGCGATATTCAGCGTCGGGGAAACGTCGTGCGATCTCCATTTCCATCGCATCGCGCCCCGCCATGGCGACGTCGATCTCGCGCGCCCCGATTTTAACGGCGTCGCGGATGGCATAGCCACCGACGTCCGCCACCTGCGCGCAGGACCGGATCAGGGCAATTTCAGCCTCGGATTTGCGCATCCGCTGGCGCATTGTGGCGGGGGCCACGTCCACCATCGTCAGCGGCTTGAGGAAATCCTCCAGCCTGTCGCGCTGCATCAGCGTCAGGTGATCGCCCTCGTAGCCGATGACGCCGCCCTCGCCTGCGACCTCGCGCACCGCGCGCCAGAAATTGTCGCGCTGCCAGTCGGTATAGGTGATGTTGTCGCAGAACGAGCGCCGCCACGGTTGCCCCGCGTCGATGCCCGCGCTGATCGTGACGCAGGCGGTTTCGGTCACGACAAGGCCATAGGGACGACCGAAGGAACAATAGAGAAAGCCCGAGTAATAGGCGATGTTGTGCATCGAGGTGAGGACAACGGCGCTGGCCCCCGCCTCCTCCATGAGCGCGCGCAGGCCCGCGACCCGCGCCTCGTATTCCGGGACGGCAAAGGGCAGCGGGGCCTTTTCGCCGTTGTGGAAATGGTAAAAGTCTGGACGTGCAGTCATAGTGACCCTCCTTGCAAAAGAAGGTCCCGGCGTTCAGGACTGTTGGGAAAGGCAACGTTGGGGCGACGCCATCGCCCGGGCCTGACGCCTGTCCTTGCCTAAAGCGCGCGCTCTGGCAAGATCATTTGTGATCGAGAGGGAGATTTGCGGCATGAACACGCAGGCGGGGGCGCGAAATTTGATCACCGATGTTGCCGGGCTGCGGGTGGGCAATGCGCAGGACATGGGCCTGCGCTCTGGCGTGACGGTGCTGGTGGCCGATTCGCCGTTTACCGCAGGGGTGCATATCATGGGCGGTGCGCCGGGCACGCGGGAGACTGATCTTCTGGCCCCCGACCGGGTGGTCGAGCAGGTCGACGCGCTTGTGCTCTCGGGCGGCTCGGCTTTTGGATTGGATGCCGCCTCGGGCGTGGCGGACGGGCTGCGCGAGGCCGGGCGCGGTTTTGACGTGGGCGGTATGCGCGTGCCGATTGTGCCCGGGGCGATCCTGTTCGATCTGCTGAATGGTGGGGAAAAGGACTGGTCGGAAAACCCCTACAAGGCCCTAGGTCGCGCGGCGCTTGAGGCGTCGGACGGACATTTTGCAATTGGTAGCATCGGCGCAGGCACAGGGGCGACCACAGCAAACCTTAAGGGTGGGCTTGGCTCTGCCTCGGTCGTTTTGCCCGATGGCACGACCGTGGGCGCGCTGGTCGCGGTCAATGCGCTTGGCTCTGCAACGGTTGGCGATGGCCCGGAGTTCTGGGCCGCCCCTTTCGAGGTGAACGGCGAGTTCGGCGGGCTCGGGCCCGCATCTGTCTATCCCGATCCACTGGCCGCCCCGACCAAATTGGCACAGCACGCCAACACGACGATTGGCATCGTTGCCACCGATGCGGCGCTGAGCCAGGCGCAGTGCACGCGGCTCGCCACTGTTGCGCATGACGGGTTTGCCCGCGCGTTGATGCCGTCCCATACCTTGATGGATGGCGACCTTGTGTTTGCTGCGGCCACCGGTGAAAGGCCCGCGCCCGATCTGGCGGGGCAGGTGATGTTGGGTCATGCGGCGGCCTGTGTCATGGCGCGGGCGATTGCGCGCGCGGTATATGCTGCGACACCTGCGGCAGGCGATCCACGGCCTGCATGGTGCGCAAGGTTTGGCTAGGGCGGAATCCCCTTGCAGACTCAGAGAGAGGGGCGTATACGCCCGTTAATAGCGGCGCTTTCGGGTCCACTCCGACAGTACCACCGGAGAATGTAACGGGCCGCGCGCCCGTTTTTTTGTGTTTGGGAATGATGACGAACGACCTGATTGCAAAGGCAGCGATTGATCGCCGCATGGCCGAGATCATCACACCGGTGATCGAGGACATGGGCTATGAACTGGTGCGCGTTCGCCTGATGGGCGGCAAGACGCATACGCTACAGATCATGGCGGACAAGCCCGAGGGCGGGATCGAGGTGGATGATTGCGCATTGATCAGCACTGCGGTGAGCGCGGTGCTGGATGTCGAGGATCCGATCATCGACGCCTATACGCTCGAAGTGTCGAGCCCCGGGATTGACCGCCCGCTGACGCGGCTCAAGGATTTCGAGGTGTTCGAAGGCTATGAGGCCAAGATCGAGACGGCCGAGATGATCGAGGGGCGCAAGCGGTTCAAGGGTGTGCTGGCCGGCGTTGAAGGCAGCGAAGTGTTGATCAATGTCGAGGAAGGCACGATCGGTCTGGAATTTGACTGGTTGAGCGATGCCAAGCTGGTGCTGACCGACGAGTTGATCCGCGACATGCTGCGCCAGCGCAAGGCGGCAGGCACACTAAACGAAGAAAATTTTGACGAGATTGAAACCGACAGCGGTTCTGAGGAGGACTGAAACCATGGCAATCACATCCGCCAACCAGCTGGAGCTGTTGCAGACCGCAGAAGCGGTGGCACGCGAGAAGATGATCGACCCGGCGCTGGTGGTCGAGGCGATGGAAGAGAGCCTCTCCCGTGCCGCCAAGAGCCGCTATGGCAGCGAAATGGATATCCGGGTCAATATCGACCGCAAAACCGGGCGCGCGACGTTCACCCGGGTGCGCACCGTGGTCGAGGACGAGGAGCTTGAGAATTATCAGGCCGAGTTCACCGTCGAGCAGGCCAAGCAATATCTCGATGACCCCAAGGTTGGCGATACCTTGGTCGAAGAGGTTCCGCCAGTGGAGATGGGCCGGATCGCAGCACAGAGCGCCAAGCAAGTGATCCTGCAAAAGGTGCGCGAGGCCGAGCGTGACCGCCAGTTCGAGGAATTTCAGGACCGCGTGGGCACGATCATCAATGGCGTGGTCAAGCGCGAGGAGTATGGCAACGTCATCGTCGATGTAGGTCGGGGCGAAGCTATCCTGCGCCGCAACGAGAAAATCGGACGCGAAGCCTATCGGCCCAATGACCGCGTGCGCTGCTACATCAAGGATGTCCGCCGCGAGCAGCGTGGGCCGCAGATATTCCTGAGCCGGACCGATCCGCAGTTCATGGCCGAGCTTTTCAAGATGGAAGTGCCGGAAATCTATGACGGTATCATCGAGATCAAGGCCGTTGCGCGCGATCCGGGGAGCCGGGCGAAGATCGCGGTGATCTCCTACGACGGGTCGATTGACCCGGTCGGTGCCTGCGTCGGTATGCGCGGCAGCCGGGTTCAGGCGGTGGTCAATGAGCTTCAGGGCGAGAAGATCGATATCATCCCTTGGAACGAGGATCAGCCGACGTTCCTCGTCAACGCATTGCAGCCCGCCGAGGTGAGCAAGGTGGTTCTTGACGAAGAGGCCGAGCGTATCGAGGTGGTCGTTCCCGAAGATCAGCTGTCGCTGGCCATCGGGCGTCGTGGGCAAAACGTGCGTCTGGCCAGCCAGCTGACGGGTCTCGACATCGATATCATGACCGAGGCCGAAGACAGCGAACGCCGTCAGAAGGAGTTCGAGGAACGCACCAAGCTGTTTGTCGATACGCTTGATCTGGACGAGTTCTTTGCGCAATTGCTCGTGTCCGAGGGCTTCACCAATCTCGAAGAGGTGGCCTATGTCGATCTTGACGAGCTCTTGGTGATTGATGGGGTCGACGAGGATACGGCCAACGAATTGCAGGCCAGGGCGCGAGATGTGCTGGAGGCGCAGGCCAAGCAGGCACTTGAGAAGGTGCGCGAGATGGGAGTCGAGGACAGCCTGATCAACTTTGAGGGGCTGACGCCGCAGATGGTTCAGGCCCTGGCCGAGGACGATGTGAAATCGCTTGAGGATTTTGCAACTTGTGCGGATTGGGAATTGGCCGGGGGCTGGACCACGGTCGATGGTGAGCGGGTCAAGGACGATGGGATCCTGGAGCAGTTTGACGTGTCGCTTGAAGAGGCGCAGAATATGGTCATGACGGCACGGGTCATGCTGGGCTGGGTCGATCCGGCCGACCTGGAGGCCAATGCCGACGAAACCGAGCTTGAGGGCGAAGAACAGGAGGCCGGGGCCTGATTCTCAGGCCTCGGAGGCATCTGATGGGGCGCGGTGGGCAACCCAAAGACCGGGATGACGGTCCTGAACGCAAGTGCATTGCCACGGGAGAGGTGCGCGCCAAGAGCGGATTGATCCGCTTTGTGGTCGGTCCCGAAGGGCAGATTGCCCCCGATTTGGCGGAAAAGTTGCCGGGTCGTGGTATCTGGGTGTCAGCAGAGCGCAAGGCGCTGGAGAAAGCATCCTCCAAGGGCTTGTTCGCCCGCGCGGCCAAGCAGCCCGTCAACGTTCCCGACGGGTTCGCCGATCGGGTCGAGGCGCTGCTCGTGCAGCGGGTCATCGGCCTGATCAGCCTCGCCCGCAAGGGTGGGCGCGCGGTCTCGGGCTATGAAAAGGTAAAGGATATGCTCGCGCGCGAGGACGCGCGCGTGCTCATTCAGGCCAGCGATGGCTCTGAACGAGGGAAATCGAAGCTGAGCACGCCGCATGGCGGCTCTTTCATAGGCTGGCTTACGGCGAATGAGCTGGGTCAGGCCTTTGGCCGACAAACCACAATTCACGCGGCACTGGGCGCTGGAGGTTTGTTGCAACGTGTTGTAGAGGAGGCGGCAAGACTGAAAGGTCTGCGCGTCTCGGACGGCGAGACTGCGCGCCGGAAAGGAAAGTAAGAGAATATGAGCGACAACGACGGAAAGAAACCTTTGGGTGTGCGTGGCGGCGGGTCCCGGCCGGGGAACGTGAAGCAAAGCTTCAGCCATGGACGGACCAAGAACGTCGTGGTGGAAACCAAACGCAAGCGCGTCGTCGTGCCCAAGCCCGGAGCGGGTGCTGCCGGCGGGTCGGCTGGTGCGGGCAAGTCTTCCGGTCCCGGCAGTTCTGCCAAGCGCCCTGCGGGCATCTCTGATGCCGAGATGGACCGCCGCATGAAGGCGCTCGCCGCCGCCAAGGCGCGCGAATCCGAAGAAGCCGCGCAGCGTGAGGCCGAGGAGAAAGCCCGCGAGGAAGAGCGCCAGCGTCGCCGCGATGAGGCCGAGGCAAAGGAACGCGAACAGCGCGAAGCCGAAGAGCGTGCCCGTGCCAAGGCCGAGGAAGACGAGCGCAAGAAGCGCGAATCCGAGCAAGCCGCCTTGAAGGCAGCCGCCTCGGCGGCAGAGCCGGATGCCGCGCCTGCGCCGTCCCGCACGCCTGCGCCGAAAGCGGCGCCGACGCCGCGCAAGCGTGACGACAACGACCAACAATCGCGCCGGGGCAAAGGCCGTGGCGGCGACGATGGCCGCCGCTCTGGCAAGCTGACGCTCAATCAGGCGCTCTCGGGCGGCGAGGGTGGCCGTCAGAAATCCATGGCCGCCATGAAGCGCAAGCAGGAGCGCGCGCGTCAGAAAGCCATGGGCGGTGCGCAAGAGCGCGAGAAGGTCGTCCGCGACGTGCAGCTGCCCGAGGTGATCGTTGTCTCGGAATTGGCGAATCGCATGGCCGAGCGCGTCGGTGACGTGGTCAAGGCGCTCATGCAGAATGGCATGATGGTCACGCAGAACCAGTCGGTCGATGCCGATACCGCCGAGCTGATCATCGAGGAGTTCGGTCACCGCGTTGTGCGTGTGAGCGACTCGGATGTCGAGGATGTCATCGCGCAAGTTGCTGACAAGTCTGAGGATCTCGTGTCGCGTCCGCCGGTGATTACCATCATGGGTCACGTGGACCACGGCAAGACATCGCTTCTGGATGCGATCCGCGACGCCAAGGTCGTGGCAGGAGAGGCTGGCGGCATCACTCAGCATATCGGGGCCTATCAGGTCACCACCGAAAGTGGCGCGGTGCTCAGCTTCCTCGATACGCCGGGTCACGCGGCCTTTACGTCGATGCGGGCGCGGGGTGCGCAGGTGACTGATATCGTGGTCCTTGTCGTGGCTGCCGATGACGCGGTCATGCCGCAGACCATCGAGGCGATCAACCATGCCAAGGCGGCAAAGGTGCCGATGATCGTGGCGATCAACAAGTGCGACAAGCCCGAGGCGAACCCCGACAAGGTACGTACCGACCTGTTGCAGCATGAAGTCGTTGTCGAGGCGATGTCGGGTGATGTTCAGGATGTCGAAGTGTCTGCCATCTCAGGTCAGGGGCTCGACGATCTGCTTGAGGCCATTGCGCTTCAGTCTGAGATCCTTGAACTCAAGGCCAACCCGAATCGCTCTGCCGAAGGCGCCGTGATCGAGGCGCAGCTCGATGTGGGCCGTGGGCCTGTGGCGACTGTGCTTGTTCAGAAGGGCACGTTGCGCCAGGGCGATATCTTTGTCGTCGGAGAACAATACGGCAAGGTGCGCGCGCTGATCAATGACCGTGGTGATCGCGTCAAGGAGGCTGGCCCCTCTGTGCCGGTTGAGGTGCTTGGCCTGAATGGTACGCCCGAGGCCGGTGATGTGCTCAACGTTGTCGATACCGAAGCGCAGGCGCGAGAGATCGCCGAATACCGCGCGAACGCCGCGAAAGAGAAACGTGCAGCGGCTGGGGCCGGTACATCGCTCGAACAATTGTTGGCCAAGGCCAAGGAAGATGAGAACCTCAAGGAGATGCCGATCGTCGTCAAGGCGGACGTGCAGGGCTCTGCCGAGGCGATTGTTCAAGCGATGGAGAAAATCGGCAATGACGAGGTGCGCGTGCGCGTCCTTCATTCAGGTGTCGGTGCGATAACGGAGTCCGATATCGGCCTCGCCGAGGCGTCGGGGGCACCTGTCTTTGGCTTTAACGTCCGGGCCAATGCGCCCGCGCGCAACAGCGCCAACCAGAAGGGCGTGGAGATCCGCTATTACTCGGTGATTTACGATCTCGTGGACGACGTGAAAGCGGCGGCAAGCGGCCTTCTGGGCAATGAAATTCGTGAGAAGTTCATCGGTTATGCGCAGATCAAGGAAGTCTTCAAGGTCACCGGTGTGGGCCGTGTCGCGGGTTGTCTCGTGACCGAAGGTATCGCAAGGCGCTCTGCCGGTGTGCGGCTTCTGCGCGACGACGTGGTGGTCCACGAGGGCACGCTCAAGACGCTCAAGCGTTTCAAGGACGAAGTCCCGGAGGTTATCTCGGGTCAGGAATGCGGTATGGCTTTCGAGAGCTACGATGATATTCGCCCCGGCGATGTGATCGAGATTTTCGAGCGCGAAGAGGTCGTTCGGACCTTGAAGTGAAGCCTCGTTTGCTCGGCAAAATGAGAAAAGAGCAGCCATCCCGGCTGCTCTTTTTCGTTTGACAGATACCGTTCAGTAGCAAAATGCAGGTGGTTTCATGCGATCGGGGCTGCAGTGTCGCGCCTGATCTTGAACCGAGCCTGAATAGTGCAAGCCTCGCCACATATCGCCAGGCAGGCTCTTACCGTTGGCTATTCAGCCCCGCCATGTCACAGATGATGTGCCATTCCTCCGCCGTCACCGGCTGTACCGAGAGGCGCGAGTTGCGCACCAGCACCATCTCCGACAGGCGCGGATTGGCCTTGATCATCTCCAGCGTGACGGGGGTTTGCGCCGCCTCCAGCGCCTTGATATCCACACACTCCCATCGCGGATCATCGGTGGTGCTGTCGGAATGCGCCTCGGTGATCACCTCGACCGTGCCGACGACCGCCTTTTCCTTTTGCGAATGGTAGAAAAAGCCGCGATCCCCCACCGCCATCTCGCGCATGAAATTGCGCGCCTGATAGTTCCGCACGCCGTCCCATTCCTCGCCCACATCGCCCTTGGCCACCTGATCGGACCAGCCCCAGACCGACGGTTCGGACTTGAATAGCCAATATCGCATCAGATCACTTTCTTCCACGGGATCAGTTCGACCCCCGAAAACAGTTCGGCCTTGGCGTAGGGATCGTTATTGGCCCATTCCTGCGCCGCCTCCATATCCTCGACATCGAGGATCACCAGCGAGCCGACCATCTCGCCTTCTTCGTTCAAAAGCGGACCCGCCTGAGACACCACGCCGGTCTCCTTGAGATAGGCGATATGGGCATCGCGGTTGTCGAGGCGGGTTTGCAGGGCACCGGGATGGTCGCGGGCAATCAGGGCAATCAGCATCATTCTTCCTTCAATGGTCGTGAAAGCAGCATATCCATCGCCTCGCTGACGCGCAATTCGCCCGTGACAAGCGCGGTGACGGCATGGGTGACAGGCATGTCGAGGCCAAGCGCGTGGGCGCGGGTCAGGACAGCGCGGGCGGTGGCGACCCCTTCGACGGTGACGGTTGCATCGAAATCCTCGCCGCGCCCGAGGCTTTGGCCGTAGCGATAGTTGCGCGACTGGCCACTGGTGCAGGTGAGCACCAGATCACCAAAACCCGACAGCCCCGCGAGCGTATCGGGCTGCGCGCCCAGAGCATGGGCAAACCGGTGCATCTCGGCAAAGCCACGGGTCATCAGGGCCGCGCGCGCGCTCTCGCCCAGCCCCGCACCCATCACTGCACCGCAGCCGATGGCGATGACGTTCTTGAGCGCGCCGCCCAGTTCTGCGCCAGTGGTGTCGGTGGTGCGATAGAGGCGCAGGGTGGGAGTGTTCAGCGTGGATTGTAATGTCTGGCCGATCGCCGCGTCGGCGCAGGCAAGCGTCAGCGCCGTGGGCAGGCCGAGCGCGATATCACGCGCGAAACTCGGCCCGGTGAGGATTGCCGGAATGGCCTGGGCACAGGTCTGCGCGATCAGGCCGGTCGGGCCAAGGCCGGTGGCAAGGTCCATGCCCTTGCAGCAGGCGACGAGGGGCCGGTGCCCGAGTGCTCCGTGATGCGCTGTCAGAAAACCGCCAAGCGTTTGCATCGGCATGGCCAGAAGGCAGGGGGTATCGCCCTTGGGCAGGATGCCCGAGATCACGGTGATCGCCTCGGGCAAGGCGATGTCCGGCAGGCGACGCGCATTGACGCGGTTTGCCTGCATCTCGGCGGCGTGTTCGGCATCGCGCGCCCAGAGCGTGACCGGGCCGTTTTGCGCCAGTGTCACGGCAAGTGCCGTGCCGAACGCACCCGCGCCGCAGATCAGAGTCATGCCTTGGCCCCCTTCTTGCCGCTGCCCAGCATCGCCGGGCTGGCATTGTCCAGCGGCCAGCGGGGCCGCGCCGCAAGCGTCATGTCGTCACGATGGCCCTGCGCGTAGAGTTCGGCCCCCGCATAGGCTATCATCGCCGCGTTGTCTGTGCAAAGCGCGAGGGGCGGGGCGAGAAACCGCGCGCCAGCCTCTGCCGCCACGTCCGTCAGCGCCGCTCGGATCGGGCCGTTGGCGGCGACGCCCCCCGCCACGGCAATAAGCGGCGCGGCAGGGGCCTCTGCCATATATAAGCTGAGCGCTCGTCGGGTCTTTTCGGCCAGCACGTCACAGACGGCCGCCTGAAACCCGGCGCAAAGATCGGCACGGTCCTGTCGGGTCAGCCCGGATTTCTCGGCCACGATCTGATCACGGGCCCGCAGCAGCGCGGTTTTCAAACCGGAAAACGACATGTCGCACCCCGCCCGGTCTAACAGCGGACGAGGAAAGCGCAGGCGGTTGGCGTCACCCGATGCGGCCTCTCGCTCCACGCTCGGCCCGCCCGGTTGCGAGAGGCCCAATAGGCGCGCGGTCTTGTCGAACGCCTCGCCCGGCGCGTCGTCGATGGTGCCGCCAAGCCGCGTAAAGTCATCCGGCCCGCGCACGATCAGGAACTGGCAATGCCCGCCCGAGACCAGCAGCATAAGGTAGGGATAGGTGACCTGATCGGTCAGGCGGGGCGTCAGCGCATGCCCGGAAAGATGATTGACCCCGATCAGCGGCAGGCCCGCCCCGGCGGCGATCCCTTTGGCACACATCACCCCGGCGATCACCCCGCCGATCAGGCCCGGCCCGGCGGTGACGGCGACGGCATCCACATCGGCCAGCGCAAGCCCCGCCTGCGCCAGCGCCTCGCGCACGCAGATGTCGAGCTTTTCAGCATGCGCCCGCGCCGCAATTTCCGGCACCACACCGCCGTAATCGGCATGCAGCATGGCCTGCCCATGCACGACCGAGGCAAGGATTTCGGGGGCCCCATCCAGATCGATACGCACGACCGCAGCGGCGGTATCGTCGCAGCTACTCTCAAGTCCAAGGAAGATCAGCGGCTTGCTCATCGCGCCCATACGTTGCGTGGAGGGTGCAAGGCAGGTAACACCGAATGAGGCAGCCAACAACTGTGGATGATCCATGCCCGTGACGATCCTCATCATCCGGCCAGAGCCGGAGGCGACCCGTTTTGCGGGGCACCTGCAAGCTGTACTGGGAGAAAACGCGAAAGTGATCGTATCGCCGCTGATCCGCATAGACTATTGCGGAGTGTTGCCTCACTTTTCGGATGACGAAGTGCTGATTTTCACATCACGCCATGGGGTCTCAGGGTTTTGTCGGCTGACGGATCGGCGAGGACTGACGTGTTATGCGGTGGGTGATGCAACGGCAGCGGCTGCGCGGGCAGAAGGTCTGCGCGCTATCTCAGCCCGTGGCGATGCGGTCGCCCTGCTCGACACGATAGCCCGCGATGGTGCTCGTGGGCCTTTTCTTCATCTGCGCGGCACACATGTTGCTGCCGATGTTGCGGGCAGTCTGCGTGCCAAAGGGTACAAAGCACAAGACGCGGTGGTTTATGAGCAACATGAGGCCAATTTGACCGAAAAAGCGCTCGCGGCACTGGGCGGAAAAAACAAGATCATTCTGCCTCTGATGTCTCCGCGCAGTGCGAGGCTGTTTTTTTCTCAGCTCAAGGCGTGTGCCGGTCGGTTAAGGGCCCCCCTGACGATTGCGGCAATCAGCAGCAAGGTCGCAGAAGAGGTGCCAGACGGTGCCGCGTACGAGGTCCGCGTGGCGGAGACACCCGATTCGCATGGAGTTTTAAAGATTCTGCAGGAGCAGATCAGTGCAACCAAGTGGCTTGAGGGTGGAAAACGAGCACAGTAAGGTCAAGTTGACACGAACGCATGGTGAGATTCGAAGGGGTGGCGCAAGGTGGCGAATAAAAAGAAAGCTGCAAAAGATCCGAGCGAAGTTGAAAAGACCTCCGATAGCAGCGCGCCGGATACCAATAGTGACGCTGATCCCACATCTGCGGCGCCGTCTTTAAAGGGTGAAGATCCTGACGTGAGCACCGAGGCTGCATCGACTGATGAACCAGCGCCGCAGGACACCGACGCCGAGCCCGAGCCGACAGTACCTAAGCCGGAGATGGCGGAGGACACCGCAGGCACGACAGACGAGACAAATGCCGAAGACCGCACGGAGCCTGTGGCCGACACAGACGCGCAGACCACCTCTGAAACCGAGACCGACACACCGCCCACGGCCCCCGGTGCGATCTATGCCAGCAACGCCGAGACAGATCCGACCCCGTCGCCGGTGGTCAGGACGGAGCAGGTCCATGTGCGCAAGGGCGGCTTTTGGTCAATGGTTCTGGGCGGTGCTGTCGCGGCAGGTCTTGGGGTCTATGCCGCGCCATATGTCTTACCGCCTGATTGGTTCACGCAAGCGGATGATCAGTTTGAAACGCAGGTCGAAGCAGCGTTGTCCGAGCATGACGCGCAGCTTGCCGACCTAGGCTCTCGGCTGGAAGGCTTTTCTGTACCTCCTGATTTGAGTGACGAGATTGACGGCCTTGGCGAGACAATGACCGCACTGACCGAACAGATATCGGAGCTTGAAACGCGGGTTGCGGCGCTTGAAGACCGCCCCGCGCCCACGGGTGACGGGACGGGACCCTCGTCAGAAGACCTGAGCGCCCTGCGGTCCAGCCTCGAAGAGCAGGCGGCAGAGCTTGAGGCACAAGGTGACGCGCTCGAAACACTGCGCTCTGACGCCGAGGCACGTGAGAGCGCAGCACGTGACAGCGCGCTGGGCGCTCTTCGCCGTGCCGCTCTCACGCGCGTCATGACGGCACTGGACAGCGGTAGCGAGTATACTGCGGCCTTGGATGATCTACGTGAAACCGGTGCTGAGGTTCCTGCGGCGCTGGCCGATCAGGCCGACTCTGGCGTACCGACGCAATCTGCTCTGACCGATAGCTTTCCCGAGGCTGCGCGTGCCGCGCTGGCCGCTGCGCGTGCCGAGACAGACGATATTGCAGAGGGGGTGGGCGGTTTTCTCAAGAACCAATTGGGTATCCGCTCGCTGAGCCCCCGCGAGGGCGACGACCCGGATGCCATCCTGTCGCGCGCCGAGGCGGCGCTGGCGGAGGGGCGGCTGGGCGATGCTCTGTCCGAAATCGAAGCCCTGCCCGAAGGCGCGCGCGCCGCGCTGGATGGTTGGGCAGCAGAGGCCACGCGCCGACAAGAGGCCCTGTCCGCCGCCGAGGCGCTGGCCGATCATTTGAATTGAACTGGAAAAGGCGGGCGTCATGCTTTGGTCGATTATTAAGATAGCCGTTTTTATCGCCCTCGTGGCAGGCCTGACGCTGGGCTCGAGCATGCTGCTCGAACTGGATGGCGGCGTGCGTATCGTCATGGCTGGTCTCGAGATCAACCTGACACCGATCAAGGCGGTGATCGCATTGGGCCTTATGGTCTTTGCGATCTGGCTGTTGATGAAGCTGGCGGGGCTGGTGGTTGCGGTGCTGAAATTCATCAATGGCGATGAAACTGCGCTGTCGCGCTATTTTGACCGCAGCCGTCAGGACAAGGGCTATCGCGCGCTGTCCGAAGGTATGCTGGCGCTGGCCTCGGGTGAGGGCGAAGTTGCCATGGCCAAGGCGCAAAAGGCCGACAGGTATCTTCGCAAGCCCGCGCTGACCGATCTGATCACGGCGCAGGCCGCCGAGATGGCGGGTGACAGGACGCGCGCGGAGAAGGTCTATAAACGCCTTTTGACCAATGAAAAGACCCGCTTTGTCGGTGTGCGTGGAATCATGCGTCAGAAGCTGGCCGATGGCGATACCGAAACCGCGCTCAAACTGGCGCAGACCGCCTTTTCGCTCAAACCGAGACATGCCGAGGTACAGGATACGCTGCTTGAGTTGCAGGCCCGGAAATCCGACTGGAAGGGCGCGCGCGAAACCCTGAGTGCCAAGCTGAAATACGGCACCCTGCCGCGGGATGTTCATCGCCGTCGCGACGCGGTGCTGGCCCTTTCGGAGGCGCGCGACGTGATGGCCGAGGGCAAGAGCATCGAGGCGCGCGAGGCCGCCATCGAGGCCAACCGCCTGTCGCCCGATCTTATCCCGGCCGCCGTGCTCGCCGCGCGTGGCTATATCGAGCAGGGCAACAAGCGGCACGCCGTTCGGGTGATCAACAAGGCGTGGCAAGTGCGGCCGCATCCGGATCTCGCCGCCGCCTTTGCCGCGATTGCGCCCGACGAGACGCCGGCGCAGCGGCTCAAGCGATTTCGCAAGTTGCTCAAGGTGCATCCCGACAATCGCGAGACCCGACTGCTTGAGGCGGAATTGCACCTTGCGGCAGAGGATTTCCCGGCGGCCCGCCGCGCGCTCGGCGATCTCGCCGAGGTCGAGCCGGACGCGCGTGCGCTGACCATCATGGCGGCCATCGAGCGTGGCGAAGGAGCGCCCGACGCGGTGGTCAAGGGCTGGCTTGCGCGCGCGCTCGGGGCGCCGCGAGGTCCGCAATGGGTGTGTGACAAATGTCAGCACATCCATGCCGAGTGGTCGCCCTCCTGCGAAAACTGCGAGTCGTTCGATACGCTCAGCTGGCGCGCGCCGCCCAACAGCCCGATTGCCGCGCCCACCGGCCTTGAAATGCTGCCGCTGATCGTGGGGGCCATTGAGGATCAGGCCGGCGAAACCGAACCGGCGGATGCCGACGAGGCCGTCGTCGACGCCGAAATCGTCGCAGAAGAGGACGCGGCGAAGGCCGAAAAATAGGTCTTTTCCCCTCGGAAACACGGTGCTATAGCGCCGCAACCGGGGCCGCTGTAGCTCAGCTGGTAGAGCACGTCATTCGTAATGATGGGGTCGGGGGTTCGAGTCCCTTCAGCGGCACCAGGTCAATCGCACATTCGAGGTCAGCCGACAGGTCGGACCAAAATGGCCGGAAAATGAACTCGTCATCCCCGCGAAGGCGGGGATCTCCTGGAGCCTGTTGCGCGAGAGGCCCGACTGCGCGGGAGTGACCTGTGAGATGGGGCCGCGCGGGGCGGGTATACCCCACCCCGCGGGCAATGTTCGGCGTTACTTGACGGATTTGCCCGCGATCACGGGGGCGGTCTTGCCAATATTGGAATTCGCGGTGGCGAGGACCTTGGGCTTTTCCTTCTTCGGCTTCTTGGCCTCGCGGTTGCCCCGGTTTTTCTCTTTGGACATGGGTTCGACTCCTGAAAGATCCCGGCCGGGCGGGATGCCGGGCCGGTCCGTGCTCAGGGGATCAGGGGAGCCTGACAGGGTCAGGGCGATGAGCCCTCGGGCGCAGCAGGCACGGCGCGGGGCCGGTGCTGCGAGATGTAAGATATGCCTGCTGCGTCGCGCCGACAAGGGCCGTGATGAGGCCGCGCGGTCGACGGGCCGCGGTGCGGCGATCCAACAGGGGGTATGGGCCCTTTATGGCCGCCAAATCCGGAAAACATCGGGGCGATGCGCAGGTGGCAGCCAAATCGCCGTGCCGGTCGGGCGGCCCGGCGATCGCGCGGCACCTTCGGTGCGTTTCGCGCGGGTAGCCTTGTTATTGCTAAGCAACCCAGTCCTAGGCTCACTCGGTTTGACTAGGCTGGCGTCGGTAAGTCGGTTATGCAGCGATCAATAAGAAGGGCCGCTATGAGGAATATGATTGCCAATAGAAAAAGGCCTTGTTGAAAAATGAGCGAGATGGGTGCCGCCTTGTTGTCAAACAAAGAAACGAACTCGTCCTTTCCTTCGCCTCTGCTTGCATCAAACGCTCTACGCTCATTTGCCTCGACTAAATTTGTGATTGCACCCAAGTGAAGAAGCCCAGCAATTATTGAGCAGCAAAGAAAGATGTACAAAAGAACCAAAGTGGTAAACACTCTGCCGTCAGCTTCATTGTTTAAAATCGAGTTTGCTAGTGCAGATACGCCAACAAGCATTGCGCTGCATAGCGTTATCAATTGTTTCGAAATCTCTAAGGCGATATCGAATCTTTTCATTACGGGCTTGGTTTGCAGAAAGGGTAAATACAGTTGACAGACGTCCTCGCAAAATTCTGGACCATTGAGCCGTCTAAGTTTTTAGCTACTCGGTTTTGTACCAATGGAGAGAGATTGCGAAGTAAGTCGTTTGCTGATCCAACTGCGTTGGAAATCTCACGATCTCTGTTTTGCTCCGCTAAAAAACGGTCATAAATATGCCTAATCGCTCGATCAACGAAAAATGTGCGGGCCTCTTGCGTTAGCGTCACGCCCTGACGCCGTGCTGCCTCGTCCAGCGCGGCCCTTAGCCGCGCACGATGTTCGGTTTCCGTTGCCATAGAACTATTTACCCCTCGCTTTCGGCACCTTCTTTGCTTAGGGTTGTAAGTTGTTGAGTTTTGATTGTCTATCCTCTCTCAAACATCCAACTCCTCCACGAACCGCGCGTTCTCCGAGATA
The DNA here is from genome assembly GCF_947259555.1 of uncultured Roseovarius sp. Classification (GTDB taxonomy): domain Bacteria; phylum Pseudomonadota; class Alphaproteobacteria; order Rhodobacterales; family Rhodobacteraceae; genus Roseovarius. The sequence continues at coordinate 31,633 of NZ_CAMYMD010000038.1, forward strand.
TACTGGAACCGCAGTTCCGGCTTTTTCCCCATCAGGCGCTCCACGAGGTCGCCGGTCTGGCCGGGTTCGTCCTCGTCTATCGTCACGCGGATGAGTTTGCGGGTGGCCGGGTCCATCGTGGTTTCCTTGAGGTCCTTGGCGTCCATTTCGCCCAGACCCTTGAAGCGGCTGTAGTCGATCTTGCCCTTGCCGCCGAGGCCCTTTTCCATCCACAAATCGCGCTCGGCCTCGTCGAGGCAATAGACCCGCTTTGCCCCCTGGGTCAGCCGGTAGAGCGGCGGGCAGGCGAGGTAGAGGTGGCCCGCGTCGATCATCGGGCGCATCTGGGTGAAGAAAAAGGTCATCAGGAGCGCCGCGATATGCGCGCCGTCGACATCGGCGTCGGTCATGATGATGACCTTGTCATAACGCAGATCGTCGAGGTTGAATTTGGAGCCCAAGCCCACGCCGAGGGCCTGTGTCAGGTCGTTGATTTCCTGATTGCTGCCCAGTTTCGAGGACGCGGCGCCCAGCACGTTGAGGATCTTGCCCCGCAGCGGCAGAAGCGCCTGTGTCTTGCGGTCCCGCCCCATCTTGGCGGAGCCGCCAGCCGAGTCGCCCTCGACGATGAAAAGCTCGGTGCCGTCGCGGGTGTTCGAGGTGCAATCGACCAGCTTGCCGGGCAGGCGCAGTTTCTTGGTGGCGGTCTTGCGGGCGGTCTCTTTCTCCTGCCTCCGGCGCAGCCGCTCCTCGGCGCGCAGCACCAGGAAATCGAGGATCGCACCGGCGGATTTGGTGTCGGCGGCCAGCCAGTTGTCGAAATGGTCGCGCACCGCGCCCTCGACCATGCGTTGTGCGTCGGTGGTGGCCAACCTGTCCTTGGTCTGGCCGACGAATTCCGGCTCGCGGATAAAGCACGAGACCAGCGCGCAGCCCCCCGATATGAGGTCTTCGCGGGTGATCTGCGCGGCCTTGCGGGTGTTGCTCAGCTCACCATAGGCCTTGATGCCCTTGAGGATCGCGGCCCAGAAGCCTGCCTCATGCGTGCCGCCCTCCGGCGTGGGCACGGTGTTGCAATAGGACTGGATGAAGCCGTCGCGCGCGGGCGTCCAGTTGATCGCCCATTCGACCTTGCCGGGCACGTTGTACTTGTCGCGGAAATCGACCGTCCCGGCGAAGGGGCGCTCGGCATAGGTGGTGCTGGTGCCAAGCGTCTCGGCGAGATAATCGGCCAGACCGCCGGGGAATTTGAACGTCGCCTCCTGCGGGGTTTCGCCATCGCTGATCTCGGACTTCCAGCGGATTTCCACGCCCGAAAACAGATACGCCTTGGAGCGCGCCATCTTGAAGAGCCGCGCGGGCTTGAGCGTGAGCGAGCCGAAAATCTCGGGATCGGGGTGGAAGGTGACGGATGTGCCGCGCCGGTTGGGGGCGGCGCCGACCTTTTCCAGCGGGCCCTGCGGCAAGCCGCGCGAGAACGCCATGCGGTAAAGCTCGCGGTTGCGCGCCACCTCGACGCTGAGGTGATCAGAGAGCGCGTTCACCACCGAAGAGCCGACGCCGTGCAAACCGCCCGAGGTCTGGTAGCTGTCGCCGGAAAACTTGCCGCCCGCGTTGAGCGTGCAGAAAATGATCTCGAGCGCGGTCTTGCTGGGGTCCTTGGGATGCGGATCAATCGGGATGCCGCGCCCATTGTCGCGCACGCTGACATGGCCATTGGCGTGCAGTTCCACTTCGATCCATGTGGCATGGCCCGCCACCGCCTCGTCCATCGAGTTGTCGATGATCTCGGCCACCATGTGATGCAGGGCGCGGTCATCCTTGCCGCCGATATACATGCCGGGGCGCAGGCGCACATGCTCCATGTCCTCAAGCACTTGAATCGAGGAGGCGTCATAGTCGGATTTCGGGGTGGGCGAGAGAAGATCGTTCATGCCGCTGCTCTTTATTTTATGGGTTGGGCGGCAGTATGACAGAGCGGGCGGGGCGGGGGAAGTGGGCGCGGCTCCCTCTGCGCGGTGCGGTCCGCCTTCGGTTGCCTGACCTGCCTTTGTCAGCCCCGTTGCGCCCGCAGATATTGCGCGCAGCCCAACAATGCGGCGTGATCATCGGAAACGATGTGGATGGGCATCGCTTGCATGATGTCACGGTAAGGGCCTTTTGACACGAAACTCTCGTAAAACGGCAGATTTGCGAGATGCAGCGCGATGGCCCGCGCCAGACCACCGATCAGGAAAACGCCGCCGGTGGACATATGCGCAAGCGCAAGGTTCCCCATGACCGCGCCGAGGATGCGCGCAAACATCTCAAGACTTTGCACGCAGGCGGGCTGGCTGATCTCATACCCTGCGACGATGTCGGTTGGCGTCATCTCGACACCCGTGCGCAGCCGATGCAGCCGGGCAAGGCCAGGCCCTGACAAGAGCGCCTCGTAAGGTTTGTGAGAGACCTGCCGTTCAAGCGCGGTGATAAGCGCGTTTGTCTCATCGTCCAGATGCGGCAAGCCCGAATGCCCGGCTTCGGCCGCAGGCACAAAAAGGGCCCCGTTCAGGCGGTACGCGACAGCGATATTGCTGCCGGTCCCTAGGCCCATCACCATGCGTGGCCCATCAAGGGTAGGCTGGCCCGCAAACAGGGTCTGGACATTGGGTGCTTTTAGGTCATCCAACGCATGAGCCTGTGCTTGCAGGTCGTTGATGAGGTGGACGCGCCTAATCCCGCTGCCGCTGGCAAGCGTCCCCGCGTCGATCACCCAGCCGAGGTTCGTGAGCCGCGATATCCCGTCGCGAACAGGCCCGGCGACTCCGGCGCAAATAGCGGTTGGGCGCACGTCCTGATGAGCAAGGTACTGTGCGACCACCTGCTCGAACCCGGGGTAGTCGGTGTTTCGAACCCGTTGTGCACTCTGTTCGCAAAGCCCGTCTGTCGTTGCGAGTGCAAGCCGCGAATGGCTCGCTCCGACGTCGGCGACGAGCCATGCGGCTGAAGCTGCGTGTCCGGGATCGTCAGGTGCGGGCATGCGTCTCTCCTCTTGCTTCTCGGTCAGCATAAAGGACCAGTGGCGTAAAAGACGAGAGTGCAGTGCGGGGTTTACTTTGGATCGCCATCAACGCACTCATTGGCGTATGACCACGCATCTAAAAGGACTGGTTATCACCGCACTTGGCGTGCTTTTTGTCGTGCCGGATTCGCTCTTTGTGCGGCTGATAGATGGCGACGCGGCCTCGATCGCGTTCTGGCGTGGTGTGACGGCGGGCAGCGTGATCCTGATGGGCGTGCTGGCCACAAGAGGGCCGCGTGGGTTTTCGAGTGTTGCGCGTACCGGCTGGCCGGGTGCTATCTACACCGTTCTGATCGCCTCAACCGCGCCGGGCTTTGTCTTTGCCGTAAGTCTCACCAGCGTGGCCAACGTGGTCTTCATTCTGGCCTCGATGCCGGTTTTCGCTGCGATTTTCAGCCGGATTTTTCTGCGAGAACCGATCAGCCGTCGCATGGTCTTGACGATGATGGGCGTTTTTGCAGGTCTTGCGCTCATTGCTTGGGGGTCGGGCGAGACGAAAGGGGCGCATTGGAGCGGTGATTTGGTGGCGCTCGGTGTCTCTGCCAGCTTTGCTGCGGCGATGACGGCGGCGCGTCAGTTGCGGTCAGTGTCGATGATTCCGGCTATTCCGATTGCCTTCCTCGGGGCCTCTTTGGCGATCTGGCCAATGGCTCAGCCGATGGCGGTCTGGTCTGGAAACTGGCCGCTCTTGCTGGGGCATGGCGCGTTCATCAGCGTTTCGACCTGTCTGTTGACGCTTGGTCCCCGCTATATCGCCTCTGCAGAGGTTGCGCTGCTGATCTTGCTTGAATCCGTGCTTGCGCCACTTTTGGTTTGGGCCGTGGTCGGGGAAGACCCTGGCGTGTGGGCGATCATCGGTGGCGCTGTGGTGATCGGTGCGCTTTTCGTGTCGAACCTTTGGGCGTTGCTCGCACATCGCCGGCTGCGCAATCGACCGCACCCCCGCACCGGACCACCGACCTGATCCTCAGCTATCTCGGTAGATCACGAAACACTGCCATCCATCGTCGCGATGCCCCCGGTCATGATAGCCGACGCGCCTCAGACAGCGCACCGAGGCAGGATTGTCAGGATGCACGAAAGCCACTAGCCGATAAAGCCATGAGTGATCGGCAAAAGCCCTTTTGGTCGCCTGCCGCACAAGATCATGCCCCAGCCCTTGTTGCCAATGCTCGCGGCCCAGCCAATAGCTGAGTTCAGCAGTGTCCCGGCTGCTCTCGTCCAATCCGAAGGCTAAGCGCATTTGGCCAATCGGTCGCCCGTCCAAGGTGACGGCCAGAACATCGTGATGATCGTCCAGAGCGGAAATGTCGATCAGGCTGCGGGCCAACGTGTCAGACATCGCACCCGGCCATGCCTCATGCATGTAGCGCCAGACCTCGGGGTCGCCCAAAAGCCGAATGTAGTCGCCAACGTCCTCGGCCTTCCAGCGCCGAAACGCAAGCTCGCGGTCGCATTTTACCTTCCATGACAATGGAGCAGATGGAACCGCATTGGGGCACTGTGCTTCTTTTTCAGCGATGACCCAGCCAATCTGCAACGGGTCGTAGGCGAGCGGGATGCCGTTGGCCTCGCACCATGTCTTTTGTCTGAGATCGAGTATGCCATCCCATCGAGACGGCCAATCCGACGCCTCATCGCGTCCTTTCGAAAACGGCGAACTTGTCCGATCACTCACGTCGCGGCCCCCCCCAGTCGGCGCATAAAATCGGTATTTAATATTTAGGTATGAAGTTTTGGGACGCAATCAAGTGGCATGGCCGATGAAATTGCCAGGGGATCAGAACTTTACAGTCACACCGGGCAGGTTCAGCGCCTTGATGAGATCGCGCAATTCCTGACGTGCGGCGATGTTCGAAATGTTGAGGCCCTTCACCCCAATATCCTTGAGGTCCAGCAGGGTAAGGCCGCGTGGAAACAGCTCTCGGAAGATCACGCGCTCGTTGAAGCCCGGGGCGACGCGAAACCCGATCCTCTTTGCCAGATTGTCGATTGCATCGCCCATCTTCTTCTTGTTGACCATTTGTTGCGCACCAAGGCGGTTGCGGACCACAATCCAGTCTATTGCACGCAGCCCGGCTTGTGCCCTGAGTTGGCGGGCATTCCACACCATCTCTGAATAGACTGAGGGCCCCTGGATCTTCTTTCCATCGCTGTCGATATGGGCCAGCAGGTCAAAATCGATAAAGCTGTCATTCAGGGGCGTGATCAGCGTATCAGCAAGGCTGTGTGCCACCTGGCTCAGCCGGGTATGAGAGCCCGGGCAGTCGATCACGATAAAATCGCTATCGGCCTCCAGCTCTGCCACCGCCGCCGACAGGCGTCTGTCATAAACGTTCTCGCCGGGTTTGAGCTGATCGGCCTCCACTTCTGGGAGGTCGTGGTAGCGCGGGCTTGGCAGGTCCAGACCGGATGTCTCGATGAACCTCTTGCGATTCTCGGCGTAGCGGGCAAAGGTTTTTTGCCGCAAGTCCAGGTCGAGTGCGCTTGTCTTGTGCCCCATTCGTGCCAATGCCGTCGCGACGTGCATGGACACCGTCGATTTGCCCGCGCCGCCCTTTTCATTGCCGACGACTATGATATGCGCCATGGTTTGCTTCCCCTGAGCTGCGGATAGCCCGCAAGCGGTTTTTTGCCAAACTCTATCTCTTGGCGCTGCAATAGGGAAGGGAAGGCCGGATGGTCAAGCGCATTGCGTGCACCCGGCCGGATCACGTTGACCCGGTTGCGATCGGGCGGCACCTCGGAAGATAAAGGGGCTATCCATGCTGCACTACATTTTTGGTGTAGATCGCCACCGTCCTCCAAGTCTGCGTGAAACGATGTTTCAAGGCCGAGGCGATCAGTCGGCCAAGCGGCTTTCACTGGCACCTGCCGCGTCGCGACGATAGTGTCCCCGCATGACCGAAACCGCTCTGACATATTCGCCTGATCAGGCTGAGGCGCATGACCGTATCACCGACGCATTGCGTGGTGTCGGTGTCGATATTGATGACGGCGTGTTGACACCCCCGCGCGAGGGAAAACAGGCGGTTCTGGCGGTGGTGGGCAAGGCCGGGTCGGGCAAGACGCTACTTCTGGCCGCGCTCTACCGCGCGCTGGAGGAGGCAGGCGTTGATGTGGTTTCGGGCGATTGGGAGGGGCGCAAACGGCGTGACCGGCGCACGCTGGCCATTCTCGCCCCAACCAACAAGGCGGCGAGCGTGCTGCGCTTGCGCGGGGTGCCCGCGACGACCATTCACCGCATCCTCTACACCCCGGTCTATGACCCGGAATATGAGAAAATCGCCGAATGGCTGGCGGGGCAGGGCGACCGCCCCGAGGTCGAGGGGCTGACCGATCTGTCGCTCGACCGGGCCCTGGCGTTTTATCAGAGCAACAAGTCCATTCCGGGTGCGCTTGCTGCTGCCGGCCTGCGCGGGTCGGACTTCATCACCGGCTGGAAACGTCGCGAAGAGCCGCTCGATATCGGGTTTGTCGATGAGGCGAGCATGCTCGATGCGCAGCAATTCGAGGATTTGAAAGAGATTTTCCCGACGCTTCTGCTGTTCGGCGATCCGGCACAATTGCCGCCGGTGAAATCTAATGACGGCATGGTGTTCGAGACCCTGCCCGCGCCTGCCCGGCTGGAACTGAGCCGCATTCACCGGCAGGATGCTGATAACCCGATCCTCGATCTGGCGCATGCGCTCGCCGATCCGGCGTTGGAGTTTCATCATTTCGAACGGATGATCGAGGACGCGGCCAAGCGCGACGAGCGGGTGAGGTGGGCCGAACGGGTCGAGGTCGATCTGATGGCGCGCTCGCCGGTCCTCGTCTGGCGCAACGCCACGCGCATCCGCTTGATCAACGCGTTTCGCGCGGTACATGGCGCGCCTGAGACCGCATTGCTGGAAGGGGAGCCGCTGGTGTGCGACGGTATTGAACTGCCGCTCAAGCATCGCAAGAAGCGGCTGGATCTTGAGGCGCGCGGGCTGATCAAGGGGGCGCAGGTGATCTATCTCGGCCCCGGCAAGCGCCCCGGTTTTTCGCGGCTGCATGTCATCGGTGCCGAGGACCCGCGCCTGTCGGCGGCGTCGATCGTGAAGATCGAAAAACCGGGTGAGGAAGAGCCGTTCATTCCCTATGCGGCCAATATGGGGGCGACCTTTCTGCACGGCGCGGCGGTGACGATCCACAAGGCGCAAGGCTCGCAATGGCGCGATGTTCAGGTCTTTGCCCCCGACATCTATGCCGCCGCGCGGATGGGACGGTCGGAGGCCGGGCAGCCCTTGTGGAAGCGCCTCGCCTATGTGGCGATCACCCGCGCCGAGGAGCGGCTGCATTGGGTGGTACGTAATCGGCTGTCGAAACCCACCGCGCCGCTCAGCATCGACGATCTGCGAGCCGCGCCTGTGCCTTTGGAACTCGAACAGGAGGAAGAGCCATGAAATCCGTTCTCGTCACCGGGGCAAGTGCCGGTATTGGCGCCGCCTGCGCGCGCGCCTTTCTGGAGGCAGGCTGGCAGGTCGGCCTGATGGCGCGGCGCCCCGAGGCGCTGGAGGCGGTGGCCGAAGGCAATGACCGCGCGGTGATCTTGCCCGGCGACGTGACATCGCCTGACGATGTGGCGCGCTGTTTCGCGGATTTCACCGCCAAGTCGGGCCGCCTCGACGTGCTGTTCAACAACGCGGGCAGCTTTGGCCGCGCGGCGATGATTGACGAGTTGGGCTATGACGAATGGCGGCAGGTGGTCGATGTGAACCTGCATGGCATGTTTCTGTGCGCACAGGCGGCCTTCGGGCAGATGCGGCGGCAACACCCGCAAGGCGGGCGGATCATCAACAACGGCTCGATCTCGGCCCATGCGCCGCGCGAAGGCTCGGTCGCCTATACCACGACGAAACACGCCATCACCGGGCTGACCAAGACGCTCAGTCTCGATGGCCGCGCGTTTGACATCGCTTGCGGGCAGATCGACATCGGCAATGCGCGCACCGAGTTGCTGGAGGGGATCATCGCCGCCAATCCCGGCAACCCGCCCCCCACCATGGACGTGGCCGAGGTCGGGCGCGCGGTGCTGCATATGGCCGACCTGCCGCCCGAGGCGAATGTGCAATTCATGACGCTGATGGCCACGAAAATGCCATTTGTCGGAAGGGGCTGACGGGGCCGGAGCCTGAAGAAAGGGGGCGTCTAAAGATATGGGCATGCTTGCGGACTGGTCGCTTGCTGCACTGTTGGCAGCGTTTCTGCTGGCTGCGGGCGGGGTGTTGCTGACCGGTCTGAGAATCACAAGTGTCGTCGACAGGCTGGCAGACAGGACTGGCGTCGGCGAGGCGCTTGCGGGGGCGGTCCTGCTTGGGGCGGCAACATCATTGAGCGGAACGATCGTTTCCATTACGGTGGCTTTCGACGGCTATGCGTCCTTGGCGTATTCCAACAGCATCGGCGGTATTGCCGCTCAGACCGCATTTTTGGCCATCGCGGATGTGGTGTACCGCAAAGCCAATCTGGAACACGCCGCCGCCGATTTGGCCAACATCTTTCAGTCGGTTACGTTGATCGTGCTTTTGACACTTCCGCTGATGGCGCAGACCCTACCGGATTTCACGATCCTCGCCGTTCATCCTGTTTCGCTGGTGATTCCGGTTGTCTATGTCTTCGCGCTGCTCGTCACTCGCGCGTTGCGCGAGCAGCCGATGTGGCATCCTGTTTCGACCAAGGATACAAGAGCAGACACACCCGATGAGGAAGCCGATGACGCGGGCTGGACAAGCACGTCACGGCTTTTTTTGTTGCTCTTTCTGCTGATGCTGGTGATGGCGTTTTCGGGTTGGATCATTGCCAAGACAGCAGGCACGCTCACCGGGCGCATGGCGCTGTCGGGATCGCTCGTTGGTGCCCTGGCGACGGCGGTCGTGACATCGCTCCCCGAGCTTGTGACCACCATTGCTGCGGTGCGCCGTGGGGCGTTGCAATTGGCGGTTGGCGGTATCATCGGCGGAAATACCTTTGACACGCTCTTTCTGACTGCGGCCGACCTATCCTATCGAGAGGGGTCTCTCTACCACGCGGCAGGCACGAGCGATCAGTTCTGGACCCTCACGGCGATCCTGATGACCGCCATTTTGCTGGGAGGGCTGATTTTGCGCCAACGCAAGGGGCCTGCGCATATCGGCGCGGAAAGCGTGGCGCTGCTTGTTGTCTACATGAGCGCGATTGCGGCTCAGGTGATTATGGGAACAGACGGGTGAAGATAGTCCCATAAGAATGGCTTGCCGCGCTGTTGCAAATCGCTCGACGCTGATAGGGTCAATCAACCTCGCCGCATCACCTGAAATGCGGCTGACGCACCCCAACCCGCTGCAATGGCAATTGCCAGCGACATCAAGCCGTAAAGCATGGGTTGTTCTCGTGAGAGGGTGAAGAGCCAGCGCTCCAACCCGACTTTTCGCACGTCGATCACGGTCTCGAATTGTGACACAACCCGCCCCTCGCGGGTCAGGAAAATACGTGTCGAATAGACCCCTTCGGTAAGGTTGGCTGGCAAGGCGATTGCCGTCCGGAAAAGCGTCTGTTCGTCGAACACCACCGCACCCTCGCGCATTTGGTAGGCGCCCTGATCGCGCTTGATCCGGATCAGCGCGTCGGTAAAGCTCTCGACGTCCTCCACCATGCTCGCCGCGCCCACCGAGCGGATTGCACGTGGGATCGAGACGCGATGCCGGAGATCTTCGGTGCTGGACAGCACCTTGTCGAGCGGGCCGGTCGTGGCCACGGCATAAAAGCTGGGCGCGGCATCGAGATCGACCATGTCGGTATTGACCCATATGCCGAATTGTCTCTCCTTGCGCCGCACCTGCACCGGTTGTGACGGTCCGGAGACCGATATCACCACATCGAGCGGTGTCTCGGGTATGGGCGATTCGCGTTTGACGGCACCAAAGATCAAAATGTCGGACCCCTCGAAGGTGGCGGTGATCGCCACTTTGTCGCTCGAAAGGCCAAGGACGACCTCTTCTGCGCGCAAGGGAAACGCGACAAGGATCAACAATGCTGCAAATCGCAAGAGCATCAATGCCCTCCGCTTGCGCCGAGAGAATAAAGCTCGGCGGGTTGCACAAGCAGGTCAAATGCAAGCTTTCCGCATACCACCAGCACCATGCCTGCCAGAAGAATGCGCAATTGCTCGGCCTTCATCCTTGTGCCGATCGTCGTCCCGATCTGCGCACCGATCACGCCCCCCACAAGCAACAGAACCGCTAGAGCGATATCCACCGTGTAGTTGGTTGTGGCGTGCAGCATGGTGGTGAATGCGGTCACGAAAATGATCTGGAAGAGCGACGTCCCCACAACGACCTTGGTCGGCATGCCGAGCAGGTAGATCATCGCGGGCACCATGATGAAACCGCCGCCGACGCCCATGATCGCGGCCAGAATACCCACGCTTACCCCCACCAGAAGCGGTGGAATGACCGAGATATAAAGGCCCGAGGTGCGAAAGCGCATCTTGAATGGTAGGCCATGTACCCAGCCGTGTTTCTTGCGTTTGGGGGCTGCGCCGCGACGCGTCTGACGAATGGCGCGCAGGCTCTCGACGAACATCATGCCGCCAACGACGCCGAGAAATACGACGTAGCACAGCTTGACCAACAGATCGACTTGTCCCTGCGACTTCAGGTAGTTGAATAATAGGACGCCCAATGCAGCACCTATCAGCCCGCCGATGAGCAGGACCGTGCCCATTCGGAGATCCACCGTTTTGCGCCTGAGATGGGCCAGGACGCCGGAGAAAGACGAGGCGACAATCTGGTTGGCCTCGGTGGCAACGGCGACAGCGGGCGGAATGCCGATGAAGAAAAGAAGTGGCGTCATCAAAAAACCGCCACCCACCCCGAACATGCCCGATAAAACGCCAACGAGGCCACCCAATCCCAATAGAAGGAAAGCGTTGACCGAAACCTCGGCTATGGGGAGGTAGATTTGCATGATACCCCTTAGCCTCATGTTCGCTTTTAATGCAAGAGACACACTCAAGCGAATGGTCGCAGGCCCGATCAATTCTTGTTAACTGGACTCAACCTTCGTGTTTCCCGAAGGGCGGAAGCCATCTGCCTTGCAGGCAGGTTTGCGAATGCACGGCCTGCTGATCCTTGACAGAGCACGAAACCGTCAATGGGGTGTCTGGAAATCTCAGGTCGGAAAGGTGAGACTGGATTTCATCCAAAGAAATCGGATCAAGCAGAAGGCGCACTTGGCGCGGCTGAAATCGGGCGTTCATTTGTGACGCCAAGCAAAAGGCAGTGCCAGTCCTGTTTGGCAAATATTGAAGCGGGTAAAATACCAGATTGCATTCTGGATCAGGTGGCTTGGTGCGGCCTCGCCCGAGAGGATCGCGGGCAAGGCTAATTTAAAAAAAGCGCACTCAGGCGTTGATGCTGAGGCGCTCGATTTCTTCTTTGATTTTGAGCTTCTGTTTCTTGAGATCGGCAATCTCAAGGGTACTGCTGCCCGGCGCGCGCTGCGCCTGTTCCACTTGTTCCGAGAGCGCGTGATGTTTCCTCTTCAGTTCTTCAATATGCGAACTCAAGCTCATAGGCAGTCTCCTCTCTGGTGGGTGCGTCTATTCGACATGGGAAGTGCAGCATATTTTTACAATAGTGTCACGCTGCGACTGCGAAATCTGAAGCAATTTGCGTGCGGCATTTTGCTAAAATCAATGCGGAAAACTCAGCTCTGCGGCATTTCTGAGCACGTTTGATGTGGCGGGGGTATAGTCGTCGCCATCTTGATCGTGGCTTTCGCCTGCGTGCATCAGCCAGCCATCGTGAAGACGCATTGCCGCTCGCCCACCTTTGCGGCCCCGGATCAGCACCAGCCGTGCGGACCGGCCGCGGCGCGGAATCAGCGGCAAGATCTCGATTGAGCCGAGATGTGCTGACATGGCGGGCAGCAAATCTGTCAGCCGCTCGCACCGTTGGATGAAGGTAACGGTACCGCCGGACAGGGCCCGCCGCGCCGCCGCACGAACCCAATCGGTGAGAGGCCGTGCCTCACCCAAGGCGTGCTCTCGGTCGGAGTCCTGCGCTGGAGTGCCGGTTGTGCGATCGAAATAAGGCGGGTTGGCAATAACATGGTTGAATTGCCGCGCGCGCAATCCGGCGGGCATGGCTGCAAGATCGCCTTCGTGGACATCGAACGGGATTGAGTTGTTGGCGGCGTTCTGGCGAGCAAGCGACGCGTAGGCGGGTTGCAACTCTAGCCCTGTCAGCACCAGCCCAGCCACGCGCGTCGCAACGCAGAGCGCGGCAATGCCTGACCCGCAGCCCAGGTCGAGCAAGCTCTGCCCGGCGCGTGCCGGCACGCTGGCGGCCAGCAGTACCGGATCGACCCCCGCGCGATAGCCCTTGCGCGGTTGTGAGATTCGCAATCGGCCGCCAAGAAAGGCGTCATGGCTGAGATCGGCCTCTGCAAATGGCTCAGTCCTCAAGCGAAAATCCATTGTCGATCAGCGCGACACGCGCATCGTCATAGTCGGCATCCGCGACCATCAGGCGACGAGGAAAAATACCGATGGACCCTTCGAGGATGCTCATGTTTACGTCCATCTCAAAGCAGTCTATACCCTCGCCCTGAAGAAGCGCCTGGGCAAAGGCGATAGACGCTGGATCATTCGTGCGTAAAAGCTGTTTCATAGGCCATAGATAAGGGCAGGGCTTGTGCTATGTCGAGCCGTGTTGACGGGAGTGTTATGGGATTGGACGAGACCGCGACGAAACCGCATGAACAACTGGCCGCGCATCTCGCGGGCAAGATGGAGGCGGTCAACACGTTGATCCGTGATCGTATGGCATCGCGCCATGCACCGCGTATTCCACAAGTGACCGCACATCTGGTAGAGGCGGGCGGCAAGCGGCTGCGCCCGATGCTGACGCTTGCGACGGCTGATCTGTGTGGCTATGACGGACCTTACGACGTTCATCTGGCAGCGACGGTCGAGTTTATTCACACCGCCACGCTATTGCACGACGACGTGGTGGACGAGAGCGCGCAGCGCCGTGGGCGGCCTACCGCCAACCTTCTGTGGGACAACAAGTCGAGCGTACTGGTGGGCGACTACCTGTTCGCGCGCGCGTTTCAGTTGATGGTCGAACCCGGTTCACTTCGAGTTCTGGATATTCTGGCAAATGCCTCCGCTACGATCGCCGAGGGTGAGGTGCTGCAACTGAGTGCGGCACAGGATCTGGCGACGACCGAAGATATTTATCTTCAGGTGGTGCGTGGCAAGACAGCGGCGCTGTTTTCTGCGGCAACAGAGGTGGGTGGCGTGATCGCCAGCGCACCGGAGGATCAGGTAAAGGCGCTTTTTGAATATGGTGATGCGCTTGGTATCGCCTTTCAGATCGTGGATGATCTGCTGGATTATCAAGGCGACGCTAAGGCGACGGGAAAAAACGTAGGAGACGATTTTCGCGAACGCAAGCTGACGCTGCCGGTGATCAAGGCGATCGCGGCAGCGGATGTCGAGGAGCGGGCTTTTTGGCGGAGGGTCATCGAAAAGGGCGATCAGCGCGAGGGCGATCTGGCACACGCGCTTGACCTTCTGGACAAACACGCGGCTTTGGATCAGACGCGTGACAATGCGCAGGAGTGGGTCGCCAAAGCGCGAGGCGCTTTGCGAGTCTTGCCCGCGCATCCGGTCCGCGAGATGCTGGACCATCTGGCCGATTACGTGGTGGCGCGTATCAGCTGAGCCGTACGGAGCGCACCCACCATTCGGGCCGCTTGGCACTTAGGGCAGTTGCGGCGTTGGCCGCGCTGATGGCCTCGGGGTAGAGGCCGAAGCAGGTCGCACCCGAGCCTGACATGCGCGCGAGGCCGCAGTCCGACGTTGCTGCGATATCTTCCAGAACATCAGTAATGACCGGGACCTCCTCCAGCGCCGGATCTTGAAGATCGTTGCGTTGACACGCGAGCCAGCGGATCAGTGCCATAGTATCGGGCCAGGTGGGCAAATCGTTGGGCATGGCGGGGTTGTCGCGCTGTCGGAGGCGTCGAAAGATCGCCGGCGTGGATGCCGGAACGCCGGGATTTACCAGAATTGCGTGTAGCGTCGGCAGGTTGGGCACTGGCTGGGTGTCTTCGCCAATGCCCCGCATCCGGGCCGATCGTGCCAACAGGCAAACCGGCACATCGGCCCCGAGGCGCAGCACGTCGTCCGGAGGTGTCTCGCCGCTCATTCTAGACAGGCCACGCAAGCAGGCTGCGGCATCGCTGGAGCCACCGCCGATGCCCGCTGCGGATGGCAGTTGCTTGTCGAGCGTCATGTGGGCGCGTTGACCCATCATCGCTGCCGCGCGCAGCACGAGATTGTCCTGAGTCTCGGGGACGCCCGGCGCCATTGGCCCGATCACGGTCAGGCTGTTCTGGTCAGCGGGTACAATCGTCAGGATATCGCCCAAATCGGCAAAAACAACCAGTGAATCCAGCAAGTGAAAGCCATCGTCTCGCCGCCCGGTGACGTGCAATGTCAGGTTTATTTTGGCCGGGGCTGTCTCAGTTATTGGCGGGTGTGGCATCCGCAGCTCTCAGTGGCTCGGAGCCCTCTTCGGACAGAACCTGATCGAGCCCGACTTCCAGCTTGCGGCGCACGCGATCTGGTTCCAGATCGGGCGAGGGTCCGCTCTCGTGCAGCGAGAGGGCGCGTTTCCACTGAAAGCGCGCCTCAACCTTGCGCCCAACGGCCCACAGAACGTCGCCCAGATGGTCATTTACGACTGGGTCGGTCGGCATCAATTCTGCCGCGCGCTCCATATGTCCTATGGCCTCCTCGTAACGGCCAAGCCGGTAAAGCACCCAACCGAGGCTGTCCACGATATAGCCGCTCTCGGGCTGTGCAGCCACGGCCCTTTCGATCATCTCGAGCGCCTCGTCAAGATTTACGCGTTTCTCGACCATGGTATAGCCAAGATAGTTCAGCACCTGCGGATGGTCTGGGTTCAACTCCAGCGCGCGGCGGAAATCAGCCTCGGCCTCGGGCCAGTTGTCAAGGCGCTCGTGGCTGATGGCGCGGGCGTAATGCACAAACCATTGGTCGTTGCCACGCGCCTCGTAAAGGGCGAGGGCGCGGTCATAAGCGGTGACCGCCGAAGCGAACTCTTCTTGCGAGCGATAAAGATCACCCGCCGCGACGTGCACGGTAGCGAGGTCGGGGTAATTCTCGGCCAGTTGCTCAAGAACTTCGATGGCGGCATCAGGCTTTTCGATACGGCGCAATACGTCGCTGCGCCCCAATTCGGCCAGATGATAAGAGGGATGACTGCGCGGCACCTTTTTGAACGCCTGGATCGCCAAATCGAACCGTTCCAGGCTTTCCAACAGTTCGGCGGCCATGAGGATGGCATCGACGTGATTGGGTTTGATCATCTCGGCGACACGCGCGTAGATCAGGATATATTCGTCATTGGCCTCTTGCATGAGCGCGCGGCCGAGAGAGAAGAATACTTCGGCAATCCCGTCTGCCGGACTGTTGACCAACTCGAACGACAGGCGCTCGCCGGATGTGAGCCTGGCGCGCAACGCCATGATTTCGGGGTCCAGATCCGTGCCGAAGGTGTCATCGATGATCTTTACGGCGCGGTCCTGTTCGTCAAGTTGGCTGAGCACCTGCGCCCACGCGATGACGCCGCGCCGCGTGCGCTGGATCGGGCCGTCTGCCTCGCCGCTGAACACCTTGTCGGCACCTTCGAAATCACCGACGGAGGCAAGTGCCAGCGCCTTGTGGTAAATTGCAAAGCTACGAAGGCCACGCTCCTCGGCGACGCGATCAAAGCGTGTCAAGGCCGAGGTCATATCCCCTTTGCCCAGATCGGCCCAAGCGGAAATCAAGCCGTCGGCCAAATCTCCCACGCCCCGATTGTCCTTGACCCGAGACAGCAGTGCCTCCCATTCGCCTTTGCGCGTCTCGTCTGCCACAAGCGCCATCTGCGTCACTTGGCTGCGCAGCCCGTCGGCCTCGATCTTGCGGGCGATGGCAACTGCCTGATCGAGTTGACCAAGTGCAAGATAGGCGACAGTCGCATTCTCGAGCATAGAAGGGTTGGCAGGATCGCGTGCAAGTGCCATCGCGTAGTATTTGGCGGCGGCCGCAAAATCGCCCGTGGCGCGCGCTTGCCGCGCGGCGAGATAGGCACCGGGTGCGGCGTCGGCGAGGGCAGGCACGGGCGCGGCCTGCAAAAGAGCCGTCAATGCGAGCGCCGGGAAGGTTCTGAATGTCAAGCTGTCCTGCCTTTTTTCGTTCAATTTCCCGCAAAGGTAATATGCCAACCCCCCCAAGGCAATGCGGCGCAGCCCTTTTGCTGCGCCGCCACCTGTTTATCACGCGATGGTTACATATTCGGGTAATTTGGCCCGTCGCCGCCCTGTGGTGTGACCCAGTTGATATTCTGGCTGGGATCCTTGATGTCGCAAGTCTTGCAATGCACGCAGTTCTGGAAATTGATGACGAAGCGTGGCTCCTTGCCGTCTTCGTGCACCACCTCGTAGACGCCCGCCGGACAATAGCGCTGTGCCGGTTCGGCGTAATTCCGCAGATTGATTACCACGGGAACATTGGGGTCCTTCAGGTGCAGGTGCGCGGGCTGGCTTTCCTCGTGATTGGTCATGGAAAAGCTCACATTGGTCAGTCGGTCAAAGCTCAGCTTACCATCCGGCTTGGGGTATTCGATCTTTTTATGCGCAACGGCCAACCCCGTGGCCTCGGCATCGGTCTTGCCATGCTTGAGCGTCCCGAGGAGGCTGAAGCCCCAAGTGTTGGTCCACATGTCGAGGCCGCCGACAGTGAGTGAGGCCAGAAGCCCGTATTTTGACCAGAGCGGCTTGACGTTGCGGACCTTCTTGAGATCCTTGCCAATCGCGCCTGTCCGCACCTCGGTTTCGTACTCATTGAGTTCGTCGCTGGCGCGGCCCGCAGCCATGGCCGCATGCGCCGCTTCCGCCGCCGCCTTGCCCGAGAGCATGGCATTGTGATTGCCCTTGATGCGCGGCACGTTGACCATGCCGACCGAACAGCCCAGAAGCGCGACGCCCGGGGCCACCATCTTGGGCATCGACTGATAGCCGCCCTCGGTAATGGCGCGCGCACCATACGCCACCCGCTTGCCGCCTTTCAGCAGCTCCGCAACCATCGGGTGATGCTTGAAACGCTGGAATTCCATGTAGGGGTAAAGATGCGGGTTCTGGTAATTGAGATGCACCACAAAGCCGACATAAACCTGATTGTTCTCAAGGTGATAGATAAAGGAGCCACCACCGGCATTGCTGCCAAGCGGCCAGCCCATCGTATGAGTGACGCTGCCCTCGCGATGCTTGGCAGGGTCCACCTCCCAGATCTCTTTCATGCCGAGGCCGAATTTTTGCGGTTCCTTGTCCTTCGACAGATCGTATTTGGCCATGACCTCCTTGGCGAGACTGCCGCGTACGCCCTCGGACAAGAACACGTACTTGCCATGAAGTTCCATTCCCGGCTCATAGCTTGGGCCGGGCGTGCCGTCCTCGTTCTTGCCGAATTCGCCAGCCACGACACCCTTCACTTCGCCGTTGTCGCCATAGACCATTTCAGAGCAGGCCATGCCGGGGAAAATCTCGACGCCCAGTTCCTCGGCCTGTTCGGCCATCCAGCGGCAGACATTGCCCATCGAGACGATGTAATTGCCGTGGTTGTTCATCAACGGCGGCATCGGCCAGTTGGGGATACGGACCTTGCCGCCTTCACCCAGCATGTAGAAATTGTCGTCGTTCACCGGCGTGTTGAGTGGTGCGCCCTTGTCTTTCCAGTCCGGGATCAGCGCGTCTAGGCCGCACGGATCGAGCACTGCGCCCGACAGGATATGCGCGCCCACCTCGGAGCCTTTTTCAAGCACAACCACCTCGCAGTCGGGGTCAAGTTGTTTCAGGCGGATCGCAGCCGATAGCCCGGCCGGGCCCGCGCCCACGATCACCACGTCATATTCCATCGTTTCGCGTGTCATATCGGTCATCGTCCTCATCCTTTTTCGGGGCGCTGTGGGGCCAGAACCTCTACACAACAAAGTTGCGAGTGTGAGTATCTTGCCCGCGCGGCAAGCGTCAATTGAAACACGACGTAAAACCACATGGAAAACGGCAATTTGTCACGTATGAAACCATGAAACCGCCGAGCCTCGTCATCTCTACTTGCAATCGGGCATGGGCTTCGGGCAATCTGGATCGAAACTGAACAAGTGCAATGACGGGGCCTGCTATCCAGCGGCCCCGCTTCTGACAATGGACGGACGCAATGGAAAAAATTCCGATGACAGCAGGCGGCCATGCCGGGCTTGAGGTCGAGCTGAAGCAGCTGAAGTCGGTCGAGCGTCCGGCGATCATCCGGGCCATCGCCGAGGCGCGCGAGCATGGTGATCTTAGCGAGAACGCCGAGTACCACTCGGCGAAGGAAAAACAGTCTTTCATCGAAGGCCGCATCAAGGAAATCGAGGGTATTCTTAGCCTCGCCGAGGTGATTGACCCTGCCAAGCTGTCCGGGCCGATCAAATTCGGGGCGACGGTGACACTCGTCGATGAGGATACCGACGAGGAGAAGACCTATCAGATCGTGGGCGAATACGAGGCCAGCATCGAAAAGGGTCTCTTGAACATAAAATCGCCGATTGCGCGTGCTCTGATCGGCAAGGAAGAGGGCGACAGCGTCGAGGTCCATACGCCCGGTGGAGATCGGTCCTACGAAGTGCTAAAGATCGCTTACATTTGATTAGGCGGCTGACACATGCGCCCCAGCAGCGACAGTGGCCCTGGGAAGGGCTTTGAAACCAAGCCGGACTCCGAAGGGATTACGTCAATCGAGTTGATCGCATTGGCGCTGTCGCTCCTGTGGCTTGTGGGAACCGCGGTGTTTTTCCTGTTATTGGCGCCGCGGGTGGAGACAGATGGCGGGGCGTTGCAGTTCGTGATCATCCTGATTGCGGTGTTCATGCCTGTCGCGATGATCTGGGTCGGGGCTACGGCGGCGCGGACCAGCCGGGTCATGCGAGAGGAAAGCCGCCGTTTGCGGGCGGCTATAGATGCGATCCGCCAAGCCTATGTGACGCAGAGCCAGACGCTCGGCCAGACGGTCGACAAGACTGTAAGCCAGAAGCTTGACGAGATCGCGGCAGCGCAACGCAAGACCGAGACTGCGCTTGCGACCTTCTCGACAACCCGCGCAGATCAGCCAGAACCACGACCTGTGTTGGCACCTGCGCCATCGCCGACAGATCCGAGTGATCAGGTCGCGCTCCCGCTTGGCACCTCGGCCGAGGACATACAGCCGCCATTGGAACGCATGGATTTCATTCGCGCGCTCAATTTCCCGGATAACCCCGAGGACAAGGCCGGGTTTGCCGCGCTACGCCGCGCGCTCAAGGATCGGCCCACGGCCCAGTTGGTTCGGGCCTCGCAGGATATTCTCACGCTGATGTCGCATGATGGCATTTATATGGATGACCTGCGCCCGGACATGTCCCGCCCCGAAATCTGGCGTCGTTTTGCGGAGGGCGAGCGCGGGCGCACCATCGCGGCGCTTGGCGGGATTCGGGATCGTTCGTCCCTTGCGCTGACAGCGGCGCGCATGAAGCAAGACACGATCTTTCGCGATGCGGCACATCATTTTCTGCGTTTGTTTGACCGGATGTTCACGCAGTTTGCAGAGACTGCAACCGATGCCGAGGTATCGGAGCTTTCCGAGACTCGCACTGCGCGTGCGTTCATGTTGCTTGGTCGGGTTGCAGGCACGTTTGACTGAGTGATCCGACGCGCCACCTGATCAGTCGTGTTGCCCCCGCCACAAAAGCACGGCATGATGCGTGCCTGAGGAGATAAGACCGATGCGCAAGTTTCTCGTCGTGCTGGATGACAGCCGCGAATGTCTCAATGCCATGCGCTTTGCTGCCATGCGCGCCGCCCATACCGGGGCCGGGGTTGAAATCCTCGCCGTGATCCCGCCCGAGGAGTTCAACCACTGGATCGGCGTTGGCGATCTGATGCGCGAAGAGCAGCGCGAGCGGATCGAGGCGCATTTCGAAGTGTTCGCGAAATGGATGCGCGACAAGCAAGGCATCGACCCAGAGCTTGTGATCCGCGAGGGTGAGCCGACTGACGAGATTATCGCGCAGGTGCGCGATGATTCGGAAATCGGTGTTCTCGTCCTGGGGGCCGCGACGGGCAAGAAGGGGCCGGGTCCCCTGGTGACACAGCTCACCAAAACCGCTGGCACCCTGCCCATTCCCATTACCATAGTGCCCGGCGATTTGAGCAAGGAACGGCTTGAGGCGATCACCTGAATCATCGCAGCTTTTCAGTTTAGAATGGTTCCAAACCTTGACTTGCGCGCTGCCGGGGCGCATATCTGAGCCAACACGAAAGGGCGCTGCAATGTTCATCCAAACCGAATCCACCCCCAATCCCGCGACGCTCAAGTTCCTGCCCGGGCAAACCGTGTTGGACGCTGGCACTGCGGATTTCCCGACCCCCGAGGGCGCTGACACATCACCTTTGGCCGAACGCATCTTCAAGGTGCCGGGCGTAGCAGGCGTTTTCTTTGGCAATGACTTCGTGACCGTGACCAAGGACGAGGCTACCGACTGGGACCATATCAAGCCCGCGATTCTGGGTGCCATCATGGAGCACTACCAGTCCGGTCAGCCCGTGATGCTGGGCGACGGTGGTGTCGCATCCGGCCATGCCGATCACAGTGGCGAGGACTCCGAGATTGTTGGCCAGATCAAAGAGCTGCTTGATACCCGCGTGCGCCCTGCCGTGGCACAGGATG
Source organism: uncultured Roseovarius sp. (assembly GCF_947259555.1). Classification (GTDB taxonomy): domain Bacteria; phylum Pseudomonadota; class Alphaproteobacteria; order Rhodobacterales; family Rhodobacteraceae; genus Roseovarius. Next base: position 52,497 of record NZ_CAMYMD010000038.1, read on the forward strand.
GCGGCGACATCACCTTTCACGGGTTCGAGCGTGGCGTGGTCTATCTGCACATGCAGGGCGCCTGTGCCGGGTGTCCGTCGTCCACCATCACCCTGAAAATGGGGATCGAGAATCTCCTGCGCCACTATATCCCGGAGGTAACAGAGGTGCGGCCTGTTGGGGTCTGAACCACTCACACTGGCATTTGACACATCGGCCGCGCATTGCGCGGCCGCTTTGCTGTCTGGTGACCGCACGATTGCTCTGCATGCTGAAGAGATGGCACGTGGGCAGGCCGAAAGGCTGATGCCCTTGCTGCAAGAACTGCTCACAGAGGGCGGCGCCCGGTGGCAGGATTTGGCGCGTATTGGTGTCGGGATCGGGCCTGGCAATTTCACCGGTATCCGGATTTCGGTCGCGGCGGCGCGTGGCTTAGCGTTGAGCCTTGATATTCCCGCGATCGGCGTGAGCACATTGGCGGTGATCCGACTCGGGGCCGAGCGGGGTACACCCTGTGTCCCGGCGCCACGTGCTCAGGGTTATGTGCAGAGGCCCGGCCAAACGCCGGAACTTGTGGCGATGGCGGATGTTGATCAGCCCGTCCTGCCACCCATAGCCCTCACTCTGGCCGAGAGGATCGGGTGGATTGCAGCGACAGCTCCGGCCGATGCCGGGTTGCCGGCACCGCTCTATGTCCGCCCTGCTGATGCGGCACCTGCTCGCGATGTTCCCCCGGTGATCTTGGATGACGCCTGAGGATATGGCGGCCTGCCATTCAAGCGCCTTTGCAGGCATCGGGCGGGCTTGGTCCAACGTAGAGTTCAACGCGCTTGTTGACAGTCCACTCGTGTTTGTCACCGGGGATGCGCGCGGGTTTGCGCTTGGTCGCGTGATTGCGGATGAGGCGGAGTTGCTTACGTTGGCAACCGCGCCTGCACACCAAAGATCCGGGCTCGCGCGCACCTGTCTCGCCGCATTCGAGCGCGAGGCCGCTTTGCGTGGCGCGCGCGTCGCCTTCCTCGAAGTGGCGGAGGACAATTTGCCGGCACGCGCGCTCTATGATGGCGCAGGCTATACAGAGGCCGCGCGACGCACGGCGTACTATGTCCGTCAGAATGGAGAGACTTCGGATGCTCTTGTCCTGCGCAAAAGTTTGGCCGCGCAGGGTGGAGATGCGTCATCCGGCGTGGTCTGATCCTGGCTCTGGCGTCATCGTCTATCCGCTGCCAATCAAGACCCCGGCCGCGAAGACTAATGCGCCGCCCAGAACCACCTGAAACGCCGCCCGAAAGAACGGGGTTTCCATGTATTTGTTCTGGATCCACGCAATCGCCCACAGTTCGACAAAGACGACGACAAAGGCGATGATCGTGGCGGTCCAGAAATCCGGGATGAGATACGGGAGCGCGTGGCCAAGGCCGCCCACAGTGGTCATCACGCCCGAGGCGAGACCACGCTTGAACGGACTGCCCCGCCCCGATAGCTCGCCATCATCGCTTGCGGCCTCGGTAAAGCCCATGGAGATGCCGGCACCGACGCTGGCCGCCAACCCGACGAGAAAGGTCGTCCAGGTGTCCTGAGTGGCAAAGGCGGTGGCAAAGATCGGGGCCAGCGTCGAGACCGAACCGTCCATCAGCCCGGCAAGGCCCGGCTGCACCCATGTCAGCAAGAACTGCCGCTTGGAGGTGCGGTCCTCGGCGTCACGGGCGTCGCCGCTCAGATGTTCTTCCTGCAACTCTTCGGCGCGGGTCTGGTGGCCCGCCTCGGCGGCGGCGAGATCACCCAAGAGCTTGCGGGTGGCGGCGTCGCGGCTGTGCTGGGCGGCCTTGAGATAGAAGGCTTCGGCGTCGTGCTCCATCGCCTCGGCCTCGTCGCGGATGCGCTCGATCCCGAGGTTTTCCACCAGCCAGATCGGGCGCCGGGCATAGAAGCCCGCCACATGCTCGCGGCGGATTAGCGGGATCACGTCACCAAAGCGAGAGCGATGCAACTCGATCAGGCGTTGTCGGTGGCCGTCCTCCTCGCGCGCCATGCCGTCGAACATGGCGGCGCTGTCGGGATAGTCGGCGCGCAGCATCTCGGCATAGGAGCGGTAGATGCGCGCGTCGTCTTCTTCGGACGAGATCGCGAGGGCGAGGATTTCCTGCTCGGACAAATCCCTGAAGCGGCGGCGGGAGGAAAAACCGGGAATCATTGCGAACCTCATTTTAGAATAGTTCTAACTTACGTGCGCAGGTGGAATGTTCAATGGTCAAAATCACAGATACTTAAAGTGAACCAGTCAGTTCACTTTTCTCTTGAATTCTAAACTGATCGGTTTAGATATTAAGTGAACGAAACAGTTCAGTTATGGAGCTTACCATGAAACCGACCTTTACCGCCTTTGTCTTCGCCCTTTCTCTGGCCGCCTCACCCGTGCTGGCCTTCAGTGTGGATATGAGCAGCCTGACCCCGACCCTGACCTATCCCGACCCCGCGCCGCAGCCGGTCACCAAGGATCAGGGCGGGATCTCCAAGTAAATTCCGCCGGGCCGCTGATCAGGTGGCCCGCGCCCTTGCCGCGCACGCAGATGTGCTTGCGGATATCCGCCCGGCCCGACTACACTGTCCAGACCTGTCTGGAGGGGTTTAATGTCGGCAACGGCCGCGGAAATCAAAAAAGGGCGCAAGTTCGATCAGGTGCTCGACGGGGCGCGGCGCATTTTCATGCGTGACGGGTTTGAGGGCGCGAGCGTCGACGAGATCGCGCGCGAGGCGCAGGTTTCGAAGGCAACGCTCTACAGCTATTTCCCCGACAAGCGTCTGCTGTTTTCCGAGGTGGCGCGGGTCGAATGCAACCGGCAGGCCGAAGAGGCGCTGGAAGTGATCGGCAAGGGTGCTGCGATCGAGCATGTGCTGCATGAGGCCGCGAGCCGGATCGTAAACTTCTTCCTGTCGGATTTCGGCCAGCAGGTGTTTCGCATCTGCGTATCGGAATCGCACCGCTTCCCAGAGCTTGGCAAACGGTTCTATGCCTCGGGCCCCGCGCTCGTGCGCGAGCGTATGAGCATGGTTCTGAAACCCTATGTCGAGGCGGGTGTGCTGCGGATCGACGACATGGATCTGGCCGCCAACCAGTTCGGGGAGCTTTGCAAGGGCGATCTGTTCATCCGCTCGCTGTGCGGGATGTGTGATGAGATCACCGAGGCCGATGTGGAGCGCGTCGTGAATGGCGCGGTCGAGATGTTCCTGGCGCGTTACCGCGCCTGACCTCAGGCCTGCGCCCGGTCATGTCCCCGGCGATCTTTTCCGCGATCATGATGGTGGGCGCATTGGTATTGCCCCCGACAAGGCGCGGCATGATCGAGGCATCCACCACGCGCAGCCCCTCCATGCCGTGCACGCGGCCCTCGCCGTCGACCACGGCCATCTCGCCCCGCCCCATCGCGCAGGTGCCCACCGGGTGATAAATCGTGTCGGCGCGCGCGCGAATGTCGGCCTCCAGTGCGGCATCGCTCCCGCCATGCGGATAGAGCCGCCGTTTGCGCCACGTATCGAGCGGCGGGGCGCGCAGGATTTCGTCCACCCGCCGCGCACTACGCTTAAGCAGGTCAAGATCGCGCGGGTCGCTGAGGAACGCCGGGTCGATCAGCAGCGGATCGCCTGCGCGCGCCGAGCGCAGGGTGACGCGCCCCCGGCTATGGGGCCGCAGCACGCAGACATGGCAAGAATAGCCGGGCCTGAAGTGCAGCTTGCGCATGTGGTCATCGACCACCCCGATCACGAAATGCAGTTGCAGGTCGGGCCGGTCGAGGCCCGGTTTTGAACGCAGGAACGCCCCGGCCTCGCCATAGGGGGAGGTGAAATGTCCTTGCCCCGATTTGCGCCATGCAAGACCCGCCCGAGCCATTCGCCATAGCCCCCTGGGATCGAGGCTGACCACATCATCGCTGAGTGAGTGTTCCAACAGGGTGTAATCGAGATGATCCTGAAGGTTCTCGCCCACGCCGGGCAGGTCGTGGCGGGGCGAGATGCCATGGGCCTGCAACTCCTCCGCCGGGCCAATCCCTGAGAGCTTCAACAGATGCGGCGAGCCGAAGGCGCCGCTGCCAAGGATCACCTCGCGTGTGGCTTGCACCTCTTGCACGCGGCCCTTGTGGCGATAGCGCAGGCCGGTGGCGCGCTTGCCGTCGAGAAGCACCCGCTCGGCCCTCGCATTGCGGATTACGGTCAGGTTTGTTCGCGCGAGCGCGGGAAAGAGATAGGCCGCCGCAACCGAGCACCGCTCGCCTCGGTTGGGGCCGTCGAAATACTGCGTCACCTGAAACATGCCCGCGCCCTCCTGCCGGGCACCGTTGAAATCGGTGTTGTGGGGGATTTGCAGGCTTTCGCAGGCGGATATGAACGCCTCTGACACGGCGCGCGGGGCGTCTTGGTCCGTGACCTGCAACGGGCCGTGCTGCCCGTGCAGGTCATCCGACAGGCGCGCGTTACGCTCGGCCCGGCGGAACCACGGCAGCACGCTCTGCCAGTCCCAGCCGTCACAGCCCAGATCGGCCCATTCGTCGTAATCGCGCGGGTGACCCCGCACATAGAGCATGGCGTTGATCGCGCTCGATCCGCCAAGCGCGCGGCCACGCGGCTGATAGCCACGTCGTCCATTGAGGCCAGGCTGCGGCACAGTCCGCAGCGCCCAGTTGTTGAGCTTGGGCCGCCCCGACACCATCGCCGCCACGAGCGCAGGCGCGCGGATCAGAAGATCGCGCCCAGAGCCGCCCGCCTCGATCAGGCAGACCCTGACCGATGGGTCTTCGCTCAGCCGCGCGGCCATGACGCAGCCTGCGGAACCGCCGCCGACGATGATGAAATCATAGCGCATCTGCCCATCCTCCTGCGGCAGAGCCTATGCTGAACACCCGACAACGCAAAAGCCCGACGCAACGTCATGCGCCGGGCTTTGGATGTTTGTATGGGGGCGTCTTAGCCCGGGCTCATCCCGCGCAGACGCTCGGACCGGCGGCGCAGCATTTCGAGCGTCGCCAGCAGAACAATGGATATCGCCACAAGGATTGTCGCCACAGCGAGGATCGTCGGGCTGATCTGCTCTCGCAGGCCGGTGAACATGCGCCACGGCAGGGTCTGCTGATTGGCCGAGCCGACGAAGAGCACCACCACCACCTCGTCGAACGAGGTGATGAAGGCGAAGAGACCGCCCGAGATGACGCCGGGCAGGATGAGCGGCATCTGTACGCGGAAGAACGTCGTCACCGGGTCCGCGCCCATATTGGCCGCCGCCCGCGTCAGCGAGCGGTCAAAGCCCACCAGCGTCGCCGTCACGGTGATGATGACGAAGGGAATGCCCAAGGCGGCATGGGCCAGCACGACCCCCATATAGGTGCCCTGCAAGCCGATCCGGCTGTAGAAGAAATACATCCCCGCCGCCGAGATGATCAGCGGCACGATCATCGGAGAGATCAGGATCGCCATGATCGCACGGCGGAACGGCACATGTTCGGAACTCAGGCCAATCGCGGCCAGAGTGCCGAAGCTGACCGACAAGAGCGTCGCCACCGGTGCGATGGCCAGCGAGTTGCGCAGCGCCTGCTGCCAGCCGCTCGAGGTGAAGAAATCCTCGTAATGCTTGAGGCTGTAGCCCGCGGGGTCAAAGCGCAGCATTTCCGGCGTGAAGGTAAAGAAGTTCTCGGCATTGAAGCTGAGCGGCATGACCACGAGGATGGGTGTGATCAGAAAGACGAAGATCGCGCCACAGAGAACCCTGAAGGAATAATGCCACAGCACCTGACCGCCGGTCAGGTACGGCGCGAGGTTGGCACGATATCGTCCCTCGCCGATCCAGTAGATGAAGAACGCGAAGAACCAACCGAACAGCACCCCGAGCACGAAGCCCGGCACGCCTGCCAGCAACACGCCCGCAATGGTAAAGAGAGCAATGATGCCCCAGCGGACGGGCTTTTCCATGCTCAGCCCGAGGACCTGCAACGCGACAAAGCCGAGCGCCATCAGCGCCACGGCACCGACGACGATGCCCATCAGGCCCGAACCATGCGAGGTGCCGACAAAGAGACCGGCAAAGGCCCCCGCCGCGCCAATCACCGGCAGCGCAAAGGAGAGTGGTTTCTTCTCAATCGGTGTGAGTGTCATGACGCTCATGGCTCAGCCCCCCAGCTTCACGTTGTCGATGCCGACAATCTTGTCATAGGCCCAGTACAGGATCAGAACCACCGCCAGGAGAATAGACCCGAGTGCGGCCGCAAGACCCCAGTTCAGCGAGGTCGAGATATGATAGGCGATCCGGTTCGAGATGAACGTGCCGGTCGTGCCGCCGACGATTTCGGGTGTGATGTAATAGCCGATGGCGAGGATGAAGACGAGGATCGAGCCCGCGCCGATGCCCGGCACCGATTGCGGGAAATAGACCCGCCGGAACGCGGTGAACGGAGTGGCGCCAAGGCTCTTGGCCGCACGCAGGTAGCTCGGCGGGATCGTCTGCATCACCGAATACATTGGCAGGATCATGAACGGCAACAGGATATGCGTCATCGCCACGATCGTGCCGAACTGGTTGTTGATCATCACCAACCGGCTTTCATCCGCGACAAGGCCCAGCCAGACCAGGACATCATTGATGACCCCCTGTTGTTGCAACATCACCTTCCAGGCGCTCGTCCGCACCAGAAGCGATGTCCAGAACGGCAGCAGAACAAGAATCATCAACAGGTTCGCCGTGCGTGCCGGCAGGTTTGCAAGGATCCAAGCAATCGGATAGCCGAGCGCGATGCAGCTGAAGGTGATCATCATCGACATGAACATCGTACGCTTGAACAGGATGCCGTAGATGCGCTCGTCCTCATCGCGCAGGGCAATGCCCTCGGTGGTCTTTTCCATGTCCACGGCGTTGAGGAAATAACCGGTCGTGTAGGGTGGCGAATAGGTTTGGATCACCTCCCAGTATTCGACCCGGCTCCAGTCCTCGTTGGATTCGATGAACGCAGTTTGCATGTCGACCGGCGGCAACTCTGCAGCTGCGGCCTGGCGCAGGATATCGGCACCAGGACCATCGTAAGTGGCCAACGCCGTCACCGTGCCCGGATCTTCCAGATCGAGCGCGAGTGCGGCATACACCGCTTCCCAGGGGTCTTCCTCCGCAACGACATCCTCGTCGATGAAATGGACAAAGGCGGCAAAGGCGGAGTATGCCCGTGCGGTGTTGGGCAATATGTCAGATATTGCGGCACCGGGCACAAAGCCTACATCGCCGCTGTAGATGTCGGATTCGAGCTGCTCGAGACGACCGATCTGGTTGGAGAGCAGGCGTTCGTTGCTGTCCGCGCCCTCGCCTCCCGACATCATGTCATACCAGACTTGCGCCTCTTCAAACTCTGGGCTGATCTCTTCGAGCGCGTCCTGAAAGACCTCGCCCATGTCGTCCACATCGCGCCCCGTCGTGCGAAAGAGCGACGACACGCCGCTTTCCTCGTAGTTCAGGCGGCTGCCCAGCTTGGTGTGCTCCTTGGCCTCGGAGGCGAGGAACAGATCGAAATAAAGTGCTCTGAAAGTGGTTTCCTCTGGTAGCTCCTCGCCATCCCAGTCGCGCAGTTCCTCGACCGTCATCGGGAGGGTATTGCCAACGATCTGGTTCTCGACCGAGCGGAACAGCATGTCCGCAATAGGGGCGATAAACGCAACCAGTACAAAAATCAGCAGCGGCGCTATGAGCGCGAGGGCCCGCATCTTTTGCGCGCGCAATGCGCGTCTCAAGCTGCGTTTCAGTGGCGTGCCGTCAGCGGCAAGCACCGGGCCGGTGTCAGAGGTATCGCTCATGTCATCCCCGTCGGACTGATCTGTTATGATTATTGAGATCCGGATCTTGCGCCCGGTCCGAAAAGAGGGGGCCTTTCAGCCCCCTCTCGATGTTCAAGGCGTGCTTATTGAGCCAGCCATGCCTGGAACTTGGCGTCCAGATCATCGCGGTTATCCGCCCACCATTCGTAGTCGTAGATGTGGACGTTGGTCGCGTTGGCCGGGTCTGTCGGCATATGCGGAGCCATTTCAATCCCGAGCTCGGCGTGCTTACCCACCAGCGGAGCGGACGATTCGCGTGCCGGACCGTAGGAGATATAAGCAGCCTGATCTGCGAGGCGCTGCGTGTCGGTCGCGAACTTCAGGAAGTCCATGACACGGGCCAGGCGATCTTCAGGCAGACCGGCGGGAACAATCCAGCCGTCAAGATCGAAGGACTGCATGTCCCACATCATGCCGATCGGCTGATCCTGCTCGGCGATGGCCGAGAACAGACGTCCGTTATAGGTCGAACCGAGGAAAACCTCGCCGTCCGCCAGGAGCTGGGGTGTTTCCGCGCCGGCCGACCACCAGACAACCTGATCCTTGATCGTATCGAGCTTGGCAAGCGCGCGGTCTACGCCCTCATCCGTGCCCAGCACATCATAGATCTCGTCCTTGGCCACGCCATCGCAGTAGAGTGCCCACTCCATGTTGTCGATCGGGCGCTTTTGCAGCGACCGCTTGCCCGGATAGGTTTCCAGGTCAAACACGTCGCAGATGCTGCTCGGGGGCTCTGTGCCTTCCGGTACCATGTCGGTGCGATAGCCAAACGTGGTCGAGTAGACGATCTGCGGAACAAAGCAATCGCTGACGATCAGGTCGCCAAAATCGTCGCTCGCATCGGTGCCATCGGGGGCTGCGGCCAGAACCTCGTCGTGGTCGAGCTCCATGGCGAGGCCCTCGTCACACAGGCGCATCGCGTCCGAGGCCACGACGTCGACGAGATCCCAGGTCACGTTGCCAGCCTCGTTCATCGCGCGCAGCTTGGCGACGGCCTCCGCCGAGCTTTCGTCCCATGTCGCCGATACGCCGGGATTGTTGGCAAGATAGGGTTCGACATAGGCTTTCTGCTGGCTTTCCTGATAGGCACCGCCCCAGGACACAAGCGTCATGCTGTCGGCCATCTCCTGCGCAGTCGCAGACGCGCCAGCCGCAACGGTCAGAGCCGTCGTCGCAAGCAGGGTTTTCGTGAGTTTCATGAACATACTCCCAGTTTTTTGGTCCCGTTTTGGTGAATGGGCCCCGTGTCACGGGTGGAAACATCCGGAGCCTCGCTCAACCCGCACCGGCGGAGGCCGCCGCTGCGAATATCCGTAAGACTTATGTCGCGTCGAGCGCGCGGCAATCGTCGGGCAGCCAGCCGATCTCGATCTGCTCGCCCGGTTGCAGGCGGCGCTGGTCGGGGGCGTTGCGTGTCTTGATGATGAACTCATCCGTGCCCGCCACCCGCAGGCGGGTGCGGAAGATGTCGCCCATATAGATGAATTCGACCACCTCGGCCTTGAGCGTATGGGCATCCGGGCTGAGGCGCTCACGGTTGAATTCCACCCGCTCGGGGCGGATCGAGATCAGGGTGCGGTCGCCCGGCTTTTCCACGTTCACGGGCTTGGCGTCGATCAGCCCGCCATCGTCGAGCTGGACAAGTGCAAGGCCGTTCTTGATCTCTTTCACCGTGCCTTCGAGGGTGTTGTTCTCACCGATGAACTGCGCGACGAAACTGTTTTGCGGGCTCTCGTAAAGCTCGTCCGGCGGTGCGAGTTGCTGGATCTTGCCATCGTTGAACACCGCGACCCGGTCAGACATGGTCAGCGCCTCGGTCTGGTCATGGGTCACGTAGACCGTGGTGATCCCCAGTTCATGCGCGAGATGCGTGATCTCGAACTGCATCTTCTCGCGCAGCTGCTTGTCGAGGGCGCCGAGCGGCTCGTCCATAAGCACCAGTTCCGGCTCGAACACCAGCGCCCGCGCCAGTGCCACGCGCTGCTGCTGCCCGCCAGAGAGCTGCGCCGGGCGACGCCCGCCGAAATCACCCATCTCGACCATCTCGAGTGCGCGCTTGACCTTGGCCTCGCGATCCGACTTGCCGATCTTGCGCACCTCCAGCGGAAAGCTGAGATTCTCGGCGATGGTCATGTGCGGAAACAGCGCATAGTTCTGAAAGACCATGCCGATGCCGCGCTTGTGCGGCGGGATGTTGTTGATGCTGACCCCGTCGAGCTTGATCTCGCCATGGGTGGCGGTCTCGAAGCCCGCGAGCATCATCAGGCAAGTCGTCTTTCCGGACCCCGACGGCCCGAGCATGGTCAGAAACTCGCCTTTGGGCATCGAGAGGTTGAGGTCTTTCACGACAAGCGTTTCGCCGTCGTAGCTTTTCTGCACGCGTTCAAACGCAACGAACGCGTCGTTGTTTCCGGTATCAGCCAACGTAGGCTCCCTGTTGTTTATACGTCGTGAATTTTTCCACGTTCGGCAAAGACTAAAACGCCAAATCTCCAGTGATGCAAGTGAACAGCGACCCTTTTTGCAAGATTCCCGGCGTCGCAGGTCAATTTGCCTGCCAGATCACCGGATTCAGTCGAATGTCCTTCATCCAGGAGTGCAAGAAACGGCCGCCAGAGTGATCCCTGACGGCCCCTTCGCGCGGATTGTATTTTATCCGAGGATGGTTTTCACCGCCTTTGCAGTTTTTTCCACCACCTCGTCGGCCTCGGCCTTGGTCAGGCAGAAGGGTGGGGCGAATCCCAGGATATCGCCCTGCGGCATCGCCCGTGCGATGACGTGATCGGCGGCGAGCGCGGCGGAAATCTGTGGCCCCACCTTGTCGGCGGCGTCAAAGAAGGTGCGGCTGTCGCGATCCTTGACGAACTCCACCGCACAGAGCATCCCTTCGCCGCGCACCTCACCGACATGCGGGTGATCCCCGAGCGCCTCGGCCATGGTGCGATTGAGATAGCCGCCCACCTCTCGGTTGTTGGCGATCAGGTCCAACTCGTCCAGCAGCTTGAGGTTGGCCACACCCGCCGCCGCGCCGATCGGATGCGCCGAATAGGTCCAGCCATGGCCGATGGGGCCGTTCTCGTCGGTGCCCTGCTCCAGCACCTTCCACATCTTGTCGCTGACGATGCTGCCCGAGAGCGGCGCATAAGCCGAGGTCAGCCCCTTGGCGATGGTGATGAGATCGGGCTTGAGCCCGTAATGCTCGGAGCCGAATATGGTGCCAAGACGGCCAAACCCGGTGACGACCTCATCGGCAACGAGCAGGATGTCGTGCTTTTCCAGAATCGGCTGGATCGCCTCCCAATACCCGGCAGGCGGCGGCACGATGCCGCCGGTGCCCAGAACCGGCTCGCCGATGAAGGCGGCAATGGTGTCGGCCCCCTCGCGCGCGATCAGCCCCTCCAGCTCTGCCGCGCAATGGGCGACAAACTGGTCCTCGGTCATGTTCACATCGTCGCGGCGATAGTAATACGGGGCTGTCGTGTGGAGCACCTGCGCCAGCGGCAGATCGAATTTCTGATGAAAGAGATGCAGCCCCGTGAGCGAGCCGGTCATCAGGCCAGAGCCGTGGTAGCCGCGCCAGCGCGAGATGATCTTTTTCTTCTCGGGACGGCCTAGGATGTTGTTGTAATACCAGATCAACTTGATGTTGGTCTCGTTGGCGTCACTGCCCGAGAGGCCGAAATAGACCTTGGACATGTGATCGGGCGCGCGGTCGAGGATCATCTTGGCGAGCGTGATCGACGCCTCTGTGCCGTGGCCGACATAGGCGTGGTAATAGGCAAGTTCCTTGGCCTGATCGGCGATCGCATCGGCGATTGCCTCGCGCCCGTAGCCGACGTTGACACAGTAGAGCCCGGCGAAGGCGTCGAGCAGGCGGTTGCCCTCGCGATCCTCGATATGGCTGCCGCTGCCGCCGGTGATGATCCGGTTCGGGGCCTCGCCGCGCGCGAATTGCGCAAGGTGCGTCGAGGGGTGGAAGAAATTCTCGCGATCCCATTGATCGAGTTGGTCATTGCGCAGCATGGTTTTTCCTTTCGCTTGTTCTGGGGCGCCGGAATTTTCAAAAATTCCGGGCCGAAATCTTTTCAAGATTTCGTCTGCTCACGCCCAATCGCGGCAGACATACTTGATCTCCATGAATTCCTCCATGCCGCGCCTTGCGCCTTCGCGGCCCAGGCCAGATTGCTTGACCCCGCCAAAGGGAATGGGCGCGCCGGTGACCTTGGTGCGGTTCACCGCGACCATGCCGAATTGCAGCGCCCGGGTCATCCGGTAGATGCGGCGCGGGTCGTGGCTGTGCAAATAGGCGATCAGGCCGAATTCTGTGGCATTGGCGCGGCGCACCACCTCGTCCTCGGTGTCGAACGGCGTGATCGCCGCCACCGGGCCAAAGGTCTCGTCGCACATGATCGCGGCGCTATCCGGCACATCGGTCAGCACCGTGGGCTGGTAGAACAGCGGGCCAAGGTCGTCACGCTGCCCGCCGCAGGCCAGTTTCGCGCCGTGCTTGAGCGCATCGGCCACATGTTCTTCCTGTTTCTGCACCGCCTTTTCGTTCATCAGCGGGCCGATATCGGGATCGTCCATACCGTGCCCGATCCTGAGTGTCTGTGTCGCGTCGGTAAAGCGGCGGCAGAATTCGTCGTAGATCGCGCGCTCCACGTAGATGCGGTTGGCGCCCAGACAATCCTGCCCGGAGGTGGCGAACTTGGCCTTGATCGATTCCTCGACCGAGGTTTCAAGATCGGCATTCTTGAACACGATCACCGGGGCGTGACCGCCCAGTTCCATGACCAGTTTCTTCACCGTGCCCGCGCATTGGCGATAGAGCAATTGCCCGATATTGGTCGAGCCGGTAAAGCTGAGCGCGCGCACGCGGGTGTCACTCGTCCAGGGCTCCACCACCGTTGCGGCGCGGCCCGTGACCACGTTGAACACGCCCGCCGGGATGCCTGCGCGCTCGGCCAGTTCCGCCAGCGCCAGCGCGGAATAGGGAGTCTCTCCGCTCGGATGCGCCACCACGGTGCAGCCTGCCGCCATCGCCGCCGCCGCCTTGCGCGTGAGCATAGCGGCGGGGAAATTCCACGGGGTGATGAGGGCAGCGACGCCCACCGGCTCCAGCCACAATTCGACCTCGGCATCGGGCAGGTGGCTGGTCACGCCCTCGATATTGGGGCGCTTGGATTCCTCGGCGTAATATTCCACGAAACTCGCGGCGTAGTCGATCTCGCCCCGCGCCTCTGACAGGGGCTTGCCCTGTTCCAGCACCATGATCCGCGCCAGATCTTCTTTATGCTCGATCATCAGGTCGAACCAGCGGCGCAGAATGGCAGAGCGGTCCTGTGGCAGGGTCATCGCCCAATCGTCGAACGCGTCTTGCGCGGCATCGACCGCCAGCCGCGCCTGATCGGCGCTGAGGCTGGCCACGTCGCCAAGCGCCGCGCCGTCGCCGGGGTTGCGCACGGCGATGGTCTCACCATCCTCGCCGGCCACCCATTTGCCGCCCAGATAGGCAAAACTGCGCACAAGGCGCGTGTCGGTGATCCCGTTCCGGGTCCAGATTGCTGAATCAGACATGAGGCCCTCCTTTGCGCAGAAAAATATACTGTGTGAGCAGAGGGTGGGGCTGAACTGAGCGCCGCTTGCAGAATCTTCTTCTTCTCAGGGCGCAAATTTCCGGAGAATCATTCGAAAAACATCTCCAGCGGTGGCAGGCGCGGGGATTTGACCGGCTTGGTTACGATATAGGTGAAATACCGCGCCAGCCCGATCCGGGCCTCCAGCATCTGGTCGATGAGCCGCTGATAGGCGTCGATGTCGCGGGTCACGATCTGCATCAGGTAATCGAACCCGCCGCCCAGGGCCCAACAGGCCGTCACCTCGCCGTAATGTTGCACGCTGTCCTCGAAGGCGTGGAAAGACGCCGGCGTGTGGTCCGCCAGTTCAACCGCAACAAAGACCGTCACATGCGGCCCCAGCTTCTTGAGGCTGATGCGGGCGTGATAGCCCTCGATCAGCCCGGCCTCTTCCAGCCGTTTCAGCCGCTCCCAGCAGGGGCTTGCCGAGAGGCCGACGCGGGCCGCCAGTTGCGCCTTGGTGATGCGCCCCTCATCGGCCAGCACCCGCAGGATTTCCAGGTCGCGCGCGTCGAGCCTCATGTATGGATCACCGTGCCCACCTCGCGGCCCGCAAGGCGCGCCATGACATGGGTGGCGATCGCCGTGTCCTGCGCGCCGGTGCCGGTGAGGTCGCAGATCGTCACCTCGGACGCATCGCGCCGCCCGCGCGCGCGGCCCCGAATCACGTCGCCCAGTTCGGCCGGGCTACCCTCGGCCCAGAGACCCGCTTGCAATGCGGCGCGCAATTCGCCCAGCGATTGCGCCTGCGGGGCGCGGTCGGCAACGTAGAGATCGGCCTGCACCAGCGCCTTTGGGTCGATCTCGTTCTTGCCCGCCTGATCCGAGCCCATGGCGGTGATGTGCAACTCGGGATGCAGCCACTCGGCCTTGATCACCGGTTCCCTGGCGGGGGTGGTGGTGATCACCAATTGGCTCGCCGCGACCAGATCCGCGGGGTTGTCGACCACGCGAATATCGCATTTGAGGTCCGCCAGATCCTCGGCGCAGGCGCGCGCCTTCTCCGCGTCCCGTCCCCAGATCAGCAGCCGGTCATACTTTCGCACCAGATGCGCCGCGCGCGCCTGAAGCCGGGCCTGCACGCCGGTGCCGATCACGCCTGCAGTATGAACAAGATCGGGCGCGAGGTATTGCGCCGCGACCGCCCCCGCCGCCGCCGTGCGCAGATCGGTCAGGTAGCCATTATCCAGAAACACCGCCTCGACCAGCCCGGTCCGGGCCGAGAAAAGGATCATCAAGCCATTGAGGCTGGGCAGGCCCAGCTTGGGATTGTCGAAAAAACCGGGGCTGACCTTGATCGCGAACCCGTCAAGGCCCGGGATATAGGCGGTTTTCACATCGACCTCGCCATGCGCCTCGGCGAGCTCCATCGACATCACCGGCGGCATCACCACCCCGCCATCCGACAGCGCGCCAAAGGCCTGCTCGATCACCCTCACGGTGTCGCGGTCGAGCGTCACGGCGGCGCGCAATTCCGCCTCGGTCACGATCCGAATGTCATGTGCCATATCGCTTGCCCTCAATCACCATATCACCCAGTTTCACGTCCTGCCCGGTGATGACCCGGGTGAACATCTCCATATCGAGGTTGCGGCCGGTGATGATGGTGGCGGCCGGTCCCGTGACGCTCACCTTGCCCGAGAGCACCGCCGCGAGGCCCACGACGCAGGCCCCCTCGGCCACGATCCGGTCTTCGTAATAGAGCACCTGCATGGCGTGGTAGATGTCGTCCTCGGTCACCAGCACCACCTCGTCCAGCAGATCGCGGCACATCGGAAAGCTCAGCCGGTTCTGCATGCCGATGCCGCCGCCGAGGCTGTCGGCGAGGCTCGCCACCTCCTCGACCTCGACGGGGCGGCCGGCGCGCAGGCTCTCGTGCATCGCGGCGCCGCGGTCCATGCTGATGCCCACGACACGGATCGACGGTTTGATCGCCTTGGCGGCCATCGCCACACCGGCGGCCAGCCCGCCGCCCGACAAGGGCACCAGCAGCACCTCGGTATCAGGCCGCGCCGCCATGATCTCGAGCCCGATGGTGCCCTGGCCCGCGATCACAAGCGGATCGTCAAAGGGCGAGATCTCGGTCAGCCCCTCCTCTCGCACCAGTCGCTCGGCCTCGGCCTGCGCATCATCCTGACTGCGCCCGATGATGCAGACCTCGGCCCCCAGCGCGCGAATGCCGTCGACCTTGGCTTGCGGCACCAGTTCCGACATGCAGATGACGGCGCGAATACCCCGCTCGCGCGCCGCATAGGCCACGCCGCGCCCGTGATTGCCGGTGGAGCAGCAGGTCACCCCCGCCGCCTCGCGCACCCCCGCCACGGCGTTGAGCGCACCGCGCAGCTTGAACGCGCCGATGGGTTGCATGTTCTCCAGCTTGAGCAGGAAATCATGCCCGCAAACCGCACTCATATGCGGCGACGGCACCAGCGGCGTGGCATCGGCCACCCCGGCGATCACCTTCGCGGCGGCGTGAACATCGGCGAGAACCGGGCGCATCGCTGTCTCCTTTTCAAAATCTGTGCGCAATCTGCGCGCGGTGCAGCCTATCGTCAACTCTGCGTCATCATACGGCCTGAAAACGACATGCGGTGGCGTATTTCTTGGGGCAGCCCGGTCAAAAAACCCCTAACCGGGCAAAATCTCCAACCGACGGGCCCTGAAATGATCGAAAAAGACCTTCCCTTCTCCGACCAGGAATATCAGCGCCGCCTCGAGAAAACCCGCGCCGCCATGGCCGCGCGCGATCTCGACGCGATCTTCGTCACCGACCCCTCGAACCAGCACTGGATCACCGGCTATGACGGCTGGTCCTTCTATGTGCATCAGGGCGTGCTGGTGTTTCCCGATGCCGATCCGATCTGGTGGGGCCGCAATCAGGATGCCAATGGCGGCGTGCGCACCGTCTGGATGACCGATGACCGTGTGATCGGCTATCCCGACAACTATGTCCAATCCTTCGAGCGTCACCCGATGCAGGATCTGGCCGAACGTCTGACCGGCATGGGGCTGGCGGACAAGCGGATCGGCGTGGAGATGGACAATTACTATTTCTCCGCCAAGGCCATGCAGACCCTGCGTGAGGAACTGCCAGAGGCGACGTTCCTTGATGTGACGAGCCTTGTGAACTGGCAGCGCGGCGTGAAATCCGACGAGGAACTGGCCTTTATTCGCAAGGCGGCTGCGATCTCGGAAAAGATTACCGATGGCCTCTTCGAGCGGGTCGAGCCGGGCATTGCCAAGAACGAAATCGTCGCCGAGATCTTTCGCGACGCCATCCGCGGCGTTGAAGGCGCGTGGGGCGATTATCCGGCCATCGTGCCGCTGTTGCCGTCGGGCTCAGACGCCGCCGCGCCGCACCTGACATGGAACGGGCGTGAATTTGCCACCGGCGAGGCGACGTTCTTCGAGATTTCAGGCTGCTACCGCCGCTATCACGCGCCTTTCTGCCGGACGCTGTTCCTCGGCAAGCCGCCGCAATTCCTGCTCGACGCGGAAAAGGCGCTGGTCGAGGGGCTGGAGGCCGGGCTCGAGGCGGCAGCGGCGGGCAATCGTGCCTGCGACGTCGCCAATGCGCTTGCGGCGCCGCTGGAACGTGCCGGGATCGAACGTGGCGCGCGCTGCGGCTATCCCATCGGCCTCAGCTATCCGCCCGACTGGGGCGAGCGCACGATCAGCCTGCGCTCCGAGGATGAAACCGTGCTGGAACCCGGCATGACGTTTCACTTCATGCCGGGGTTGTGGATGTCCGATTGGGGCCTCGAGATCACCGAGTCGATCCTGATCAAGGAGACCGGCCCGGCAGAAACCTTCTGCAACCGGCCGCGCAAGATGTTCGTCAAGGACTGATCAGTAAAAGCCCCCACGTGCTGAACCGTGGGGGCGATACGCGTTCCCGACACTTATTCCCATTCCATCTGCTCGTAGACGCGACCGGCATTCTTGGTGGCCAGTTCCTCGTACGTATCCAGACGGGCATAGGGGGACTGATCCACGTAATAGGCGTCGGTCAGGTCACCGCCCGCGTCGATATGTTCGCCGATGCGCGCGCGCAGGTATTCCAAATAGCCTTTGGTATAGCGGCGCACCTGATCCATGTTTGTCGGATGGCCGTGACCGGGTATGACATAGGTGGCACCGAGCGGCTCGAACGCCGTGTCCCACGTTTCCAGCCAATCGCGCGTGTTCGTTTCCGGAAAGATCGGCAGCATGCGTTCGTGAAAGGCCATGTCGCCTGAAATCACGAGGCTTTGTTCCGGCAGCCAGACGACGATGTCGCCCGCACTATGCGCCGGGCCGAGATAGCGGGCCTCGATTCGAAAATCGCCCATGTCGATGATATAGTCATCGCTGAACGTCTCTGTGGGCAGGACCGCTTCGGTTCCCTCGGCGCGTTCCCTGGTGATGCGCCGCGCTGCTTGCAGGTCAGTGCCGCCATGGTTCTCGAATTCCGCCGCCGCGTCCTCATGCGCGACGATGGGCACGCCCTGTTCGGACCAGTAGGCATTGCCCAGCATCGCATGGCCCTGACCGTTTTCGTTGAGCACCAGTTTCACCGGTTGATCGGTGAGTGTCCTGATCTCGTCATGCAGGGCGCGGGCGAGACCGTATGACGCGCCACCGTTGATCACCACCACGCCATCGCCGGTCACGATGAAGCTGAGGTTGTTGTTATGCCCCGCATTCTCGTAGGTGGGCGGTGCGGTGGCGCCGATGGCGGACCAGACATGCGGGATTACTTCGACCGGCTTGGAATAGAGCAGGGAGGCGGGGTATTGGTCAGCGATGTCCTCGCTGGCGATCGCGGAGCTTCCGACGAGGACTGTCAGGACGGTCATGAGTGCGCGCATCAGGTCAGACCTCCGTCAAGAAACGATAGGCGTCGCCCATGCGCTCGACCCGGCCCAAACCACCATTGGGGAGGTGAAAGCCGACCATAGCCATCTGATCGGTGGCAAGCTGATCCAGCAACCTCAGGCGCGTGGCGATGCCGGTCTCGGCATCCTGATCCGATCCGCTCGGCCAATTCGGACGCTCGAACGCCAGATGGCCATTGCCGATCGCATCCCCCACGATCAGCGCGGCGTTTCCGTCCTGGCGCACCTCGAAAGCAAGATGTCCGGGCGTATGTCCGGGAGTGTCATGGGTCATGACGCCGGGCAAAACTTCTTGCCCGCCCGTGATGAACTCCATTCGGTCCTCGATTGCCGCGAGCCGCCGGGCCGCGCCGACTGCAAAACTGGCCCGCGCCTCGCCAATTGTGTTCACCGTCTCTGGATCACTCCAATAGTCCCATTCGGCCTGCCCGATCATATGGGTGGCATTGGTGAAGACGGGATCGTCGAAGTCGTCAAGAACGCCCCAAAGATGATCCGGATGGGCATGGGTAAAGAGCACATGGGTGATATCCTCGGCCGCGATGTCGAGCGCATCAAGCGCATCCAGAACCTCCCCGGCGCTTGGCATGAAGGCGTGACCGGAGCCCGCGTCGAACAAGACGGTTCGATCCTCGTCTTGCAGCAAGGTGAGGTTACAGGGCGGCTCCATAGAGTCACCGCTGATGCCATGTTTGGCAAGGATCGGGGCGGCGTCGGATGCGGCCAGATCGCCGAGCAGGAAATCCATCGGCAAAACGAGGTTGCCATCGCTGACAGTGGTGAGCTTTGCCTTGCCGAGCGTGATCTGGGTGGCAGAGAAGGCGGGGCGCGGCAAACCAAAGACTGTGGTCGCCCCCATGGCCGCAAGTATCTGGCGTCTGGTCAGTGTCATCTTTTCCTCTTCCCTTATTTATTCGTATTTGTGAATATGATGCTCTCGGACGTCACGGAACACAAGAAAAATTCGGGATGTGTTTGCTGCTGATTTCCGCTTCGGGATGGGATAGGAACACGTCAAAGGGATCCATAACGCGGTATTCAGAGTACGATGGAAAACGAAAGCCCCGCCTACCTGACGACCAAGGAAGTCGCAGATCTGTTGCGCGTCAAAGAGCGCAAGGTCTACGATATGGTCTCGGACGGCGAGATTCCGCACCGCAAGATCACTGGCAAACTGTTGTTTCCTCATGGTGAGTTGATGGGGTGGATCGAGGGGGCTGCCACCGCGCAGCCAGTCGAACGACCTGCGCTCGTGACTGGATCGCACGATCCCTTGCTGGATTGGGCGCTGCGCGAAAGCGGAGCCGGGCTCGCCACGCTCTGGAATGGAAGCTGCGATGGGCTGGCGCATTTTTCCGAGGGCGGAGCGGCAATTGCGGGGCTGCATATCCCGGGCGAAGACGATTGGAACATCGCGGCGGTCGCGGCGCGCGGATTGCAAGGCGTGGTTTTGATCGGCTGGGCCGAACGCGAGCGCGGCCTGATCCTGACACCCGGCGTGGCCGACATGGTCAGGGGCGTTGCCGATCTGCGCGGTCGCCGCGTGATCCTCAGGCAGGAGGGCGCGGGCACCACGGCTCTCTTCGATATCATGATGGCCGAGGCCGGGCTGGCTCCGAGTGATATCCTGACGCCAACGACACCAGCACATACCGAGAGTGACGCGGCAGCGGCGGTCGCCGCGGGAGAGGCAGAGGCGACGCTCGGCATCGAGGCGATGGCGCGTCAATTCCGACTGGCATTTCGGCCCTTGGTCTGTGAACGGTTCGATCTGCTGATTGACCGGCGCAGCTATTTCACCGAGCCGGTACAACGCCTGGTCAGCTTTATGCGGTCTGACGCCATGATCGCCAAGGCGGCCGCGCTTGGTGGGTACGATCTGGCCGGTCTTGGCAAGGTCAGGTGGGTTTCGCCCTGAACGGAGAGCTGGCCGCCAATGATGCGCCCCATGGCTGAGCGCAGCACGCGATTGACGCCGCCCCACAACCTGCTACCACGCAGATCATGCTCAGCGTCTTTCTCCAGACCTTACCTTTCTTTTTGATTATCGGGCTTGGATATGGCGCCGGACGGACCGGGTTTTTCCCCGAGGCCGCGACCGCGTGGCTGACGAAATTCGTGTTCTATTTTGCCCTGTCGGCCATGCTCTTCCGGTTTTCCGCCAACCTGTCGCTGGCCGAAGTCCTGGATTGGACGTTCGTCGCGGCGTATCTCTGGGCGACGGCGTTTGTCTACGGCATCGCAACACTGGTGGCCCTCCTGCGACGGGTCAATGTCCAAGAGGTCGCGATCGAGGCGCAATGCGCGGTGATCGGCAATGTGGGTTTTCTGGGCGTGCCGATGCTGGCGATGCTCATGGGCGAGGCGGCGATCGGGCCTGTAATGATCGTGCTGGCGGTGGATCTGATCGTGTTCGGCTCGCTGGTGGTGATCCTGATCACGGGCTCGCGTGACGGACGCCTGAGCCTGGGTATCTTGCGCACCGTGGGTCTGGGCTTGCTCAAGAACCCGATGATCGTGTCCATCGTTCTGGGGCTGACATGGTCCGGGCTGCGCCTGCCTATTCCGGATCCGATCAACGATTTCGTGCGCATCCTCGGCGGCGCGGCGACACCGGGCGCGCTCTTTGCGATTGGTGCATCCTTGGCGTCCAAATCCGCAGAGCGGCCGCATATCGCGGGTTGGTTGTCATTCTGCAAACTGGTGCTGCATCCACTCTTTGTCGCCTTTGCCGTGTTGGTTCTGTTCAATGTCGAGCCCTACGCCGGAGCGGTTATGATCGCCGCGGCCAGCCTTCCGGTGGCCGGAAATGTCTTCATGCTGGCGCAGCATTACGAGGTCGCACCCAAGCGGGTCTCGTCCTCAATATTGATTTCCACTGCCGCAGCAATTGTTACAGTGTCGCTTGTGATCGGCTGGGTGAACCAGCTTTACTGAACAGTCATCTAGACCTGAGAGGAGAGAGTTATGGAAACGGTTTCGGAAAACACCTGTTTTGGCGGCATTCAGGGGGTCTACTCCCACGATTCCGAGGTGTGTGGCGGCAAAATGACCTTTGGTCTTTTCTTGCCAGCCGAGGCGCAAGACGGCCCGGTGCCGGTGCTATGGTATCTCTCGGGCCTGACCTGCACCCATGAGAACGCCATGGTCAAGGCCGGCGCGCAGGGCTGGGCAGCGGAACAGGGCATCGCGCTGGTGTTTCCCGACACAAGCCCGCGCGGCGATGGCGTGGCCAATGACGACGCGTTCGATCTGGGGCAGGGGGCGGGCTTTTACGTCAACGCCACCCAAGACCCCTGGGCCCCGCATTTCCGCATGTGGGATTACGTCGCCGAGGAGCTGCCCGCACTGATCGGCAATAATTTTGCCGTCGATATGGACCGGCAGTCGATCACCGGCCATTCGATGGGCGGGCATGGCGCGCTGACGCTGGCGATGTCATTGCCGGGCCGGTTCTGCTCGGTCTCGGCGTTTTCGCCCATCTGCAACCCGACGGGCGGCGATTGGGGCCGCAAGCAGTTTGCGGCCTATCTCGGCGCGGACGAGGGCGCATGGGCCGCCCATGACGCGAGCCTGCTGATGGCCGAGCGCGGGTTTGACGGGCCGGTTCTGGTGGATACCGGCACCTCGGATCAGTTCCTCGACCTGCTGCGCCCCGAAACCCTCGCACAGGCCATGGCCGCGCGGCGGCAGGAGGGGGTGTTTCGCATGCAAAAGGGCTATGATCACAGCTATTTCTTCATCTCCACCTTCATGGAGGATCACGTCACCTTCCATGCCGAGGCGCTTTATGCGGAGTAAGTCATGAGCCATTACGACCTGATCATCATCGGTTCCGGCCCGGCCGGTCGCGCGGCGGCCATTCAGGCCGGCAAGCTCGAGCGGCGGGTGCTGGTGATCGACAAGAAGGACAAGCTGGGCGGCGTGTCGGTGCATACCGGCACGATCCCCTCCAAGACCCTGCGCGAGACGGTGCTCAACCTCTCGGGCTGGCGGGAGCGCAGCTTTTATGGGCGATCCTACCGGGTCAAGGACGATATCGAGGCGCAGGACCTCAAGATGCGCCTGCACAAGACGCTCGACTATGAGGTCGACGTGCTGGAGCATCAGTTTAACCGCAACCATGTCGAGACGCTCAACGGTGTGGCGCGTTTCACCGATGCCCATACCGTCGAGGTGGCGACCGATGCGGACGAGGTCACGCGCCTGACCGCCGACCGGTTCCTGATCTCGACCGGGACCAAGACTTACCGCCCCGATACCGTGCCCTTCAACGGCAGCACCGTGGTCGACAGCGACGAGTTTCTCGAACTTGGGCAGATCCCGCGCAGCTTGATCGTGGTGGGCGCGGGCGTGATCGGGGTGGAATACGCGACCATGTTTTCCGCGCTCGACGTCCGGGTCACGCTGATCGAGCCGCGCGAGACATTTCTCGACTTCATCGACCGCGCGATCATTCGGGATTTCACCCATCAGATCCTCGAAAACGGTGTCGATCTGCGCCTCGGCTCTGCCATCGACAAGATCGAGGACGCGGGCAAACACGTGGAGGTGAGCCTTGCCAATGGCCGCCACGTGCGCGCCGAGATGCTGCTTTTCGCCGCCGGGCGGATGGGGGCGACGGACAAGCTCAACCTCGGCGCCGCCGGGCTGGAAACCGACCATCGCGGGCGGCTCGAGGTGGATCGCAAGACCTATCAGACGTCGGTGCCGCATATCTATGCGGCGGGCGACGTGATCGGGCATCCCTCGCTGGCCTCAACCTCGATGCAGCAGGGCCGCGTCGCCGCCTGCGACGCGCTGGAGACACCCACCCTGCCCGAGAGCGCTTGGTTCCCCTATGGCATCTACTCGGTCCCCGAGATTTCCACCTGCGGCATGTCCGAAGAGGAAATGCAGGAGCGCGGCATCCCCTACGAGGTGGGCGTCGCGCGCTTCCGCGAGACCTCGCGCGGGCATATCATGGGGCTGGAGCACGGCCTCTTGAAGATGCTCTTCTCGCTCAAGACCCGCCGGGTCCTGGGCGTGCAGATCGTGGGCGAGGGGGCGACCGAACTGATCCACATCGCGCAGGCGGTGCTCAACCTCAAGGGCACGGTGGATTACTTCGTGCAGAACACGTTCAACTACCCGACGCTCGCCGAGGCCTACAAGATCGCCGGGCTCGATGCCTTCAACCGCATGCCCATTCCCGAGGAATACAAGGTCAAGCGCAGCGGGAAGGCGGCTAAGAAAGCGTGAGTTTCGAGAGTGATCCCCGCGAACCTGTCAATCCACCCGGCGCACCAGAAGCTGGTTTCCCGGGCCTGATTGCGTCTCGAAGACTTTCAGTTCCTTGATCAGGTCGCTCAGCTTTTTCTTGCCGTAGCTGCGCGTGTCGAAATCGGGTTTGTCGGCCTGTATCTGTTGGCCGATGCGCCCGAGCGGGTACCATTCATCATCGCTGTCGATCTTTTCCATCGCGTCGAAGATCAATCGCCGCGCATCGGCGATATGCTGGCTGTCGAGTTTGGTTTTGGGGGCGCTGCGGGGGGCGTCGCTCATATCCTCGTAGATGTTCTCGATGGCGACGAATCGGTTGCAGGCGTTCTTGAGCGCGTCTGGTGCCTTGGCCTCGCCGATGCCGATCACGGTCAGCCCCTGTTCGCGAATGCGGCTGGCCAGCCGGGTGAAATCGCTGTCCGACGAGACCAGCACGAAGCCGTCGAAATGGCCCGCGTGCAGGATGTCCATCGCATCGATCACCAGCCCGATATCGCTGGCGTTCTTGCCCTTGGTATTGGCGGTCTGCTGGTGCTGGACGAGGCCCAAATTCTGCGCTGTCCGTGTCCAGCCCGACAATTGCTGGCTTGACCAGTCGCCATAGACGCGGCGCAGCCCGGGCTCGCCGTAGCTGGTGACCTCGCGCAGGATAGAGTCGGCGTATTTCGCCGGAACGTTGTCGGCGTCGATCAGAACAGCGAGGAGTTGGGTATCACGATTGTTGGGCATGAAGCGGCTCCTTTGCCCCTTCATGCCTGATCGCGCTCAACGACGAAAGCAATTTAGCCTGTCTCAGGCGTGCTCGCCGATCTTGTCCTGCGTCTTGGTCTCGAAATCTTCGGCGGAATGGCGTTCGTGCAGTTGCATATGCGGCTCGCCAAAGCTTCGGTTGACCATGCGACCGCGCTGTACGGCCGGGCGGGCGTCGATCTTTCTGGCCCAAGCCATGACGTTCTTGTAGCTCTCCACGTCAAGAAAGGTGGCGGCACTGTAAAGCCGTCCGAGGCACAATTGCCCGTACCAAGGCCAGATCGCGATATCGGCAATGCTGTAATCATCCCCGGCGATATAGGGGCGCTCTGCCAGTTGCCGGTCGAGCACATCGAGTTGTCGCTTGGTCTCCATGGCGAATCGGTCAATCGGATATTGCCATTTCTCGGGCGCGTAGGCGTAAAAGTGACCAAAGCCGCCGCCCAGATAGGGCGCGCTGCCCATCTGCCACATCAGCCAGTTGATCACCTCGGTGCGCACAGGGCCCTCCCTGGGCAGAAACGCGTCGAACTTTTCAGCCAGATGCATCAGGATCGAGCCACTCTCGAACACCCTCAGCGGGGTGTCGCCGGTACGGTCAACCAAGGCCGGGATCTTGGAGTTGGGGTTGATTTCGACAAACCCGCTGCCAAACTGATCGCCCTCACCGATATTGATTAGCCAGGCGTCGTATTCTGCGTCGTGACCGGCGGCCAGCAATTCCTCAAGCATCACTGTGACCTTGACGCCGTTGGGCGTGGCCAGAGAATGAAGTTGGAACGGATGCTTGCCCTGCGGCAATTCCTTGTCATGCGTCGGTCCCGCGATGGGGCGGTTTGTCGAGGCGAACTTGCCACCCGATGCGCTCTCCCATGTCCAGACTTCAGGCGGGGTGTACGTGTTATCGCTCATGTTTGATCCTCTACTGGTTTTGAAATCAAGCTATGTGTCAACGCTGGCGCTGCAATGCAAAACGCCGCACATGGGATGTGCGGCGTTGCAAATCGTCTTCAGGGCAAAGTCGTCAATAGACGACGACGCTTCTGATGCTTTCGCCGTTGTGCATCATGTCGAAGCCTTTGTTGATGTCGTCGAGGGGCATTGTGTGCGTGATCATCGGGTCGATCTCGATCTTGCCCTGCATGTACC
>NZ_CAMYMD010000039.1 GCF_947259555.1 uncultured Roseovarius sp.
AATGGCGCAAACTCGACGGCCAAAATCGCCTGCCCGAGATCATCCAAGGGGTTGAGTTCCGCGACGGGCTCCGCCACGTTCAAGCCGCCGCCTGATCAGGCGTCACCAACTTTTGCCCATATCTCCCCGGGCATTCCGGATCGTCACAAAATATCTCGGATACAGAGATCAGGACATGGCTCCCGAGTCGCATCCGCTCACGGACCATGCGTTTGACACGCTGCACATGCCAGAGCATCGCGGCTCTGTCGCGCATTTCAGAGGCCAAGCTCACAGTTGGGTCGGGTTTGGCGCGTCGCCATAAACGGCGCGGCGATCGAACTTTCTCTCGCCTTCGGTGAATGTCAGCATCGAGCCGGCATTTTCATCTGTCGGGATCGCCCTGTAGAACCACGATCAATAGCCGAAATGGCAGGACGCGGCGTCGCCGCCAATCTCGACCCGCAGCCAGATCGCGTCCTGATCATCGTCGATCCGTGCCTCCGCCACGTTCTGAACACGGCCGGATGTGGCCCCCTTCCGCCACAGAGTCTGGCGCGACCTGCTGACGTAATGTGCCTCGCCGGTTTCAAGTGTCAGGCGAAGCGCGTCGGGGTTCATCCAGCCCAGCATCAGAACCTCGTGGCCTGTGGCATCGGAGGCGACGCAGGGGACTAATCCATCCTTGCCGAATTTCGGTGCAAGTTCATGACCCTCCTCGACCTGTTCGACCGAGCGGCGCTGGTGAAAAGGGATGGCAGGCATGGTTTGATCCTCTTGAAAAATATTATGATATAACGTAACTAATATGAATCGCCCGTCGGATCAAGGTCGGAGAGAAGGAACTGCTTCATGGAACGCGAAGATCACAGGGTGCCGGTCACCTTGCTGACGGGCTTTCTGGGGGCGGGCAAGACGACCCTACTGAATCACTTGATCCGTGACCCTGAGGCGGGACGCATCGCCGTGGTCATGAACGAACTCGGCGATGTCGGGCTGGATCACGACTTGATCGAAGAAGCGACCGAGGAAACGGTGTTGATGCAGTCAGGTTGCCTGTGTTGCACGATCCGCGGCGATCTGGCGCGCACGATGGCGTCTCTGATGGCACGCAAGACGCGCGGAGAACTGGCGTTTGGCCGCGTCGTTATCGAGACGACGGGAATCGCCGATCCCGGGCCGATCCTGCATACGATGGTGGTGGATGACCTGATCGCGCCCTGCTACCGGATGGATGGGGTCGTGACCCTTGCCGATGCCGCAACGGGACCGCGCACGCTCGACGAACAGTTCGAGGCGGTAAACCAGATCGCCATGGCCGACCTGATCGTCATCACCAAAGCCGATCTTGTCGCGCCGTACGAGCTTGAACGCTTCGAAAAGCGGGTGGCCGGCATCAATGCCACCGCAAGGCGCGTCAGAGCGGAACACGGACGGGTGCCGATCGGCACGCTCTTCGGCCGTTCCGCGATGCGCGCAAGCGTGACGACGGATGATATCCTGGAGTGGCTTGGCACGTCAAAGCCACAGGCCGATCCTCTCGCGGGGCTTTCGGGATTCGGGCAGACCAAGCCGGCACCCGCTGTGCTGCCGATGTCCGGCGCCGCGTCACCGGCTCATCACGACCATCGGATCGGCTCGGCCTCTATCGACGTGACAGAGCCGATCCCGGCTGAAGTGTTTGATTTCTGGCTCGATACACTGATCGCACTGAAAGGCCCCGATATTCTGCGTATCAAAGGGATCGTACATCTCGAAGGTCTGGAATGGCCTTTCGTCTTTCACGGGGTGCAGCACATTTTCGATGCACCCGTTCCGCTGAAATCCTTATCTGGCGGCAATACCACAAGCCGCGTTGTCGTGATCGCGCGCGATGTCGAAAAAAGCGATCTCAAAGCCAGCCTAGAGGCTCTTCGGATGAAACCGCAAGGCATCCGTGCAGAGGGCTTGATGGTTCACACCACAGAGAATCCCTTCTGAAAAATGCCGCGCTTCTTCAATTCCATGGGCCGAACGACCGCCGCCTTCGCGCCGTATGATGCAAGCCATGTGTGGATGTATGTCTGTGGCCCGACGGTCTACTCCTAGGCCCATATCGGGAATGCCCGTCCAGCGGCGATGTTCCACATTCCCGCCTTCCCGGCCTATGGACGCCTGTCCGGCGCTGACCCGCACGCATCTGGGCGAGGGGAGCGATATCCATGGAGGAGGAATCGACCTTCGCTTTCCCCACCACGAGAACGAGATCGCCCAAGGGACCGAGGCGCGGTTCTGGCTCCGCAACGGCCATGTCACCGCGTCTGGCGCCAAGATGTCGAAGGTGTTCGGCGATGTGCTGCGGGTGCGCGACCTGCTGGCCGAAATCCCGGGTGAGGCGGTCCGCTACGCGCTCCTGTCCGCGCGGTATCGGCAGCCGCTGGACTGGACGCCCGACACCCCGCGCCCTGCGCCGCGGCTGCCCCGGCGAGCGAGAGGCAGAGCGAGGTGGTGGTCAGCAAAATACGAGTCATCGGTTGGTGCTTTGAGGGATGTCATTGCGGGGGAGGGTTTGCGCGCGCGGCGCGTCGGGTCGAGGGAACCGGTCTAGCAACGGCTCGATGCACGGCTCGTGAAGGGCTGTCCCCTCAAGACCTGCGAACAAAACCTCATCACGCAGCGTCGACCGATAGTCATTGTCCGAAACTGTCATGTCGGCGGTGTCCTTGCCTGCTCAGCAATCCATGTTATTCCGAACTAAAAAATCAGATATAGCAATGTCCGAGTCAAAGAGTCGTACGCTCCCGTCGCCACCTGCCGCCTGCGGCAGGAGATACGGCATCCCGTCGCGCGGCAGAGTGCTGACCTTCAGATCGCAATCATAAATCGCCGAAAGCGTTTCGGAGGTGATCACCGTCGCGGGCGGGCCCTTTGCGGCGACGTGCCCCGATTGCATCATCACCACGCGGTCGGCGAACATCGCGGTCAGGTTCAGGTCGTGCATCACTGCGACCACCCCGCCGCCGCGCGCGGCGAAATCGCGGACAAGGCGCATGACGGCCAGTTGGTGGCCGATATCGAGGCTGGAGACCGGCTCGTCGAGGAACAGCCAGTTGGGGCCGTCGGGGCCTGTGGGCTCCCATATCTGGGCCAGCACGCGGGCGAGTTGTACGCGCTGCTGTTCGCCGCCCGAGAGATCCTGATAGAAGCGGCCCGCCATGTGGCGCAGCCCGACATGACCCAATGCGTGCAGCGGAAGGTCGGGGCGGTGGGCATGGCGCCCCGCGCCGTGGCCGATGCGCACCACCTCGATCACGGTGAAGGGAAAGGCGAGCCGCGCCGCCTGTGGCAGCACGCCCCGGCGTTCAGCGAGGGCCATGGCGTGGCGCGGATGCACCTGCAGGCCGTCCATGGTGATCGTGCCCTCAGCGGCGAATTCGCCAGTAAGGGCGCGCAGGAGGGTGGTCTTGCCCGAGCCGTTGGGGCCCGCGATCGCGGTGAGCTGGCCTGCGCGGGCCGAGAGGCTGACATTGTGCAGGATGGCGGTGCCGCCCAGGCGCAGCGAGACATGATCGGCGCGCAGCATCACAGGTCCACCACGCCGCGCCGCCGCAACAATATCCACAGAAAGACCGGCGCGCCGAGGACGGCGGTGACGATGCCGATGGGCAGTTCCGCCGGCGCGATGATCAGGCGGGCGATCATGTCGGCGGCGAGGAGCAGACTCGCTCCCAGAAGCGCGCTGTTGATCAGAAGCGGGCCGTGATCCGGCCCGGTGGCCAGCCGCAAGAGATGCGGCACGACGATGCCGACAAAGCCGATCTCGCCCGAGACCGCCACCGCCGCGCCGGTGGCGGCGGCGATGCAGAGGATGGCCAGCGTCTTGACCCGCTGCACGGGGATGCCGAGATGCAGCGCCGTCGCCTCGCCCAGGGCCAGCGCGTTGAGCCCGCGCCCGAGGAACGCCGCGCCAACGACCGCCACCGCGATGATCGGCGCGGCGCTGGCGAGCTTGGCCCAGGTTGCGCCCGCCAGCGAGCCGAGGCCCCAGAAGGTGAGGTCGCGCAGCTGCTGATCGTCGGCGGCATAAACCAGCAGCCCCGAGAGCGCCCTTGCCAGTGCCCCGAGCGCGATCCCCGCGAGCAGCATCGTGGCCACCGAGGTGCGCCCGCCGCGCGTGGCCATGCCGTAGAGCAGGAGCACCGTGGCCCAGCACCCGAGGAAGGCCGCCACCGGCACGGTATAGAGGCCGAGCATTGCCTGCACCGCCGGCGGCAGCAGCCCGCCCAGCACGATGGCGGTGATCGCGCCCAAGCCTGCGCCCGCGCTGACGCCGACGATGCCGGGATCGGCGAGCGGGTTGCGAAAGAGCCCCTGCATCACCGCGCCCGACACGGCGAGCGCGGCCCCGACCAGCGCGCCCATGGCGATGCGGGGCAGGCGCACCTCCCACAGGATGATGCGGCTGAGGGTGTCGTCCTGCGCGCTGCCGGTGATCAGGCCGAGGAGCGAGACGCCCGAGGCCCCGCTTTCAAGGCTGATCGCGCAGACCGCAATGAGCAGCAGCCCGAGCCAGAGATGCGCCTGCCGCGCCGTGGCGCGGCGGTCGCGGGGCTGCGTTTCGATCATCTCAGCTTGGGTCAGTGTCATCACCGGCCCCGGGCGTTGCATAGATGGCGCTGTGCAGGTCGCGCGCGGCCTGCGCGGTGCGCGGGCCGAAGCCCAGAAGGTAGAGCCCCTGCATGCGGATTACCGCGCCGGTCGTGGCGGCGGGGGTGGTGCGGATCGCGGGCATGGACAAGAGCACCTCGTCCTCGATGGCGTGATCGCCGCCGCGATCCATCATCAGGATCACGTCGGGGGCGGCACGGCTCACCGCCTCGTCGGTGATCTGCTTGTAGCCCTCGAATGCGTCCACGGCGTTGACCGCGCCCGCCATGTCGATGATGCCCGCGGCCTGCGTGCCGGTGCCAGCGGCGAGGATGCGCCCGCCCTGCAGGCTGAGGATGAACAGCACGCGCTTGGCATCGCCGGAGGCGATTTGCGCGGTCTTGCAGGCGGTCGCGTCGAGCGCGGCGCGGGTCTCGGCGATGAGGGTTTCGGCGCGGTCGGGCAGGCCGAGCGCATGGCCCACCACCTCGATCTTCTCAAGGATCCCGGGGCCGTCGATGGCCTCGGGCACGGTGGTGAAGGGAATTCCCGAGGCTTGCAGGACCTGAATCGTCTCGGGCGGCCCCGCGCCCTCGATGCCGAGGATATGGTCGGGGGCGACGGAGAGCACGCCCTCGGGGCTGAGCGCGCGGGCATAGCCCACATCGGGCAGGCCGGTCACCTCGGGCGGGTAGGTGGAGGTGGTGTCGCGCGCGACAAGCCGGTCGCCCGCGCCAAGCGCGTGGACGATCTCGGTCACCGATCCGCCGATGGAGAGCAGGCGGTCCTGTGACTGGCCAAAGGCGGGCAGGGCGCAGAGTGCCATTGCCTGCGCCAGAACGGTGCGGCGAGTAAGGCGCGCGCAGTGCATCACGCGTCCTCCACGGCGTCGGCACCGGGCAGGTCTGCCACCAGCGCGGCGAAGGCGGCGCGGTGATCTTCCGTCTCCTTTCGCAGACCGAAAACCTGCGCGATCAGCCCGCCGTCGGCGTCGAACGCCTCGACCGACACGGTCGGGCCCGCCCGGGTCTGTTTTTCGACAGCCCAGACCTCGGCGATATGATCGCGGCGCAGGTGCAGGTTGAACGCGGGGTCCATCACGTTCTGCCAAGGCCCCATCGGCTTGAGCCTGTGGATCGGGCCGGAATGGATCTGGATACAGCCACGGTTCCCGACAAAGATCATCACGGCAAGACCGCTGCCCGCCAGCGTGGCGAACATCTCGTCCACCGCCTCTGGCGTGAGCGCGCGCACGAAGGGCGCGCCCGCGATGCGGTAAGCCCCGAGGCGGTTCATCTTGAGTTTCGATGTCAGGCGCAGGAATTGATGCGTGTCGGTCATGCGCCGCCATTCGGCGCGGAGCATCTCGGCCTTGTCGGGACGGGCTTTCGCGGCTTCGACCGGCTGGCGCGGCGCGAGGTCTAGCGTGGGCGCCTGATCAGGCAGCGCGAGCGACCTTTGCAAGCCGTCCCACACGTCGTGGTGCGAGGTTTTGCCTAGAATGATCTTGTGCACCGCGTCACCGGCGGCATCGAAGACCTGCAGGCTGCGGCGGGGGCCGGTCTCGGCCTCGGTCTCGACCATGAAGGCGTGGCACCAATGGGTCGGGAAGATGCGCAGATCGATCGTCTCGGTCAGGATCATCGCGGCATGATCGCCGCTGTGATAATTGGCGTAGCACCCGATTTTTTCATGCACGCAGGAGGGGTTACGGGTGAGCGCCATCACCTCGCCGAGTTCTAGCGCGGCTGCCATCACCTGATCGGGATGCGCCTCGACGCGGGTCGCGCCCGCACCACAGGAGGCAGCGACAAGCTGGGCCTCGGAGATGCCGAGGCTGTCGGCCTGATCGCGGCTGCGCAGTTTCGGGGTCTCGGCCTGAAAGGCGCGGATTGCATCGGGGGTTATGGGGGCGGTCTGAGCCATGCCTACCTCTCGTCTGAGTCGATTGGATGGCTGCATCGCGCTGCTGCGGATGTGGCTGCGGAGCGCGGGGCTGATCCCGCGCTGTGAATGTTGAGTCTTTTACTCGATAATGCCTGTCTGACGCAAGAGAGCGGGCAAGATAAACTTGACTATAACACTACACTATTCTAACAGGCCGCATCGCCACCTAATCGCGCCGACTACCCGGCCAGGCAGCTACCGATCAAACGGTCATCTGCGGGAAGGGAAAGATATGGCGTTTTTCAATCATTGGCGAAACGGGGCGGGTGCGGGCCTTGGCTGCGTGCTGGCAGTGCAGGCCGGATTTGCGGCTGCGCAGGAGGGCGAGGCGGCAGCCGAGGACACGTTCCGCCTGCCAGATATCGTGATCTTCGGGGCCGCACGGGACGAGCGCGCGCTGCTCGATACGCCGAACGCGGCGAGCGTGGTGGGTGAAGAGGCGATCCGCCGCCGCCAGCCCTCGACCTATGCCGAGATGCTCGACGATGTGCCGGGTCTGAGCATCGAGGGCGGGCCGCGCGGTGTGAGCCAGGAAATCAATATCCGCGGCTTTCAGGACGAGCAGGTGGTGCTGCGTCTTGATGGCGGGCGGCAGAACTTCAACCTCGCGCATCGCGGGCGGTTCTTCACCGATCCGATGATCCTCAAGCAGGTGGAGGTGCTGCGCGGCGGGGCCTCGACGCTGTTCGGCTCGGGTGCGCTCGGTGGGGTGGTCTTTACCGACACCAAGGATGCGCGCGACGTGATCGAGCCGGGCAAGACCGTCGGCGGAGAGGTCAGCACGGGCTACAATTCCAATGGCAATGAGTGGAAATACGGGGCCACCGGCGCGGTGCAGGCCGGGGCCTTTGATGCGCTGATCTTCCTGTCGGGCCGTGACCGGGGCAGCGATATCGAGGATGGCAGCGGTGCCGATATCGTCGACAGCCAGATCGACAGCGAAAACTATTTGCTGAAATTCGGGGTCGAGCCGACAGATGGCCTGCGCTTCGAGACCAGCTATCAGCGCTACGAGGACGCGGGCGTCACCCCGCCCAACACCAACGCGCAGGGCACGCCCACCACCAGCGTCAACCGGGATCTCGCGCATGAGGCGTTTCGCGCGGGGATGGAGTGGACTCCGTCCGGCAATCCGCTGATCAACCTCAACGCCCTGTTCTACTACAACAATACCGAGGTGCGCGAGGACCGGATTTTCGACGGGCGGTTTGATACCACGGATTTCGAAACAGCGGGATTCGAGATCACCAATGTGTCGGAGTTCGACATGGGAGTGCCGGTGTCGCTGTCCTACGGGTTCGAGGTCTTCGAGGATACCCAGACCGGCACCCGCAACGGTGCGCCGCGCGCGCAGACGCCGGATGCGCAACAGCAGTTCTATGCCGCCTTCGCGCAGGCCGATTTCACAGTCGCCCCGGCGCTGACCCTGACGGCGGGCTTGCGCTATGATGTCATCGACACCGATCCCGAGGGCGGGTTTGCCAGCCGGTCGGACGAGGAGTTTTCGCCCAAGCTGGCGCTGTCCTGGAGGCCGAGCGAGCGCACGCAGGTCTTTGCCTCGGCGTCGCGGTCGTTCCGTGCGGCCTCGCTGACCGAGATGTTCCCGCAAGGGGTGCACTTCATCGCCGGACCGGGCTTTCCCCTTGGTGGTCCGGGATCGCCGTTCTTTACCGGCGTCAACGAATTCCTGCCCTCGCCCAACCTTGCGCCCGAGATCGCCGACCAGATCGAGATCGGTGTGCGGCACCGGATCGAGGGGCTGTTGCGGCAGGGCGACCGGCTCAATCTGTCGGGCAACATCTACTACGCCGAAGTGGATGATTTCATCGACACGGTGGTGACCTTCATCGACCCGGCGACCACCGGGTTCAACCCGATCACCGGGCGGCTGGAGGTGACTGGTTCCACCACCTCGCGCAATATCGACGCGCGGCTCTACGGGCTGGAACTGAGCGCCGATTACGATGCCGGGGCGTGGTTCGGGCGCGGGTCGCTGTCGGTGCCGCGCGGCGATGGGCGGAATGGGGCCGGCGAGCTGGGCTCGATCCCGCAGGACCGGCTGGTGCTGACCGGCGGGGTGCGCCCCGCGCCTGGTTGGGAGCTGGGCGCGCGCGCCACCTTCCTGCGCGAGCTGGATGCGAGCGACCTTCCCGCCGGAACGCAGCCGGTAGACGGGGCCGAGGTCTTCGATGTCTTCGCCAATTGGCAGCCACATCGCGGCATGCTCGAGGGCACCGTGATCAGTGCGGGCGTGGACAACGTGTTTGACGAGAACTACCGGGTGCATCCCAACGGGCTGAACAATCCCGGCGTCACCGCGAAATTCTCGATTTCCAGAAGATTTTGAGAAGGTGTGTGCTGTTGCTGCGGGTTTTGTGAGGCAGTGCGGTATTCTTGACTCTTTCGTTCAAGCAAAGATAAAAGCTGGGCAGAGTGGCCTTTGGTCGCATCGTTCACAAAGACCGTGCCAGCCCTGTGCCAGCCATGCGGTTCCTGTTTCCCGTGTTCCGGGGAGAAAGAGGATCATGCCATGATTGCGCAGCATTGTATCATTTCCAGTCTCGCGGCGGCCCTCGGTGGGGCCGCGCTCGCCCTCTCGACGCCGGTCTTTGCGCAAGAGACGGACGAGATCAGCCCCACCCTCGCGCTCACGCTCAACACGTTGTCCACCACCGAGGCGGGGGGCTGTCGGCTCACCTTCGTGATCCGCAACGATCTTGGGGCGGATATCGACGCACTGGTCGCCGAGGCGGTGCTGTTCGACACCGGGGGCCGCGTCGCCACGATGACGCTCTTCGATTTCGGCAGCCTTCCCGCTGGCCGCCCGCGCGTGCGGCAGTTCGACCTTGCCGGGCCGGGCTGTGACGGGATCGGCGGGGTTCTGGTCAACGGAATCGGCACCTGCGAAGGCAAGGGGCTGACGCCCGCCGCTTGTCTGGACGGGCTGCGCCTGTCGTCCGAGACGGATATCGAGGTGTCGGGATGACCGGCATGGGCGCGTTGATCGAGCGGCTGCGCGGCCTCGTCGAGATGGGCGGGCCGGTGATCGCGCTGATCGCCGCCGTCTCGGTGGCGACGCTGGCGGTCATCCTTTACAAGCTGTGGCAGTTCCGCGCCTCGGGCGTGGGCCGCCACCACGCGCTGCGCGGCGCGGTGGCGGAATGGGACCGGGGCGAAAACCAGGCCGCGTGCCGCACGCTGGAGGGCTCGCGCAGCTATCTCGCGCCGGTCATCGACCGCGCCTTTGCCGCCGACCCGCGCGACGGGACGGCCACGCGCCGGATCGAGGCCGAGGCCGAGGCGCGGTTTTCCCGGCTCGAACGCGGCTTCCGCTTTCTCGACACGGTGGCGCAAGTGGCGCCGCTTCTGGGCCTCTTCGGCACCGTTCTGGGTATGATCGAAGCGTTTCAGGCGTTGCAATCGGCCGGATCGCAGGTCGATCCCTCGTTGCTCGCGGGGGGCATCTGGGTGGCGCTGCTGACCACCGCTGCGGGGCTGGCGGTGGCGATGCCCGCCTCCGTGGTGCTGTCGTGGTTCGAATCGCGCATCGCCGAGGAACGCGCACTGGCCGATCACGCGCTGAGCGTGGTGCTGGGCCCCGACGGACAGGCGGCGACGCAGGCCGTGCCGCAGGGCCAGGCGGTGCCCTTGGGTGCGTAAAGCCGCTTTCCGGCGGCGCAAACTGTCGCTCACCTCGCTGATCGACGTGATCTTTCTGTTGCTGCTGTTCTTCATGCTGTCCTCGACCTTTTCGCAATTCTCTGAGGTGGACCTCGCCACGGCGGGGCAGGGGCACGCGCCGGCCTCGGACACACGCCCGATCTTCGTGCAACTGCGCGAAGACAGCCTGCGCGTGAACTCGCGCGAGGTGCCACCCGACGGGCTGGCCGAGGCGCTGGCCCCCCTGATCGACGGCGAGGCCCGCGCGCTGGTCAGCACCGGGGCCGAGGTCACGGCACAGCGTCTGACCGACCTGTTGCTCGCGTTGCGCGGCATTCCCGGCCTCTCGGTGCAGGTGCTGGTGCCGTCATGAGAGCCAATCGCATCCGCCGCGAGCCCACCATCGCGCTGATCAACATCGTCTTCCTGATGCTGATCTTCTTCATGGCCGCCGCCACGCTCGCCCCGCCGCTCGATGGCGCGCTAAAGCTGGTGCGCACCGCCGATCTGGAGGGGCGCGCGCCGACCGATGCGCTGGTGGTGCATGCGGATGGGCGGCTGACCTATCGCGGCGAGGCGGTGGCGGACGCGGCGGCCTACATCGCGGCCCTGCCCGAGGACGCGCGCGAAACGGTGCGCATCGTCCCCGATGCCGCGCTGCCCGCGC
>NZ_CAMYMD010000040.1 GCF_947259555.1 uncultured Roseovarius sp.
CCGTGTGACACAGCCCCGTCGCCTTGACCTCGACCAGAACCTCGCCCGCCTTCGGACCCTCAAGGTTCACATCCATGATCTCAAGCGGACGGCCCGCCTCAACTGCAACAGCAGCACGTGTTCGCATAAAGTCTGTCCTCCGTTTGTATCGTCACGATACAACTTTTTGGCGATTCTGGGGCATAAATCGCCCCCGAAACCCGCCTGTTTCTTCCTGTAACAATATGTGCCAAGATTGCTCCATAACTCAGTAAGACCTTAGTCGTAGAGGATGAGATGAGAGTAGCAATTTCCGCCTTAGCCCTTGTTTTTACATGCTTTAATCCGCTTCACGCAGCCGGATCAAATGATCCCGACTGGCCCTGCATTCAGCGCCGTGTCGATAGCCTCTCTGCGGCGGTGATGTGGCCGCATCCGCCTGTGAATCAGGCCGCAGCAAACGCGCTCTCGGACGAGGCGGACCGGTTGGCGGAGTTGCTGGCGCTGCGGCGAATCACACTGGAGGAGGCCGAATCAGCTGTCGACGCTGCGTCTTCCGAGTTGGACCAGGCGGAGTACACCGCGATTTTCACGGATGTGTTCGAGACCCTCAACCAGCGGCGCGGCGTCATCATGGCCGGCATCACGCGCTACGCGCGCAATCAGGCGAGGATGGCCGAGGAGATCGACTCGATTCGCTCCGAGATCAACCAGTTGTTGCAGGCGGATACCCCCGATTTCGACCGGATCGACGCGCTGGAAGAGGACCTCGACTGGCGCGAGCGCGTCTTTGATGACCGCCGCCGCTCGCTGACCTATGCGTGCGAGACGCCCGTGCTGCTGGAAAAGCGCCTCTATTCACTGGCACAGATCCTGTCGGCGCGGGTCACCGACTAGACGCCGCTATTCCCATTCCAGCTCAGTAAACGCCGCCGTCACGTTACGCTGGTGAAAGAGATCAAAGAGCGTCCAGCGGGCGGCTTCACTCTGCCCGACACTGTCGATGGCCTCGCCCAGTCGCAGACCGTCCGCCACTGCGGCGCGTGTCTCGTCGCGCAGCACCTCAAGGTAGCGGCGCAGATCAGCCACGCCGTCGGGCCAGTCCAGCACCGGCCCGCCATGCCCCGGAATGATCCGGGACGGCACCGGCGTGCCCAGCGCATCCAGAACGCGCAGCCAGCCCAGAACAGAGCCGTCCAGCGCGGGGCTATGCTCGTCAAAGACCAGATCACCGGTAAAGAGGGTCGCGGTCTGCCGATCAAACACCGTCACGTCACTCTCGCTATGCGCCGTTTCACGCGCCACCAGATCAAGGACACGTCCCCCCAGATCAATCTCTTGGTCCGTTTCCATGGCCTCCACCTCATCCGGCACCCGGCTCCCGATAAATCCCGGTCCGATCAGCCGTGCGAAATTGGCCTCATAGGTGTCGGCCCTTGCGGCCAGCGCCTGCGGCAGTTTGCGATGCCCGATCACACGCGCCCCCGCTTCCGCCAGCACGTCCGCGCCCATCACATGATCGGGGTGCATATGGGTCAGGATGACATGCGAGATCGGCTTGTCGGTGACAGCGCGCACCGCCAGGTACACGGCCTCGCCAATTGCACGGCTGCCGCCCGCGTCGATCACCGCCACGCTCTCGCCCCCGACGATGAATCCGATATTGGCAACATCGCCAAGGTTTTCCGGCGCTACATCCGCAACCAGCCCATGATGCACGTAGAGGCCGGGCGCTATTTCATCAAAGGTCAGAGCTGTTTGCGGCCGCGCAACGCAGTCGTAGCCATCCGCCACCAGATCTGCCCCCCAATCGGGCTCGATCATCTCGACGCGCGCCATCGCGTCGGCGCAGGTCTGCGCCGCCGTCGGCAAAAGCCTAGTCTCGCACAGGTCAGGCTGACCGACCATGCAAAGGCTCAGAACGATCTCGAACATCTCACGGCCCTCACGCGTCTGCTACCAAAGATTGATACCGGCTACGGCTATTCCGTGGTACTATCCTTTGGTGCCAGTACGCCGATCCGGAGGCCCCGATGACCAGACTTGCCCTGACCGCTCTTTGCCTCAGCCTTGCGCTTGGCACCTCTGCGCAGGCCGAAGCGCCCCGCAATCCGCTTCAGGAGGGCGAGACGTGGGATTATCTCCGCTCTGACATTCTGAATGACAACAAGGCGGTGACGCCCGGCTCGATCTTTTCGGTCGAGGCGCCGTATCGCGCCCATGATGCGGCGACGGTCCCGGTGGTAATCACACAGACCGATCAGAGCGCAGGACCGATTCGGACCCTCAAACTCGTGGTCGACGAAAACCCCGCCCCCCTCGCGGCGGAGATCGAATTTGGCCCCGCCATGGCGCCGCTCAATTTCGAGACACGGGTGCGGGTGAATTCGTATTCCAACCTGCGGGTCGTCGCCGAGACACAGAACGCCAGCTATATCGACGGCCGTTTCGTCAAGGCGTCAGGCGGATGCGCCGCGCCCGCCACCCGCGACCCCGAGGTGGCCTTGGCCCATATGGGAGAGATGCGCCTGCGCCATTTCGACAGCGCCCCGGTGCAGGCGGGGGTGCGCCGCGATGCCCAACTGATGATCCGCCACCCGAATTATTCTGGCCTGCAACGCGACCAGATCACCCAGCTTTTCGTGCCCGCCCATTTCATTCAGGATCTCACTGTCTGGCAGGGGGATGACGTGCTGTTCAGCCTGACCGGCGGCATCTCGATTTCCGAAGATCCGGTATTTCGCTTCAGCTACACCGACAACGGCGCCCCGGATCTGCGCATCCGCGCCGAAGATACAGATGGCAACGTGTTCGAGCAGGTTTTGCCCAAGGACAGCGCCTCCTGAGCACGCGCCCGCTCAGTTGAAGCAGACGATTTCCGCCTCGGCCTGCGCACGGCGCAGGTGGGCAACGATCCCCTCGCTCACCGGTCCCGCCTTGAACATGGACATCCGCTCGCCGCTGCCCTGCCGCAATGCCAGAACGGTTTCGGCTGCAACATAGTCCTCGTAAGGCAGGATCGCCGCGATCTCGTCGATGGAGCATGAACACCGCCGCAGCATGTCGCGCGTGTTGCCGTTGACCGCCATGCAGCCAAACACGTAATCGGCCCGCGCCTCGGTCGGATAATCGTTGAGTTGCTCGCTGAGGCTCTGTGCACCCACCGCATGGGGCAGACCAACGCAGAGCAGCAGCGCGAGTGTCCGACGCATCATTTCACAGGCTCCTTCAATCGCAATGTGGATTGGAAAAACCGCGACGCACCCGCGCGCTCGGGCGTCTCGGCGCGCATCATATGATACCAGCCGGGCACCGACGAGGACAGATCGAACACCACCCGCAACTCTGCAAATGGCCCAAGCCGGGCGGCATGCTCATCGCCGACGAACGGCGCCAGAACCACCGCCTGCGCCGGATGACTGACCCCGGCCCAAGTGATCTCCGTGTCGCGAATCGTCTCTGGTTCCAGCAGCGATTCCTTGAGCCGGTTGCGAATGTAGAAGGTGCTGCCGCCGGTCGCATCCGCCAGATCGCGCACCAGCCGCTCCAGAAAGAACATCGCCATCGGATTGCCGACGCTCGCATCAAAGCCCGCGACGGGCTGTTCGCCCTCGTCAAGCAGCCGCATGAGGCGCACCTTGCCACCCTCTTCCAACGTGAGCGCATAGGTTTCGTTCGCGCTCGCCTCGGGCGCTGCCGCCTCGTTCTCGGTCCGGCTCGCATAATGCAGCGCATCGCCCGGTGCGAAATCGCTTAGCGTGCCGCCGCGAAAGATCAGATCGTACCCCTTGTGCGCCTCGCCCGACATCGCCGGGCCCGAGACCAGGCACAGACCGACCAAAATCGCCGCAAAACGCGCCATCATGCCCGTGTCCTCGCCCCGCCAAGGGGCTGACACGACCAACGCGAGATGCGCCATCGCGGATGTATTGCCGCCCATTTGCTCAACTCCGGTATCGCCTCGGCCATGCAGCCGCGTGCGCTTCGGTCGGTGTACTGAAAGGCGCGTTCCTCACAAATCTCGGGTTGGTGCGCCAGACAGGCCACGAACAACAATTCGATCATGTCCATTCTCCTGCATCAGGGCGACCCCGGTCACCGCATGCACATCATGGATGCAGTCTCACTCAGGTGCCGACCGGGACACAACCCCTTCCGCCCGGCCTTACACTAAAGTCGTAGAGATCTACGACCATGGCAAAGTTGACATGTGAGCATTCGAAATATCTACTCTAGGCATCTGCACATCTCTATGAGGAGGATAGACTATGGCATGGACCAAACCGATTCTGCGCGAACTGAACTGCGGAATGGAAATCAATATGTATGGCCCCGCTGAAGAAGGCGACGGCGTACTGTTCTAAAATACCTTTCCGGCCGTAGCGAGGTAATCAGGTGTTCAAGGCTCTGATACTGGGCGCTGCGGCCGGAGGTGGCTTGCCGCAGTGGAACTGTGGCTGTGAGAATTGCAATCTCGCCCGAACCGGCCAGATCCCATCATCGACGCAATCCTCACTCGCCGTCACAATGGACGGGACGTCGTGGGTGATACTCAACGCATCCCCGGACATTCGCACGCAAATTTCCGCCAATCCCGGTCTTCATCCGCGCAGCCTGCGCGATACCCCGATCGCGGGCGTGCTTTTGACAAATGGGGACATAGACCATGTCGCGGGCCTCCTGAGCTTGCGTGAGGGTCAGCCTTTTTCGCTCTATGCGACAGGTGAAATTCACGAGGTTCTGGCGGCCAACCCCTTGATGCAGGCCGTAAATCCCGAGCATGTCCCGCGCGTGCCCATCGCGCTCGATGAGCCCGTGACCCTGCTCCCGGACCTCACCGCGACGCTCTTTTCCGTGCCCGGCAAGGTGCCACTCTATATGGAGGGTGAGACCGTGCAGACAGATCTCGAAGGTGAACAAACCACCGGCGTGCATTTGCAGGCCGGCGGGCGTGACATCTATTACATCCCCGGCTGCGCCGCAGTCACGGATCGGCTGGCGCGCCGCCTGCGCGGGGCCGATATGGTGTTTTTCGATGGCACGCTCTGGCGCGATGACGAGATGCTGGCGATGGGGCTCAGCCACAAGACCGGTCGGCGCATGGGCCATATCTCGATGAGCGGGCGAGACGGCTCGATTTCCGCCCTGCAAGATCTCGGAATCGGCCGCAAAATCTATATCCACATGAACAACTCGAACCCCGTCCTGCGTCCCGCCTCACCCGAGCGCGCCGAGGCCGAATCGGCCGGTTGGACCATCGGACAGGACGGAATGGAGATCACAGTATGACCGCATCCCGCGACGCATTTGAAGCCCGCCTGCGCCAGATCGGCGCGGATCGGTATCATGACCGCCACCCGTTTCATCATCTGCTGCATGGCGGGCAATGCACCCCGGATCAGGTCCGCGCCTGGGTCATCAACCGCTACTATTACCAATCCCGCATCCCGATGAAGGATGCCGCCTTTCTCAGCCGCGTCGAGGATGCCGACCTGCGCCGCATCTGGCGGTCGCGAATCGAGGACCACGACGGCACCGCCGACAACGAAGGCGGGATTCGCCGCTGGCTCCGTCTTGCCCAGGCGGTGGGGCTCGATCCTGATTACGTGGCCTCCGCCCAAGGCGTGCTGCCTGCCACCCGCTTTGCCGTGGATGCCTATGTGGCCTTTGTGCGGGACAAGCCTCTGCTCGAGGCGGTCGCCGCCTCGCTCACCGAGCTTTTTGCGCCCAAGATCCACGCCGAGCGCATCGAGGGGCTCTTGGCCAATTACGCCTTTGCCGATGACAGCAGCCTCGCCTATTTCCGCAACCGCCTGAAAGAGGCCCCCAAAGACGTGGCCTTCGGTCTCAAATGGGTGCTCGATCATGCCGACACGGCGGAAAAACAGGATGCCGCCGCCGCCGCGCTGGTCTTCAAGACCGATGTGCTCTGGTCCCAGCTGGACGCGCTCTATTCTGCCTATGTGGACCCCGCCCGCATCCCACCCGGCGCATGGCAACCCGGCGAGGGGATGCTGGCCAAGGGCGCGGCATGACACCAGAAGAGATCCCTCACTTGCCCCGTGGCGTGCGCCTGCATTATGACCGCGTGCGAGAGGATTGGGTGCTTCTGGCGCCGGAACGCGCCGTTCGGCTTGATCCTGTCGGTCACGCGATTCTCAGCCGTGTGGATGGCGCATCGAGCCTCGGCCAAATCGCAGGCGATCTGGCGGATACATTCAACGCACCGCTGGAGGATGTGACACGCGATAGCGCCGAATTTCTCGACGGCCTCGCCGAGCGCCGCTTTCTGGAGGTGAGTTGACCATGGCCAATCCCCCCATCGCCATGCTGGCCGAACTGACCCACCGCTGCCCGCTATCGTGCCCCTATTGCTCGAACCCGATCGAGCTGACCGCGCGAGAGACCGAGTTGCGCACCGAAGATTGGGTCTCTGTCTTTCAACAAGCCGCCGATCTCGGCGTGCTGCAACTCCACCTGTCGGGGGGCGAGCCCGCCTCGCGCCGCGATCTCGAAGAGCTGGTGACCGCCGCACGTGACGCCGGGCTCTATACCAATCTCATCACCTCCGGCATCGGCCTGACCGAAAAACGCCTGGCCGCGCTCGACGCCGCCGGTCTCGACCATATCCAGCTTTCCCTGCAAGGCACCGACGCCGAGATGGCCGACCGGATCGGCGGCTACAAGGGCGGATATGACCGCAAGATGCAGGTGTCCAAATGGATCGCCGCCATCGGCTTTCCGCTCACCCTCAATTTCGTCATGCATCGCGGCAACATGCACCAACTGCCCCGCGCGATTGAGCTGGCGCAGGAGATGGGCGCGCGCCGGATCGAGGTGGCGACCGTGCAATTCCACGGCTGGGCCATGCTCAACCGTGGCGCGCTCATGCCAGACCGCGCACAGGCCCGCGAGGCGAGCCGCATCGTCGCCGAGGCGCGCGCGGCCCTCAAGGGGCGGCTGGTGATCGACTATGTGCCCGCCGACTATCACGCCGATTATCCCAAGACCTGCATGGGCGGCTGGGCCTCGACCGGCCTCAATGTGGCCCCCGACGGTCTGGTCCTGCCCTGCCATGCCGCGCAGACCATCAAGACGCTCAGTTTCGACAATGTCCGAGACCGGCCTCTGGCCGAGATTTGGCACGACGGCGCCGCGTTCAACGCCTTTCGCGGCACCGACTGGATGCAAGAGCCCTGTCGCTCTTGCGAGCGCAAGACGATTGATTTCGGCGGCTGCCGCTGTCAGGCCATGGCCATCGCAGGCGATCCGGCGGCGACCGATCCAGTCTGCATCAAGTCCCCCCATCACGACAGGATGCGCGCCTTGGCAGAGGATTTCTCTGGCCAGTCCGAGGCAGAGCTGACATGGCGCGTGATGGAAAAGTCGTCCAGCTAAAGCAATTTCAGAAAAAGTTGATAGACTTTTTCGGTTCGAAATTGCGCAAAAACAATGAACGACAGCGTTTCCAAGAGCACGCGCCAATGTAGCATGTCACTTCTTGAGCGCGTCGCGAATTTCCATCAGGATGTCGAGCTCTGATGGGCCGGGATCGGCTTCGGCAACTTCGGGTTCAGGCTCTTGAGCCGCGTCCTTGGCCCGGTTCACCGCCTTCACAAGCAGGAACACCACCCATGCGATGATCAAAAAGTTGATCACGGCCATGATGAAACGACCATAGGCAAACACGGCCGCACCGGCCTCTTCGGCAGCGGCGATCGAGGTAAATTCGCCCGAGCCGAGCAGGACATAGAGACCTGAAAAGTCGATTCCGCCCATAAACAGGCTGATGATCGGGTTAACAAGGTCAGCCACGAGCGAGCCGACAATCGCGGTAAACGCCGCGCCGATGATGATACCCACAGCCATGTCCATGACATTGCCCTTGGCGATGAAATCCTTGAATTCCTGCAACATGATCGTTCCTCTCTCACTGATAACGGGCGGACCGTCCGCCACTGGAACGATCTACCATGAAATCGAGAAGACCGATTACCGAATGTCCCGTACCAAGGGGGAAAATG
The DNA here is from genome assembly GCF_947259555.1 of uncultured Roseovarius sp. Classification (GTDB taxonomy): domain Bacteria; phylum Pseudomonadota; class Alphaproteobacteria; order Rhodobacterales; family Rhodobacteraceae; genus Roseovarius. Next base: position 8,004 of record NZ_CAMYMD010000040.1, read on the forward strand.
CGCGGCACACTCCCCGGTCAAAGAGCCGACACCAGCCTCGCCGGCCTGCGGCGCAAAGCTCAGGGCAATTCGTCTTCCGGAATGATCCCGAAAAATTCCCCGCCCGACCACAGGCCAAACCAGCCATCCCGACGGGCGCCGATCTCCACCAGCCGGTAAAAGCTCTTGCGGTCAATCAGCGCCTCAAGATTGGCCCGCACCAGCACATAAGGCGACGGCTCGCCCGTCTCGGGGTCGCGGGTTACGCGAATCGGATGTTCGGGACCGGCGGTCACATGGTCGCCGACATTGGTCTCGAACCGCAGGGATTGGCCCTTTCCGGCCTCGTGTGCCTCAAAATCCACTGCGACAAAGGGCGCGTCGTCGACCGTGATTCCGACCTTTTCAACCGGTGTGACCAAAAAATAATCATCCCCGTCACGCCGCAGGATCGTCGAGAACAGCCGCACCAATTCAGGCCGCCCGATCGGCGTACCCAGATAGAACCACGTGCCATCACGGGCAATGCGCATGTCCAGGTCGCCACAAAATGGCGGATTCCACTCATGCACGGGCGGCAATGCCCGCCCCTGTTGTCGAACGGCACGGGCAGAGGCGGCGATACCTTCGGCTGACGGTGTTGTGAGAGATTCTGTGCTCATTGCTTTTGCCATTTCTGTCTTGCGCGATACACTCTAGACCTAGGATATAGGTCTCACAGGAGTTTTGCCATGACCGATGACCCCGATCTTCTCGCCGGTCTCGAAGCGCTGGAAGGCAAATTGGCGCAGGCCCGCGCCTCGATCACGCGGCGCTTCATCGGGCAGGAGCGGGTCGTCGACCTGTCGCTTTCTGCGCTTCTGTGCGGCGGGCACGGCTTGCTCATCGGCTTGCCCGGTCTGGGCAAGACCCGGCTGGTCGAGACATTGGGCACGGTGATGGGCCTCAATACCAACCGCGTGCAGTTCACGCCCGATCTCATGCCCGCCGACATTCTCGGCAGCGAGGTGCTGGAGACCTCTGAGGATGGCAAGCGCGCGTTCAAGTTCATCGAGGGCCCGATCTTTTGCCAGCTTCTGATGGCCGACGAGATCAACCGCGCCAGCCCGCGCACCCAATCGGCGCTGTTGCAGGCGATGCAGGAGCGGCAGGTCACGGTCGCGGGCCAGAACCGCGCCCTCGCCCCGCCCTTCCACGTGCTCGCCACCCAGAACCCGATCGAGCAAGAGGGCACATATCCCCTGCCCGAGGCGCAGCTTGACCGTTTTCTCGTGCAGATCGAGGTGCCCTATCCGGACCGCGACACCGAGCGCGCGATCCTGCTGGCCACCACCGGGGCCGAGGAAGAAAAGGCGCATGGCGTCTTTACCCCCAAAGAATTGATCGAGGCGCAACAGATGCTGCGCCGCATGCCGGTGGGCGAAAAGGTGATGGAGGTCATTCTCGATCTCGTGCGCGCCTGTCGCCCCGAGGATGCGAGCGCCGATGACCGGGTGCGCGAGAGCGTCGCCTGGGGCCCTGGCCCGCGCGCCGCCCAGGCGCTGATGCTCACGGTGCGGGCACGCGCGATGTTGCAGGGGCGTCTCGCCCCCGACGCCAGCGACGTGGCGGCGATGGCACAGCCGGTTCTGGGGCATCGCATGGCGCTCAATTTTGCCGCGCGGGCGCGGGGCGACAGCCTGAACGCATTGATCGCGCGCATGGTCGAGGACGTGACACAGGTTCAGGCCGCCGCCTGACATGGAAGAGACCGTCCATACCCTGCGCCCCCGCGCCGAGGCCGAGGCCGCGCGCCTGCCACCGCTTCTGGCGCGGGCCGAGCATCTGGCGGGCACCGTCCTTCTGGGCGAGCATGGCCGCAGGCGGGCGGGGCAAGGTGACGATTTCTGGCAATACCGCCCGGTGCAGCAGGGCGACAGCCGCCGGATGATCGACTGGCGCCGCTCGGCCCGGTCGGACGCGCAATTCGTGCGGCAACGCGAATGGCAGATCGCCCAAAGCGTGATGCTCTGGGTCGATCCCGCCGCCTCGATGCGGTTTTCCTCGGACAAGGGCCTGCCCGACAAGGCAGATCGCGCGCGCCTTCTGGCGCTGGCAATCTCGGTGCTGCTGCTGCGCGGCGGCGAACGAGTGGGAATGACCGGCACCGCCCTGCCCCCCCGACGCGGGCAGGCACAGCTGGCCCGACTGACACAGGCGCTCACGCTCGACAGCGACGACGACTACGCAAGCCCCGACATGGCGGGGCTCGTGCCGCATGGCCGGGCGCTCCTGATCTCGGATTTCATGGGCGACCTGACAGGTCTGCGCGCGGCGCTGACCAAGGCGGCGGATCGCGGCGTGCGCGGCGTCGTCTATCAGGTGCTCGACCCGGCGGAAGAGGCGTTTCCCTATCGCGGCCGCACCATATTTGAGAGCATGGGCGGCACGCTGGCGCATGAGACGCTGAAGGCGGGGGACCTGCGCGACCGCTATCTTGAACGACTGGCGGAGCGTAAGGCCGAGCTGGCCACGCTTTGCGCCGCCACCGGCTGGCGGCACGGTCTGCACCACACCGGCGAGTCGGCGCAATCGGCGCTCCTGTGGCTCTATCGCGCGATCGACAAGGGGGCGAGCGCATGATGCTTGGACCTATCGGTTTCGCAGCACCATGGTTGTTGCTGGCGCTCGCCGCGCTGCCCATCCTGTGGATTATCCTGCGCGCCGTGCCGCCTGCGCCCATTCGGCGGCGGTTCCCCGGCGTGGCGCTGCTTCTGGGGCTGACCGATGACGATACGGTGACGGATCGCACGCCGTGGTGGCTGTTGCTCCTTCGGATGCTGGCCGTCGCGGCGGTGATCGTGGGGCTGGCGGGCCCGGTGCTCAACCCGCGCGCGGACGGCGAGGCGGCAAGCCGCCTGCCGCTGCTGATCGTGACCGATGCAAGCTGGGCCAATGCGCGGGACTGGAACGCGCAGGTGGCGGTGATGGACGGCCTCCTGGCCGAGGCCGGCCGCGCCGGGCGCGCCGCCGCGATCATGGAGTTGAGCGACCCCGAAGCACCAGTCTTTCGCGCCGCCGAGACCTGGCGCAGCGGCTTGCCGGGGCTGACTCCCGCGCCCTGGGCCCCCACGCCCGAGACGCTGGAGGCGGCAGCAGAGATGCTCGGCGAGGACGGGTTCGAGACGCGCTGGTTCTCGGACGGGCTGGCGCATGACGGGCGCGACGCGCTGCTCGAGGCACTCGAGGCGCGTGGCCCGGTCACGGTGCATGAAAGCGCGCGCTCGGTGATGGCCCTGCGCCCCGCGCAACTGTCCGACGGGCTGGTCGACCTGACCGCACTGCGCGCCGCACCCGGCGGCACGCGCGAGATCACCGTCAATGCTCATGGCCTCGACCCCGCAGGCATCCCGCGCGTGCTGGCGAGCCTGCCGATGACGTTCGAGGACGAGGCGACCGAGGCCACCGGCGCGCTCTCGCTGCCACCCGAGCTGCGCGCCCGCGTCACCCGGTTCGAGATCGCCGGAGAGACGCAGGCCGGGGCCGTGACCCTCACCGATGACGGGCTGAAACGGCGCGAGGTGGCGCTGATTGCCGGGCGCGAGGATCGCGAGGGGTTAGAGCTTTTGTCGCCGCTGCATTACCTCGAACAAGCACTGGCGCCGACCGCCGACCTGCTGGACGGTGCGCTGATGGATGTCCTGCCCGCCAACCCCGATGTGATCGTGCTGGCCGATGTGGCGACGCTGTCGGGGGCCGAGCAGGCGGCCTTGCTCGAATGGGCCGAAAAGGGCGGGCTGCTCCTGCGCTTTGCCGGGCCGCGCGTCGCCGCAAGCGACGTGTCGCGCAGCGAAGAGGCCCCGCTGATGCCGGTGCGCCTGCGCGCAGGCGGGCGCACGGTGGGCGGTGCGATGAGCTGGGGAGAGCCCAAATCGCTCGCCCCCTTCCCCGATGGCAGCCCGTTTCAGGGGCTCGATATCCCCGGCGATGTGACGGTCAGCGCGCAGGTCATGGCGCAGCCCGACCCGACGCTGGCCGACCGGGTGATCGCGCAGCTGACCGACGGCACACCGCTGGTCACGCGCAAGCGCATCGGCGCCGGGCAGGTCGTGCTCTTTCACGTCACCGCCAATGCCGAATGGTCCTCCCTGCCGCTCTCGGGCCTCTTCGTGCAGATGCTGGAGCGGCTGGCGGTCTCCTCGGCCATGGCCCCGCCGGACATGGCGGAACTGGAGGGCACCACATGGCAGCCGGTCGAGGTGCTGGACGGGTTCGGGCGGTTGGGTGATGCAGGCACGCGGCCCGGCGTGGCGGGCGAGGATGTACTTGAGGCATCGCTTGGCCCGGATCTCCTGCCGGGGCTCTACGATGGCCCGGAACGGCGAATGGCACGCAACGTGATGACGCAGGAGGCGACCCTCACCCCGATGACATGGCCCGCGCGCGTCCCCGTCGAGGGGCTGGCCCGCGCGCCCGAGATGCCGCTTGGCGGCTGGCTGCTGGCTGCGGCGCTGGTGCTGCTGACGGCCGATATCCTCGCCTCGCTGGCGCTGTCGGGGCGGCTCTGGCCCGCACGGGCAGCGGCGATGCTTCTGGTCACGCTCAGCCTCGGTGCACCGCAACAGGCGCAGACGCAGACAAACGATGCCCGCGCGATTCAAGCGACGTCCGAGGTGGTGCTGGCCCATGTGATCACCGGCAATTCTGACGTGGACGACGCCGCGCGCGCCGGGCTGCGGGGTCTGGGGCGGATGCTCACCTTCCGCACCTCGATCGAGCCTGATCCCCCGATCAGCGTCAATCTCGAAACCGATGAGCTGGCGTTCTACCCGATCCTCTACTGGCCAATCACCCCCGATCAGCCCACCCCGTCGGCCGAGGCCTATGTGAAGCTTAACGATTACCTGCGCAGCGGCGGCATGATCGTCTTCGACACCCGCGACGCCGATGTGGCAGGCTTTGGCGCGTCTTCCCCCAATGGCGCAAGGCTGCAACGTCTGGCCGCCCCGCTGGATATTCCGCCGCTGGAGCCGGTGCCGGAGGATCACGTGCTGACCCGCACCTTCTACCTGCTGACCGATTTCCCCGGTCGTCATGCCGGGCGGGCGGTCTGGGTCGAGGCCGCCCCCCCCGATGCCGAACGCATCGAGGGCATGCCGTTTCGCAATCTCAATGACGGGGTGACGCCGGTGGTGATCGGCGGCAATGACTGGGCCTCGGCCTGGGCGGTGAACGAGCGTGGCGATCCGCTGTTTCCGGTCGGGCGCGGCTATGCCGGAGAGCGGCAGCGCGAACTCAGCTACCGCTTCGGCGTCAACCTTGTGATGCATGTGCTGACCGGCAATTACAAATCCGATCAGGTCCATGTGCCCGCGCTTCTCGACAGGTTGGGCCAATGACGGGCAGCGTGATTTTTGATCCACTCCTGCCGATCTGGCTGATTGCCGCGCTTGCGCTGCTGGTGGCGGCAGGGCTGTCCCTCGCACTCTTGCGGGGTCTGTCGGGCTGGGCGTTCCGCGCACTGGCCGGGCTGGTCGTGCTCGGCGCGCTGCTTGGCCCCGCCTATCAGCAAGAGGATCGCGCACCGCTCAGCGATATCGTGCTGCTGGTCGAGGATAAAAGCGCCAGTCAGGGGCTTGGCGAGCGCGAGACGATGACGCAATCGACCGCCGATGCGCTCGCCGCCCGGCTCGAGGCGCGCGACAATACCGAGGTGCGGCGCGTGCCGGTGCCCGACGCGCCCGAGAACGGCGGCACGCTGGCGATGACAGCCCTCGCACAGGCCATGGCCGAAGAGCCGCGCGGCCGCATCGCCGGGGTGATCATGCTCTCGGACGGGCGCATTCACGACGCCGACCGCGCGCCGGACATGCCCGCGCCGCTGCATCTTCTGCATAGCGGGCGCGAGGGCGACTGGGACCGGCGCCTGCGCGTCGACAACGCCCCCGCCTTTGCCATTCTGGATGAGGAAGTGCAGCTCACCCTGACCATCGAGGATGACGGCGCGGCCCCCGACGGCGTGGACGAAGTGCCGCTCGACATTTCCATCGACGGGGATGAACCGCGCCGCTTTTCGGTGCCGCTGGGCGAGGAGATGACCCTGCCCCTCACCCTGCCGCATGGCGGGCGCAACGTGCTGCAATTCTCCACGCCGATGGCGACGGGCGAACTCACCGACCGCAACAATACCGCGCTGGTGCAGATCAACGGCGTGCGCGACCGGCTGAGCGTGCTGCTGGTCTCGGGTCAGCCGCATCCCGGCACGCGCACATGGCGCAACCTGCTGAAATCCGACAGCTCGGTCGATCTGGTGCATTTCACGATCCTGCGCCCGCCCGAGAAGCAGGACGGCGTGCCGGTGCGGGAGCTGTCGCTCATCGCCTTTCCGACGCGCGAGTTGTTTCTGGAAAAGGTCGATGATTTCGACCTGATCATCTTTGACCGCTATCGCCGTCGCGGTATCCTGCCCTCGATCTACCTCGAAAACATCCGGCAATATGTCGAAAAGGGCGGCGCGGTGCTGCTCGCGGCCGGCCCGGATTTTGCCGGGGCCGAGAGCATCTATCGCGGCCCCTTCGAAGAGCTGGTGCCCGCCCGCCCCACCGCGCGGGTGGTCGAAGAAGGCTATCGCCCCGACGTCACCGACCTGGGCGAGCGTCACCCGGTGACCGCCGGTCTGAAGCGCGCCTTTGGCGCCGAATGGGGCCGGTGGATGCGCCAGATCGAGGTGGCGCCGACGGGCGGCGACGTGGTCATGTCCGGCGCGGGCGACCGTCCGCTCCTGATGCTCGACCGCGTCGGCGAGGGGCGCGTGGCGCTCCTGGCGTCGGATCACGCCTGGCTTTGGGGGCGCGGGTTCGAGGGCGGCGGGCCGCAACTCGAATTGCTGCGCCGTCTGGCGCATTGGATGATGAAGGAACCGGAACTGGAGGAAGAGGCGCTCTCGGCCGAAGCGACAGGACAACAGATGCGCGTCATCCGCCGGTCGCTCTCGGATGAGGTCGGGCCGGTCACGATCACCACGCCCTCGGGCGAGGTGGTCGAGCGCGAACTCGAAGAGGTCTCACCGGGGCGGTTCGAGACGCTCTATGACGGCCCCGAGATCGGGCTCTACCGGCTGGAGAACGGCGAGGAGAGCGCCGTCATCGGCCTTGGCCCCGCGGCCCCGGTCGAGTTCGAGCGCACGATTGCCAGCGACGCCGCCCTGCGCCCGACGATCGACGCCACCAATGGCGGCGTGCGGGCGATGGCCGACGGGGTGCCGCGCATCCGCGAGGTGCGCGAAGGCCGC
>NZ_CAMYMD010000041.1 GCF_947259555.1 uncultured Roseovarius sp.
AATGGCGGAAACTCGATGGCGCAAACCGCCTGCCCGAGATCGTCCAGGGGATTGCCTTCAAGGACGGGATCAAGCAACTTCGAGCCGCCGCCTGATCACGCCGTCACCAACTTTAGGGCATAGCTCAGCGGAACATGCATCTATTTTCTTTTGTGCGAGGGACAGAAGAGCCATTGGCACAAAGTGGATGCAACGGAAATTTGGCATTTTTATGCGGGCAGCCCGCTGATCCTGTCGTTGGCCGCGATTGAGACCGGGCCTGCAACCGACCATGTGCTCGGCCCCGACCTGTTGAAAGAGCAATACCCGCAGGTGATTGTGCCTGAGACGCATTGGCAGATGGCGCGTAGCGAAGGTGAATGGACTCTGGTTGGATGCACGGTTTCGCCGGGCTTTCGATTCGACGGTTTCACGCTTGCGATGCCGGGTTTCGATATCCCGCGCGCGTGACGCGGATCTTTTAAAAGTTTTGTGGGGTTTGAAACTTTGCGGTTTCCGGGACGTGACTAGAGTAGTGCGATGCAAAACAGGTCGCGATGCCAATAGGGATAGGTTGCATATGACCTTTGCCGTATGGGCTGCTCTGGTCGCACAGGTAAGCGTAGTGAGTGCTGCGACCGCCGAGAGGCAGGGCTTTGGGTAAGCGGCGTTCAGGCTTTCCAGTGATCCTGAACACCACCCCGGATAAATTGCCCCCGTCCGGGGACGGACGGCTCAACCCGAGTGTGAAGTGATATAGTGAAGCAGTTGCTGGGTTGAGCCGTCCTTGTCGTCGCCCGATGCCTCGCCGCGCATGATCCGTTCAATGCCCGTTGCGAGGACCTTGCCCAACTCGACCCCCCACTGATCAAAGGAATTGATCCCAAGGATCAGCCCCTCGACGAATACCCGATGTTCGTAGAGCGCCACGATCTGTCCCAGCCGGTAGGGCGTGAGCTGGTCATACAGCAATGTAGTCGAAGGGCGGTTGCCGGGAAAAACCCGATGCGCGGCTTGCCGCTCCAGTTCTGGTCCTTCGAATCCGGCACCGCGCATCAAGTCGCGCGCTTGATCCAGAGAGCGCCCACGCATCAGCGCCTCGGATTGCGCAAGGCAATTGGCGGCCAGCAGTCGCTGATGATGAGCCAGGTCAGGCTCATGGCCCTGGACGGCCAGCATAAACTCGCAGGGTACTACCTCTGTCCCCTGATGGATGAGTTGGTAGAATGCGTGTTGCCCATTGGTTCCGGGCTCGCCCCAAACTACAGGGCCCGACGCCCGGTCGAGGGCCTCGCCCGCCATTGTCACGCGTTTGCCGTTGCTCTCCATTTCAAGCTGTTGGAGATACGCTGGCAGACGTCGCAGGCGCTGATCGTAGGGCAACACCGCACGCGTTCCATAGCCGCATCCCTGATGGTGCCAGAGCCCGAGAAGCGCCAGCATGACGGGCATATTCTCTTGCGGGGGCGCTGCCTTGAAATGCAGGTCCATCGCCTCGGCCCCACGCAGAAATTCCTCGAACCGCTCGGGGCCGATGGCGATCATCAGCGGCAGGCCAATCGGTCCCCAGACCGAATACCGCCCTCCGACATAGTCGCCAAAGCCAAAGACCCGCTCGGGCGCGATGCCCCATTCGGCGGTCTTCTCAATGGCTGACGAGACAGCGGCAAATTGTGCACCGGGATCGTCCACTCCGTGCGCCATCCACGCCCGCGCCGTTGCGGCATTGGTCATGGTCTCGATGGTTGTAAAGGTCTTGGAGGCCACAATGACGAGCGTGCGCGCCGGGTCGAGGTCGGTCAACGTGTCCGCGATGTCGGCGCCGTCGACGTTCGACACGAAATGACAGCGCGGGCCGTGATGATAGGGGCGCAAGGCCAGCGTCGCCATTTCGGGCCCGAGATGCGAGCCCCCGATGCCGATATTTATCACATCCGTGATCGGTCCACCTGCTCCTGCAATTCGCCCGTCTCTGAGGCTCGCGGCAAAGGCGATCATGCGGGCGCGTACCGCCTCGATGTCGGGCATGACGTCTTGATCGTCGAGCGTCACCGCGTCACCGGACATATTGCGCAGCGCAGTATGCAGGACGGCCCGCCCCTCGGTTTCGTTGATCGCTTCACCGTTGAACATGGCCGCACGACGAGCCGCAACGCCTGCACTTTCGGCCAGTGCCAGCAAAGCTGCGCGGCCCGGATCGGTCAGGGTGGTCTTGGAGTAGTCGAACAGCATGCCGTCGAATGTGATCGAATAACGGGCGGCGCGCGCGGGATCGTTCAGCAATTCGGCGATATCACCCTTTTGCGCGGCCTGCGCATACCGCTCGACGTCTGACCACATGATGTGTCCTTTCACGGGCTCCAATGGATTGTCGCACCGCTCAGAACAGCGGCGATCGGGGCCTCTTGGGGTCGCATATGATGGGCGCGCTCGATGGCGGCGTGCTTTTGGTCCCCGGTGATCATGATATGCTTGGACACAGCACCGTCCAGCACCCGAGCCGAGAGCGTGACGCGCGGCTCGTCGGCCCCGGGGGCGCGCATCGGCACCAGGAGCGGTGCATGCCGGTCGAGCGCCTCTTCGAGCCTGTCGGCACCCGGAAAGAGCGAGGCGGTATGCATGTCCGCTCCCATGCCAAGCAAGAGAATGTTGATGGGCAGGGCGGGGCCTATATTGGCCTCAAGTTCCGCCAGAACCATTTCGGGGGTTTCGGCCTGTGCATAGAGCGGCAAATATCGTGCCGCCGCGGCCCGTTCGGTCAGGAGCCGCTCGCGAATGAGGCGGGTGTTGGAGCGGACATGCACCTCGGGGCGCCAGCGTTCGTCACTCAGCAGGACATCGACACGATCCCATTCAAGATCGGCGTCACAGAGCGCGTCGAAAACCGGCCCGGGTGTCGTCCCGCCGGGCACGACGAACAAGACCCGGTCCTGATGGCTCAGGGCGGTGCGCAACTCTCCTGCGAGTTCGTTGGCGACGTCGATCGCCATCATCTCCGCATCGGCGTATTCGATGATATTCATGGCCTTATCTCCCGCCAGCGTCGCCCGTCCCGATGCATGAGCATCAAAGCATCATCCGGCCCGGACGAACCGGAACTATAGGGCAGGGGCGCGCGTGCATGTTCTTCCCAGTCGGTGATGATGGGATCTGTCCAGGCCCAGGCGGCCTCGACCTCGTCACCGCGCATGAAGAGCGTCTGATTGCCCCGTATCACGTCCATGATCAGTCGTTCGTAGGCATCTGGAAAATCCGCCTCTTCCGGTCCCAGGGCCTCGGCGAATGTCATGTCGAGCGGCACGTCGATCAGGCGCATGCCGCCCGGTCCCGGCTCCTTGATCGTCACACCCAACTCGATCCCTTCGTTGGGTTGCAGCTTGATCGTCAGAATATTGCAATGTCGCCCGGCCTCTTCGCCAAAGATCGAATGCGGGGCATCCTTGAACACCACCGCGATCTCGCTGGCGCGGTCGCGCAACCGCTTGCCGGTGCGCAGATAAAACGGCGTTCCCGCCCACCGCCAATTGCTGATATGCGCCTTGAGGGCCACAAAACTCTCGGTGGTACTCTCATCGTCGCCGACTTGTGTGCGGTAGCCGGGTTGCTTGCCCTCGCTCTCGTACTGGCCCCGTACAACGTTATCCGGCAAAACCGGGTCAAGCGCACGAATGACCTTGAGTTTTTCGTCCCGCACCGCGTCGGGCTCGAACTTGGCGGGCGGCTCCATCGCGATGAGACACAGGAGCTGCATCATGTGGTTCTGCACCATGTCGCGCATCGCGCCGGACTTGTCATAATAATCGCCGCGCCCGCCGACGCCCACGCTCTCGGCAACGGTGATCTGGATATGATCCACGTATTGGCTATTCCACAGTGGCTCGAACAGAACATTGCCAAAGCGGATCGCCATGAGGTTCTGCACCGTTTCCTTGCCGAGATAATGGTCGATCCGGTAAATCTGACCTTCGTCGAAATGCCGCGCGAGCACACGGTTGAGGTCACGGGCCGTTCCCAGATCGCGGCCAAAGGGCTTTTCCACGACGATTCGGCTGTCGTCATCGGCCATGCCATGTTTGTGCAGCCGCTTGGCCAGATCACCGAAGAGTGACGGTGCCACAGAGAAATAGAAGGCGCGGATGCGGTCATCGCGCATCTTGCCCGCAAGGTCGGCCCACCCGGTCGTTCCGCGCGCATTGATGGTTACGTAATCGAGCAGGGCCAGAAACGCCGAAAGGTCTTTCTTGCGCCTCGCCTCGTCGCCTCCGAATTCGGTGATCGCTTCGCGCACCATCTCGCGATAGGCCTTGGCATCCATGTCGCTGCGGGCCGCCCCGATGAGGCGCACATCGCCTTCGATCTGGCCTGCTACGAAACGCCGAAAGAGCGCCGGCAGGATTTTGCGGCGCGCCAGATCTCCGGTGGCACCGAAGATCACCAGATCGAACGGATCGACCGGGATAACCCGAGAGGCCATTTTTGTCTCCTTATGCTTGCCGCCCGCCCGGTTTCCGAGCGCATCGCCTTGCCGCTAACTCTAACACGTCGCTCCGGCTTCACAATGGCGTCAGCCGTCTTCCCTTGCCAGAAAGCCGAGGATAGGCGAGACATGAGAAACAGGAAACGGATCGCAGAATGAAAGACAATGTCAGCCCTCTTGCCAATGACGGCAAGTTTCATGACCCCAAAGAAACCGCAGACGGAAATCTGCGTGCATCAGTGCCGCTCAGCCATCCCGAAACGCTGTGGTTCAACACCGGAACACTGTGCAACATCGAGTGCCGAAATTGCTACATCCTGTCCTCGCCGAGTAATGACGCGCTAGTCTACATCACCGAGACCGAGGTTTGTGAGTATCTCGCACAGATCGAAGAGCGTGGCTGGCCTATTCACGAGATCGGCTTTACCGGAGGCGAGCCCTTCATGAATCCGCAGATGGTCGGCATGGCGCGTGCCGCGCTCGAGGCCGGGTATGAGGTGCTGATCCTGACCAACGCGATGCGGCCGATGATGCGCAAAACCGTGCGCGCGGGTCTGCTCGATCTGGCGAAGAAATGGCATGACAAGCTTACCTTGCGCATCTCTGTCGATCATTGGTCGGAGGCATGTCATGACGAGGAGCGGGGTCAAGGCGCTTTTGCAAAGACGCTGGAAGGCATGTGCTGGCTGCGTGACAACGGAATCAAGATGACCGTGGCGGGACGCACTGTCTGGGGTGAGAGCGAGGCGGAGTCGCGCGCGGGCTACGCCCGGCTCTATGCCGAGCACGGCTTCGATATTGACGCCGACGATCCCGGTTCGACCATGCTATTCCCGGAAATGGACGAGGGTGCCGAGGTCCCCGAGATCACGACCGCCTGCTGGGATATTCTGGGCAAATCCCCCCGTGATGTGATGTGCGCCTCCTCGCGGATGGTAGTCAAGCGCAAAGGATCTGATAAGCTGGCGGTGCTGGCTTGCACGCTACTGCCGTATTCCCCCGAGTTTGAATTGGGTCAGACGTTGGCCGACGCCGAGCGCGACGTTGCTCTCAACCACCCGCATTGTGCCAAGTTCTGCGTTCTTGGTGGCGCGAGTTGCTCGGGCTGACACCGGTGGTGGCTGTCCCGCGTCACCCGGTCTGACTGGATCTTTGCGCGGTGCCCTGAGCTTTCACGCCTCCCTCCCATGCGCCTTGAGACGGGCATGCAGATAATGCGCCTCGTGAGCCCCCGCCTCGAGCGCGAAAACATAGGCATGGGTGAGGTAAAAGCAGGATGTGTCGAGATCGTTCACCGAATCTGCAGCTTGCGCGTAGAGCTTGATGAGCGCCCGGCGGTCGTTTGCCTCGTGTGCGCTGATCATCTGGGCATTGAGATCCTTCATTCTGCTGCCCTCACCATCCCGCGATGGGCCTCCACCTTGCCCGCCACCCAATCGTGGAAGCAATGCGTGGGGCTGTCCATCACCGGAGAAAAGCGCCCGCCGTCGAATTGGGTGGCGTGACGGCCGCGCTGCATGCCCTGGACAACGAAGATGTCTTCTTCGAACACCGTCTTCCATAGCTGAGTGTTGCGCATGCGCAGCCCCTCGTCACTGCGCGGTACCGAATAATAGAGGTGAATGTGCTCGACCGTGCGCTCTGGTCCCTTCGGCTCGAGAATGATGGCAAAGGCGTGATCGCGGTGCACGCCCAGCAGGACGTTGGGATAGGCCGCGATATATTCGGCCTGTTCGTTCCACTTCGCGCCGACATCCTCGAAATCGGGGAATTTCTCGCCGTTCTCGTTGGTCAATTGTCGGTAGACCATCGTGCCCTGACCGGAATATTCACCGGGTTTCTCGATGTGGTAGTGATCCTCCAGCTTGGAATAGCTGTTGAGGCCGGGATGCACCCAGGGCAGGTGATAGCTTTCGCAGTAATTTTCGACCGCGAGTTTCCAGTTGGTCTGCACTTCCAGCTCGAACCGGCTGTCATGGCCGCCGTGATAGAGCGGCAGGTCGAACTCGGACCAGCGGGCGATGAGATCGGACATTGCCTCATCAAAGGGCGCGGCGTCGCCCGAGACGTTGATCCAGACGATATCGCGCCAGATGTGGCTGCGCACCTCGTTGAGGCCAAGCTCATCGCGGCGGATCGACTCGTGGGTGTTGTGGCCCGGCCCGCCGACATGCGGCGTGGAGACGAGCGCGCCCTTGGTCGAATAACACCAGGAATGGTAGGGGCAGCGAATGGCACCTTCGATCTTGCGGGGTTCCTCGACGAGGATCATGCCGCGATGGCGGCAGATGTTCTGAAAGACCCGGACATCGCCATCCTTGTCACGGATGAGCAGCAGCGGCATGCCGAGGAATTCCAGCGGCTTGGCATCGCCCGGTTCCGGCACATCTGCGGCCACGGCGAGACCTGCCCATTGGCCAAACAGCAGCGCCTGCTTTTCTTCCTCGTAGACCGCAGGGTCGATGTAATGCGCGTTGGGCAATCCGTTGGCCTGTTCGACGCTTGCGCGCACGCGGCCAAGATCGGTCAGCGGCTGGCTCATTTGCTCTGTCTCCCGTTTGATTTAACGGGAGGATACCGGCGCGCGGGGCATTCGGCGCATACGCTTGCGACCTCTGAGTTGCCTCAAGGCGACATGCCGAGCGGGGTCTTGCGCCCCTATCAGAGCCCGCGCGACATCGCCGCGACGCCGGTTCGGGCCATTTCCACGAGGCCCAGGGGGCGCATCAACTCGGCGAAGGCATCGATCTTTTCCGGCGCGCCGGTGATCTCGAAGACAAAGCTGGAATGTGTGCTGTCCACGGCGTTGGCGCGGAAGATATCGGCGAGACGCAGCGCCTCGACCCGCTTGTCGCCCTCTCCCTCGACCTTCAGGAGCGCCAGTTCACGCTCCACGCTCGCACCCTCGACGGTGAGGTCATGCACCTCGTGCACCGGCACGATGCGGCCAAGCTGCGCCTTGATCTGCTCGATCACTTGCGGCGTGCCGGTGGTGACGATGGTGATGCGGCTGGTGTGGCCGGTATGGTCCACCTCGGCCACGGTGAGGCTGTCGATATTGTAGCCGCGCCCCGAGAAGAGACCGATCACGCGGGCCAGAACCCCCGGCTCGTTATCCACGATCACGGCGAGGGTATGGGTTTCCTGCACGTCCGAGAATTGCGGGCGCAGGTTATAGGCGGAATGCTTGGACGAGCCTTTTTTGATCTTCAGTGCGGACATTTCGTCTTTCCTTGTTGAGGCGGTTCTGTCCCGGAATTTTAAAAAATTCCGGGACGTTTTCTTTTCAAGAAAACGGGCTCACACCAGCACCGCGCCGCCTTTCTTGATGGCGTCCTTGGTCGAGGCCTCGCCCAGCAGCATCTTGTTATGCGGCTCACCCGACGGGATCATCGGGAAGCAGTTCTCGTGCTTCTCGACCAGGCAATCGAAGATCACCGGCCCGTCGTAATCGAGCATTTCCATGATCGCGTCGTCCAGATCGGCGGGGTCCTTGCAGAGGATGCCCTTGGCCCCGAAGGCCTCGGCGAGTTTCACGAAATCGGGCAGCGCCTCGGACCACGAGGACGAATACCGCTCGCCGTGCAGGAGTTCCTGCCATTGCCGGACCATGCCGAGCCGTTCGTTGTTGAGGATGAACTGCTTGACCGGCAAGCGGTATTGCACGGCGGTGCCCATCTCCTGCATGTTCATCAGCCACGACGCCTCGCCCGCGACGTTGATCACCAGCGCCTCGGGGTGCGCCATCTGCACGCCGATCGAGGCCGGGAAGCCATAGCCCATGGTGCCAAGGCCGCCAGAGGTCATCCAGCGGTTGGGATCCTCAAAACCGAGATATTGCGCCGCCCACATCTGGTGCTGGCCGACCTCGGTGCAGATGTAGCGGTCATGCCCCTTGGTGAGTTCCTCAAGCCGGTGCAGCGCGTATTGCGGCTTGATCGTGGCACCCTGCTGCTTGAACTTGAGGCAGTCGACGCGGCGCCATTCCTCGATCCGATCCCACCATTTGGAGATCGCCTCGCGGTTGAGCTTACCGCCGCGTGCCTTCCAGACTTCGAGCACATCACCGAGCACGTTGGCGATATCACCGACAATCGGGATGTCGGTCTTTATCACCTTGTTGATCGAGGAAGGGTCGATGTCGATATGCGCCTTTATGCTGTCGGGGCTGAACGCATCCAGCCGCCCGGTGATCCGGTCATCGAAGCGTGCGCCGATATTGATCATCAGGTCGCAGCCATGCATCGCCATGTTGGCCTCGTAGAGCCCGTGCATGCCGAGCATCCCCAGCCAGCTCTTGCCCGAGGCGGGATACGCCCCGAGCCCCATCAGCGTGGAGGTGACGGGAATGCCCGTCGCCGCGACCAGCTCACGCAGCAACCGGCTTGCCTCGGGGCCCGAGTTTATCACCCCGCCGCCGGTGTAGAAGATCGGGCGCTTGGCCTTTTCGATGGCCGCCACCAGATCGGTGATGCCCTCGATATCGCCCTTGATCTGCGGCTGATAGTGATGCGTGCGCGCCTGTCGCGGTCCGACATAGTCCGCGCTGGCGAATTGCACGTCCTTGGGGATGTCGATCAGCACCGGGCCGGGCCGGCCCGAGGTGGCGACGTGAAAACCCTGATGGATCGTGTCCGACAGGTTCTTGGTGTCGCTGACCAGCCAGTTATGCTTGGTGCAGGGACGGGTGATACCCACGGTGTCGGCCTCCTGAAAGGCGTCATTGCCGATCATGAAGGTCGGCACCTGACCGGTCAGAACCACAAGCGGAATGCTGTCCATCAGCGCGTCCGTCAGGCCCGTGACGGCATTGGTGGCACCCGGACCGGAGGTCACCAGCACAACACCGGGGCGACCGGTGGCCCGGGCATAACCCTCTGCGGCATGTACTGCACCCTGTTCGTGCCGCACGAGCACATGGCGAATGTCATTTTGCTGAAAGATTTCGTCATAGATCGGTAGCACGGCGCCACCGGGATATCCGAATACGACGTCCACGCCCTGATCCTTGAGGGCCTGAACCACCATTTTCGCTCCGGTCATCTGACGTGTCATGTGTTGTGCTCCGTATATGACGTCATTTCAATTCGCATAAAAAAGCCCCCGGTCGTGAGACGGGGGCGCATGGGAAACCATCAGGGTGTCCGTTACTGGCCCATGCGCCACGTGCCTACGATGTCTACTAGCGTGTCCACTCGCGCGACTCCTTTGCTGCGTGGCCGAAACATTAGGTCTGGCAGCGGGGGGCGTCAAGGCGATACGTCGGATAAAATGTCGTCAGGCGGGCGGTTTCTTTGCATTTGTTGCGTGAAACGAGATCCGACGGTTTGATCCCAAGACAAACGCCGGTGTCTTTTCTCTCGCGCAGCGCCGAGAATGACGCGAAGCGGCTTGCAAGCCGCTTGATCCGCGCTTTGCAAAGCGCGGCACACGGCATTTGAAAATGCCGTGTCAAATGCGCACGCCGGTGCCCTGCAGAACGCCATGTTCCAGCGCGTAGCGGGTCAATCCGGCGGTCGAGGAAAAACCCAGCTTGCGTTTGATGTTCTTGCGGTGGGTTTCGACCGTGCGCACCGAGATGTCGAGCGTCTCGGCCACATCGCGGTTGGATTTGCCCTGCGCCAGTTGCAGCAGGATTGTCTGTTCGCGATTGGTCAGCTGTTCGCGGTCCGGCGTGTCGAACGGCGCGAGCGAGCCCTGCGCGCCGGTGCAGAGGTAGCGTTGCCCGGCCATGACCGCGTCGATGGCGCGCTTGATCTCGTCGGTGGGCACGTCCTTGAGCACGTAGCCCGCCGCACCGTGGCTGAGTGCCGAGGAGATGTATTCGGGGCTGTCATGCATGCTGAGGATCAGGATGCGGGTGCCGGGGTGGCGCTCCAGCAGGAGTTCGGCGGTCGACAGCCCGCCCAGCCCCGGCATGTTGAGGTCGAGCAGGATCACGTCGGGGGCAAGTTCGATCACATGGTCAATGATCGCCTGCCCGGTGTTACAGATGGCGATCACCACGACGTCATCATAGCTCTCTAGGATGGATTGGATGCCTTCGGCGACCATCGGATGGTCGTCGACGATAACCACGCGGATCGGGGATGTGGTCCTGCCTGTGCCTTTGTCCTTGGGGCGGGATCGGGTTGGCCCTGTGGTTTCAGAAGGTGGGTGAGCGGGGCCGAGGCCTCGAGCCCGGTGCCGGACGTCGAGGAGATGATGCGCAGCGTGCTGTCAAGCTGGTCGATGCGTTCCTGCATGTTGCGCAGCCCGAGGCCGCTGCTGCCGCCTTGCCGGGCCTGTGCCTCGTCGAGGCCGCAGCCGTTATCGGTGATCCGCAGGGTGGCCCCGTTGAGGTGGCCGCGCACGTCGATCGCCACATGGGCCGCGCCGGAATGGCGCTCGATATTGGTGAGCGCCTCTTGCGCAACGCGGTAGTTGTTCAGGCCCGGCATCTGGTGGATCGGATTTAAGGTGAATCTGTCTGGTTCAGATGTCCAGATCTTGCAGATGTATTCGTAGGGCGTGAGCCCGCTGAGGGTCTTGAGTCTGCGTGCGAAGTTGTAGGCTGCCATGAAGTCCGCCAGGTGGGTGCGGAGCTGATTGTGGTCGTCGTAGTGGAAACGTTTCACGGTCGCGTCCTTGATCGTTCGGTTCATCCGCTCGACCTGGCCATTCGTCCAAGGATGCTTCACCTTTGTCAGCCTGTGCTCGATTGCATGCTCGCGGCACACGCGGTCAAAGATATGTTCGAAGGCACTTGTATCGCAGCTTCGGTTTGTAAACTGGATGCCATAGCACGTCGGGAAGAAGCTCTGCCGAGAGGTTATGGCCACGCGCGCAGCCCTCAGATAGCGTAGCGGGTGGCCATAACCGGGTCTCAGGTCTCAACAGTGGTTTTGCATAACCACACCGCTGAGGAGACCGGCTATGACCGCTACCTATGCTACCCTTTCGACCGTGTTGGTCGCCATCGACATTTCTAAGCACCGGCATGAGGTGCTGATCAGCATTCCCGGCAAGAAGCGCCGCCGTCGACTGACGATTACAAACACACTGGAAGATTTCCAGCGCTTGGCCACCACTCTCGCCAGCTACGACCTACCGGTGCGGATTGGGTTCGAAGCGACCGGCAATTATCACCGTGTTTTGGCTCACCATCTCGGACAGGCCGGGTTCGAGTTGAAGCTCGTGCCGTCCGTTGGTCTGGCGCGAACGCGAGAGGCCCTGCACAACAGCTGGGAGAGCTATGCCCTAAAGTTGGTGACGGCGTGATCAGGCGGCGGCTCGAAGTTGCTTGATCCCGTCCTTGAAGGCAATCCCCTGGACGATCTCGGGCAGGCGGTTTGCGCCATCGAGTTTCCGCCAT
>NZ_CAMYMD010000042.1 GCF_947259555.1 uncultured Roseovarius sp.
CCTGAAAGGCCGCCCATGGCCTTGAGCGCATGCGGATCGACACGGCCCGACGCCTCGATCGCGACACCGCCGAGACCCGCGACCGCGCGCGCCTGCGCTGCTGCCGCCTCGCGTCCCGGCCCGAGGCACAGAAGCGCCGGGCGCAGATGCGTGGTCAGCCGGTTCGATTCGCCGGTAGGCCCGGGCAGGATGAGCGCCTCGCGCGGGCTGTGCGGGGCGGCATTTGCCGCATCGAGCGCCTTTTGCACGGCGGCGACGGGCATGGCCTCGTCCCACTTTTCTCCCTCCAGCGGCGCGGGATGCGCGCAGAACCGCGTGAGGTAATGCGGCCCGCCTGCCTTGGGCCCGGTGCCGGACATGCCCTCTCCGCCGAAGGGCTGCGATCCGACGATGGCGCCAATCTGGTTGCGGTTGACATAGATATTGCCCGCATGCACCGCCTCGGTCACGTGCTGCACGCGGTCGTCGATGCGGGTCATGAGGCCGAAGGTCAGGCCGTAGCCGGTGGCGTTGATCGCACCGATCACCTTGTCGAGGTTGCGCGACTTGAAGGTCGCGAGATGCAGGACCGGGCCGAAGATCTCACGCTCCATATCCTCGATGCCGCCAACCTTGATGAGCGTGGGTGCGATGAATGTCCCGGCATTGGGGGTCTTGAGCTCGTGCAATAGACGCCCGTCGGCGCGGGCCTGCTGGATATGTTCGGCAATCCCGGCGCGGGCCTCTTCGTCGATCACCGGGCCGCAATCGGTCGAGAGGTGCCAGGGGTGGCCGACATGCAGCGCGTCCATCGCGCCGGTCAGCATCTCGGTAAAGCCCTCGGCGATATCCTCCTGCACATAAAGACAGCGCAGCGCCGAACAGCGTTGCCCGGCGGATTGGAACGCCGATTCGACAATCGCCTGCACCGCCTGTTCGGGCAGGGCAGTGCTATCGACGATCATCGCGTTCATCCCGCCGGTTTCGGCGATGAGCGGGGCACCGGGGGCGAGGTTCTTGACCATCGCCGCGCGGATTTTCAGCGCGGTGTCGGTCGAGCCGGTAAAGGCCACGCCGCCGACGCGCGCATCCGAGGTGAGCGCCGCGCCGACCTGTCCGGCACCGGGCAGGAGTTGCAGTGCCGTCTCGGGCACGCCTGCCTTGTGCATCAGCCCGATGGCCAGATGCGCGATGAGCGGGGTTTGCTCGGCCGGCTTCGACAGCACCGCGTTGCCCGCCGCGAGCGCCGCCGCGATCTGGCCGGTGAAGATGGCGAGCGGGAAGTTCCATGGGCTGATGCAGGTGAAGGTGCCGATGGGCTGCCCCTCTGGCGCGTTGGCCGCGTAGTAGCGCAGGAAATCCACCGCCTCGCGCAGTTCCGCCACCGCGTCGGGAATGGATTTCCCGGCCTCGCGGTGCAGGATCGCGAAGATCTCACCGTAATTCTCTTCGTAGAGATCGGCCACTTTGTTGAGGATCTTGGCGCGTTCGACTGCCCTGGCCTGCCATGGCTTGGCCGCCGCAAGCGCCGTTTCGATATCCGCCTCCGAGGCCCAGGCGACGGTGCCGGGGCTGTCGGCGGGATCGGCGGGGTTCTCGACGCGCTCGGGCTCTTGCGGTTGCGCCTTGCCCGCGAGCAGCGGTGCGGCGGCCCATTGGTGCGAGGCATAGGGCGCGCGGGCTGCCTCGATGGCGTCGAGCGTTGGCTGATCGGTCAGATCAAACCCGCGCGAATTGGGCCGCTCTGGCTGGAACAGGTCCGGCCCGGTGGGCAGGTGCGGCTGCGGATCATTCACCGCCTCGAACGGGTCGCGGGCGACGGTCTCGGGGGCCACATCCTCATCCACGATCTGGTTGACGAAGCTGGAATTCGCACCGTTTTCCAAGAGGCGGCGCACCAGATAGGCCAGCAGATCGCGATGCGCGCCCACGGGGGCGTAGATCCGGCAGCGTGTGCCCTCGGATGTCAGGATGATGTCATGCAGCGCCTCGCCCATGCCGTGCAGGCGCTGGAATTCAAAGGTCGACTTGTCCGTCGCCATGTCGAGGATCGCCGCTGCCGTGTGGGCGTTATGGGTGGCGAATTGCGGATAGATGCGGTCGGTCATCGCCAGGAGTTTGCGGGCATTGGCGATATAGGAAATGTCGGTCGCCGGTTTGGAGGTGAAGACCGGGAAGCCGTCCACGCCTTCGACCTGCGCGCGCTTGATCTCGGTGTCCCAATAGGCGCCCTTGACCAGTCGCACCATGATCCGGCGGTCCAGTTTCGTCGCCAGATCGTGCAGGTAGTCGAGCACGTGGGCGGCGCGCTGACCGTAGGCCTGCACCACCACGCCGAACCCGTCCCAACCGGCAAGTGCGGGCTCTGACAGCACGGTTTCGATCACGTCGAGCGAGAGCGCGAGGCGATCGGCCTCTTCGGCGTCGATGTTGAGGCCCATCTTGGCCGATTTCGCCAGCAGCGCGAGGCTGCGCAGGCGCGGCACGAGGATGTTCATCACCTCGTCACGTTGTGCCACCTCGTAGCGCGGATGCAGCGCCGAGAGTTTAACGGAAATGCCGGGATTGTCGCGGATATCCTTGTTTGTGCAGGCATTGGCGATGGCGCTGATCGCGCGGGAATAGCTGAGGTGATAGCGGGTGGCGTCGGCATCGGTGCGCGCCGCCTCTCCCAGCATGTCGTAGGAATAGGAATAGCCCTTCTTCTCCATCCCCGCCGCGCGGTCCATGGCGGCCTGAATGGTCTCGCCCAGCACGAATTGACGGCCCATTTCCTTCATCGCGCGGCCCGTGGCGGTGCGGATCACTGGCTCGCCCAGACGTTTGATGGCCCCGCGCAGATGGCCCACCGGGCCGGGCTGTTCGTCCTTGAGCACCTTGCCAGTCAGCATCAAGGCCCAGGTCGAGGCATTGACCAGCGGCGACGTCGAATGCCCCATGTGCTTGCCCCAGTCCGACGGCGCGATCTTGTCCTCTATGAGGGCGTCGATTGTGTCGGCATCGGGCACCCGCAAGAGCGCCTCGGCCAGACACATCAGTGCAATACCCTCATCGGTCGAGAGGCCGTATTCGGCCAGAAACACCTCCATCAGCCCGGTATCGGAGCGGCTGCGAATGTCACGCACAAGCTGTGCGGCGCGGTCGCAGATGCGCGCGCGATCCTCGGGTGAGAGATCAGCGATCTCGGTCAGGCGGGTCAGCGTCTCGGCCTCGTCGGCATAGGTCCCAAGGTCGATGGCGCGGCGGATATCGGTGTCGTACGGCATGGTGCCTCCCCCATGAGTGATCAGACGATGCTACCATCATTGTCTAAGTGACTTTTCCCGATTAGGGTAAATTCTCAGGCCGGTTGCATCGAATTGGAGAGATAAGTGGACCAAAGTGAACAGCTCGATCTCGACCGTTTCGACCGGGCGATTCTGCGGGTTCTGGCAGGGGACGGGCGGATCAGCGTGACCGATCTCGCCAAGGCCATCGGCCTGTCGAAATCGCCCACGCAGGCTCGGCTGCGGCGGCTGGAGCGGGACGGTGTGATCACCGGTTACCGCGCGCTGTTCGATCCGATACGGCTGGGGCTGGATCACGTCAGTTTCGTCGAGGTGCGGCTGCATGACACGCGCGAGGCAGCCTTGGCCGAGTTCAATGCCGCCGTGTCCAAGGTGCCCGAGATCGAGCAGGTGCATCTCATCGCCGGGAATTTCGACTACCTGCTGAAAATCCGCACGCAGAGCATGGCCGATTACCGCCGGGTTCTGGCCGAGCATATCTCGGGCCTGCCGCATCTGGCCAATACCTCGACTTATGTGGCGATGCAGGCGGTGAAGGAAAACGCGCTCTCGGACGTGATTTGACCTCTGCCCCTATCGTATCATTATATATCAGCATGAGACACGTCTTGATCGCGTTTTTGCTATCGGCTGGACCGGCCCTTGCCGAGACCTGCCCCGCGCCGCCGGATCACCGCGCGGTGATCGGTGGTTTGATCGAGGATGTGCAGGATGCAGAGGACGAGCGCACCGCGCGGCTCATTTCAAACGAGATGTGGGAATATTGGGCCGATGCGCCGGATGCGCGCGCGCAGGAATTGCTCGATGAAGGGATGACGCGGCGCGAGGCCTATGACTTTGCCGGGGCCGTGGATGCGTTCGACGCGCTGATCGCCTACTGCCCGGAGTATGCCGAGGGCTACAATCAGCGCGCGTTTGTCAATTTCATCCGGCAGGATTACGCGGCGGCGCTGCCGGATCTGGAGCGGGCGCTGGAATTGTCGCCGCGCCATATCGCGGCGATGACCGGGCAGGCGCTGACGCTTGTGGCGTTGCAGCGTCCGGGCGAGGCGGCGCTGATCCTGCGCCGCGCGCTCGACCTCAACCCGTGGCTGACCGAGCGGCATCTGCTGCCCGGGCTGGAGGCGCTGGAAGACGACATCTGACGCGTCGCTTTGGCTTTACACCCCGGTCAAAGCGGATATTGTCCGCGCGCGTCTGATCGCCCTTGCCCGCGTGGTGGAATGGTAGACACAGGAGACTTAAAATCTCCAGGCCGAAAGGCCGTGCCGGTTCGAGTCCGGCCGCGGGCACCACGAACGAATAGTTAAGTTATTAATACTTATGTTTAATTTATAGAATTTATTATTTAGAATCCAGCTGGAAACTGTGTGCGATCAGGATCTCATCGGGTGTGATTTCTAATTCGAACCTCGTAAATGGAGGTTGGAATGACGAGCAGCGCTTTGTATTGACGGATTATGTATCGTGGCCGCTTGAGCCGCATTCGCCGGGAACGGCCAGCGACGCGGGAGCCACGGCAAAGGATAGCCGCCTGTTTCTGGACGCCGTATCCTGGCGGGTTTGGACCGGCTCACCAGGGTGCGACCTGCCGCCCGCTTTCGGCAACTGTAACAGCCAGTTCCGGCGTTTCCGTGGCTGGGCCAAAGCCCTGAAAATACTTTGGAAAGCGTCCGCCTTCACCGACCGCCCGAAGCGCTTGGAGATCGAATTCCACCTCCCGAATTTCCCGGGTAGTTCCCGCCATTGTGCGCCGGTTCGCACGATCCACAGGACGGTCTCCACGAACAGTCGCGGGTCGCGCTGGTCTGGCCGGGGGCTGTGCCCTTGCCAAGACAGAAACGGTCGATGATTGCCTGAACGAACACCTGTTCACGTCGGTGCGCCATACCGGCCGCATGATTGCGGCATGGCGCGCAGCCTACAACCACAATCGCTCCCGCCTCGCTGGCCTGACGCCACACGAATATGCTAACCGGTCAAATGGGGATTAAAACCTGAACAGAGCTAGCTCATAAACGCGGCCTCCAAGAGGAGCACGTTACAATGTGCACAAATTTGTTAAGGCAAGAGTTGCAAGCTGTACTAACTTAAATATGCTAACTTAAAGTTGCAAGTGCCGCGTAATGCTACCGAAAAAGTAGTCAGAAACTGTGGCCTTAGCGCGAATTCAACAAGGTTTCGTTGCTCACTATGACGCATTGGCTTTCTTGGACTTACAAGATTTTGTTTCGCAAAACCAAGGTGCCAATCCTGCTGGCAGTCTTAGTCGTGGTCGCCGGATGGCTTGCCGCTGAAACGCAGGCAAGAAAAAATCATATCGAACATCAACGCGCCACTGTTGCGGCCGAGGTGGCCTTGCTTCGGGCTGATCTGGAAGGCGCAGTGAACGGACCAATCCAGCTGGTGCGAGGTTTGGTTGCCATGATTGCAGCAGAACCTGATATGGACCAGATCCGTTTTGCTGAATTGACGAGCGGGCTGATTATTGACGAACCGTTGCTGCGTAACATCGCGGCGGCGCCGGGCATGGTCATTCAGATGATGTATCCGATTGAAGGCAATGAACAGGCGATTGGCCTTGATTACAACCGCAATCCAAAACAGCGGGATGCAGCGCTGCGCGCGCGCGACTCTGGCGATTTGGTTCTGGCTGGGCCGGTGGACTTGGTACAGGGTGGCCAAGCGTTCATTGGACGGTTCCCGGTCTTCTTGCGAAATGGCGATAGCACTCCGGCTTTCTGGGGCCTTGTCTCTGCGGTTATGGATCTCGATGTATTGTATGCGCAGGCAGGGCTACTCAATACGCTGCCCTTTTCGGTAACTCTGACGGGCCGTGATGCGACTGGCACACAAGGGACCAGGTTTTTCGGGCCAGATGTCACGCCGGAAGACATGCCTGTTGTATCGAGTGTACAGTTGCCGACGGGTACATGGCAAATCGCAGCAATGCCACATGGTGGATGGCAAGCCGAACCTCCTCATATTTGGACAATTCGTGCTTTGTTACTGTTTGCAGCCGCTTTAATCTTAATCCCAAGTATTGTGATGGGGCTCTCAATGGAGGCGCGCCAACGCGCCATTAAAGATCTGGAAGCCGCCAACACAGCTTTGCAACATCAAATGCACGACATCAAAATCGCACGCGCTGCCCAGGCGGAAGCAGAGGTGCAGTTACGCCAATCCCAGAAGCTTGAAGCCGTCGGTCATCTAACCGGAGGTGTCGCTCATGATTTCAACAATCTGCTGACGGTCATTCTGGGCAATGCTGAACTGATTTCAGAGCAGGTAAGCGATCCGAAAATTCGTCATATGGCGGATGTCACAATGTCCGCAGCGGAGCGTGGTGCCCAGTTGATCGGGCGCCTGCTGGCGTTTGCGCGTCGCAAGCCATTGGATCCGAAACCGACCGACATGAACCAGGTGATCAAAGCGATGCAGCCACTTATTCATCGCAGCCTACCTGCGAGCACCGAGATCGAGTTTGTAATCGACCCGGACCTCGGCATCGCAGAAATCGATGCCGGGGAACTGGATACGGCCCTGCTGAACCTCATTGTTAACGCGCGCGACGCCATGGAAGACGGTGGAAAACTTACCATTGAGACCGCCAATGTCGTGCTGGACGAACATTACGCCGCCCGTCACCTTGAAGTCGAGCCGGGCGAGCATGTCATGATCTGCGTGTCCGACACTGGCAAGGGCATGGATGCCGAGACACTCCGGCAAGCAGTCGAGCCGTTCTTCACCACCAAGGACGTGGGCAAGGGAAGCGGTCTCGGGTTGAGCATGGTTTTCGGATTCACCAAGCAATCAGGTGGACATATAAAGATATACTCTGAACCCAATGAGGGCACGTCGGTTAAGCTCTATTTCCCGCTCCTGTCTGCCGAGCACGAAACGGATGTCAAGACGACGCTCGAGGGTCCGTTGAAAGGCGGAACAGAACATATCCTGATTGCCGAGGACGATGATCTCGTGCTTGAACACCTCAAGAACCAGCTTATTTCGCTGGGTTACCGGGTGAGTGCGGCAATGTCGGGCCAAGAGGCGCTTGAAGTCCTGCAAGCACAAGATGACATCGCTCTCTTGCTGACCGACATCGTCATGCCCGGGGGGATGAACGGGCGCGAACTAGCCGAACAAGCGCTGGCGGCGCGACCATCACTGAAAGTGCTGTTCACCTCGGGCTACACCGAGAACGCGATTGTCCACCAGGGACGCCTAGATCCAGGCGTCGCCTTGTTGAGCAAGCCCTATACCCGACTGGAACTGGCAACTAAGGTACGAAATGTTCTCGACGAGGATCGCGGCGAATTTGCGTAACATGCCGTCCTGCCGCGAGAATGAGCCGTCACCGGCGATGGTGGCGAACTCGCCCGACTCCGGCAGGCGCTTCCAGCGAGAGGTGCGCCAGCGCCTTGATCAGTGCGCTGTTCTTCGGGCGCGGCTGGACACCGCCTTCCGGAAGGTTCCTCTCCTTGCGCCCACCGCGCTTCAAGGCGCGGAACGGTAAGTGGGGCGTTCGAGCGGTCAGTCGCTGTGGTGATCTGACCTGATCGACTCGCCGATTCGACAAGATGCGATAATGGGGCGGGCTGGTGGTCCGAGGAAGTGTTCCGGGGCTGAAATTCAACCTCAACCTAAGCAATTGATATAAACATTAATTTTTATCAAACCCAAGGATATGGTGTCAATCGTCGTTTGACGGAAATCGCGGTTGTGCCGCAGATTGTGTTCCCGGTCTCGATGATGCTGCAGTGGTGCGTGACGCGATCAAGCAGGGGAGTTGTCATCTTGGCATCCCCAGAGACAGACACCCATTCGCCGAACTCAAGGTTGGTCGTGATGATGACACTGGTGGTTTCATACAGTTTGCTGATCAGATGAAACAGCAGCGACCCGCCGGATTTTGGAAACGGAGTATAGCCAAGTCACCTAGAAACTCGGTGATCAGCGTGTAGGTCGTTTTCAGCAGGACCTGCATGCTGGGATTGGGGTGGAGCCGTTTTGCCTTCTCGAACCCGTCGCTCAGGGTGATTGGCGCTGTCGTGACCGCCTCGACAGGGCCGTCCGAGACTTTCGCGACGAGCGGCGCGGCGAGGTGCCGCATGCCTTCGCCTTTCTCTGTCTGTCTTTCGAGCTCGGCGGGCTCGCGCTTCATCGCAAGGGCGCGCTGCCCGAACGTGACATCCGCGAGGCCTGTCATGCGCCGGGCGGCCCGGCTCATGACCTCGGACAGGAGAGGGGTTCAAAGCGACACGCGCCAAAAGCTGCGCGTGCATTTTTCTGAAATGAAATTCGGCAGAGGATTTCGGAAGTGGTAGCTGCCGCCCCGAGCGGTGACATAAGGCGCGCCGCGCGTGTTCTGCCGGGGGCCGGATCGGAGATCGGTGTCATGGCGGGGCAGGGGCTGGGATCGGCGATCATGTGTCACATCCGCCTGAGATGCTGATGCGCCGTCCGTCAAGGCATTGGTTTTGCGAGGGATTTTTATATTCATGGCTGGGGTGGTAGGATTCGAACCTACGGTACACGGTACCAAAAACCGCTGCCTTACCACTTGGCTACACCCCAACGTGTCGCGCTAATTACTCTGGACCTCGGCGCGGTTCAAGAGTGGAAGGCAAAAAAAACTCGGGCAATCGAATACTTCGGCGCAACCCTTTGATAGATAACGGTAAGCTGTCTAAACTAGGATGATTTTATCGGAATGTCTCTTGGTCGCCGATGCCCCAGAGTGCTGATTTTCGAGCCCAGCCGTCATAACCTGCGGCGACGAGGGCACACCAGTCCGGCTCGCATTCCTCGACTCGGGCGATCACGCCCTGCTCCAGTCTGGCGACAACCATAGCACCGGGATCTGGATCGGTCAGCAAGTCAAGCATCTCGACCTCGACGCTGGCTGTGCGCACGCCGGATAAAAGAGTGTAATGCACCCAACCACCCGCACCGTCGCGGTCGCGGACGCGGCGCCAGTGACCGTGCTCGGCAGTTATCTCAAGCGGAATATCGCGCCGTTTGAACACCCAGTCGATGCGGTGTGTCAGGCTCGGGCCGCGGCGTACGTTTCCCTCGCTGGCTTTCATCGAGACATATCGTGGCAAAGGCAGGTTTGTCACTGGCCCGCGTTCTTGTGAGATGGATGCGATGGGGACCAGGGCAATCAGTGCGACAAGGGCCGCGAGACCTGTATTCATGACTGTCATTCGATTTATGCCTGTCAAACTGCAAGGGGTTCTTGTGCCCCGCTCTTTCCTGCGCCACTCTGTCAGCAACGCGCCTGAAAGGAAAGCTTGAAGGAGGGCTACATGCCATCTGCACGCCTGAGTGTTGTCGTTACGCGACGCCTGCCCGAAACGGTCGAGACGCGGATGCGAGAGTTGTTCGATGTCCGCCTGCGCGAGAGCGATGGGCCCATGACCCGCGAAGAGCTGGCGAAGTCCGTCAAGGAGGCGGATGTGCTTGTGCCCAGCCTGTCCGACCGGATTGACGCGGGGCTCATTGCGCAAGCGGGTGACCGGCTCAAGCTGATCGCGAATTACGGCGCAGGTGTGGATCATATTGATATCGGTACGGCGCGACAGCACGGTATTTTGGTATCCAACACGCCCGGTGTGCTGACCGACGATACCGCGGACATGACAATGGCGCTTGTGTTGGCGGTGACGCGCCGCCTGCCCGAAGGTCTCGCCGTGATGCAATCGGGAGATTGGCAAGGCTGGTCGCCCACGACGCTATTGGGGGGCCGTGTCGCGGGGCGCAGGCTTGGCATACTGGGCATGGGGCGCATCGGGCAAGCGGTTGCGCGCCGGGCCTCCGCATTTGGCATGCAAATCCATTACCACAACCGTCGCCGCCTGCGTCCCGAGATCGAGCAGGAACTGGAGGCTACCTATTGGGAGAGCCTCGATCAGATGGTGGCGCGGATGGATGTGCTGAGCATCAATTGCCCGCATACGCCGTCCACCTTTCACCTGATGAACGCGCGTCGGCTCAAGCTGATGAAGCCCGACGCGGTGATCGTGAACACGTCCCGCGGTGAGGTGATCGACGAGAACGCGCTGACCCGGATGTTGCGCGCCGGAGAGATCGCCGGGGCGGGGCTCGACGTCTATGAGCACGGGACCGAGATCAACCCGCGCCTGCGAGAGCTGAAGAACGTGGTGCTGTTGCCGCATATGGGGTCGGCCACGGTCGAGGGGCGGATCGAGATGGGCGAAAAGGTGATCATCAATATCAAGACCTTTGACGACGGGCATCGCCCGCCCG
Organism: uncultured Roseovarius sp.; assembly: GCF_947259555.1. GTDB lineage: Bacteria > Pseudomonadota > Alphaproteobacteria > Rhodobacterales > Rhodobacteraceae > Roseovarius. The sequence continues at coordinate 10,539 of NZ_CAMYMD010000042.1, forward strand.
ATCAGGTCGTGCCGGCGATGCTGTGATCCTGCATTGAGCCAGCCCGCGCATTTCGAGATCTTCCTCGCCGCCCCGCCGGGGCATGAAGCCGCCGTTGCCGAAGAGGCGCGCGAGGCCGGGTTCGGCCCCGCCACTGTGCTGCCCGGCGGGGTCAGTTTCATGGGCACATGGCCCGATGTCTGGCGCGCCAATCTGGACTTGCGCGGGGCCGGGCGGGTGCTGGCGCGGATCGGGTCGTTTCGGGCGTTTCATCTTGCCCAACTCGACAAGCGGGCGCGCAAGTTCGACTGGGCCGCGCATCTGCGTGCCGATGTGCCGGTGCGGGTTGAGGTGACCTGCCGCAAGTCGAAGATCTACCATGCCGGGGCGGCGACGCAGCGGATCACCGGCGCGCTGACCGAGACGCTCGGGGTTGAGGTACGCGACGATGCGGCGCTGCGGCTGATGGCCCGGATCGAGGATGATCTGGTGACGTTCAGCCTTGATACCTCTGGCGAGCCGTTGCATCGGCGCGGTTCCAAGGAGGCCGTGGGCAAGGCCCCGATGCGCGAGACGCTGGCGGCGCTCTTCCTGCGGCAATGCGGCTATGACGGGGGCGAGCCGGTCCTTGACCCGATGTGCGGCTCGGGCACCTTTCCGATTGAGGCGGCGGAAATCGCGACAGGGCTGCGGCCCGGGCGTGCGCGGCGTTTCGCCTTTGAGGATTTGGCAGGGTTCGATGCGCAGTCATGGGCGGCGATGCGGCACGGTTCCGCGCCGCGTGAGACGCCGCTGCGGTTTTACGGGTTTGACCGCGATGCAGGCGCGGTGCGCATGGCAACCGAGAATGCCGCCCGCGCCGGGGTGGGAGAGATCTCGCGGTTTGCCTGTCAGCCGATTTCGGCGCTCACCCGTCCAGAGGGCCCGCCGGGGCTGGTGATGATCAACCCGCCTTACGGCGCGCGGATCGGCAATCGCAAGCTGCTCTTTGGTCTTTATGCTAGCCTCGGCGAGGTCCTGAGGCGCGAGATGAAGGGCTGGCGCGTGGGGCTTGTCACCAGCGACGCAGGCTTGGCGAAATCCACCGGATTGCCGTTCTTGCCAGCCGGGCCGCCGGTGGCGCATGGTGGGCTCAAGGTGACGCTCTGGCGCACCGATCCGCTTTAGGAGGGTTTGGCAAATGCGCGCGCTGTTTCTGGCTTTGGGGATTGGTCTTTGCAGCCCTGCCTTGGCGCAGCAGGCCGCAGATACCGTCGCGCCGGAAGGGGCCGGGGCAGGGGCCTTGCAGGTGCCCGGTCTCCTGGCGGGCGCGCAGGCAGCCAAGGATGCGGGACGCCCCGTAGAGGCGGAGAACTGGATGATCGCGGCAGCGCACCCTCTGGCGGTCGAGGCAGGCGCGAAGGTGCTGCGCGCGGGTGGCACGGCGGCGGATGCGATGGTGGCGGTACAGGCGGTGCTGGGGCTGGTAGAGCCGCAAAGCTCTGGTCTGGGGGGTGGTGCGTTCCTTGTCTGGCATGACGGGGCGAGCGGCGAGATCACCACGCTCGACGGGCGCGAGACCGCGCCGATGGAGGCCACGCCAACCCTCTTTCAAGACGAGACGGGCCAGCCGCTGGAGTTTTTCGACGCCGTGGTGGGCGGGCGTTCGGTGGGCACGCCGGGCACGCCCGCGCTGCTAAGGGCGGCGCATGACCGGTGGGGGCAGGCGGCGTGGCCGGGGCTGTTCGCGGATGCGATCCGGCTGGCCGAGGAGGGATTTGCGGTCAGCCCCCGCCTGGCCTCGCTGGTCCAAGGCGACGCAGACCGCCTCGCGCGGTTCCCGGCGACGCGCGCCTATTTCCTACCGGGCGGGGAGCCGCTCGCAGTCGGGGATCGGCTGCGCAACACGGCCTATGCCGAGACGCTGCGCGTCCTCGCAAACGATGGCCCGCGCGCCTTTTATACCGGTGAGATCGCGGCGGATATTGTCGCCACGGTGCAGGGCGCGCCGGGCAATCCGGGGGTGCTGACTGAGACCGATCTGGCGATCTACCGGGTCAAGGAGCGGCCCGCGCTCTGCGTTCCCTATCGCAGCTATGAGGTGTGCGGTATGGGGCCGCCCTCGTCCGGTGCGTCGACCGTGGGGCAGATCCTCGGGCTGCTCTCGCCGTTCGATCTGGCGGGGCTCGGGCCTGACGAACCCGAGGCATGGCGGCTGATTGGCGATGCCAGCCGTCTGGCCTTCGCCGACCGGGGGCGCTATCTGGCCGACAACGAGTTCGTGCCGGTGCCGCTCAAGGGGCTGCTGGCCCCGGATTACCTTAAGTCGCGCTCGGACCTTCTGCGCGGCGACGATGCCCTGCCGCAGGTTGCGCCGGGCAGGCCGGAGTTCGATCACGCGCTCAATTGGGCCGACGACCAATCCATCGAGCTGCCGTCGACCTCGCATGTCTCGATTGTCGATGGCTATGGTAATGCGCTCAGCATGACCACGACCATCGAGAACGGGTTTGGCTCGCGGCTCATGGTGCGGGGGGTCCTGCTCAACAATGAACTGACGGATTTTTCCTTCGCCAGCCACGATGAGGGCCGCCCGATTGCCAACCGGGTGGAGCCGGGCAAGCGCCCGCGCTCCTCCATGGCGCCCACGATCCTGCGCCGGGACGGCGCGCCGGTGCTGGTTCTGGGCAGTCCGGGCGGCAGCATGATCATCGGCTACGTGGCCAAGACCATCATCGCTTGGGCGGATTGGGGGATGGATGTGCAAGAGGCAGTTGCGCTTCCGCATCTGGTTAACCGATTTGGCCCCTACGATCTGGAACGCCCGGAGCACGCGGCCGCATTGCGCGGGATGGGATACGCGGTGAGTTTGACGAAGCTAACCTCCGGCCTGCACGCCATAGAGGTTGGCCGGACTCTCAAAGGCGGTGCCGATCCCCGGCGTGAAGGCCTTGCCTACGGCGAATAGAGCTTGATGGTGCGATGTCACCCTGTCGGGCCGTAATATGCCTGAGGGATGGGTGTGCGGATGCCCGAAACCTGTGCGCCGTTGGAAAAATTCGGGGCAGGAAGAGAAAATTTCATTTTTCTGCAAAAAACCTCTTGCGACTCTTTGGGGCTATCCGTAAAAGCCCTTTCACCGGCGGCGCTGAGGTGCTGCTGGGACGCTGGACGGGACGGGGCTGATGCTCTGGAGTGCGAGGCGGGATAGAATATCTGAGGTATGATTGGCGGGTTGCGCTAG
>NZ_CAMYMD010000043.1 GCF_947259555.1 uncultured Roseovarius sp.
CGCGCGGTTCAGCTATCGCGGGGAGGATGTCGTGGCGACGCTGGACCGGGTGTGCCGCAGATCGGGCTATCCCAAGACGATCCGGGTCGATCAAGGCAGCGAGTTCATCTCCCGCGACATGGACCTCTGGGCCTATCAGCGTGGGGTCACGCTCGACTTTTCACGGCCTGGCAAACCGACGGACAACGCCTTCATCTTGCGTCGGGGCATTTGATCCCCCGGATCAAATGCTGATCCCTCCTCACGTTCAATGGCCGCTTCCGTGCCGAGTGCTTGAACGCCCATTGGTTCCTGACGCTTGCAGATGCGGCCGAAAAGTTGGAGACTTGGCGTAGATACTACAACGAGGAACGGCCACACAGCGCGATTGGTAACAAAGCCCCGATCACGCTGACAAAATCGGGGGGCATCACCAGCCTGTCGCCCTTATCCAAGCAGGAAAACTCTCGCCAACGGCGGTAGAAGGCTCGGGGTCGGACCAATAACCCCAAGGACTCTACACAAAAATGGAGGAAACTTGGGGCTCAGGTTAGCGCCACTCGAAGTGCATGAAGAATTGATTCAACCTTCGCCACATGCGTCAAGCACGACGGAACGCAGACACGGTGTGGAGTCTTAGTCATCGCTCAGCCCTCGGGCTGGTGCGTTTGATACATATGGCCGCTTGCAAGGGCGTTCCGACGCGCCTTGCAAGGCGCGTGCCACGCCGTTTGACAACGGCGTGCAATCGTTTTCGAAAACGATTGCCGTCAGACGTCGAGCCGCGTGCGTAGATCGGTCTTGAGCACCTTGCCGTAATTGTTCTTCGGTAGGCTGTCGGTGGCAATATAGCGTTTCGGGCGTTTGAACCGGGCGATATGGGCGCGGCAGTGGGTGTCGAGGGCGGTCTCGTCGAGTGGGCCGTCGCTGACCACGAAGGCCACCACCACCTCGCCCCACTCTGGGTCAGGCACGCCTACCACGGCCACTTCGGTGACCGAGGGATGGGTTTGCAGCACCTCTTCCACCTCGCGCGGATAGATATTGCTGCCGCCCGAGATGATCATGTCCTTGGAGCGGTCCTGCAAGGTCACATAGCCATCGACGTCCATCCGCCCGAGATCACCGGTCCAGAGCCAGCCGCCCTTGAGCGCCTTGGCACTGGCCTCGGCGTTCTGCCAATAGCCCGGCATCACCGCGTCGCCGCGCACGAGGATTTCGCCGATCGTTCCCGGGGGCAGTTCCGCGCCGGTCTCATCGGCGATTCGCACCTCGACCACGGATTGCGCGCGGCCCACCGAGGCGAGGCGCACGCGCCAGTCCGGGTGGCTGCGGTCGGCCACATCCGCGCGGGACAAGGCGGTGATCGCCATCGGGCATTCCCCTTGCCCGTAGATTTGCAGGAAGACCGGGCCAAACACTTCGACCGCCGCGATGATATCCGCCAGATACATCGGCCCGCCCGCGTAGACCACGCTGCGCAGCCCGGTGCCGGGCGCGCCGGTGGCGCGGGCATAGGCGGTGAGGCGCTTGACCATCGTCGGGGCGGCAAACATATGCACCCGGCCATGATGCCGCGCGAGATCGAAAATCTCGGCCTCGTCAAACCCGCCCGAGGCAGGGCAGACATGCCGCGCGCCGCGCAGCACGTGGACCATTGCGTAGAGCCCCGCACCGTGGCTCATGGGGGCGGCGTAGAGCGTCGCATCATTGCCTGACGCCTCATCGACATCCGCCAGATAGCTCAGCGACATCGCGACCAGCATCCGGTGCGTGATCCGCACCCCCTTGGGCCGCCCGGTGGTGCCGGAGGTGTAAAAGAGCCACGCCAGATCCTCCGGCGCACGGGTCGCCACCTCGGCCACAGCCTCGCCCCGCGCCACCGCCTGCGCCGGAACATTCTGCTCTGCCAAGGCGTTCCGCCGCGCCGCATCCGCAAGAACCACCCGCGCGCCCGCATCCCCCACGATCCACGCCGCCTCTGCCCCATGCAGCTTGGCATTGATCGGCACGGCGGCAGCCCCGGCGTACCAGATGCCGTAAAGCGCCAGCAGATAGTCAGGCGCATTGCCCATGAAGAGCGCGACCCGGTCGCCAGGCGCCACGCCCTGTTCCACAAGCGCGCCCGCGACCTCGCGCGCGGTACGGTCAAAGCCCGCGTAATCCATGACCGCCTCGCGCCCGAGATAGAGCGCGGCGCGGTCGGGCGTGGCCTGTGCCGTGCGTTCCAGCCAGATGCCGATATTCATTGCCGGTCCTCCCGATGGGCAGAAAAGCACCTGCGGGCCCGGCGCACAATTCCGTATATCTACGCAAAGCGCTTGGCGCGGCGCGGGCGGCACGCCATAAGGTCGGGCATGGAGATCGCACACCTCGCCTTTGATCACGCCCCCGTCGGCCTCGCGCTGCTGGAGCATCGCATCATCCGCGCCTGCAACCTGCACTTCGCCGCGATCTTCGGCGACGGCCCCGCCGATTACACCGATATTCCGCTGGCGCGCTATTATCCCTCGATCGAGGACTATCGCCGCATCGGGGCGGACGCGCTGGCGGTCATGCGCAAGACCGGGCGCTATGCGGACGAGCGGGTGATGAAACGGCGCGACGGCACGCTGTTCTGGTGCCGGGTGCGGGGGCAGTCGCTCACGCCCGAGACCCCGTTTCAGCGCGGTATCTGGTCGTTTTCCGATCTTTCCGAGGAACGTCCGCTGGTGGCATTGACACAGCGCGAACGCGAGGTGGCGATCCTGACCTGCCGCGGTCTGACCTCCAAGGAAATCGGGCTGGAACTGGGGCTGAGCTATCGCACCGTCGAGGTCTACCGCGCCCGTTTGCTGGAAAAATTCCAGGCTCGAAAGCTCGCGGAACTGGTGGCGAAACTGTCTGGCATGCCGCTCTGAGCCGCACAACTCTCGCAAATTTGCCCGCCAATCCCCAAATTGCAAGGCAATGGCCGCTTTTCTCAGGCACTGGCTTGCCCTATAAGCGGCGAAAACAAACGCAATGAGCCCTGAGCAGGGCATCGTCGCTGTGGTCGAGGAATCTTATGTCTAACAAATCCCATGAATCGGATGTGGCCTTCATCAAGGCGCTCGCGGAACTCTTGAACGAGAACGACCTGACCGAACTTTCGGTCAAGCGCGAATACGGTGAAGACGACACGCTCAACGTCCGTGTCAGCCGCCGCGGTGAGGCGGTCTCGACCCAAGTCAGCGCCGCACCCGCGCCGATTGCGGCATCAGCCCAAACGACAGCCGCCCCTGCCGCCGCGTCCTCATCCGAGCCTGTCGAAGATCCTGCCAGTCACCCCGGCGCCGTGACCTCGCCAATGGTCGGAACCGTCTATATGCAGGCAGAACCCGGCGCGCCCGCCTTCGTGAGCGTAGGCACCCACGTGTCCGAAGGCGATACGCTGCTCATTATCGAAGCGATGAAGACAATGAACCATATCCCCGCTCCGCGCGCAGGCACCGTCAAGCGCATCCTGATCGAGGACGGCGCGGCGGTCGAATACGGCGCGCCGCTGATGATCATCGAGTAAGGGCCTGCGCGCATGTTCGAGAAAATCCTGATCGCCAACCGGGGTGAGATCGCCCTCCGCGTCATCCGCGCCGCCCGCGAGATGGGGATCGCGACGGTTGCCGTGCATTCGACGGCGGATGCCGATGCGATGCATGTCCGCATGGCCGACGAATCCGTCTGTATCGGCCCCCCGTCCTCCTCCGAGAGCTACCTGTCGATTCCCGCGATCATAGCCGCCTGCGAGGTCACCGGCGCACAGGCAATCCATCCGGGTTATGGCTTTCTGAGCGAGAACGCCAATTTCGTGCAGATCGTCGAGGACCATGACCTGACCTTCATCGGCCCCTCGGCCGAGCATATCCGCATCATGGGCGACAAGATCACCGCCAAGGACACGATGAAGGCACTGGGCGTCCCCTGTGTGCCCGGCTCCGAGGGCGGCGTGACCGACATCAAGGAGGCGCAGGCCCTCTGCGCCGAAATCGGTTTTCCGGTGATCGTCAAGGCCACCGCCGGCGGCGGCGGACGTGGCATGAAGGTGGCGCAGGACGCCCCCGATCTGGAACGCGCCTTTCTCACCGCCCGCTCCGAGGCCAAGGCGGCCTTTGGCAATGACGAAGTCTATATCGAGAAATACCTGACCACGCCGCGTCATATTGAGATTCAGGTCTTTGGCGATGGCAAGGGTGGCGCTGTGCATCTGGGCGAGCGCGACTGCTCGCTCCAGCGCCGTCACCAGAAGGTACTGGAAGAGGCCCCCGGCCCCTGCATTTCGGAGGAAGAGCGCGCGCGCATCGGCAAGATCTGCGCTGACGCCTGCGCCAATATCAACTATCGCGGCGCGGGCACAATCGAGTTTCTCTATGAACACGGCGAGTTCTTCTTCATCGAGATGAACACCCGCCTTCAGGTGGAGCATCCGGTGACGGAGGCGATCTTTGGTGTCGATCTGGTGCAGGAACAAATTCGCGTTGCCGAAGGCATGCCAATGTCGTTCACTCAGGACGATCTGAAGATCAACGGCCATGCGATAGAGGTGCGTATCAACGCAGAAAAGCTGCCGGATTTCGCGCCGCGCCCAGGCAAGATCACACAGTTTCACGCACCCGGCGGCCTTGGCGTGCGGATGGATTCGGCCCTTTACGATGGCTACAAGATTCCACCCTATTACGACAGTCTGATCGCCAAGCTGATCGTGCACGGGCAGGATCGGCAGGGGGCGCTCACGCGTCTGGCACGGGCCTTGGGCGAATTGATCGTCGATGGCGTCGACACCACGGTTCCGCTCTTTCATGCGCTGTTGCAGGAAGAGGACATCCAGACAGGCAATTACAACATCCACTGGCTGGAACACTGGCTGGAGACCAACCTGCGGGATTGAGCGCGCCCGGCGCTCAATCGTTGTCGCTGGCCTGTGCGCCCGCGCGCTGACGCGACAGATCCGAGGCGGGTACAGTGGTCCGCATTGCAATCGCGTCGAGCGCCTGCCACGTCTCACGCGTTATGAGCCCGTCAAATGGCCCCGGTGTTTCGTCAAGTCCGACTGATGCCGTGCCTGAGCACAGCGTCACGTCAGCCCGCGTTGTCGCGAGGGCAGAGCGTAACCGGCGCAGATCGGGCGTCGCCCCGCCAGCACCGAACGTCAGCACCGAGGCGCCCATGCGATACGTCAGAGGACACCCAAGCTCTGCGGCCATCCGGGCGACAAAGGGCAAGAGGAAAAGCGGCCCGGCGACGTCGTCCAGACGGACCAGCCCGGCGCGCGGACCTTCTGGCAACTCTGCGTGATCCATCATCGCGACCCCCGCGCGCAGGGGGCAAAGCAGCCCGGGTGCGGACCATCTCCCGCTATCGGGCTGCGGCGCGCTCACATCTTTATTTGTCAGCAATCGCAAGAGCATCTCTGGCCCCGGCAAGCCAGCCTGCGCAAGCCAGCCGCAGGCCCAGCCCGCCTCTTCTGCTTCGCCCCAATGCCGCCCTGCCCCGCGCGCGGCCTTGGTGGCCAGCGCAATGATCTCCGCACGGGACAAGACCAGCGCCGGCCCGGCATCTCTTGGCGGCTCGGACCCAACGCGCGTGGGGTCTTGCGCCTCACTGGTCACAGCGCCACCTCCGCGGCAAGGTCCTGCGGATAAGGCGCGCCCTGAAACAGGCTGATGCGCACCCAACGATCCGAACGCGGATCGAACCGCGTCGCACCGAAAAACGCCAATTTGCAGCGCAACATGTCGATCGGCAGCACGTCTGCCGCAATCAGGTTGTCGCGGATTTCGGCAAACGGCCGACAGTCCGACCTCTGAACGCGGCGCAGGATGTGCCGATACTCGGGCGCCGCCATGACCACGCGCGCCACAGGTGTCTCATCGGGCCAGCTCTCAAGAGCATCAAACAACGCCACCGCCTGCCGCGAAATATCGAGTGGCAGTTCGCGCTCGGCTCCCGGCTCAGAGGCGCGTTCGCCGAGACGCGGCTCCAGCTTTTCCTCGGAGACATACCAAAAGCGTGCCGACCCCTCGGGCGTGGTGTGGTCGATTTCCAGCGCCCAGCCATACCCCCGCCGCAAGAGCGCATGGGTCTGCGCAACGGTCATGGCACCATCCAGCGCGAAGGCCTGATCCTCATCGGCGTCCATACAGTCACCCAGTTCATCCACCAGATCGCCATGCGGCTCGACCATCGCCGCGGCGAGTGCTTCCTGGGCTTCGGTAGAAAGATGTCCCTCGGCCCACTGCCACAGCGCATCCCATGGATGGCAGCCCGTCGTCTCCCAGCCGTCCGTTACGTGGTCGGCCAATTGTGCCAGCCCGGCGCGCAACGCGGTCAGACGGGTTTGCTGCAAGGGATGTGCACTCTGCCATGCGTCGGCATTGCTGCGCGCCTGCGCCAGCGCCACATGAAAGCCCGAAACGGCGTCTGCGCGCGCCTCCTGTTGCGCCCGCACCCGCGCCAGCGCCTCTTCCCGTGCCATCATCCAGTTGTTGAGCAGGACCGGGTGCCGTACCAGAAACGGCGCCATGCCAAGCCCGGTCGAATTGCCCACCCCCAGCATGCGCCGCAACTCGGGGTCCAGCGGCACGGCGTCCGCGCCGCCACGGGCCCGCGCCAGATGCTCTGCCAGATCGACCGTGAACGCCCGCGTCAGCCAGACCGACAGCATCTCGGCCTGAAACGGTGCGCGCATCTCGGCGCGGTCGGCAATCCGGTCGCGATCCGCTGCGCCGAACTTGCCCGAGCCATACACCGCAGTCGTGCGCATCAGATAGCCGGTTTCGGCCAGTTGGGCCGCGTCGGGCTGCCGACCTTCCGCCAAACGCCCGACCACATGCGCGAACAGGCGCACCGATTTGTTGGCGCGGCTCAGGCTCAACTCTCGGCAGCTGACGCGCCCGGCCTCCTGTAGCGGCACATTCTGCGCGAGACGGGACAGATCCTCTGGCGTGGGTGTGCCGTCAAAAAGCGTAAAGGTCGCATCCCAAGCTGTGGCGATCACCCGGTCCGACCGCATCTCATCCGGCAGATCATGGCCAAAGGCCACAAGACTGTAGGTCCGCTCTGGACCAATGGCACGATACACCGCATGGCCGGTGCCGCGCGCGTCAAACTCCCAGACCGGGCGGTCAAAGCGCCAGCCTTCGCGGCTCAACCGCCGCAAGAGTTGGCGCAAGAACGAAAGCCGGGTCGGATGCGCAGCGCCCATCCGGGCCAGCCGCATGACGGTATCGGGGGCTCGCCTGTAGCGCGCCGCCTCGGGCATCGGGTTGAGCGCGCCACAGGTCACCGAGCCTGCCCTTGCGGGGCGAACGCGTCGGCAAAGAAACGTTGCCAATTGCCGCCCATTATGGCCGCGACCTCAGCCTCACTCAGCCCGACCGAGCGCAACCCGACCGCGATGTTGCCAAAATCTTCGTTACCGCCAAACCATTGTGGCATAGGTGGAAAACCGGGGTCAGCGGCGCTCCCCTCACCGAAATCAACCGTTTTCGTCCAGCGGCCAGAGCGCATCCAGTCAACCACGCTGTCGGGTTGATCCTGACACAGATCACTGCCGATCCCGACGCGCTCGACGCCCATCCGCTCGACCGTGCGCGCAATCATCTCGCAAAACCCGTTCACCGTGCACTCTGAACCATTCTGCAAATGGTGCGGATAGAGCGAAAACCCGAGCATGCCGCCCGAGGCCGCCAAGGCATCCAGAACCCGGTCGGATTTGTTACGCCGCGCCGGGTGCCAACTGGCCGGGTTGGCATGGGTGATGGCGATGGGACGGGTCGAATGCTTGATCGCCTCCAGCGTGGAGCGTTCGCCTGAATGGCTCATGTCCACCACGAGGCCGACACGGTTCATCTCGGCCACCACCTCGCGGCCCATGCGGGTCAGGCCGGTGTCGTCTGCCTCATAACAACCGGTCGCCAGCAAGGATTGGTTGTTATAGGTCAACTGCATGAACCGTAGGCCCAACCGGTGCAACACTTCGACCAGCCCGATATCATCCTCGATGCAACTCGGGTTCTGCGAACCAAAAAAAATCGCCGTGCGCCCGGTCTCCCGTGCAACGTTGATGTCCTCGGCGCTAAAACCCTGCAATATCAACTCGGGAAACCGCTCGAACCAGCGATTCCACGCCTCGATATTCAGCACCGTCTCGCGAAAATTCTCGTGATAGGTGATCGTCACATGGACCGCGTCCACCCCGCCCGCGCGCATCTGGCGAAATATCTTCTCCGACCAGTTGGCGTATTGCAGGCCGTCGATCACAACGCTCATTCAGGCACCCCGCGCGCCACGTAGGATGTCTTGACCGTGGTATAGAACTCGGCGGCATACTGCCCCTGCTCGCGCGAGCCGAAACTCGATGCGCCCCGCCCGCCGAACGGCACGTGGTAATCCGTTCCGGCTGTCGGCAGATTGACCATCAGGGTGCCCGCACCCATGTTGGCGCGGAAATGATTGGCACGGCTCAAGCTGCGCGTCATGATCCCGGCGGTCAGCCCGAACGGGCTGTCATTGGCAATCGCCAGCGCCTCATCGTAGCCGCTCGTCTTAAGCACGCAGGTGATGGGCGCAAACATTTCTTCGCGGTTCACGACCATGTCATTATGCGTCGCGGCAAAAACGGCGGGGGCCATGAAATACCCCTCTGTCGCCCGCTCAAGCTGTTCGCCACCACACAAGAGTTCTGCCCCTTCGGCTTGCCCCGTCTCTATATATTTCAGATTCTGCGCCAATTGTGCGGCGCTGACAACCGGCCCGATCTGCGTGCCATCTTCCAGCGCGTGCCCCACCTGCAGCGCCGTCGCAGCCTCGACCAGACGGCTGACAAATTCATCGTGAATCGCCTCATGCACGATCAGCCGCGAGGCGGCGGTGCATTTCTGCCCGGTGCCCCCGAACGCCGCGCTCGCTGCATGCGCGACAGCCAGATCGAGATCGGCATCCTCCATGATCAGCATCGGGTTCTTTGACCCCATTTCCATCTGCACCTTGGTCATGTTCGGCACCGCCGCCGCCGCGATGCCGCGCCCGACATCGACTGACATGGTGTGATCGCGGTGGTCGCTCTCCGATGGCGAACGAGGTCTGATAGTATCAGCCTCACCAATCAAAAGCCGTAAGGAGAACGACCATGAGCCACTATGTTGGTTTAGATGTTTCATTGAAA
>NZ_CAMYMD010000044.1 GCF_947259555.1 uncultured Roseovarius sp.
GATGGCGCGAATCGGGGCCGAGGTGCCGGTGCTGCCGGTGCCGCTGGTGGCACGCGCGCTGGTGCTGGCCAAGGAGCCGCTGAGCCGCGCGGCGCTGGATGCCCGCGTGGCGGAGATGCTGGAGGCGGCGCCGCGCGCCCATCTGCACCTGCCGCGCGACGATCTGGCCTATGCGATACGCTTTGGCATCACCGTGTTGCGCAAGCGGGGGATGATCGAGGAGCATCACGGCGCGTTTTCCGTCATTGAGGCCGAACGCCCGCTACTGACCTATTACGCCGCCTCCATCGCGCATCTTTTTCGCGGTTGCAGCGGGAATTGAGCGATTTTTCTGCGTTTGCTCGGTCATATAATTACAAAAATAGACCCAAAGCTATTGCAATATTACCGATCCCTCAGTATCCCAAGGTCAGAGCGCCGCGATTCTGCACTGCGGCACGCGTTCACAGGAGGCTAGCATGGCTTTGGATAACGAGACGGGCATCGCGCCCTATGACGCACCGGAAAAAGACCTTTATGAGGTCGGTGAAATGCCCCCGCTCGGCTATGTGCCCAAGCATATGTATGCCTGGGCGATCCGCCGCGAACGGCATGGCGATCCGGAAACCTCGTTCCAGCAGGAGGTGGTCGACACATGGGAGATCGACAGCCACGAGGTGCTGGTTCTGGTGATGGCGGCGGGCGTCAACTATAACGGCGTCTGGGCCGGTCTCGGCCAGCCGATCAGCCCGTTTGACGGCCACGGCGCGGACTATCACATCGCCGGGTCCGATGCGGCGGGGATCGTCTGGAAGGTCGGCGAGAAGGTCAAGCGCTGGAAGGTCGGCGACGAGGTGGTGATCCACTGCAATCAGGACAATGGCGACGACGAAGAGTGCAATGGCGGCGATCCGATGTTCTCGCCCACGCAACGGATCTGGGGCTATGAGACGCCGGACGGCTCGTTCGCGCAATTCGCGCGGGTGCAGGCGCAGCAGCTGATGCCGCGCCCCAAGCACCTGACCTGGGAGGAAAGCGCGTGCTACACGCTTACGTTGGCCACCGCCTATCGCATGCTCTTCGGTCATGCGCCGCATGATCTCAAGCCGGGGCAGAACGTTCTGGTGTGGGGGGCCTCGGGCGGTCTGGGGTCTTACGCGATCCAGCTGGCCAATACGGCGGGCGCGAACGCCATCGGCGTCATCTCGGACGAGAGCAAGCGTCAGTTCGTTCTGGATCAGGGGGCCAAGGGCGTCATCAACCGCAAGGAGTTCAGTTGCTGGGGTCAACTGCCCAAGGTGAACACGCCGGAATACAATGACTGGCTGAAAGAGGCGCGCAAATTTGGCAAGGCAATCTGGGACATAACCGGCAAGGGCGTCAGCGTCGACATGGTGTTCGAGCATCCCGGCGAGGCGACCTTTCCGGTCTCCAGCCTGGTCTGCAAGAAGGGCGGCATGGTGGTGATCTGCGCGGGCACCAGCGGCTTTAACTGCACCTTCGACGTGCGCTACATGTGGATGCACCAGAAGCGTCTGCAAGGCAGCCATTTCGCCCATCTCAAGCAGGCGGCGGCGGCCAACAAGCTGATGGTCGAACGACGGCTGGACCCTTGCATGTCCGAGGTGTTCCCGTGGGACGAGATCCCGCAGGCCCATACCAAGATGCTCAACAACGAGCATAAACCGGGCAACATGGCGGTGCTGGTCCAGGCCCCGCGCACCGGGCTGCGCACGGTCGAGGATGTGCTGGACGCAGGGCGGTGATTTGAGCGCCCAAGGCTGAGGCCTCAGGGCCCGCGCGTCACAATAGTGGCGTGCGGGCTTTTTTGTTGAAAATTCATTAATTCAAAGAGTTGGAGGATGAATCCCCGCCATTTCAGGCAATACGAATTCGTGAGTGTTGCATCAATCCATGGCATGCTAGGGTTGTGTCACGGTTTTGTTAACATCTGTGGGGTGAGGTCGGCGATGCGAAACGAATGGATACTCGACGTGCTAGCCGATCTTCAGACCTTCGCCTCTGACAACGGGCTGAATGTTCTGGCCGAAACGCTGCATGACACAAGGTGTGTGGCCGTGACCGAGCTGACGTTGACTGAGGAAGGAAAATCAGGGCGTGAACACGGCCCTGCCCGTGCCGCTGGAGCAAGTGCTGTAGGCTGTCGAACGGGCCTCTGATCTGGAGAATTTACAACGCCTCACTGAGCCAACAAGTTGGATGGCAGGTTGATCGGCGTGCAAGTGGCGCAAACGCTGACGAAATGCCAGTAGACTTTGTGGGCCTGTATCAAGCCTGCGTTAGTTGCCGTGGCGCGGGCGAGGGCGCGCGGTCTGATCGTGATCTGACGGGGCCGCCGGACGGCGGCCCCTGAAAAAAGCCCGCAGAGCGATCAAAGAGTAAGGTTTGGGATGATCTGCTTCTTGCGGCTCATCACGCCGGGCAAGACCACCGCGTCGCCCGCAACAGTCGCGCCAAAGCTCTTCTCGGCGAGCGCTTTGACCAGATCGTTCGGCACCAGCAGCGTCGCCTCTTCATTCAGGATATCCACCACGAACAAGAGCACCTGATCGACGCCATCCTCGGCGGCGACGGTGGTCATGCTGTCCATCAGGCTGGCCTTGCGGTCGAGCACGGTGGCGGGGGCGGTCGTCTCAAGCACGCTGACGCGGAATTTCTTGCCGCCGACCTCGTATTCCTTGGAATCCATCCGCAGCAGTTCGGCGTCGGAAAAGGCCGACACGTCGGATTTCGCGGCGAACATCTCGGCGGCGTAGTCGGGGATCGAAACGCGCAGATCGGCTGCGAGGCGCTCGGCCACGGCGCGGTCATGGTCGGTGGTGGTGGGCGAGCGGAATTCCAGCGTGTCGCTGAGGATGCAGGTCAGCGCCGCGCCCTTGGCCCAATCGGGCATGCGGGCGGCGTCGTCGCCCATCAGGTCAACCATGATCGTCGCGGTGCACGCAAGCGGGCGCACGGTGATGTCGATCGGGCCCTTGGTCTCCAACCCGCCGACCAGTTTGTGATGGTCGATGATCGCCTGTATGTCGGCACCGTTGATGTTGGCGGGCAGTTCCGCCGGGTTGTTGGTGTCAACCACGACGCAAGCCTGACCGTCCTCGACATCAGAGATGATGCGCGGCTTGGGAAGGTCCCATTTGGTCAGAAGAAAGGCGGCTTCGGTGTTGGGCTCGCCCAGCAGGACGGCCTCGGCGTCGCCGCCCTTCACCTCGTTGAGATACCAGGCCCAGAGGATCGGCGAGCCGGTGGAATCGGTGTCGGGGGATTTGTGGCCGAAAACGAGTGTGGTCATGATGCGTGTCCTCAATGATCGTGAATGCTTCGGCGCGCCTTATAGGGAGGTACGCGGGGTTTGTCACCCGGCAATGCTGCACTGCGGCAATTGCGGCGATTCCGGTGTCCGCCTCTCGCATCGTCACCCTCGAACGTGATCTGAGGGTCTCCCGGCCAGGAGATCCTCTGGTCAAGCCAGAGGATGACCAGGGAGGGAGGGCGACGGGCGAGTCGATCACAGCCGGTGGGGCGGTACAGTTTGGCCTTGAGCTGCCGTTGCCGCAAGCCGCGCATCGTCGTGCCGCGGTGTGGCGACCCAACGTTAGTTTGGCAGTGCTTAATGCCAGCCAAGCCCGGAAAACATCAGAGCGCAGAACAGGTTGCAGCC
>NZ_CAMYMD010000045.1 GCF_947259555.1 uncultured Roseovarius sp.
AGCGGGCCTCGGCCCGGTCGCCGGCCCCGACCGAAAGCGCGAACCACGTGCTTGGCCCGAACGGCGTGCGCTCGCGGGCGGGCGGCGCGGCATCGGGCGCGCTGAGGTCTTCGGGCGCGGACCAGCGCGACTGGTAGAGCCGCAGATAGGCGGCGGCGATCTCTTGCGGGCTGTGCAGCGTCAGGAGTTCGTCGGCAAAGGCGGTTTCGGTCTCGGACGGGGCCTCGGACCAGACCGGATCGGCCAGCAGGCGTGCGCGGTCCTGCGCCTCGATATCCTGTGCTGTGGGCGGGGTGGTCCATTCGGCGGTGATCTTGGCGAATTTCAGCAGGCGTTCAGCCTTTTTCGCGGCTTTCACCGGCACGATCAGCGCCGAGACGCCCTTGCGCCCGGCGCGGCCCGTGCGGCCCGAGCGGTGCAACAGCCCTTCGGAATTGCTGGGCAATTCGGCATGCACGACCAGATCGAGATTGGGCAGGTCGATACCGCGCGCGGCGACGTCGGTGGCGACGCAGACGCGTGCCCGCCCGTCGCGCATCGCCTGAAGCGCATGGGTGCGCTCGGATTGGCTGAGCTCGCCCGAGAGCGACACCACGGCAAAGCCGCGATTGGCCAGCCGCGCGGTCAGCCGGGCCACCATGGCGCGGGTATTGGCGAAGACGATGGCATTCTGCGCGTCGTGATAGCGCAGCAGGTTGATCACCGCGCCCTCGGCATCCTGCGGCGCCACGCGCAGCGCCTGATAGGCGATGTCGCTGTGCTGCTTGCCGCCGCCCAGAGTGGTCACGCGTTGTGCGTCGCGCTGGAATTTTTCCGCCAGCTTGGCGATCATCGGCGGCACGGTGGCCGAGAACATGAGTGTGCGCCGGCCCTCGGGGGCCGCCGCCAGCATGAATTCGAGATCCTCGCGAAAGCCGAGATCGAGCATTTCGTCGGCCTCGTCCAGCACCACGGCGCGCAGGGACGTCATGTCCAGAGCGCGCCGGTTGATGTGGTCACACAGACGACCCGGCGTGCCGACCACGATATGCGCACCGCGCTCCAGCGCGCGGCGCTCGTCGCGGGCGTCCATGCCGCCCACGCAGGACACCAGCCGCGCGCCGGTCTCGGCGTAAAGCCAGCTCAGCTCTCGCATCACCTGTAGCGCCAGTTCCCGTGTGGGCGCCACGATCAGCGCCAGAGGGGCAGCGGCCGGGGGCAGGCGGGGGTCGTCCCCCATCAGCGTCGAGGCGATGGCGAGGCCGAAGCCCACCGTCTTGCCCGAGCCGGTCTGCGCCGAGACCAGCAGGTCGGCTTGCCCGAGGTCTGCATCGGTCACCGCCTCCTGAACGGGGGTGAGCGTGTCATAGCCGCGTGCGGCGAGTGCGGAAGAGAGGGTCTGGGGGATCATCAAAAAATGGGGCCTTGAGCATGAGTCGTGCGCCCGTGGCGCAAGCCGCGACGCATAACTGAGCCGCGCGGCATTGTATATCGCAAATCGCCCCCCTTGTAGACCCTGCGTGAATGCGCCACGTTATGCACAATCCCGAAATGCGAACAGGAGTGCAGAGCATGCCCGTCAAGAACCGTTTTGCCGAATTGCATGGCGATATCACCGAATGGCGCCGCGATATCCACGCCCATCCCGAAATCTTATATGAGACGCACCGCACCAGCGCGCTGGTGGCCGAAAAGCTGGAGGCGTTCGGCTGTGACGAGGTCGTGACCGGCATCGGGCGCACCGGCGTGGTGGGCGTGATCAAGGGCAAGGCCACCGGCTCGGGCAAGGTGATCGGGCTGCGCGCCGACATGGACGCGCTGCCGATCCTTGAGGCCACGGGGGTGGACTATGCCAGCAAGACCCCCGGCGCGATGCATGCCTGCGGCCATGACGGGCATACCGCGATGCTGCTTGGTGCCGCGCGCTATCTGGCCGAGACGCGCAATTTCGACGGCACCGTTGTGGTGATCTTTCAGCCCGCCGAAGAGGGCGGGGCCGGTGGCAAGGCGATGTGCGACGATGGGCTGATGGAGAGGTTCGGCATTCAGGAGGTTTACGGCATGCACAACTGGCCGGGCCGTCCGGTGGGCAGCTTTGCCATCCGTCCCGGCGCGTTCTTTGCCGCAACTGACCAGTTTGATATCGAGATCACCGGCAAGGGCGGTCATGCCGCCAAGCCGCAGGAGACTGTCGACCCCACGGTGATGGCCGCGCATATGGTGACGATGTTGCAGACCATTGCCAGCCGCAATGCCGACCCGGTTGATCAGGTCGTGGTCTCGGTCACCTCGTTTCAGACCTCGTCGAACGCGTTCAACGTGATCCCGCAATCGGTACATCTGCGCGGCACCGTGCGTACCATGAGCCCCGAGATGCGCGATCTGGCCGAGACCCGGCTGTGCGCGATTTCCGAGCATGTGGCGGCGGGCTTTGGCGGGCAGGCCGAGGTGAGCTATCATCGCGGCTATCCGGTGATGATCAATCACGAGGAGCAGACCGAATTTGCGGCCTCGGTTGCGGCCAAGGTGAGCGGCGAGTGCTCTGACGCCCCGCTGGTGATGGGTGGCGAGGATTTCGCCTTTATGCTGGAGGAACGCCCCGGGGCCTATATCCTCGTGGGCAATGGCGACACGGCGATGGTGCACAACCCCGATTACAACTTCAACGACGACGCCATTCCGGCCGGGTGCAGCTGGTGGGCGGGCATTGTCGAAGAGCGCATGCCGGCCTGAACGGGCCAGTGTCGAGGCGGGCAGGGTGAGGGGCAGGGCCCCCTCATCACCACAACCGTCAGAGCCGCTCGGGATAGCCTTTGCGGGGAAAAAGCTGCTGTGTGACGCCGGCAAAGAGCAGATAGACGCTGGTCACAACCAGCCCCCAGAGTGCCCAGCTTTCCGGGTCGAAATGCACCCATGCAGCCCAACCTGCAAAGAACGTCCAGGCCAGTGCCATCGGCAATGATATCCGGCGCCAGCGTTCGGTGCGCACGGGATGGATGAACTTGATCGGCAGGAACATCGCGACAGACAGCACCGCCACGAGGCCGAGGATGATCCAGAAATTCGGCTCGACCGCGAACATGACGAGCACGAGCATGTTCCAGCAGCCCGGAAAGCCGTGAAAGGAATTGTCGCGGGTCTTCATCCGCGCGTCGGCGAAATACATCGCGCTCGCATAGGTGATCACGATGATCGCGACCCAGCCGGTCCAGCCGGGCAGCAGATCGGATTTGAAGAGCGCAAACGCCGGGATGAACACGTAAGTCAGATAGTCGATGATGAGGTCGAGCAATACGCCATCGAATTGCGGCGCATTCTTTTGCACGTCGTATTTGCGCGCGAGAGGCCCGTCGATGCCGTCCACGGCAAAGGCGACCACGAGCCAGAGAAACATCAACTCCCATTCCCGGTCGATGGCGGCGAGCATGGCCAGCATCGCGAAAACCGCCCCGGTGGCTGTGAGTAAGTGGACGAGTAACGCGCGCATCTGAGGTGTCATGTCGCTGTAATGCCGCAGAGATCACGGATTTGCAAAGGAAAAGCCCGACCCCCGAGGGAGGCCGGGCTGATTCTGTCTCGCGGTGCTCAGTTCGACAGCCGCACCTCTTCGAGCGGATAAGCGAGCATGTCCTGCGCCTCCCACGAGACGTGGCAATCATGGCAGAAGCTTTGCTTGAACTTCATCGGTTTGCCATTGGGCTGAACCCCGGCATAAACCCAGTCGCCCGTCTCGGGGGCGCTGCCTGCTTCGCCTTTGGTCATGATGAAGAGCGGCCCGGTGCGGGCGGTCTGTTTCTTGGTGCTGATCGAGATGCTTTCCTTGGCCAGCACGGCGCCTGCGGGCATGCTGACGCCCTCTTCGGCGAATTTCAGGTATTCCTCGGCGGCCAGATCATTGGCAAAGGTCTGCAACAGGCGGTTGCCATGCGCGCCGGCCACGGCAGGACGAGTCGAGGTCACCGTCCAGTCGCGGTAATTGGACGCGACCTCATCCCCGCCCTGAGCGTATTTCTCGGCCATCTCATCCTTGAGGCAGGAATAGATCTCTTCGATTGCGGCGGCGTCGAGATCGAACGGGTCTTCGACATCGACCTTGCAATCTGCGGCAAAGGCGGCCTGACCAAATGTCATGCTGGCCATGAGGGTTGCGGCGGCGAATAGCTGGCGGTTCATATTATACTCTCCATTTCAGTCACGTGACACGCGGGTCATCCGCGCGAACCGTCGCATGATTCCAATGTAATTGAACTTAACTATTGCGTGAGGCGGAGATGCGGAGACAGGGCGTTTGCCGCGCAGGGGGCAGGTGCCGCCCTACCGGGGCGATTGCCGCGCGATGTCATCCGTTGTTTTGGTCGCGCGCTTGCGGGTGGGTGCGGGCATAGACCTCCATGAGGCGGGCGGTGTCGACGGCGGTATAGGCCTGCGTCGTGGACAGCGACGCGTGCCCCAGAAGCTCCTGGATCGCACGCAGGTCTCCGCCGGCATTCAGAAGATGAGTGGCAAAGCTGTGGCGCATGGCGTGTGGCGTTGCGGTGGCGGGCAGACCGAGCTGCGCGCGGGTCTGCTCCATCACTTTCTGGATCAGACGGGGATTGAGCGCGCCGCCGCGCGCGCCCAGAAAGAGCGGCCCGTCCGGCGTGATGTCGAAGGGGCAGAGCCGGGCATAGGCGTCCACCGCCGCGCGGGCCGGTTCGATCACCGGAACCAGCCGTTCCTTGCCGCCCTTGCCGATGATGCGCAGCGCCGTGCCAAGGGGCAGGTCGCCCCCGGTCAGGCCGAGCGCCTCGGAGATCCGCAGCCCGCAGCCGTAGAGCAGTGTCACCACGGCCTGATCGCGCGCGGCGATCCACGGGGTCAGCGATTGCGCCTCCAGCGTGCCGATCACCTCGCGGGCCGCGTCCGCCGAGAGCGGGCGGGGCAGCTTGCGCTGGAATTTCGGCGCGCGGGTCGAGAGAACGGCGGTCGCCTCGAACCCTTCACGCGCGGAGAGCCAGCGGTAGAAGCTCTTGACCGCCGAGAGCTTGCGTGCGAGCGAGCGCGCCCCGACGTCCTGCGCGCGAATATGCGCCATCCAGCCGCGCATGTCGGCGGTGCTGATCCGGGCGATCGCACCGAGGCCCTGAGCGCCGCCGTGATGCTCGGTCATGAAATGAAGAAAATCGCCGACATCGCGGGCATAGGCGTCGATCGTGTTGGCCGAGGCGCCGTGCAGTGCCTTTTGTCCCGCCAGCCACGTCGCCAAAGCGTCGCGGGCGGCGGGGCTGATCATGACAGCCAGCGGCGCATCGTTCGCTCGAAGACGCCGGCGAAAAAGGCCAGAAGATCGGTGCCCTGCTGCGGGCTGAATTGATGCGGGTCCTCGGCGCCCATCGCCAGCATGCCGGGCAGGCGATCCGCTCCGAAATCGAGAAGCAGGCATGCCTCGGACCGCAGGAACGGGGCCTCGCGGCCATAGACGCGCATGTCGCCCTCGTCGATCTGGCGCAGCGTGACCTGTCGCGCGGGCACGTCGCGGGTGCCGGTGAGGTAGGATTTGATAAAGCCGGGCTCGGCCACCGAGAGCACATCGCCCAGACGGCGCACCGCCGGGTCACTGTCATTCTGCACCGATTCGAGCACGAGGCGCACCGCGTCAACGCGCAGGATATGCGCCACCTCGCCGCCGAGATCGCGCAGGAACCCCTCGAATTCCACCGGGTCGAGCATGCGCAGGATGGCGCGATGCACCTGATTGGTGCCGGCAAGGTTTTCGTAGGCGGCGGCGATCACCGAGCGGTGGGTGTCCTCCAGCCGGTCGAGCCGGGCCTCGAGCCGTTCCATCGCGATGCCGCGCAGATCGACGATATTGCCGCCCATGGCCCGCTCATTCGCGGCGATGAGCGCGCGCATGAGGTCTTGATCGTCAAGGATGACATCGGGTTGCGCGATGATCTTTTCGCGCAGCGCATCGTTCATTTCAGGCTTGCTGCTCATTCCGGCCTCGGGGTGTTTTTTTGGTGTTATAGCAGATGTGTCGGGGAATGCCGCAAGAAATTTCGATTTTGCGAAAAGGGGTGTATTGCACGTGAGATCCTCGGGTCGGGGCGCGAGGAGGACGGGGGCAGGCTTTACCCGTCATCGTCCGGCTTGACCGGACGATCTGCCGGACGGTGAGATCCTCGGGTCAGGCCCGAGGAGGACGGGGCGCTTGGATCAGAGGTCGAGCGCGCCTTGCGCGCCGCGATCCTCTTCGCGGGCGGCGCGTTTGAAGGCGTCGTCGCGGCGGGCAGGCAGGCGCACGGCACGGTCGCGCAATTCCAGTGCCTGCTCGATGGTGACGATCTGGATGCGCGGCACCGGCTCGAACCCCTCCATCTCGAACTGGCCCGCCGCTGCCGCCTCGGAGATCATGGTTTTCTTGGGCTCGGTCAGGGTGAGGAAGATGCCGATCTCGGCGCGCTCGCGTTCGATCACGCCGCGCAGGTCGCGGATCATGCCGACGCCCACATTGTCGCCCGCCTTGACCGAGACGATGGCGCGATGGGTCTTGCCGAAATAGACATTGCCGTCGATGCCCCGGTCCGCGCCCTTCTTGCCGAGGTTGCCGGGCTGGGCGGCGATGAGCGACAGCGCCCATTTCTCGAACTCGAAATAGTAATTCTTGTCGGTCCGGCCCCGGTTGGCCATGTCGCGCGCGCCGGCGATGTCCTGCGGCACGCCGTGGGTGGTGAAGTCCACCTTGGGAAAGGCGTCGCGCAGGCGCTTCTCGATCAGCCCGATGGCAAGGTGGGTCACGTCGATACCGATCCAGTTGCGCCCGAGTTTTTCCGCCGCATGAACGGTGGTGCCGCAGCCGCAGAACGGATCGAGCACCACGTCGCCGGGGTTCGATGAGGCGGCGACGATACGTTCGAGCAGGGCGACGGGTTTTTGCGTGGGGTAGCCGAGGCGTTCTTGGGCTTGGGCCCCAATCGGAGGAATATCATCCCACACGTTCCCGACGATTTGTCCGTGCATTTCATCGAGATATTTTTTTACCCGAATTCGTCCAGAAGGTTTTGGTGGAAAGATAAGCCTATTTTCGGAGTCTAGTTTCTCCATCTTTTCTCGCGAGACAGTCCAGCCGTTCGGGTGTGGCTGGAAGCCTTTGTATTCATAAGTAAGATTTGGTCTTGGATTTGGGCTTCGGAGATTCTCACTTGAGTATCGGCGGCCATCTGGCTCTTTGAAACGAAAGTTCTTTTCGGCATACTCTTTTGAGTAAGGACGATACTGCCTGTTAAAAATGGAAGTGTCCGATTTGTTATAAAAGAATATAATGTCGGACAGATCAGCAAAGCCGTTCTTTGCATCATTGTGCGCGCTGGTTCGCTTCCAAATCACCTCATTCCGAAAATTCCGCGCCCCGAAAATCGCATCCAGCAAGATCTTCAGGTAATGGCTCGCCGTCGGGTCGCAGTGCAGATAGAGCGATCCGGTGGGCTTGAGCACCCGGTGCAGTTCCAGCAGGCGCACGGCCATCATGGTGAGATAGGCCATCATGTCATTCTCACCCAGGAAGGACCGCATGGCGCGCAGCATCTCTGCCGCTGCGCCGTTGCCGGAGCGCAGCACCTCGCCGAATGCCTCCTCCGCCGCGTCGGTCCAGTGCCAGGTGTCGTCAAACGCCTCGATCTGCGCCGCAGACTCGTTCCCCGATGGCCCGCGAAACAGCACGTTATAGGAGGCGTTGGAATTGAACGGCGGGTCGAGATAGACGAGGTCCACCGACGCGTCCGCGATGCTGTCGCGCAGCACGCTGAGATTGTCGCCGTAATAGAGGTGATTGCCCATGCTGCCTGCCCCTGCTGCCTGCCCGCGACTGTGGGCGGGTTCTGGTTAAGGGGGAGTTTAGGCGCGCGTCTGGTGGCTGTCCATGGGCGTTCGGGCGTTGGGTGCAGGAGATCCCCGGACCTGACTGGACGATCTGTTGGGGGGGAGATCCTCGGGTCAAGCCCGAGGATGACGGGGAGCAAAGGGCCGGGGATGACAGTAGTGAGTGAGGCTGACGCGGGCAGGCTTTGCCCGTCATCGTCCGGCTTGACCGGACGATCTGCCGGACGGTGAGATCCTCGGGTCAGGCCCGAGGATGACGCTAGAGCGTGAGGATGACGGGGCGCGGGCGTGGCGCACCGAATAAGGATCAGAGGATCTTTTGACCGGTCTTTTCCCAATCGGCCATGAACGTCTTGAGCCCCTGATCGGTCAGCGGGTGTTCGGCCATCTTCTTGATCACGGCGGGCGGGGCCGTCATCACGTCGGCGCCGATCTGGGCCGCCTGAAACGCGTGGTTCACGGTGCGGATCGAGGCCGCGAGGATCTGCGTCTCGAAGCCGTAATTGTCGTAGATCTGGCGGATATCGGCGATCAGCTCCATCCCGTCGAGGTTGATGTCGTCAAGCCGCCCGATGAAGGGCGAGATGAACGTGGCGCCTGCCTTGGCCGCCAGAAGTGCCTGATTGGCGGAAAAGCACAGCGTCACGTTGACCATGTTGCCCTCGCCCGAGAGCACCTTGCACGCCTTGAGACCGTCCCATGTCAGCGGCACCTTGACCGCGATGTTTCCGGCGATTTGCGCGAGCTTGCGGCCCTCTGCGATCATCTCATCCGCAGTCAGCGCGACCACCTCGGCGCTGACCGGGCCATCGACCATCCCGGCGATCTCCTTGGTCACGTCGAGAATGTCACGGCCCGATTTCAGGATCAGCGAGGGGTTGGTGGTGACACCATCGACCATGCCGAGGTCATTGAGTTCGGCGATCTGATCGGTTTCGGCGGTATCGACAAAGAATTTCATGGGATGGCCCTCTGTGGCGGGTTGGGTTCTGTTGCGGATGCGTTTACCTCATAGGAACGTCCGCCGAAACCCCTCACGCACAGGAGCCGCCCGTTGAACGCATCGTTGCCGGAGTTCCATCCCGAGGGTGATTTGGTGGCGGTGCTGACGGCGCAGCCGCTGGATGGCCCGCTGGATTATCTGGCCCCCGAGGGCGGGGTGATGGCGGGGGCCTTTGTCGAGGTGCCGCTTGGTCCGCGCAAGGTGCTGGGCGTGGTCTGGGGGCCGGGGCGCGGTGGGTTTGATCTCAAGAAGGCACGGCGCATCATCCGGGTGCTCGATGTGGCCCCGATGCGCGACGAGATGCAGGAGTTCTTGCGGCGGGCGGGCGAATATACGCTGACGCCGCTCTCGGCGATGTTGCGGCTGGCCACCCGTGCGCCCGGGCTCAGCGATCCGCCCTCGATGCAGAAGGTCTACCGTCTGGGTGATGTCGAGCCTGCGCGGATGACCGAGGCACGCGCGCGGGTGCTGGAGGTGTTGCGCAGCCATGGTGGTCTGGGCTTTACCCTGAAGGAGCTGAGCGATCTGGCCGCAGTGACGTCCTCGGTGGTCAAGGGGCTGGTCGCGCAGGGCGCTGTGCGCGAGGAGACCACGCCGCGCGACACGCCCTTTGCGCGGCTCGATCCCGAGCGGCCGCCCAAGGATCTGACCGAGGCTCAGGACCGCGCCGCGCGGGCGATCTGTGACGGCTTGCGGAGCGGCGCCTATCGCACGACCCTGCTGCGCGGCGTGACCGGCTCGGGCAAGACCGAAGTTTATCTCGAAGCGGTGGCCGAGGCGCTGCGGCTGGGCGGGCAGGCACTGGTGCTCTTGCCGGAGATCGCGTTGACGGCGGAGTTTCTCACGCGGGTCGAGGCGCGGTTTGGCGCGCGCCCCGCCGAGTGGCATTCGGGTGTGACCATGACCGAGCGGCGGCGGGTCTGGAAGATGGTCGGCCGGGGCGATGCGCAAATGGTGGTGGGCGCGCGGTCGGCGCTGTTTCTGCCGTTTCAAAATCTGCGGCTCATCGTGGTGGATGAAGAGCATGATACCTCTTACAAGCAAGAGGATGGCGTGCTCTACCATGCGCGTGACATGGCCGTGCTGCGCGCGAGCCTGTGTGGTGCGCGGGTGGTTCTGGCCTCGGCCACGCCAAGCCTCGAGAGCTGGGCCAATGCCGAGGCCGGCAAGTATCAACGGCTCGATCTGGACGCGCGGTTCGGCGCGGCGATGATGCCGGAGCTTGCCGCCATCGACATGCGCGCAGAGACCTTGCCCGCGAGCCGCTGGATTTCGCCGACCTTGCAGGCGGCGGTCAATGCGCGGGTGGCGGCGGGCGAACAGGCGTTGTTGTTTCTCAACCGTCGCGGCTATGCGCCGACCACGATCTGCCGGGCCTGCGGGCATCAGATCGGCTGTGAGCAATGCGATGCGCGGATGGTCGAGCATCGGTTTCAGAAACGCCTGATCTGCCATCAATGCGGCGAGAGCGCCGCGTTGCCCGAGGCTTGCCCGTCCTGTGGTGTCGAGGGCAAACTGGCGGCTGTCGGGCCGGGGGTAGAGCGGTTGGCCGAGGAGGCGGCGGCGCTGTTCCCGCAGGCGCGGATTGCGGTGTTATCGTCTGATCTGTTCGGCTCGGCCCGGGCCCTCAAGGAGCAGATCGTCGAGATCGCAGAGGGCGGTGCGGATATCATCATCGGCACGCAGCTTGTCGCCAAGGGGCACAATTTTCCACTGCTGACGCTTGTGGGGGTCATTGACGCCGATCTGGGGCTGCAAGGCTCGGATCTGCGCGCCGCCGAGCGGACATTCCAACTGATGCGGCAGGTGGCGGGGCGCGCGGGGCGGGCAGAGCGTGCGGGGCGCGCGCTCTTGCAGACGTTTCAGCCCGAACATCCGGTGATCCGCGCCATTCTGGCGGGGGATGAGGAAGGATTCTGGCGTGCCGAGGCCGAGGGCCGCCGGCAGGCCGGTGTGCCGCCTTATGGGCGGATGGCCGGGATAATTCTCAGTTCACCGGACATGCAAGCGGTGTTCGATCTGGGCGAGGCGCTGGCGCGGTGTGACGGGCCGGTGAGGGCCGTGGGGGCGCAGGTCTTTGGGCCGGCTCCGGCACCGATTGCGCGTATTCGCGGGCGTCACCGGGTGCGGCTGCTGGTCAAGGCCCCGAAGGGCGCGCCCCTACAGGCAGCGGTGTCGGACTGGGTGGCTCAGGTGCGTTTGCCCGCTCAGGTGCGGCTGACGGTTGATATCGACCCGCAGAGTTTTTACTGAGCGGTGACCGCGCGCGCCGGGTGCGCGCTGGTCAATGCCCGCGATCCGTTGCATGACAGGGCATGGACCTCTGGATCATTCTCTCCGTTGCGGCGGCGGCGTTTCAGACGCTGCGCTTCATGCTGCAAAAACACCTCAGCATGGGGGCGCTCAGCGCGGGCGGTGCGACGCTGGCGCGGTTCTTTTATTCCGCGCCATTCATTGTGGCTCTGGCGCTTGGGTATCTGTGGTTGGCGGGGGGGCCGTGGCCCGGTTATACGCCGCTCTTTTGGGTCTATGCCGTGGTGGGGGGGCTGTCGCAGATCCTGGCCACATGGTGTGTCGTGGCGCTGTTCTCGGAGCGCAATTTTGCCGTTGGTATCACGTTCAAGAAAACAGAGGTGGTGCAGACGGCGATCGTGGGCCTGGTGATCCTCGGGGACCGCATCACGGTCTGGGGGGTGGGGGCGATTGTCTTGGGTCTGGCCGGTGTGCTGATCCTGTCAGAAACGCCGGGGCTGGAGGGGCGCTGGTGGCGGCGCTTTGCCAATCGTGCGGCCCTGCTTGGGCTGGCGTCGGGGGCGTTCTTTGCGGTCTCTGCCGTGGGCTATCGCGGGGCGACACTGGAAGTGGCGAGCGGTGATCCGTTCTTGCGCGCGGGCCTGACGCTGGCGGTGGTGACGGTGATGCAGGCGGTTGCACTCTCGCTCTGGCTGATCTGGCGCGAGCCGGGGCAGGTGGGCCGGGTGATCGCCGCGCGGCGGACCGCCGTCTGGATGGGTTTGACCGGCATGGCCGGGAGCCTGTGCTGGTTTACCGCCTTCACGCTGGAAAACGCCGCGATGGTGTTTGCGGTGGGGCAGGTCGAGGTGATTTTCTCGCTGTTTGCCTCGGTTCTGGTCTTCGGCGAGCGGATCACGCGGCGTGAGGGCTGGGGGATCGGGCTGATCACGCTGTCGGTGATCGCGGTGGTGGTTTTGCGGTGAAGGTATACAGGTCTGGCCTGGAGCTGCCGTTGCCGCAAGCCGCGCATCGTCGTGCCGCGGTGTGGCGATCCAATGTTAATTTGGCAGTGTTTTATGCCAGCCAAGCCCGAAAAACATCCGAGCGCAGAGCATGTTGCAGCCAAATCGCCGCGCCGGGGGGCGGCACGGCGATGCGCGGCGGCCTTCGGCCGCGTTTCGCGCAGGTGCTTCAATCAATGTCCGCTCCAGGCCAGAACCGGCACAGCCCTCAGCCAGCCCCCGCCCCGTTCAACCGCAAAAACAGGCTCTCCTCGTCATCGTTGCGAAAGAACGGCACCGAGGCGGGCGGGGTGCGGTCATGGGCGCGGGCTGTGACCTCGGCCAGAACGACCTCGGTGATGAAGGGCAGATCGAACTTGCGCGCATCCGCGAGCGGCACCCATTGCAGGTGGCTCAATTCTTCGCAGGCATCAGAAAAATCATCCGGGTCGCCGTCGAGGGCCTCGGCATGAACGAGGAAAAACCGGGCATCGAACCGGCGCGGGCGGCCCGGTGGTGTGATCGCACGAAACACGAATTGCAGCGGATCGGCACGCGGCAGCAGGCCGCGTGCGGCAAAACCCTGCCAATCGTCCGGCACCGCGCCCGGCCAAGCTCCGGGTTGCCCGAGTGCAAGGCCTGTCTCTTCCCACAGCTCGCGCACCGCAGCGGCGGCAAGCGCGTGGCTTAGATCGCGGTCGCTATCCTCACGCAGACGTTCGGCGCAAAGCGCGGGCAAGGGGCGTGCGAGCGGGATATCGGCATCGCCCGCGTCCACGGCCCCGCCGGGAAAGACGAATTTGTTGGGCATGAAGGCCGCCTGCGCGCCGCGTTGCCCCATCAGGACATGCGGGCGCGCCTCATCGCGCAGCACGATAACGGTTGCCGCATCGCGGATCCTGGTCTTGTCGATGTCACTCATGGCCGCCCTTTCGCGCG
This sequence comes from uncultured Roseovarius sp., assembly GCF_947259555.1. Lineage (GTDB taxonomy): Bacteria > Pseudomonadota > Alphaproteobacteria > Rhodobacterales > Rhodobacteraceae > Roseovarius. Next base: position 13,015 of record NZ_CAMYMD010000045.1, read on the forward strand.
CAGGGCTTAGCGGCTCTCTCCGAATCCGTGCATCAGCCGCGCCCATTGAAAGGCCACGATGGCCCCCTTCAATCGGGGCAGAAGGTAAAGCGAGAGCGCAATGGTGCCAATAGAGAATATGGTGAACAGCATCAGCGGCTCGGGCCGGAACTGCACAAAGGCGATATGCAGGAGCGGGGCCATGAGATGCCCTACGATGAGAATCGTCAGATAGGCCGGCCCGTCATCGGCGCGCGCGTGGCTCAGGTCTTCGCGGCACACGGGGCAGGTGTCGCGCAGCTTGAGATAACTCTTGAGAATGGGCCCGCTGCCGCAGTTGGGGCACTTGCGGCAAAAACCCCGGCGCAAGGCGGGCCAGAAGGGACGGTCTGATTGAATGGCGGTGGTGTCGCGCATGGGGCGGCCTTTCGTTGCGGTGGCGCAAACATGGCGAAAGCGGTGCGATGTTTAAAGGTGGCAGCTTGCCCTTGCGGCGCGATGTCGCAAATCAAGTCGCGAGCGATGCAAAAAAATCAATCCTGCGCGCCGGAAGCGCGGGCCGTGCGCGTATCACCTTGCAGAAACGGCCCGACAGCGCGGCGTTTCACGACAACAGACACGTCACAAGAGGACAGGAGAAGTCACGATGAACAATATGGTTTTGATCGCAGGTCTGGCCACCGCCATCACGCTTGGCGGGCTGAGCGCCGTCGAGGCGGGCAACCACAAGGGCGGCAAGCATCATGGCGGCATGCAGATGCGGCACAGTTTCGAGGAGCTTGATACCGATGGCGATGGCAAGATCACGCCCGAGGAGATGGCGGGCCACATGCAGGCGCGCTTTGAGGGCGCCGACAGCGATGGCGACGGCGCCCTGTCGCGCGACGAGTTGGTCGCGCGGATGATGGAGCGCCGGGCCGAGCGGATGGGCAAATACGCCGATCACATGATCGAGCGGCATGATGCCAATGCCGACGGCAAGCTGAGCATGGGCGAGATGCGCGCCGGCCGTCAGGGCAAGATGTTCAAGCGCGTCGATGCCGATGGCGATGGCGCGATCAGCGCCGAGGAGTTCGCCAAGATGCGCGAGATGCGCGGCAAGCATCACGGCATGAAGCAGGGCGGCAAAGCCTCCGAGTAACCCCCCTCACGTGGCGGGCAGGCCCTGCGCCCGGCCCGCCACGCTGGTCAGGGACCGGGCTGAAGGATACGCTTGGGGGCCATGACGATGCCGTTCGACGCCCATGACGACGTGCCAGACGAGGCGCTGCTTGTGCTGTTTGCCAATGGCGACGGGGCGGCAGCGCGCGTGCTCACGCTGCGGCTGACGCCGCGCGTGATGGCGCATGCGTATCGCCTGTTGGGCAACCGGGCCGAGGCCGAGGATGTGGCACAGGAGGCGATGCTGCGGCTGTGGAAACAGGCGCCCGACTGGCGTCAGGGCGAGGCGAAGGTGACCACGTGGCTCTACCGTGTGGTGGCCAATCTGTGCATCGACAGGCTGCGCCGGGCGCGGGGCGGGGCGGTCGCGCTTGATGCGATCCCCGAGCCTGCGGACGGGCGTGCAAGTGCTGTCGAGCAATTGCAAGAGCGCGCCCGCGCCGAGGCGTTGCAGGCCGCGCTCGACACGCTGCCCGAGCGGCAGCGTCAGGCGGTGGTGCTGCGCCATATCGAGGGGCTGGCAAACCCCGAGATCGCCGAGATCATGGAAATCACGATCGAGGCCGTTGAAAGTCTGACCTCGCGGGGCAAACGCGCGCTGAGCGCGGCCCTCGCCGGGCGGCAAGAGGAGTTGGGATATGTCGATGAGCGATAAGGATGACGCGGGCGAGGGGCTCGATGTCTTTTTCGAGGCCGCGCGCTGTCAGGTGCCTGCGCCATCGCCGGACCTGTTGGCGCGGGTTCTGGCCGACGCGGATGTTGCTCAACAGGCCCATTCCGCCGCTTTTGCTGCTGCCCCGCGCCAAGGTATCGGGCCGCGTCTCTATCGTCTGCTTGGCGGCTGGCCTGCGATGGCGGGGCTGGCCACTGCGGCACTCACCGGTATCTGGATCGGCACCGCCCTGCCCGAGGGGCTGATTGGCACGGCAGAGGCGGCCTATCTCGTGGATATCACGCCTGAAATGGCCTTTGATCTGGCCGGGGGGGATTTCTGATGGCAGAGATGAACGAGCGGCAGGACAAGCCCGGTACGGGGCGATGGATGCGCGTATTGCTGGTGGTTTCGCTGGCTGTGAACCTTGCGGTCGTCGGGGTCGTTGCCGGATGGGCGCTGCGCCACGGTGGCCATCACGGGCATCATCCGTCGCGGCTTGACCGCTCTGGCGGGCCGCTGACCCGCGCGTTGAGCGAAGAAGATCGCCGCGATGTCGGGCAGCGCATGCGTGAGGTCTGGCGCGAGACCGGTGGCCGCCGCGCGGGTATGCGCGAGAGTTTTGATGCTCTGGTGGCTGACCTGCGGGCCGTACCTTTTGACCCGGCGCGCGTGGCCGAACGGATGCGCGAGCAGCGACAAGGCTTTGCCGCCCGGTTTGAGATGGGGCAGGAGGTCTTGATCGAGCACCTGTCTGACATGAGCGATGCAAAACGCGCGGCCTATGCTGACAGGCTTGAGGCGCAGATCGAGGCCTATCGCGCCAAACGCGAACACGACAGGACCGACTGAGGCGATGGTCCGGGTGTGATCAGCCCCGTGGATCGAAGATTTCGGGCAAATCGGCACGCGTTGTGCGAAATGTATTCGCCGGATGATCCGGGACGGGATAGCCAAACGAGATCGCGCACAGGATCAGACGCCGCTCGGGCAGGTCGAAATGCGTGCGAATCATCGGGGCGTAAGCCGCGACAGAGGCCTGCGCGATGCTGCCCACGCCAAGCGCCGTCGCGGCGAGCATGAAGGCGGTGATGAAGCCGCCGGTATCCATTGCGCCGTACGGCCCGAGGGCGGCTGTGGAATGGACGATGGCCACATGCGGCGCGCCGAAGAGGTGATAGTTCTGCATGCTCTGCTCGGCCCGGGCCGAGCGGTCGGTGCGGGCGATGCCGACGGCCTTGTAGAGTTGCAGCCCGCATTCGCGGCGGCGTGCGCCATGTGCGCCGGGGTAGCTGTCGGGCCAGGGCAGGTCGGGTTCGGGCGCATCATTTTTCACGGCCTCCAGCAAAGCGTCCCGAAATCGTTCGGTTTCCGCGCCGCGTGTCACGGTCGCCTGCCAGGGCTGCGCATTGCACCAAGACGGCGCGCGGCCTGCGGCCATGACGATCTGCTCGATCACCTCCGGATCCACCGCGTCGGGCAGGAAGGCGCGACAGGAATGCCGCGCATCGAGGATGGTGTGGAGCGTGTCATAGGCGTTTGTCATGCGGGGTCCTCTGCGCCGGGCCATGTGTCGGAGAGACGGTAGCCCTCGGGCCAGGGGTCTTCGGGGTCCAGCATAAGGGTTGATTGCCCGGTGATCCATGCCCGGCCCGCGATTTCCGGGCGGATCGCCGCCAAGGGGCCACAGGTGGTGGTCCCGAGGATGCGCCCGTCAAAGCGCGCGCCGATGAGCGAGGTGGCGCTATAGCGGTCGTCTTGCGTCATCTGCCCGCGTGCGTGCAGGAGCGCCATGCGCACTGAAAGGCCGGTGCCGGTGGGCGAGCGGTCGATCTTGCCGGGGCGGATGGCGACGGCGTGGCGGGCGTGGAGCGTGTCGCCGTCGCGCTCGGGCGGGGTGGCGAAGAGGCAAAACGAGATATGCCGCCAATCGGGGTTGGTGGGGTGCTCGAACCCCTGTTGATCGGTCGCGGCGCGGGTGATGCGGGTGCCGGTCTCGGCCAGGGCTCGCGCGTTTTCCGGCGTCAGCGCCAGGTCGAGCGTCGCGGGGTCGACCACCACGAAACTGTCGCCGCCAAAGCCGGTATCGACGGTGATGCGCCCCAGCCCGGCCACGTCGAGCGGGGTATCGAGGCGGCAGGCGAAAGAGGGCAGGTTTTCCAGCGCAATTTCGGTCACGCGGCCGCCTTCGCAGCGCGCGCGCACCGCCACAAGCCCGCCGGGGGCCTCCAGTGTCAGCCGGGTTTCGGGCTCTTGCATGGGCAGGATGCCGGTCTCCAGCAGCACGGTCGCCACGCAGATCGTGTTGGAGCCGGACATCGGCGGGGTGTCGCAGGGCTCCATGATGATGAAGCCCATGTCGGCGCGGCTGTCCACCGGCGGCACCAGCAGGTTGACGTGGCGAAAGACGCCGCCGCGCGGCTCGTTCAGCACGAAACGGCGCAGCCGGTCGTCGCGGGCGATGTGGCGGGATTTCTCCCACATGGTCGCCCCCGGCGGCGGTGCGACGCCGCCGGTGATGACATCGCCCACCTCACCGCCCGCATGCGCCGTGGTGATCTGGATCGCGACGGTGGAGCGCATCAGATCCCGCCCTGTTCCAGCGCGATCAGATAGCCGATGCCGCCTGCGATAGCCGCGCCCAGAATGACCGCGACGGCGATTTTCCACGCCGACCACGGCCGTTCGCCCTGCACCCGGCCGGTGCGGGCATTGACCACGAAGCGGTAGGTCTCGCCCCGGTATTTATAGGCGGCGAGCCAGACCGGGAGCAGGATATGCTTGAAGGTGACACCGCTCACGGCGGTGTCGATATCGTGGATGCGTTGCCGGTCGCCGCCGATGTCAAAGCGCACGTCGCGGGCGATGGTGGCGTCCATCTTGTCACGAGCCTGCGCGAAGCCGTCGTCGAGATCGACGCTGTAGCCCTCGGCGCGGAAACCGGCGAGATATTCCGGCGTGTAGGGCTCCAGCGCCGAGAGATCCCACGGCTCCAGCGCGTCGGTGAAGCGTTTGGGCAGCGAGGTTGAGGCGAGCACCAGCACATCGTCGAAGAACCGCGCGACCCGGCCCGAGACGGCGCGCCAGCGGACGCGGGCGACCTGAACGGTCTGGCGCTTGCCGTCGCGCATGACGGTGCGGCTCTCGTAATAGACGGTGCCGCGCTCGCCGCGATAGTGTGACTTGGTGTCGGCGTCGAAGGTCCAGTAGGGGACGTAGATGCCTTCCATCTTGCGGCCCTTGCGCGCGTAGTCCTGCAGGCCGTTCGGCGCGAACCAGAGCCGCCCGAGCCAGTCGGTCATCGCCTTGCGGGCGGCACTCTCGTCAAGCGCGAAGGGCAGCAGTGCGCGCGGCTTGATATGGCGATGGGTGCCGGTATCGGTGACGACCGGCGAGGCGCAGAACGGACATTCGGTGGCGTGGGTGTCGTCGCCCAGTTCGACCTGCGCGCCGCAGCTGGTGCATTTGGTGGTGCGGGTCTCTTCCATCTCCTGCGCGGGAAGCTGGTCGCGGAGCGCGGCGCGGAAATCAAGTTCCTTGATGCCGCCCTGCCACGGCCCGCCGGTCTCGATCTCGGCCACGTCGCCGCAATGGTCGCAGATCAGCTGGCCCGCGCCCGGATCGTAGCGGTAATCCGACCCGCAGCTTGCACAGGGAAAGCGATGTTCGGACGGGGCGGGGGCGGGAGGGGGTGTGTCTGACATGAAGCCTTCAGAGAATGTGGTGAATGGCGCGCGGGGTGATCCGCCGCAGCGCGCCGTCGCCCAGCGCGGTGTGCCGCCAGAGGTTGAAGACCGCGTGCAGCGCGCTCACCGCGAGCAGCGCCAAAAGCAATGTGCGCGCCTCGGGGCCGGGCAGGGGGGTGGCGAGCGTCTCTGCCAGAAGCGCCAGCGCGCCCCAGCCCAGGAGCGCATAGATCGCCCGGTGCAGCCATGGGTGCAGGGCGCGCACCGCGCCTTCGAGTTTCGGTCCCGGCCCGCTCATCAGCCCGAAGACCAGCGCAAGTGCGCATACACCGAGCGCGGAGGCGGCGTAGAGCAGCGAGAGCCATGTGGTCGCCCCGCCATCGCCCAGCACGAAGAGCAAAAGCAACAGGTTCAGCCAGTGCAGCGTGATGGTGGCGTGGCGGCGCATGGGCTCAGGCGCCCGGCGGCGGCGGCGGCATGACGGTGAAGAGCTGCGCCAGTTCCGTCACGTCCTCGGCGCGCTTCCATCCGTCCTGACCGGCGGTCCAGACATGGCTGTCGCGGGTGAGGCTGCCTTCGGTCACCATGCGCCCGAGACGGGCCTTGGAATAGGGGCCGTGGGTCTGGCCGTCTTCGGCGATGTGCCAGACATGTTCGACGGGCGGCGGCGGGGGGGCTGCGGGCGGTTGTTCCTGCGGCGGGCGCGCGCCCCACGGCCCCGGATTGCGGTTCTGATCGGCCATCTGCTGCGCCATCGCCATGCCCATCCCCATGCCGAGACCGGCCCCGATGCCACCGCCGCCCGACGGGTTTTTGGCCGCCGATGTCATCGCCTCGGCGGTGGAATACTGGGTGAAGCGGCCAAGATCGCCCGCGAGGCCCATCGAGGTGCGCTTGTCGAGCGCCTGTTCGACGGCGGGCGGCAAGGAGATGTTTTCAATGTAGAATTCCGGGATTTCCAGCCCGTATTCGGCGACCACGGCGGTAATCTCTCCGGCTACCAGCTTGCCCATATCGGCGGTGTTGGCGGCCATGTCGAGGACCGGGATGCCGCTGCCTGCGATGATGCGCGAAAACGCCTGCACGATGATGTTGCGGATCTGGAAGCTGATCTCGTCCATGGTGAATTCGCCGTCGGTGCCGACGATTTCCGACAGGAACTTCGCTGGGTCGCTCACACGCACGGTATAGGTGCCGAAGGCGCGGATGCGGGTCGGGCCGAATTCCGGATCGCGCAGCATGATCGGGTTCTTGGTGCCCCATTTGAGGTTGGTGAACCGGTTGGTGGCGACGAAGTAGATTTCTGACTTGAAGGGCGAGCGAAAGCCATGATCCCAGTGTTGCAGGGAGGTCATGATCGGCATGTTGTTGGTCTCGAGCATGTAGAGACCGGGGGTGAAGACATCGGCCAGCTGCCCTTCATGGACGAAGACGGCGGATTGTCCCTCGCGCACGGTGAGTTTCGCGCCGTACTTGATCTCGTGGCCCTCGCGCTCGAAGCGCCAGACCATGGTGTCGCGGGTGTCGTCGGTCCAGTGGATGACGTCGATGAACTGGCCGGAGAGGAAATCGAAGATGGGCATTTAGTCTTTTCCTTCTGTTCGTTTTTCCTGAAGATGTTCCATCATCTGCTTGTGCTTTTCTTCATCGTCTGCCACCTTTTCGCTGATGTGCTGGGTAACCACGTGCAAAGGAGTATGACGTAGCTGTCCTAATAGCTTTTCGATCTTCTCAATTGCTTTTGTTTGTCTCGACGCAAGGCCATCATCTGCTCGTTGCATGGCCAATTCCTTAGTGTCTATTTTTTGTATTCTTTCGTAGCGCTTATTTTCGATATCTTCGTAGGTTACCAGAAATTTAAGCTCTGGAATTTCCGGTTGCTCGAGAAGCCTATGACCCACACCAAAATTGAATGATATCGACTTATCCTGCGGAATTGTTCGGAATGTTTGTCGGACTTTGTCAAAGTCAGTAATGATCCTATCGGGCACAAATTGTGAGATGTCTGTTTGTAAATCCACCGATACGTTTAGAGCAGCCCCAGCACCAACATTTGTTATTTCCAATGTTGACATAATTCTTGCGTCCTCCCTGTTTGCCAAGTGCAGTAGTATCACTGGATCAGTTCCAGCTTGGCGCATTTTGCGCTGCTCTGCGAGTGCGTGAAACGAGAGGAAAAGGGACGTCACTGCTACAACAAGCGTGAGAATAGAGGGGATAACTTCTAGGAGTGTATTGCGGTTCAGGTCTTCTCGAAGCAGGTCAGAGATCAAATAAACGCCTATAAAAGCGACTAATCCCACACAAACACCAAGTGCAAACTCACCGGACTTTAGCATGTATATTAGCTCTCAGTTGTTGGAATTATTGAACTCATAAAGAACTATGATCGTCACACCGGCCCGCCCGCGCGCTCATCCAGCAGGCGGCGGAGGATGGGGCGGGCCTCGTCGGGGGTCATGCCGGGTTTGAGATCGGGGGAATAGAGCAGGCGCAGCAAGTCCTCGTCATGGGTGGTCAGCAGGGCGAACTCGTCATCGTCGTTGAAGATCGAGGGGCGCGCGGCGGGGCTGTCATCGGCAAGGCCGAGGCCCTGCGCGACTTCTTCATGGACACAGGATTCGCGCATCAATGCAGGGTGCTCGGCGCGGATGAGCGCGATGGCACGGCGATAGGTGTGGTCCTCGCCCCGCCCGGAAAACGCCACCACAAGGCAATGGATGGAGCGCGGCATGTCGCGGAAGATCGCGAGCGTGTTGGGGCCGACCTCGGGCACGATCTGGCGAATGCGGGCAAGCGCCGTGGCGCGATCATCCTCGCCCATGAAAAGCACATGGAAATTGGGATTGGTCGAGACCGAGGTGATCGGGTGGCGGGTGACCTGGGCAAGCCGGGCCGCGTAATCGGCGACAAGCCGGCGATCCTTGGCGCGCTGCTGTTCCGGGACCGAACTGCCGAACTCGACACCGACGCGCACCGGGCCCTGCCACTTGCGCAGGCCGCCCGCGCGCCCCGAAGACGGCCGAAACCCGGCGCCTTGCTGATACTCGTCGTAAAACGCGATACGCTCGAAGTTACGCATCAGATCGGTATCGGTATAGGGCGTGTCGGGGCCACCGCCATCCCGCCTCAGGAGGCCGCGACTGAGCAGATCGCGCTCGACCCGGGCATAATAGCGCGCGAGCGCCTCGCTGTTGGCCGACGGGACCGGTGCGGCGCCTGATTGTGGGCGGCTTGGGCGTGCCTCGGGGCGTGAGCTGCTCTGGGGCGGCGCGGGCATGTCACATGCGGCCACCGCCAACAGCGCCAGCCCGATCAGCCCCCGAATGATCCCGCCTGCGTGCATCCCGGTTCAGCCCTTGGGCACGGCGGTGCCCGCGTTGTCCCCCACACCGTCCCGGCGCGCCTTGGCCGAGGCGAGCGTGTCGCGCAGGTCGGTCTCCATTTTTTGCAGGTCCTCCTCGGCCTTGGCGCGTTTGGCCTTGCCCTCGTCGGCGATCTGGAGACTTTCCTGAATGGTGCCGATGAGGTCGGCATTGGCCTGTTTAACGGCCTCGATGTCAAAGACGCCGCGCTCCATCTCCTGCCGGATCATCTTGTTGCTTTCGCGGAGGTTCTTGGCGTTGGCGGTCAAAAGCTCGTTGGTGAGGTCATTGGCGTCGCGCACCGCCTTTGCGGCCTCTGACGAACGCTGGATGGTGACCGCCTGCGCCAGTTGGGTTTCCCAGAGCGGCACGGTGTTGACGAGGGTGGAGTTGATCTTGGTCACCAGAGATTTGTCGTTTTCCTGCACCAGACGGATCGAGGGCAGCGATTGCATCGTCACCTGACGGGTCAGTTTCAGGTCATGCACCCGGCGTTCGAGATCGTCGCGGGCGGCGCGCAGGTCGCGCAATTCCTGCGCCTTCATGACCTGATCGTTCTCCGGCGCGGCCTGGACCTCGGCCTCGGCGGCTGGAATGTCCTTGGTGTCCAGCTCCTTGAGCTTGGCCTCGCCTGCGGCGATGTAGAGCGCCAGTTCGTCATAGAAGGCGAGCGTCTTCTCGTAGAGCATGTCGAGCGATTTGATGTCCTTGAGCAGGGTATGCTCATGGCCTAGCAGATCGTCGGTGATCTTGTCGATCTGGCCCTGCACCTCTTCGAACCGGGCGGTGAACTTGGCGATTGGGGCGGCGCGGCCCAGAAGCTTTTCCCACCACGAGCGCTCGCGGCGCACGTCAAGCTCGGAGACCGAAAAGCCCCGGATCGTGGTGACGATGCCGCGCAAGCTGTCGCCTGCCGGGCCGACATCCTTGTTGCGCACCCCTTGCAGCATGGATTGCGAAATTTCCTGCAATTCGGCCTGCGCGGCAGAGCCGAAGGAGACGATGGACTGGGTGTCGCCCATGTCGATCTCTGACATGCGGCGGGTGATCTCGGCGCTGGCGGGGGCGTCTGCCTGCTCCAGCGGGACGATGGCATTTGCATCGTTGGGTTCTGGCAGGATGGCGCGGCCCACGGCTTCGACATCGGCGAGAGCGGCTTCGGCTTGTTTGCGGGTGGTCTGTGACATGCGATCTGTCCTTTTTACGCTAAATCTTTGGTCTCCAGGTGGACGCCTTCGCGTTCCAGCCGCTCGCGCAATACTTCGATCTCGATATCGAGATCGGTGGTGCTGTCGGCCATCAGCGCGCGGGTCTTGGCCGTGAAATTCTGTTCAAGGTCGCTGAGCAAAAGCAGATACTTTTCGCGCGCCTCGGCGTTTGGGGCACGGGCTGCGAGGTCGGCGTATTTCACCGACGCGTCGCGCGCGCCCATCAGGTAGACGCCGAGATACTTGCGCGCCGCCGTCAGGTCACGCGGATCGTCCTCGACGGTGCGCAGCATGTCGCGCACAGTGACCTGAAACCGATCAAGCCGGGCCTCGAGCTGGCGGTCGCCCGTGCGTCGGATCGTGTCGGACATTGATTTGAGATAGTCCTCGGCCTGATCGACGACACGCGCCACGCGGTCGGTCTGAAAGCTGTCTACCCCTTCGAGGCGCTTGTCCTGGAGCGGGTCGAGACCAAAGGACAGGCTGTGCAGTATCGCGCCCGCAATGGTGTAGATCGCGGGTTCGAGCAGACCGCCGCCCGCGGCAAACCCCGCGATGCCAAGCCCGACACCGGTCAGGACCGACGCGAATATCTTGCGCGGGATGGCCGGGCGGCGGGCGATCTTGCGGGCCTCATAGGCCTCTTGTGCAAGGATCCCCTCGCGGGTGAGCCACGCGGCCAGCAGCAGGGTGCCCAAGGCTGCAAGATTGAACATCATGTCCACCGGCCCGGAGCCGAAGGCGCGTAGGGCAAGGGGCAGTGGCGCGAAAAACAGGAGGTTCACGCGCCCGCCCGCGCGGGTCCGGCGTGCGCCGCGAAAGCCGCCGGTGTTGGGGGCGGTCTCCTTGACCCCGTCGGGGCTGTACTTGCCGCCGAAGCGCTGCGCCATCACACGCCCCCTGTCGCTGCGACAAAGGCGATCAGCGCCACCAGCAGAAAAAATGCCAGTTTTTGAAGTCCCGTGTCACTCATGACGCCCCCGGAGCCGGTTTCGCTTGGATAGAACTTAGGCGAAGGGGCGCAGGCTTGCTAGGGGGAAGATTGGCGGATGCGGCGCACGGTGAGGGCGATCATTCTCGCCCTCACCGATTTCAAACAGGCTCAGCCGGCATGTCTGCTTTGCGCGCGGCGCTCGGCATTCAGCTTGCGGCTGTAGCGCGATTGGATGATCTCGACGATGAAGAGCACGACGACCGAGAAATAGAAGGTGGTCTTGGACATTGGCACCACTTCGTACCCGAAGAACCTGAGCGCAAGCGCATCGTCGTGCATGGCGTGCGCCGCCGCCTGTCCGGCCTCACCCAGAAGCACGACACCGACGATCAGCAGGATGAACAGGCCGAGCACCTCGTACATGCGGTTCTTTTGAAGGAATTTCGTCACGCCGTCGGCCAGAAAGAGCATCGCGGCCCCCGACAGCAGGATCGCCGCCGCGAGAATCGGGAAAACATCGGTGATCGCCAGGGCCGAGAGCACCGAGTCGAAGGAAAAGATCAGGTTCATCAGGACGATGAGCATGACAACCTGGGTTGCCGACTTGCTGGATTTGGCGTCGAGATCGGTGTCGAGATGCTCGATCGAGAGCATGTGCGATATTTCCTTGACGGCCGTGTAGATGATGAAGATGCCGCCGAGGATGAAGACGCAGGTTGCGAAATTGACCCCGCCTTCGAGGACGCCTGTCCAGTTCAGTATCAGAAACGGCTCTGCCAAGGCGTCTATCGCCCGGATCATCACGAAGAGCAGGACAACCCGCAGCGCCACGGCGAGGATGATGCCCCAATAGCGGACCGAGCGTTGATGCGCGACCGGCGCGCGTTGCGATTCTATCGAGATGTAGAGCAGGTTGTCAAAGCCCAGAACCGCCTGAAGAAAACAGAGCATCAGGAGGTTGCCAAGGTTTGCCACGGTCAGGAGATCGGCCATTGGAGAGGTCCCTTGTTGATCACATACTGAGATCCTCCATAGCCCGCACCGCCGCCTGTCGAAAGGGGAAGTCGCCCGGAAACGGCGCAGCGTCGGCGCGGGATCAGGTGTTCGTGCTGGCCACCCGCCAAAAGGGTCGCATTCTGCCTCTGGTGTGGTTTCGGTTGCTCGGAGGGGCCGAGGGGCGGATGGCATGGACCGTGGCCGCAAGCCGCGCATCGTCGTGCCGCGGTGTGGCGATCCTAGGCTAGTTTGGCAGTGCTTTATGGCAGCCAAGCCCGAAAAACATCAGAGCGCAGAACAGGTTGCAGCCAAATCGCCGCGCCGGGGGGCGGCACGGCGATGCGCGGCGGCCTTCGGCCTTGTTCCGCGCAGGTGC
>NZ_CAMYMD010000046.1 GCF_947259555.1 uncultured Roseovarius sp.
CATAGGCCCGGAAATCACCAAAATACTTCGTGATCGCCGCCGTCAGCGTCGTCTTGCCGTGGTCAACGTGACCAACCGTGCCGATGTTCACATGCGGTTTCGAACGGTCAAACTTTTCCTTTGCCATATCCTTGGGCGCCTTGTCAGTTGGGGGGCCACCAAAGGCCCGATTGTTACTTCGCGCGCCGTTTATTCAGTTCGCGGCGGAAAATCAAGCCTTACATCGCGCGCCCGGTCACTCTGCCGGGACAGGCGCCACGGGCGGCTCCTCGATCACGGTCGTCTCCTGCACCGCACGCGCCGCAGGGTCCGGCGCCTCACTTGCCTCGGCCGCCTCGGTCTCGGCCGCCGCCGGGCGCGTCAGCTCGGAGGGGTCTTTTTCATTGGCGGGCACCCCGTCATCCTCGAACCAGCCCAGCTTGTCGTTCTGCTGTTCGAGCCAGTTCTGGATCTGCTTGGCCGCGTTGCGGCTGAGGTTCTCGATCTGCTTTTCCTTGCTCTGGGTCAGCCCCGAGCCAAGAAACGTGCTGCCGGAAAACGATTCGAGCACCGTCACCAAATGCGGTTTGTCATTCAGCTTGGCGCCCGCCGCGTCATCCCACGCGGTGACATTGAGAATGAGCGCCGATTTCGGCGAGGCCACCACGGGCACGCCCGGCACCGCCAGAACATATCCCTCGATACTGACGCCGAGATGATAGAGCTGCGTTCCGTTATACCGGCTGAACCGATCGGTCATCGCCTCGGTCATCGCCGCGATCCACTCGTCCTTGCTCGCCTCGCGAGACGCCGGACCCTTGGTCAGGTTCGGAGCGACGACCACGTTATGTCCAAGATGAAAATTTCCCAGATAGACAGGCGCCTCGTCCAGATCGTTCGGATTGGTGCAGGCGGCCAGTATAGCAAGCCCACAAAGCGCGAAGAGACGGATCATTGGATTCTTTCCCTGAGGTGGCAATTCGCGGAGGAGTATCTCAGCGGCTCGCAGGGCGCAATCATTTGCCCCCGGCGCCGCAACGCCCTATGTAATACTGCACCGACAAGAGGTGCCCGATGTCTCAGTCTCTCCAACCGGATCAGACACAACCGCCGGTCCACGTTCCGCTCGTGACCCAACCCATTGGCGTGATGGGAAGCCTGCGCGCGGCGCGGCGCAACGTGCTCTCCATCATACCCGAGATAGCGACCCGCCAGCCAATGGTGTCGGGGCGCACGGGCAAACGCTGGCACATGGTCATGGACCCTGACGCCATCAAACGCATGCTGCTGGAAAATCTCGACAACTACCCGAAATCGGTGGTCACCAAGAACCTGCTGCGCCCGGCCATAGGCGAATCGCTGTTCATCGCGGAGGGCGCACATTGGCGCTGGCAGCGGCGCACGGCGGCGCCTGTCTTTTCGCATCGCAACGTGATGAACCTCTCCCCGATCATGAGCCACGCCGCCGAGCGCAGCACCACGCGCATCACCGAGGTCGGCCCGCGCGCCGTGGACATGGCGGCCGAAATGGTGCGCACCACGTTTGACGTCATTGCCGACGTGACCTTTTCGGGCGACGGCATGTTCGATCTCGACGGGGTGCATCGCGGCATCGACGCCTATATCGCCGAGGCGGGCAAGATCTCGCTTTTCGACATCCTCGGCTTTCCCGACTGGGTGCCGCGCCCGGGGCGGGTGATGTCGGGCGGCTCGGTCGCCGAGATGAAGCGCATCGCCGACGAGGCGGTCGAGGCCCGGCGCGAACGTGGGCCGCGCGAGGTGCCCGATCTGCTCGACCTGCTGCTCGACGGAGAGGACCCTGAGACCAAGCGCCGGATGAGCACGCCGGAACTGCGCGACAATCTGCTGACCTTCATCGTCGCAGGACATGAGACAACGGCGCTCACTCTCGGCTGGTCGCTCTACCTCTGCGCCTATGATCAAGCGGTGCAGGACCGCGCGCGTGCCGAGGCGCAAGAGGTTCTGCAGGGGCGCGCGGCGACCGGCGCGGACGTGGCCAATCTGCCCTTCATCCGCCAGATCATCGACGAGGCGCTGCGCCTCTATCCCCCCGCCGGGCTGATCTCGCGCACGGCTCAGGCCGCCGACACCCTTTGCGGCCGCGAGGTGCGCGCGGGCGACACCGTGATCATCCCGATCTACGCGCTGCATCGCAACCACCTCTTGTGGCCAGAGCCGGACAGGTTCGACCCTGACCGATTTGCCGACCGCAAAAGCATTGAACGTTACGCCTATCTGCCGTTCGGCGACGGGCCGCGCATCTGCATCGGCGCAAGCTTTGCGCTACAGGAGGCTGTGATCGTGCTCGCCACGCTGCTGTCGCGCTTTCGCTTCACCCCGGTGCCGGGCCGAGATCCAGAACCTGTTATGATCCTCACCCTGCGGCCCGATGGCGGGGTCTGGCTTGAGGCAGAGCCGGTCTAGGAGACCGCCTGCTCCATTTCGCCGCGCTGCAACCGCACGGGGATCTCCCGTGCCAGACGAATGAGATGCGACATATAGGGCTTGTCGGCATCCTCTTGCCGGATCGCGGCGTAAAGACGCTTGGTCTTGCCCTCTTTCGTCAACGGCCGTGTCACGTAATCCGTGCTGGTCTTGACCTCGCGCACCACCCAATCCGGCAGCACCGAAACCCCGCGATTGGAGGCGACAAGCAGCAGGATAACCGCCGTCAGTTCAACTTGTCGGATGCTGCGCGGCTCGACCTTGGCTGGCGTCAGCAACTCGGTGAAGACATCGAGCCGCGAGCGGTCCACCGGGTAGGTGATCAGCACCTCGTCGCGAAAATCACCAGCCTCAACATAACTCTTCTGCGCCAGCGGATGCAGGCTCGACGCCACGAACACCGGCTCGTAATCGAAAAGCGGCTTGAACGTCACGCCGGGCAGATCCTCGGGATCAGATGACACGACAAGATCGACCTCTTCTTTCTGAAGTGCGGGCAGCGCATCAAACGCAAGGCCGGGCCGGATATCGACATCCACCTCGCCCCATGTCTTGCGAAACCGCTCGAGCACAGGAAAGAGCCACTCAAAACAGGCATGGCATTCGATTGCGATGTGCAACCGCCCGGCACTGCCCTCGCGCAGCCCTTCGAACTCATGCTCCAGCGCCTCGATCTCGGGCAGGATCTTTTCGGCCAGCCTGAGCAGGCGCTGACCTGCGGACGAGAGGCGCAAGGGCTTGGATCGTCTTACGAATAGCTCGACACCGGCCTGATCCTCCAACCCCTTGATCTGGTGACTGAGCGCGGATTGAGTGATGTGCAGCAGATCGGCCGCACGCGCCAAACCGCCGGCCTGATGAATGGCCCGGATCGTCCTGAGGTGGCGGAATTCGATGTGCATTATTAGCGAACCTCATTCAAACCATGAATTTAATGAAGTTGTCTCACAATGCTGCGCCTGCAACAAGGGGGTACATGGTAACGTGCCAATCAGGATGACACAGATGAAAACCCCGCGCATCTCTTTCGAATTTTTCCCGCCCAAATCGCTGGAGGCGTCCTTTCGCCTCTGGGACACGATCCACACCCTTTCGCCGCTTGACCCGCGCTTCGTATCGGTCACCTACGGCGCGGGCGGCACGACACGCGAATTGACCCGCGAGGCCGTGGGCACGCTGCACAGGGCCACCGGCCTCAATGTCGCCGCCCACCTGACTTGCGTCGATGCCAGCCGCGCCGAAACGCTCGAGATCGCAGGCCAATTCGCCGACGCGGGCGTCTCCGAGCTTGTGGCCCTGCGCGGCGACCCGCCCAAGGGCTCGAACGGGTTCACGCCGCACCCGGACGGGTTCGCCGATAGCTGCGAGCTGATCTCGGCGCTGGCCGACACCGGCAAATTCAGCATCCGCGTCGGTGCCTACCCGGAAAAGCACCCCGAGGCCGCCGACAGCCGCGCCGATATCGACTGGCTCAAGCGCAAGATCGACGCCGGCGCCACCGAGGCGATCACGCAGTTCTTCTTCGAGGCCGACACCTTCTTCCGGTTCCGCGATGCCTGCGCGGCAGCGGGCATAGACGCCCCGATCATCCCCGGCATCCTGCCGATCGAAAACTGGACCGGCGCGCGCAAATTCGCCACCTCCTGCGGCACGCAGGTGCCCGCATGGCTCGACAGTGCGTTCGACAAGGCGATCCGCGACGACCGGCACGATCTGCTGGCCACGGCGCTCGCCACGGAACTGTGCAGCAAGCTGATCGAGGGTGGCGTCGAAGACCTGCATTTCTACACGCTCAACCGCCCCGAACTGACCCGCGATGTCTGTCATGCCTTGGGCGTGACACCCAAGGTGGCGCTGCGCGACGTGGCCTGACGGCTTGCCCCCCGGCGCGGCGCGGCCTAGCGTGGCCGCGCACGCGCCACGGGGGACCATCATGCCGGATCACGCCACATCGCTCGACGATCTACCCGATATGACAGCACTCCTGTCGCGCTCGGGGCTCGACTTCATGCGCGACATGATCGCGGGCACCCTGCCCGGCCCGCCCATTGGCGCAACCTTGGGCTTTCATCCCGTAGAGGCCGAGCCGGGCCGCGTCCTCTTCGAGGGCATGCCCGAATTTGCCGCCCTCAACCCGATGCGCGGCGTGCATGGCGGCTGGTATGGCGCGATTCTCGACAGCTGCATGGGCTGCGCGGTGATGACCAAGCTGGCGCGCGGCGAGATTTACACGACACTGGAGTTCAAGACCAACATCACCCGTGCCCTGCCCATGGGCCGCGCGGTGCGCGCGATCGGCACGGTGCAGCATCACGGCCGCTCCACGAGCGTCGCCACCGGCGAATTGCGCGGGGTCGAGGATAACAAGCTCTACGCCACCGGCTCCACCACCTGCATCATCATGCGCCCATCATAACGTTGAAAGCGTGGCCGCTCTGGCCTTGAGCTGCCGTTAGGATAAGCCGCGCATTGCCGACGCGCGTGGTGGCGATCCGACACCAGTTCTCGGGCACTTTATGCCAGCCAGATCCGAAAAATAGCTGATCGAAGAACAGGTTGCAGGCAAATCGCCGCCGCGGGGGGCGCGTCGGCAATGCGCGGCGGGCTTCGCCCTCGATTCCGCGCAAGTGCGTCGATCATACGTCCGATCAAGGCCCGGTCGCACCCGGCCTCACATCCCACTCTGTTGCTTGAGCACACCTGCCAGACGCGGCCCGCCCCAGCCCCGCCTCACTTGCCCATCGACACTCTCATGCAGGCGTTCAGACCGGTCTCGCCCCACAATCCGAGGGCTGCGCAACAGCAATATCTTGCTCCAGCCCTGCCATGTCCCCACAGGGGGGGCATTCACATCCTGCTCAAACCGCGCGCGCCATCCCTCGGGCAGCTTCAGATCGCACCCCTCGGCACATTCCAGCATCCAGACCAGCGGTATGTTCGAGAGCGGACGCGCCACATTGTATCCGCATAACTGCCCGCCCACATCGCCATGACTGCCCCGAAACCAGACCTGCTCTACATGGCCGTCATACTCGGGCCGGCATTCCCACAGGACCGGTGTATAGGCATTGCGCGTCTCATCCAGCGCCAATGCGTGAAAGCCGTGCCGCGTCGTCCGACCGAGGTGATGGCTATGAAATCCATGCGCATCCACCCGGAACCGCCACAGGACCGGAATCCGCAGGCCCAGCGCCTTGACGGTATCCCAGACGCCGACCATCTCGACATGACACTCCGCATGGCAATACGCATTTGAAAAGGCCATTGCCGCCGCGTCGTGGGGCGCGCAGCGATAGTGCCGGAAGGCGAGGCGCACATTGCGTTCCGTCGCCGCCTCGGCGCGCAGCAGGCCGATCCGGTCGATCACCCCGGCCAGCGAGCGCACCGCATAGGCCCCACGCGAATAGCCCATCAGAAAAATCCGGTCACCCGGACGGTAGCGGCTGGCAAGATAGCCATAAGCCCGCCGGATATGCCGGTTGATCCCGCGCCCGAGAATGATGTCTCCCGTGGCCCGCCAATCCCGCCATTGTATGCCCGCCTCGTAATAGAGCGACAGGTCCGACCCGGCCATTTCACGCAGCAGCTTGTAGGTCAGGCCGGCATTCGTCTCACAGCCCGGCGCGAGGGTGGACATGGTCCCGTCGAGGATCAGCACATGGGTGACCGGGCCCCGCCTGTGGGCAAAGGCCGGGTGCCCCTCTTTCGGACCGGGGTGCAGCCACTCGAATATACCCTTGGTCCAGTCACGCCACGACATGACACGCCCTTTCACCTTCCCCGATCCGGCGCGCAATGCCGGGTCAGGTCTGTCTCAGCCGCACCCAGTCTGCGCAGAATTTTCTTTCATTTCCATGAAATTCAACGTGAACACTGCGTCAGAGCGAGGCGACCGTCACCACATCGCGCAACCCATAGCCATTGAATCCGGTGCTGAGGCTGCGGGTGTAGGCGCCCATGCCGTGGATCAGCAGGTGATCGCCCTCGGCCAGATCATCCGGCAGGGGCAAGGGCGCGGGCAGCCGATCGATGCTGTCACAGGTCGGGCCAAAGACGACGCGCGGCTGAGGGGCGCCGCGCCGGGCGGTACCGTCGGGGCCGATCACCTCGATCCGGTCGGGCGCGCCGATATCGCGGATCTCGGTGAGGCCCCCATAGACCCCGTCATTGACAAAGATCGCGCCGCTGTCGCGCAGCGCCTTGACGCGCACCGCCATGCTGAACGCCTCGGCGACCATGGCGCGGCCCGGCTCGCAGACAAGCGTCGGGGCGTCCGCGCCGAAGTGCTGAGCCATCCGGCTGCCGATATGGGCAAAGATCGCCGCGAGGTCCGGCGCGTGTCCGGTGCGGTGCGAGGCGAAACCACCGCCGACATTGAGCCGGTGCAGCCGCACGCCCGCGCTGCGCGCCACCTCGGCAGCGGCGGCGATATAGCTGCCCCAGGCGTTCGGGTCGGCGCATTGGGTGCCGGGGTGAAAGGTCATCGACGGGGTGAAACCGCGCGCCACCACTGCGCGCAGCAACTCCGCCGCGCGGTCGGGGCCGACGCCGAATTTCTCTCCGAAATCATAGGCCGCGCCGACCACAGGGAGGGCCAGCCGCACGCTGATCTCGGCATCGGGCGCGACAGCCCCGGCCAGCTTGTCCAACTCATGCAGGCAATCGACCGAGAAGGAGCGCACGCCCATCTCAGCAGCGATCCTGACCTCGGCGGGGGAGCGCACCGGGTTGTTGTAATGCAGCGCGGCATCGGGGGCTGTGGCGCGCACGGCACGCATCTCGGCGGGGCTTGCCACGTCAAACCCGGTGATCCCGGCGCGGGCGAGATTGGCCAGCACCTCCTCACCCGGATTGGCCTTGACCGCATAGGTCACAAGACCGGGAAAGCCCTCAAGAAAGGCCCGCGCCGTGGCCTGAAGCCCGTCGGGGCTGAAATAGAGCACCGGCGCATCGGGTGCATGGCGCAGAAGATGCGCGCGCGGGTCGGACATGTTGGCAAAGTCACGCATGACGGGGATACCTCTTTTCTGCTCGTTTTCTCCAGTGTGCCGCAGAATTCCGTCGATTCATCGCGTCACTTCTTATAATATGACAAGACTGGATAACATAGTGACAGATTAACCATGCAGATCGACGACACAGATCGAAACCTGATTACCCTCCTTCAGGACAATGCCCGCCTGCCGGTGGCGACGCTCGCGCGTCGTCTTGGCCTTGCGCGCACCACGGTGCAGGCGCGGCTTGACCGGCTGGAAAATTCGGGCGTGATCGCGGGGTATGCACTGCGGCTCGGGCAGGCCGCGCGCGCCGCATTACGCGCTACGGCACTCCTGAGCATCGAGCCGCGCACCGGCCCGGCGGTGCTGGCGCGGCTCAAGTCCCTGCCGCAGGTGCGCCGGGTGCATACCACCTCCGGGCGGTTTGATCTGATCGTGACGATCGAGGCCGAGACCACCGAGGCGCTTGATGACACGCTCGACCGGATCGGCGAGGCCAAGGGGGTGAAGGGGTCCGAGAGCCTGATTCACCTGGCCACGAAACTCGACCGGGGCGCATGAGGCCCGCGTCGTAATATGAGTATTTTTGCCAAGAAGAAACACGGGCGCGCAGATTCCCTGGCGCTTTGGCTTTTCCTTTGGCCGCGCATTCGATAGAGCATCGCAAAACCCATAACTGGCAGGACCGACAAGTCATGGCGATGGACAAGACATTCAACGCAGCCGAAGCCGAAGCGCGGCTTTACGAGGCCTGGGACACGGCCGGGGCCTTTGCCGCCGGGGCCAATGCGAAGGCAGGGGCCGAGACCTTCTCGATCATGATCCCGCCGCCGAACGTGACGGGCAGCCTTCATATGGGCCATGCGTTCAACAACACGTTGCAGGATATCCTCATTCGGTGGCACCGGATGCGCGGGCATGACACGCTCTGGCAGCCGGGGCAGGATCATGCGGGTATTGCCACGCAGATGGTGGTGGAGCGGCAACTGGGCGAGCAAGGGCAGCGGCGCACCGATTTCACCCGTGAGGAGTTTCTCTCGAAGGTCTGGGACTGGAAGACGCAATCGGGCGGCACGATCATCAATCAGTTGAAGCGTCTGGGTGCCTCCTGTGACTGGTCGCGCAATGCGTTCACCATGTCCGGCGCGCCGGCCGCGCCCGAGGGCGAGGACGGCAATTTCCACGATGCCGTGATCAAGGTCTTTGTCGACATGTACGACAAGGGCCTGATCTATCGCGGCAAGCGGCTGGTGAACTGGGACCCGCATTTCGAGACCGCGATTTCAGATCTGGAGGTCGAGAATACCGAGGTGCCGGGCCATATGTGGCACTTCAAGTACCCGCTGGCGGGGGGCGAGACCTATACCTATACCGAGCGTGACGAGGACGGGACCGTGCTCTTCGAGGAAGAGCGCGATTACATCTCGATCGCCACGACGCGGCCCGAGACGATGCTGGGCGATGGCGCGGTGGCGGTGCATCCGTCGGACACGCGCTATGCACCCATCGTCGGAAAGCTGTGCGAGATCCCGGTAGGGCCGAAAGAGCATCGCCGCCTCATTCCGATCATCACCGACGACTACCCGGACCCGAATTTCGGCTCGGGCGCGGTCAAGATCACCGGCGCGCATGATTTCAACGATTACGGCGTGGCGCAACGGGGCGGTATCCCGATGTACCGGCTGATGGATACCCGCGCGCAGATGCGCGACGATGGCGCGCCCTATGCCGAGGCCGCGGCGCGCGCGCAGGAGATCGCGACAGGTGCTACGTTCACCATCGAGGAGGTGGATACGCTCAACCTCGTGCCCGATCACCTGCGCGGGCTGGACCGGTTTGCGGCGCGGGAGAAGGTTGTCGAGGAAATCACCGCTGAGGGTCTCGCGGTGATGGTGCCCGCCCCCTCATCGTCATCCTCCGGCTTGACCGGAGGATCTCATGATCAAGAGATCCCCGATCAAGTCGGGGATGACGTCACCCTGATCCCGCTGGTGGACTCAAAACCGATCATGCAGCCGTTCGGCGACCGCTCCAAGGTGGTGATCGAGCCGATGCTGACCGATCAGTGGTTCGTCGACACCGCCCGGATCGTGCAGCCCGCGCTTGACGCCGTGCGCTCGGGCGAGGTGACGATCCTGCCCGAGGCCGACCGCAAGGTCTATTTCCACTGGCTGGAGAATATCGAGCCGTGGTGCATCTCGCGGCAGCTGTGGTGGGGGCATCAGATTCCGGTGTGGTATGGGTTCGATCTCGGCTCACCCGATTTCCGCGATGACGAGAACGACGGTGCGCTTGACCTTGTGGAGATGCTGCGCGGATTGAACGAGGGGCATACCGGCCACCTGATGGAATGCGGGGAGGATTTCGCCGCGGTGTCGGACGCCTGGCACGACACGCTGGCGGCGCTGCCGGTTCCGCTCGCCGCGATGCAGGTGGTCGAGGTCGCGAGCCACGACGAGGCCCTGCACCGGCTGGCCTCGGCGCTGGCCGAGTATACCGCAACGCAGGACCCCACGCACCTGATCTACCCGGTCTGGCGTGACCCCGACGTGCTCGACACATGGTTCTCGTCCGGGCTCTGGCCGATCGGCACGCTCGGCTGGCCCGAGGACACGCCGGAATTGCAGAAGTATTTCCCGACCTCGGTGCTGATCACCGGGTTCGACATCATCTTTTTCTGGGTCGCGCGGATGATGATGATGCAATATGCGGTGGTGGGGCAAAAGCCGTTTTCCCATGTCTATGTCCACGCCCTCGTGCGCGACGAGACCGGCAAGAAGATGTCCAAATCATTGGGCAACGTGCTCGACCCGCTGGATCTGATCGACGACTACGGCGCGGATGCGGTGCGCTTTACCCTGACGGCGATGGCCGCCATGGGCCGCGATCTGAAGCTCAGCAAGGAGCGGATCGCGGGCTATCGCAATTTCACCACCAAGCTGTGGAACGCCGCCCGCTTTGCCGAGATGAACGAGGCGACCGGCTCGGGCGGCGCGATCCCCACCCCGACCGCCACGGTCAACAAGTGGATCATCGGTGAGACCGCCAAGGCCCGGATCGCGGTGGACGAGGCGCTGGAGAATTTCCGCTTCAACGACGCGGCGAATACGCTCTATGCCTTTGTCTGGGGCACGGTCTGCGACTGGTATGTGGAGTTTTCCAAGCCGCTCCTGATGGATGGCGACGACGCCACCAAGGCAGAGACGCAGGCGACCATGGCCTGGGTGATCGACCAATGCCTGATCCTGCTGCACCCGATCATGCCCTTTGTCACCGAAGAGTTGTGGGGCACGCTGGGCGCGCGTCAGAAGATGCTGGTGCATGCTGATTGGCCCACCTATGGCGTGGATCTGGTGGACAACGCGGCGGATCGCGAGATGAACTGGGTGATCGCGCTCATTGAGCAAATCCGCTCGGCCCGGGCACAGATGCATGTACCCGCCGGGCTGCATGTGCCGCTTTTGGTGACAGAGTTGAACGAGGCGGGCCGTGCGGCCTGGGCGCGCAACGAGGTGATGATCAAACGGCTGGCGCGGATCGAGAGCCTGACCGATGTGGATGCCTTCCCCAAGGGCTGCGTGACGGTGACGGTGGAGGGCGGCAGCTTTGGCCTGCCGCTGGCCGATATCATCGACGTGGGAGAGGAAAAGGCGCGGCTGGAAAAGACGCTGGCCAAGCTCGAAAAAGAGCTGGGCGGGCTGCGCGGGCGGCTGAAGAACCCGAAATTCGTCGAAAGCGCGCCCGAGGCGGTGGTTGCGGAAACCCGCGAGAACCTTGCCCTGCGCGAAGAGGAAGAGGCCAAGCTGCGCGCAGCTCTGGCGCGGCTCTCGGAACTGGGCTGACGCGCAAGCCGTTCACCTCACCGGAGGCCGCGATCTGAAAAAGAGATCGAGGCGTCCGGTGAGTGTTTTCCGACCACAGGGCGCCCCTGCCCTATTGCCGTGGATCGCGCGTCAGATGCGCTCCCAACGGTGCATCACATCCGCCCCGACGGGGCATGTCTCGATCAGCCTGAACCGCTCCGCCTCGTCGAGCCGGGCAAGGCCGAGCGCCCCGATCCCAGGCAGCCCTTCGGCGCCGATCGCCAGCCCGGCGGTAAAGCCGATCAACTCGTCCACCACACCGGCCGAGATCAGCGACGCGGCGAGCGCACCGCCGCCCTCGCAAAACACCCGCGTCATGCCCTGCGCTCCGAGCGCCTGCAAGCATGAGGCCGGATCGACCTGACCGGCTGTCACGGCGCAGGGCAACAGGGATGCGCCCAGACCCCGCCACGCCTCGACAAGAGCCGGGTCGACATCGGGCCCGTGGCACAACCACAAAGGCACGGCGGTCGCCGTGCGCGCCAGGTTTGACATGAGCGGCAGATCGAGCCGGCGCGAGACCACGACGCGCACCGGCTGGCGCGTCACGCCCATGTCGCGCGCCGTCAGGGTCGGATCGTCGGCCCGCGCCGTGCCCGCCCCGACCATCACGGCGTCGTGGCGCGCGCGCATCGCATGGACCTGTCGCCGCGCCTGTGGCCCGGTGATCCACTGGCTGTGCCCGGTGGCGGTGGCGATGCGCCCGTCAAAGCTCGACGCTAGCTTGAGCGTGACAGACGGGCGGCCCAACTCGTTGCGCATGAGAAACCCCGCCAGATCACGCCCGGCCTCATCGGCCATGACCCCGGTCGTCACCTCGACACCGGCCGCCATGAGCCGCTCAAAGCCACGCCCCGAAACCCGCGCGTCGTTGTCCCTGAAGGGTGCCACGACCCGCACGATCCCGGCGTTGACGAGCGCGTCCGCGCAAGGCGGCGTCCGCCCATGATGCGCGCAAGGCTCCAGCGTGACATAGGCGGTGGCGCCCTGCGCCGCCTCACCAGCCTGGGCCAGGGCCTGCGTCTCGGCATGCGGACGACCGCCCGGCGCCGTGCATCCGCGCCCGACGATACGGCCATCCTTGACGATCACGCAGCCCACCGCCGGATTGGGCGCGCATTGCCCCATGACCCGCCGCCCAACCGACAGGGCCAGGCTCATATAACGCGCGTCCGCCCCGGTCACGCGTCCGGGTCGGGTGTGGCGACCGCGTCTTCGGGGCGCAATTCGCTCACAAACCGGTCAAAGTCGTCAGCTTCCTGGAAATTCTTGTAAACACTGGCAAAGCGCACATAAGCCACCGTGTCGATCCGCGCGAGGCTCTCCATCACGATCTCGCCCACGGTCTTGGAGGGGATATCCGTGTCGCCCATGCTCTCCAGCCGGCGCACGATGCCGGAAATCATCTGCTCCACGCGCTCGGGCTCGATGGGGCGTTTCTGGAGCGCGATGCGGATCGAGCGTTCCAGCTTGTCTCGATCGAAATCTTCGCGCCGGCCATTCGTCTTGACAACCACGAGGTCGCGCAACTGTACCCGCTCATATGTCGTGAACCGCCCACCGCAAGCCGGGCAAAAGCGACGTCTGCGGATCGAGACATGCTCCTCCGCCGGGCGTGAATCCTTGACCTGCGTGTCGATATTTCCGCAAAACGGGCAGCGCATAGGCCGTCCCCCTTTTCATCCTTGCCTCTCGGATCATGGGTCTTTTGCCCGGTTATCCACACTCACTATAGGACAGCCGCAAGGTTTTGGGTAGGGGCGATTTCACCGAACCAGATCATGGGGCGCGGCAGCCCTAATAGCTGTAATCGACAGCCCCGGCACGGCACTTCAGATGCGCGATCTCACCCGCGTCATCGGTCAGCACGACGACCCCGCCAAAGCGGCTGTCGGGCTTTTCGGGGTCAGCGGCGTCAAAGCGGTCGAACCCGGCATAAACCTCGTAGACGACGTTGCCATTGCGCAGGCGCACCGCCTCCCAGATAGTTCGGCCGATGCCCGGCCAAGGGACGATCTCGGCGCCCTCGCCGACCGTGGTGGAGAGAGCCAGCTCCGGCACGCCGCCTTTCGGGCCAAACCGATAGGTGACCTGCGTTTCACTGCGACAGAGCAGCAGCTCCTTGCCGCCCCCCGCGATATCGCAGCGCAGGAACCGCGCCTCACCGTCGGGACAGGCTGCCATGGCAAGGCCCGGCACCGCCGCCGCGAGGATCACCAGCGATAGCGTTTTGCGCATTGCGTCCCCTACCCTGAGAGATGTGCCGCGACCTCGCGGCGATGCGGCGCGTCGCGATGCTCGAAGAGATAGATGCCCTGCCAGGTTCCAAGCCGCATGCGCCCATCCGCGACCGGTATGCTCAGGCTCACCGGCAGGAGCGCGGCCTTGATATGGGCCGGCATGTCGTCGGGGCCTTCGAGGGTATGCGTCAGATACGCCATCGACGGATCGCTTGCCGGTGGCACCAACCGGCAGAAATACGCGCCGAGATCGTCACGCACCTGCGGATCGGCGTTCTCCTGAATGAGCAGGCTGGCCGAGGTGTGGCGCACCATCAAGGTGAGCAGCCCGTCACCATGCACCCACGCCGCAACCTGATCGGTCAACTCATAGAGCCCTTGGCCCCTGGTGGAGAGGGTGAATGTCGTCTGCATGACATCACCCTGCGGCAAACATGGCCCGGCCTCAAGCCTTCGCGCCGCGCAGACGCCGGATTCAGGTCTCCGACAGCGCCACCTTCATGTCGGTCACCTGATAGATCACCTCGCCATCGGCCTCGACCCGTCCATTGGCCACCCCCATGGTAAGGCGGCGGGTCTGTACGGCCTTGGTGAAATCCACGAAATAGGTCAGCATCTTGCGATCGGGCCGCACCATCCCGGTGAGCTTGACCTCGCCGACACCGAGCGCATAACCGCGCCCCTGCCAGCCGCGCCAGCCAAGATTGAACCCGGTCAGCTGCCACAGACCGTCGAGGCCGAGACAGCCGGGCATGATCGGATTGCCGGGAAAATGACATTTGAAGAACCAAAGATCCGGGTGAATGTCGAATTCAGCCACGATATGACCCTTGCCGTGTTCCCCGCCGTCGCCAGAGACCTCCGTGATCCGGTCCATCATGAGCATCGGCGGCTCAGGCAGTTGCGCGTTGCCGGGCCCAAACAATTCACCGCGTGCGCATTTAAGGAGATCGTCACGATCAAAGCTGCTTGGGTAATCGGCCATTCATGCGGCCCTTTCATGTCAAATGGCAATCTTGTGATGTCCTCTACCATCCGGCAAAAGGCGCTTGCAAGCCTGCGACAACTCCGCGCCAGTTTTTGACAATTCCCGGATTTCATTTGAAACCCACCCCATGGCGCTATTATATTCAACAAAACATGGGATGATTGAGAGAATGGCAGCGCACGCAACATCAACCGCTCCGGCGCGGTCAAACGTTTCCAAATGGCTCTCGGATGCGGGCCTGCGCCCGACCCGTCAGCGCCTGACCCTTGCGACCTTGCTGGTCGGCGACGGCCAGCATCGCCATGTCACCGCAGAGAGCCTCTTTGCCGACGCTCGGACCAGCGGCGATAGCGTCTCGCTCGCAACCGTCTACAACACGCTGCGCGCATTCTGTGACGTGGGTCTCGTGCAGGAGGTGACCGTCGATGGCTCCAAGAGCTATTTCGACACCAACACGCATGATCATCCGCATTTTTACTGGGAAGATGACAACCGGCTGAGCGACGCGCCCGCCGATGAGCTTGAAATCTCCCGCTTGCCACAGGCGCCGGATGGTGCCGAGATCACCGCGGTCGATGTGGTAATCCGGCTGCGCAGCAAGCGTTGATGCCGTAGCGGATGCGCTCTGTCGGATATTCCAGATTTGGTGCCGCGTCCGACGTGTTGCACGAAGAGGATGTCCCGACGCCAGCCCCCGGCGCAGGCGAGGTTCTGGTGCGGGTGCATCTATCCGGCGTCAACCCGTCCGATGCCAAGGCCCGGGCCGGCACCCGTCCCGGCGTGACCAAACCGGCGTTCGAGCGAATCATTCCACATTCAGACGGGGCGGGTGTGATCGAGGCCGTCGGCACCGATGTCGATCGCGCGCGCATCGGTCAGCGTGTCTGGATCTGGAATGGCCAATGGCAGCGCGCCTTCGGCACGGCGGCAGACTATATCGCCCTGCCCGCGACACAGGCGGTGCCGCTACCCGATGACGTCTCGTTCGAGGTCGGGGCCACGCTCGGGATTCCCGGCCTCACGGCGGCGCAGACGGTGTTTGGCGACGGCGAGATCGCGGGGCAGACCCTGCTGATTTCCGGCGGCGCGGGGGCTGTCGGACATAACGCCGTGCAATTGGCGCGGGCGGCAGGTGCCACGGTGATCGCAACCTGCTCTCCATCGGCGTTTGACAGGGTCCGCGCCGCTGGTGCCGCGCATGTCTTCGACTATGCCGATCCCGATCTGGCCGCGCAAATCCTGGACGCGACCGGCGGTCAGGGCGTCGCGCGGGCCGTCGAGGTCGAGTTTGGCCAGAACGCCACGCTTCTGGCCGAGGTCATGGCCCCCAACGGCACGATTGCCGCCTATGGGTCCGGCAAGGAGATGGAGCCGACATTGCCCTTCGGTCCGTTCCTGTTCAAGGCGCTCAAGATCGACATCACGCTGATCTACATTCTGCCCGAGGCACCACGTCAGGCCGCCATTGCGCGGTTGCATGATGCCTTGCGCAAGGGCACGTTCCAACCTGAGATCGACGCACATTACCCTCTCAGTGCATGTGCGTCGGCGCATGACGCGGTAATGACACCGGGCCGTAACGGCGCCGTATTGCTCGATATCGCATGACCTCCGGGGTCCCTGCGCCGCACGCCGCGCAGATCCTATTCCCTCGGTTCTATCCCTGACAGGCCGGGGCGTGTGATCCGCCTGCGCGACTCCGCGAGCCCTTCCGCAAACCCCTCTGCATCGCCATAATCCACGAATTGCGCATAATAGGCATGGTGGGCTCCAACCCGCGCGGCGTGCTTGATCGGACACCAATAAGCCTCGGTGCGCCCTGCGATTTCCTGCACGTAGGCAATCAGGCCGTTGCCATAGCCGCAATAGACGCAATTCAGCTTTTGCAGCGCATTGAGATAGGCGAGATGATGGCGGTCCACCCGGATGAAATCGGCGCGCCGCACCTTGTCGATGCCATAGACCGGAAAGCAAACCGCCTGATAGATCGTCACGAACAGGTCGAGCAGCAAGAAAGGCACGATCAGGCTGTAGATCACCGGCGCGGTGATCACCGTCAGCGGCCGGGTCTGCCGCAGAAACGTGCCGAGCCGCACACGCATCTCACGGTGACGACGGCGGACCTCGGTCTCGAACACCACCCGCCCGTTCTCGAACCCGTAGCGAAACGCGGCGCGGCGGCGGGCAAACTCCTCTTCCAGCTCGTCCTGCAACTGCCGGATACGGGTCAGAAGCTTGTCGGTCGCGGTCATGGCGGGCCCTTTCGGATTGATGCTGTCGGGACCACCCTAGAGGGCTCGGCGTCGAAACTGCAACGACTGGCCTGGATCTGCCATTGACGTGAGCCGCGCATCGTCGTGCCGCGGTGTGGCGACCCAACGCTCATTCGGCAGTGCTTTATGCCAGCTAAGCCCGAAAAACATCAGAGCGCAGAGCAGGTTGTAGCCAAATCGCCGCGCCGGGGGGGCGGCGTCATGCCGGAGGCATGCCTCTGGCATGACGATGCGCGGCGGTCTTCGACCGCGTTTCGCGCAGGTGCGTCAATCAAAGGTCCACTCAAGGCCGGTTTTGTTCGCTAATCTGTCAATGCGCGTTTTCTGAGCTTCCTTCTTTTTGCGTCTGAGGTTGCCTTTGTTCTCTTCGAACTCATTGGTTCATGATGGGGTTGGCTGGGTGTGTGTCGGCAAGGTGGAAACTGGACTTTCGCTGCAGATTTGGGTTGATCCGGTCCCACCGGTGGGACCGGACATTGGGATCGCGTCAAATTGAGCATTTTGCCGCATCGTGGCAATGGACTCTTACTTGCCGGTCGCTCTTGCTACAGGTGCAGAAGGTCCAGTCGACTGGTCACAGTCCAACTCAGATCTTCCAAGCAGTTGTCGCGAAAAAGAACAATGGGCTCGTATCTTGACTGCCCAAGCCTTCAACCCTGCTTCAGGGATCTCCGGTAGGTACTCGGCGTGACGCCTGCGACCCGCCGGAAGGCGCGCGTGAAATGCGACGGGTACTTGTAGCCCGCGGAGAACGCGATATCGATTATTTTGGCATCCGGTTGTGCGAGCATCTGACAAGCGACCTGGTATCGTGCTTCGGCCACCAGACCATGGAATGTCAGCCCCTGTCGCGCCAGGTGGCGTTGCAACGTGCGCTCACTTGTCCCGAGGATATTTGCAAGCTCCACCGTTCGGAGGGGACGGTCCGGCAGGTAAGCCTTGACGATTTCTCGAATTGCCTCGCGCGCGTTTGGCAGGCCATCCGGCGATGCCATGAGATTGCCGGTTTCGTCGACCGTCTTATCAAGGGGTGGGCATGGTAAGCCGATCAGCGCTGGCGGGACCAGAACCGAGGTCTGCGGGCTGTTCATCAGAATGCGTGTATTGGGATACGCATCGCAGGCTGAATCCGGAGGTTTTCGCCGGGACACGAAGGTCATTTCCTCGGGACACCAGTCCGAGCCTGCTACGGTTCGAACAATCGAGATGACCGCCTGGACCTGAAGCCATTCCGAATAGGCGAGCGCCGCACTCCGATGGAACCCCGCCAGATCACAAATGACGCGCACGTAAGCACCTTCGTATCCTATTCCGGTGACGAGTGCCCCGTCTTCCCGGGATGCATGTGTCATTATTGTCTTCAACCGTGCAAACAGGCTCGGGGCATCGAGAATGGCGCGCTGAAACTCTGGCCGCAATTCCTCAAGCGTTGCGCTTTGCGCCGCGACAAACCCCAGTTCCATCGCTGCATCGGAGCCGCTGGCGGACACGCAGGCGAGGACCTGCGGGACACTGAGATAAGAATCCGGCGTTTCCTCGACCGTGGCGGGCAAATTTGCGCACTTCAGATATCCGTCAATGGGCGCGCCGATCTCGCGCAGCGCGGCGAGATAAACATTGAGATGGGCGGCCCTCACCAAGGGAACTTGGCGCATTGGTCTATCCGCTATTAAGCCCCGCCCGGTATCCGGCGGTACAAATGGCGGGAACAGGTCGGACCATCGACTTTTCCTTCTGCATATTCAGCCAATATTTTTTTACTGAATGCCGTCAGGGTAGCATGAAAATTGCATCCAAGGACAAGATACCACGTGACGTCGCCTTGCTGGTACAACTTTCTGACAAGGCGGCGTTGCATGACCGGCCGAGCCTTGGCGATGTGGCCGGCCAACTCAGCATCAGTCTGCGCACATTTAAGCGAAGTTTGTGGCACCGAGGCTTCCGGTTTCGAGATCTCCTGGGCTATGCGCGGTGCGAGACCGCCAAGCAACTGCTCGTCGATACGGATCTCCCTGTTCAGGAAATCTCGGGCAACCGAGATATGGCGCCGCAGCAGGGTTTTCGTTTGCGTGCCGGCGTTGGGCCGACTGTACGCCGAGCGAGTTTCGTAAGCGCGAAGGGGAAAATCCGTTCTTGATCTGACCAATCCGCGCTCCACCCTTCGGAGGCGCGAACTTGGCGGGAAATGGTAAGACCCGACATCCGGGCAAGTCCAAGATGGGACGGAACAGTTCGACTCTGCTCAGTCTGCCGTCGCCCAAAGGACGGCCACCCCATTTCTGGAGGGCTCCTCGGTGAGAAAATGTTGCAACCCATGGAGGCGAGCGCTTGATCGCGCCACCATCGGCGCCTGCGCCCTGGTGCTTGCCGGCGCGGCCGCCCAGGCCGACGCGGTGAAAGTTAATGTGATGAACTACATCACCGCCCAGACCGCGATGCAGTTCACGACTTACCAGAAACAGGCGGGCGGGGTGAACCATGTCCTGAACGAACGCGAGCCGGTGCCCGTCGACGATCAGCCAACGATCCGGATGAACCGTGATACCCTCTACAGCTTCATTGTCGTTGACATCAGCGAAGGTGCCACCGTCACGCTGCCGGACGCCGGAAAGCGTTACCGCTCGATGATGGTCGTCAACGAGGACAACTATATCAATGCCGTGTACCTTGACTCCGGAACTCACGAACTGACGAAGGAGAAATTCGGTTCCGACCATGTGTGGATCGGCATCCGCACGTTGGTCGATTCCAATTCGCCCGACGATATCACGGCGGTTCACGCCTTGCAGGATGGGATCAAGGTCGAGGCGAAATCGGCCAAACCCTTTGTCGCGCCGGATTACGATATGGCCAGCTACAAGGCGACGCTCGAACCGCTTCTGGAACTTGGCAAGGGCGTGCCCGATTCCAAGGGCTGGTTCGGATCGAAGGAAGACACCACGCCAATCGGGCATCTCATCGGTACTGCGGTCGGCTTCGGCGGATTGCCGCTGAAACACGCCTTCTACCTGAACGTCAATCCCGGGCTGCCGGTGGAGGAGTACCAGCTGACGGCCAAGGATGTGCCTGTTCGGGCATTCTGGTCGGTGAGCCTTTACAACGACAAGGGTTATTTCCAGAAGAACCCACAGGACGCTTACAATTTCAACAGCGTGAACGCCGCCAAGAACGATGATGGCTCGATCACCATCAACTTCGGCGGATGCGATGACGGGCGCGTCAACTGCCTGCCGATCATGGAGGGTTGGAACTACGGGGTGCGCCTTTACGAGCCGGAGCAGGCGATCCTCGGCGGCAGTTTCGTGTTCCCCTCGGTCGAAGCGGTCAAGCAATGATCGCCGCGTTGGGAGAGAAACCGGCCGCCTTGCCGGCCCAGGCAGGGAAATTCGCAGATCACAGGAGTATTCCGATGACATTTCGCAAACACTTTTCGGCCCTGGCGATCGGGTTCGGGATTGCCGCCACCGGGCTTCTGCCGGCCCAGACTGCCGCTCAGCAAGCCGTGACACATGAGGAAGCCAAGGGCATCGCCGAGGATGCTGCAATTTACGGCCTTCCGATGCTGATGAACTACAGCGTGATGTACCAGTTCGCGATCGATCAGAACAGCAGCCAGTACAAGGCGCCGTTCAACCAGATCAGGAACGAGGCCAGCCTGGCCTCGCCGAAAGACACCGCCATCGTCACGCCGAACAGCGACACGATCTATTCCTTCATCTGGATGGACCTGCGGGCCGAGCCAGTGGTCATCTGCGTGCCCGAGATTGACAAGTCCCGGTACTACTCGGTTCAACTGGTCAACCTCTATACCTACAATTTCGGCTATATCGGCAGCCGGACGACCGGCAATGGCGCCGGCTGCTATGCGATTGCCGGTCCGCACTGGAGCGGTGAGAAGCCGGAGAATATCGACAAGGTCATCCGCTCCAGCACCGAGTTTGGTTTCGCGAATTTCCGCACTCAGGTCTTCGGCCCCTCCGACCTTGATGACGCCAAGGCGGTGCAAAAGGGATACAAGGTCTCGTCGCTATCCGATTTCGCGAAAACTAAAGCGCCGGCGGCGGCTCCGGCCGTGGACTGGATGAAATTCGACACGAAAACCGCGAAGAGGGACCCGCTGGGCTATCTCGCCTTCATCCTTCAGTTTGCTCCTCCCATCGGCGAAGCCGAAGTCGAAAAGCCGCTTCGCGAACGGTTTGCCAGGATAGGGATAGAGGCCGGGAAACCTTTCCCCGCCAGCGAGCTTTCCGACGAGGTGAAATCCGCGATCGCTGACGGATTGAAGACCGGCGCGCAAAAGGCCGAGTCCAAGAAGGCGGATGTGGGCAAGGTGGTTAACGGCTGGCAGATATCACAAGGACTGTTCGGCGACCGCGCCATGCTCAAGGACGATTACCTGATGCGGGCCGCCGCGGCACTTGTGGGACTTTACGGCAACGATTCCGCAGAAGCGTTCTATCCGCTGACCCGGCAGGACGGCGACGGCAAGGACATGGATGGCAGCACCAACAGCTACACCCTGACCTTTCCAGCAGGTGCGTTTCCACCTGTGGACGCCTTCTGGTCAGTGACGATGTATGACGGTAAGACCCAGCTACTGGTTGATAATCCGATCGACCGGTATCTGATCAATTCGCCCATGCTGCCTGACATGCAGAAAAACGAGGACGGGTCGCTCACGCTGTATATTCAGAAGGACGAACCGACGGACGCAAAAATGAAGTCGAACTGGCTCCCGGCGCCAGATGGTCCGATCTACATGGTCATGCGCCTCTACTGGCCGAAGAAAGCTGCGCTGGACGGAAGCTGGCAACCGCCCGCAATGTCCGCAGTGAAATGATCCGTCGGCTATCGCATTTTCCCTCTTGCGCACTGGCTTGGCGGTAGCCACGAAAGGGTCGTGAGCCAGACAGACCGGGGCAGGCCGTCTTCCGACCTGCTCCGCACAAAGACCACACAACTTCACGACATCTGAGTTCGCCTCTTTGTCGATCGAACTCTGCCCCGCTGCCTGGCAGAATAAATTCTCTGTGATCTCCACGTTGAACAGCAATCAGCGAACGGCCGGTTTGAAGAAGCTGCGCTGCCGCGCTTGAGAGCGTGGCGAACGTCCGGACTGGGCCGTTCGGTACATGAAACCTCGATAGAACCCCCGAAAACTGTATCAGGATCAATGAGCCTGATCATCTGGTAGACGGCCCGATAGTCCCACTTCCGACTCTGCAGATGTGTAAAGAGGGTCTGAACGGTTGAGATGCGCCTCCATCAACCGGATGGCATTGTCCGCTTGGTGTCGCGCCAGGTGCTCTGCAATCTCTTCATGTTCACGAAGGGTGGTGTTTTCGCGCCCTTCCCAGTGGAGCATGGGTTTGTAGTAGGCAAACAACCACGTCAACATCGTTCGCGTGATTGTTTCGAGCAACGGGTTTCCGGTGATCCGGGCGATGGCGACGTGGAAATCAATGTCCGCCTCGATGAAGGGACGGTCCTGCCCCAGCAGCGTGCGTTGCTTTTGCACCAGAGCGCGCAACATTTCGGCATCGTGTGCACTGCATTCCCGCGCGGCGATGGCGACCGTCCCGCGTTCGAGGATCCGGCGGGCTTGCTTTAAATGTTCGATGTTCGCGGGGCGAGAGGACAACAGTAGCTTGGCGATGTCGTCAACCTGTCCAAGAGCCACCTCGGCGGTCAGTTCGTTCACCTTGCTACGTTCCCCGTGGGAAATGGTGATAAGCCCCTTGTGCGCGAGCATCTGCAGCGCCTCGCGCACGGCGGGGCGGCCTGTGCCGAAACGTTCCATCAGCGCGCGCTCGGAGGGGATGGTGTCGCCCGGTGCGAGCGCGCCTGTCTGGATCATTTTCCAAAGACGCTCGAAGACCAGGTCGGAGAGCTTTTGCCGTTGAATGGGCTCTTGATCTTGGGGCGAGTCATTCTGCATGCGGCTTGGTTTCTCTACACTGTTTTTGAGTTATGATGAGGCGGGTTATCGCCTCATCATGGATCATCCGACACGGTACGATCAAGTTATCATGTCGCGCAGGAAAAGGGATATCTGCGGGACGTAGGTAATGAGTATAAGTGCCGTTATCATTGTCAGAACCGGGATGAGCAAGCTCTTGAACATCCGTTGCACCGGCAGCTCCGCGACCTGTGCCGCGGCGAACAGATTGACCCCAAGCGGCGGCGTGAACATTCCCAGTGCCAGGTTGACCACAACGACCACGCCGAAATGCACCGGATCGATGCCGAAGGCTATGGCCACCGGCGTCAAGATGGGAGCGAGAACGAGGATCGCAGCGGCTGTTTCGATGAACATGCCGACGACGAAAAGTAGTATGTTGATGGCCAAAAGGAAACTCCAGGGCGACGAAAAGGCGCTCTGCGCCCAGTCTCCGATGGCGTTCGGCATCCCTGACAGCGAGATCAGAAAGCTGAAGAGTGCGGCCGCCGAAATGATGAGCATGACGGCCCCCGATGTGACAGCGGCGCCGCGGAAAAGGTCAGGCAGGTCTGCAAAG
This sequence comes from uncultured Roseovarius sp., assembly GCF_947259555.1. GTDB lineage: Bacteria > Pseudomonadota > Alphaproteobacteria > Rhodobacterales > Rhodobacteraceae > Roseovarius. The sequence continues at coordinate 23,325 of NZ_CAMYMD010000046.1, forward strand.
GACATTTCGCGATACACAAACAGGCCGAGCACGAGTGCGTAAACGACCGAGACCGCTGCCGCTTCGGTCGGAGTGAAGATGCCTCCATAGATGCCGCCGATAATGATAACAGGCATCAGTAAAGCCCAGAAGGCGTGCAGAAAAGAGCTTGCAATCGGTTTGCGTTCGTCCCGATCCTGCATGCCGTAGCCTTTGACGCGACACCAGATCTGGACCATCAAGAGTAGCGCCCCTGCCACAAGAAGTCCCGGTCCAAGACCTGCAATGAAGAGTTGGGTGATGGAGGTTTCGGTGGAAACCGCGAACAGGATCAGCGGCACCGAAGGCGGAATGATGACACCCAGCTCGGCAGATGATGCCTGAAGGGAGGCGGCCATGGGCACAGGGTATCCGTGCTTGACCATCGCGGGTATCAGGATCGACCCGATGGCAAAGGTGGTGGCCACCGAAGAACCCGAGATCGCGGCGAAGATCATGCATGCCAAGATCGTGGTCGAGGCAAGCCCGCCCTGCATTCCGCCTACCAGCGACTTTGCAAAGTCCACCAATCGGTGCGAAATGCCGCCGCGGGTCATCAGGTTGCCGGCGAGGATGAAAAAGGGCACGGCCATCAGCGGGAAGCTGTCGAGCCCGGTGAACATCTTTTGCGGCACCACGAGCAGCGGCAGATTCGAGAAAAAGGTAATCCCGAAAATTGAGGCCAGCGCGATGGAAATGGCGACCGGCACCGACAGAATGAAAAACAGGATCAGGGAAAAGGCGAGTGCGGCGTTCATTCCATCGTCTCCTCGTCGATGTTCTCATCAAGCTGGCGGGTATGGCCGCGCTCAGCGTCGAGGTGAGATAGGAAAAGGCCTATCAGGGCGAGTGCTGAGCCAACAGGCACGGCAACGTAGAACCATGCAACAGATATGCTGATCATTGCGACCTGCTGGTCCACGACCCGCATTGTCATCTTGTAGCCGTACCAGATCAGCACCAGCAGCACGGTGGCGATGGCCAGGCTCACGAAGCGGACCAGCCATATCTGGATCGGCCGCGGCATGGCGCCCCGGATCACGTCGATTGGGATCATCCGCCCCAAGCGCAAGGCAGGACCTGTCACCAGAAAAACCATCCAGATGATCACGGCACGTGCCAGCACCTCCGTCCAGGTGGCGGAGTCACCGAGCACGAAGCGGGTGACCACCTGATAAAAGACGAGAGCCGCTGCCGCGGCAAGCAGAAGCGCCGCGAGGTTGTGAATAGCTGAGACGAACTTGCCAGACAGGCGTTCTACGGTGTTCATGGGTCCTCCTCCCGTTGAAGACGCGCCGCCCGTGAGGTTCGGGCGGCGCGTGACCGCACTCACTTGGAATTGCGAATCCGTTCGATCACTTCGGCGCCGTACTGGTCTGCGTATTGTTCGTAAGCGGGTTGTACCGCCGTGGCGAACGCGGCCTTGTCCACGTCGGCCACGACCTCCATGCCGTTGTCGCGCAGAAGCTGGATGCCGCTTTCCTCGTTGGCGCTTACCGTTGCGCGGGACGCATCGGCGGCGGCTTGTGACGCCTCCTTGATCCAGCCCTGCTCCTCTTCGGTCAGCCCGTCCCAGTGGATCTTGGACATAACGACGACGGCGGGCGAATAGACGTGGCCCGTCAGGGTCAGGTGCTCCTGGATTTCCCACATGTTGTTGGCCGTAAGGACCGGGATCGGGTTCTCCTGTCCGTCAATCGTGCCCTGCTGCAAAGAGGTCAGCACTTCGGTCCAGCTCATCGGCGTAGGCGATGCGCCTGCCGCTTCGAAGGCCGCAATGTGGACCTGGTTTTCCATTGTCCGCAGCTTGAGACCTTCCAGGTCCTCTGGTGCGGTGATCGGACGAACGGAATTGGTGATGTGCCGGAACCCGTTCTCGGCCCAGGCCAGGCCAATCATGTCGTGGGTTTCAAATTCGGCCAGCAATTCCTGCCCGATCTCGCCATCCAGAACATCGCGTGCATGCTCGTAGCTTTCGAACAGGAACGGGAAGTCGAGCGCGTAGACCGAGGGAACGAAGTTGCCCACGGGGCCGGTCGAACTGATGGCCAGTTCGATAGAGCCGATCTGGAGCCCTTCGAGCACGTCGCGTTCGCCGCCGAGGGCGCCGGCGGGCTTCAGGTTGATGGTGAAGTCCCCACCTGAGAGCTCTTCCATCGTCTCTTTGAAGGCTTTGCCAGCATCGCCGTAATGCGAATTGAGCGGTGGCGTGAAGGCGATGTTCATCTCGCGCGCTTCAACCGCAGTAGCGGCGAAGGTCGCGGCAAGTGCCATGCCGGAGAGGGTGGTGGTGAAAGTGCGCATAGTGTCTCCTCCCATGCGTTCGGGGTTGGTGGGCTTGAGCCCGGAAGCAGGTGTCGGACCCGAAGGTCCGTCCTGGCTGACTTGGAAAAGGTTCAGGTGATGCGCTCGACGCTGGCGGCGATCTCGTCGTCGTCGAAGCAGCGCTTCCAATCGTCTTTCATCAGAACCGGAATGCCGTATTCGATGGCCTTGTTGGCAGCATCGGAAAATACGCCCTTGTGTTCGTCGAACATGACAGCGCCCATGATGTTCATGTGGCCGAGAAGGAAGTCGCGGGCGCATTCATAGCTGACGCCCTTCTTGATGACTTCGTCCATCGCCTGACGCAGTACCAGCATGAGCGAGCCGTTCACGGTCTCGGACAGACCCGGCTCCAGCAGGGCGAACTGCTTGAGCGTGACGCGGTGAGAGCGGGCAACGGGCGCATAGATCGCCCGACCGACCTTATCGCCGAGGGAGTAATGCTCTTCGGGGCCTTGAACCAGGACGTTCACGATACCCTGCTTGGCCGCGATACCGCCGAAATAGTCCTTCTTGGCCTCGGGGTCGGTCTCGTCGTTCCAGATCGGCGGGTGGCAGGGGTGAGACATGAAATAGGACACGTCCTCGCGGTCGGGCAAGTGCCCCGCAAACGGCGCCGCGCCGTCAAGACAGAAGATCATCGCGCCGGGCTTCACCTGGTCGATGATGCCGTGCGCCACTTTGCCAATGACCGTGTCCGGTACGGCCAAGACAACCACGTCCGCATCGTCCAGCGCCGCTCCGGCCTCGACCGCAGTGACGCCGAATTCACCTTTCAGCCGCGTGCGGCCCTCTTCGGAAACCTCGACGTGCGCGGTGTCGAATTCAGCGGATTTCCGGAGATTCGCGGAAAGTCGCATCCCCATTTTTCCACCCGCACCAAACAGGGCCAGTTTCATCATTTTTCTCCTCTCGGGTCCGAATCCGCGCTGTGCGGATGTTCTTGACAACTGGTATGATGAGATACTAATGCTATGATCATGTCAAGCCCATCCACTCAGATTCCGCTCACAGCGCTTTCAAGCCGGTCCGAGCCAGCCCTTCCCGAAGGCGTGCTCGTGGCCTGGTACGGCGACGATTTCACCGGTGCCGCCGCCACGATGGAGGTGCTCGCCTTCGCGGGTCTTCCCGCGATGCTGTTCCTCGAACCACCTTCGAAAGAACGGCTTGCCCAATACCCCGGCTTGCGTGGCGTCGGCGTCGCCTCGACGGCGCGCACGCAACCTCCCGCGGCTATGCGGGCGCAATTGCCCGAAGTCTTCACACGACTGGCGGACCTGAAGCCGGGGTTGTTGCACTACAAAACCTGTTCGACGCTCGACTCGTCGCCCGAGGTCGGGTCAATTGGCTGTGCAATAGAAATTGGCGCGGACCTCACCGGTTCGCGGGTGGTTCCGGCGCTCGTCGCCGCACCGCAGATGCGGCGGTACCAGGCGTTCGGGCATCTCTTCGCCGCCCATGGGGAGAAGGTTCATCGGCTCGACCGGCATCCCGTCATGTCCTGCCACCCCGTGACACCAATGGCGGAGTCCGATGTGGCCCGCCACATCGCGCTGCAATCGGACCGAATCGACGGCGCAACTCTGACGCTTGAGGCCCTGTCGAACACCAGATCGCTCTGCAGCTACGAGACGAATGAATCGGACCGGATTTCCGTGGTCAGTCTGGACTGTCTCGACCGGACATCCGAAGCCGATGCCGGGCGGATTCTTTGGGACGGTCGTGACACCAACGCCTTTGTGGTGGGCTCTCAGGGTGTCGAATACGCCTTGGTCCGTCATTGGCAAGAAACCGGAAATCTCGCTGCGGTGAAAACACCGGAAAGCATCGGCCGCGCGGCCGGGATGGTGTCTGTGTCGGGCTCGGTCTCGCCTACGACGGCGGACCAGATCGCCTGGTCCCGAGAGAACGGTTTTGCCTGCATCGGGTTCGATGCGGTTGCCGCCTGTGCCGGTGGGGATGCTCTGGCGGCCGAAGAATCGCGGCTGGTCGAGCTTGCGGTCGCTGCGGTCGAAGGCGGGCGTGACCCGCTGATTCACACCGCGGAAGGCCCGGGCGATCCTGCTGTGGTCCGACTTCGCACCGCGGTGGCTGACGCTCAAGCGGACATGAACATGGTGAACCAAGGGATCGGCGAAGCGTTGGGCCGCGTTCTGCGAACCGTCCTGGCCCGCACCGGCCTGCGCCGCGCAGTGATCTCCGGTGGCGACACGTCGGGGCACGCCACGAGACAGCTCAGCGTTTTTGCCTTGTCCGTGCTCGCGCCGACAATACCGGGTGCCTCGATTTTCCGGGCACACGCCGATGGCCCGATGGACGGGCTGGAACTTGCATTGAAAGGCGGACAGATGGGCAGCGCGGATTACTTCGGCTGGGTCCGTGATGGAGGAGGTCCAAGATGAAATACGTAACAGCAACCTATGAGCTGGAATCACCCGGTAGCGTCGCGCGCGGGGCGGAGGCGCTGGCTGGCGAGCAATCTACCGGAACTTTCGGCAAGGTCGCCCATGATACCGATGAAATCCGCGCACGTCACGGCGCATGGATCGACAGCCTTGAGGTGATCGGAAGTTCCGACCGCCCCTCGCTGCCCTGCCGTATCCAGGCCGACAGGTACGAGCGCGCGATTGCGCGGATCAGCTGGCCGCTGGAGAATTTCGGCACGTCGCTGACAACCCTCCTGTCCACGGTGGCGGGCAACCTCTTCGAGCTGGCAGAACTGTCCGCCGTCCGGCTGCTGGACCTCGACCTCCCGTCGCAGTTTGCCGACACCAACCCCGGCCCACAATTCGGCGCTACTGGAACCCGTGCGGCGTTGATCCAAAGTGAGGGCCCAATGATCGGCACCATCATCAAGCCTTGTGTCGGCCTGAGCCCTGATGAGACGGCAGACCTTGTCAAGACACTGGCGGAGGCAGGGATCGACTTCATTAAGGATGACGAACTGCAAGCCAACGGACCGCATTGCCCGCTTGCAGACCGGGTCGCGGCCGTGATGCGCGTCCTGCACGAACATGAGGCAGCCACGGGAAAGCGCGTCATGTACGCCTTCAACATCACGGATGAGATCGACACCATGTGGCGCAACCTGGACACACTGACCGAACACGGTGCGAACTGCGCCATGGTCTGCATGAGTTCCATCGGGATCTCGGGCCTGCGTGCCGTGCGCGAACGTTCGTCCCACGTCATCCACGGGCACCGGGCCGGTTGGGGTCTGTATTCCCGGTCGCCCGATATCGGCATCGGGTTTACCGCGTGGCAGAAACTATGGCGGCTTGCCGGGGCGGACCACCTGCATGTCAACGGTCTTGGCAGCAAGTTTACCGAGTCTGACAGTATCGTCGCCCAATCCGCACGCTCGGTTCAGGCGCCGGTCTTTGCCGACGGCGGGCCCGACTATGCTACAATGCCGGTTTATTCCTCGGCGCAAACGGCGTGGCAGGTGGCTCCGGCGCGTGATGTCCTGGGCAACGATGACTTCATCTTCTGCGCCGGTGGCGGCATCCAAGGGCATCCTGATGGGTCAGGTGCCGGAGTTGTCGCCCTGCGCCAGGCCGCAGAGGCGGCGCGGGACGGAATTCCCGTGGAGGACTACGCGAAAAGCCATCGCGAGCTCAAAAAGGCCCTCGAAACCTACACGCGGCCAACGCTGGAGGACGTTTGAGAAAACGCCAGCGGTTGGAGTGTCCTAAGAGATATAGCTGAAAGTTTGTGATGGCCCCTGAGGGGCGGCATATCATGGCGGTGTTCAAGACGCCGTCAATTCTCTGGAGAGAAAGGGATATGCCACATGACGAAGACTACCATTACCGGGTTGCCTGATCCATCGGGATTTTC
>NZ_CAMYMD010000047.1 GCF_947259555.1 uncultured Roseovarius sp.
GCCAGACGGCGCTCTGCCGGTCGAGGTCGAGATGCGTGAACCAGTTCGCCACCCTGACCAGGGGCGGCCCCGCGCCGGACGAGGCAAACGCGATCCGAACACCGTCCGCTGATGTGCAAAAGCCCACGCTCTGTTTCATTTTACCAGTCTACACGCCACCAATAGCTTTATAAAGCAACCAGAGGCGATGCGCCTTTCGACACCTGTCTTTGCCATGTCCATCAAGAGCTTGCCAGGCGTCACTGTCTCGCTGTGATCAGCCGTATTGGACCGGCTGCGGATCGGGGCTATCGGCCTCGGGTCCGGTGCCGTCCGAATGGATGTCGTCGCATGCCGCACTGTTGCGCTGGCTTGCCGTAAAGATCGCCCCCAATAGCCCATGCCGAGGTTGAAGAGCAGCAGGTACGAAATGAACGCGCCCATCATGAAACAGGCGCCGTGAGCGAAATTCACCACCTTGACGATACCGAGCATGATCTGCCCGGTCAGTGCGACACGCGGCACGCCGAAATCTCGATCATCGGCCCTCCCCCTCGAACGCCCTTGGACAGCACAATGATTTGCGCCGTGATTTTACTGTTCCCCACTATTCTGTCACCGCAAACCTCCCAATGATCGGCGTCATGCACGAGAATCTATCTGAAACCCACATTGTTGGCGAGAACACGCATCAACGCGCCGTACGCGCCGAGGATTGCCCGGCGCTGGCCCATCGGCTGCTGTCACATGTGGGCGTCGGCGATGCGGCGCCGCCCTACCGTGTGGTGCGCACCAACCTCAGTGGCGCCTGTCTGCACGCCTGCCTGGGCGGTGAGGGTCGGATGCTGCTGGATGGCCGCTGGCGGCTGCACCGGGCGGGCATGGTGACGCTGGCTCCGGCCCACGTGCTGCACGCCTTTCACGCGGTGCCGGGCAAGCGCTGGCAATATTGCTGGGTGCGCTACACGCCGCAATCGCCCCGCTCGGCGATCGAGGGGATGACACCGCTGGTCGCGCAGGTGGATCCCAAGCCGTTGTCGGACGCGATCCTCGGCCTTTACCACGAGGTGAACAGCAGCGGCGACATCGCGGCGGCGGCGCTGTGGATCGACCTGATCGAACACGACGTGAAACGCTACACCGAGCCGCTGCGCAACGAAGAGCGGCTCAGCAAGCTCTGGGCCGAGGTCACCGCCGAGCTGGGCCGCCCCTGGACACTGGACCAGTTGGCCGCGATCGCCGGCCTCAGCGGAGAGCACTTGCGGCGGCTCTGCCAGACCCGGCTGGGCCGCAGCCCGATGCAGCAGCTGACCTGTCTGCGCGTCCAGCAGGCCGCACAGCTTCTGGCGACGACCGACACGAGGGTTGAGGACGTGGCCTTCGCGGTCGGCTATCAGAATCCGTTTGCCTTCTCGAACGCCTTCAAGCGCATGACGGGCTTTCGTCCCTCGCGTTTTCAGCGCGGACGGACATTGCCTGAACCCGACGAGGTGCAAAGCTGAGGTCCGGCCGGGCGCTCAGGCGCTCAGCCGCGCGCTGATCCGTTCGAAATCAGCCAGCAGCGTGGCGTTGTCGAAAGTCTCGGCCACCTGGCCGACGATGGAGCGCAGGGTGGTGGTCTTGCCCGCGCCGTTGCGCCCGAACAGTGTCACGAGGTCGCCGGTGCGGACGGTCAGCGCAATGTCGTAAAGCGCCTGGCTCGGCCCGTGCCAGGCCTTCAAATCCGAGATATCAAGCACCGTGCGTGTCGTGGAATGTTGCGTTGCCTCAGACGTGGCCACCCCCAGATAAGCCTCGATCACGTCTTCATTGCAGGCGACACTGGCATAATCACCCTGGGCAAGGATACGACCGCGCGCCAGCACGGTCACCTCGGGGTCGAGTGCCAGGGTGGTGGCGATCTCCAGCGCACGGCGGTGGCCACAGGAAAGGTCCCCGGCGCTGACATTCGCCAGATGCGCGATACCGACCGATTCGAGATGCTGCATCGCCGTGGACAGATTGCCGGCGAGCGTGGATTTACGGCTCCAGAAGCCATAGGATTCGCCCCGCGTCCGCTGTCAGGCGAGCATCACGTTTTCCCGCGCGGTCATGCTGTTGAAGACCGCCGAGATCTGGAACGACCGGACCAGCACCATCCGGGCGATGGCACCGAAGCTTTTGGCGAGGTTCTTGGCGTCAAGCACATTGGCGGCCATGGGTCTTCTGCTCTTTCAACAAGGAGGATGCCGGGCCGCGACGCGGCGGCCCGGCATCCCCTCAGTCAGTGATCAGCCTTTCTCGTCGGTGACGAGGTGGCAGCTGCTCTGCTCCAGCGAACGAAAGGCGTCGTCGGCATAGTGGATGGCACAGGGCGAGCACATGTCGTTGGTGATGCCGATGTTGGAGGCGCCATTCACGATGATGTCGCGCTTAGCCTCTTTCGCGACACCGGCCACGGCAAGCGCCGCGCCAGAGTTTGAAAGGTCGTTGATCATGTCGACGCCTTCGACGTCGAACCATTCGCGCGCCTCCAAACTGTCGCGATCGGCTGCGCGAGACTGGACCCTCGGACCAAGTATCATGTTGCTCGACGCAACGCCCCGGAGACAGGTCCGAATCCGGATCTGAAAATGAGGCCACCCTATCGAATAAGGACATATGGAAAGGAAATTGCAAACTGGTCGTGAAAAAGCAATGGATACGCCGCGTGGCGAAGACTGGAACGATTGGGGTGCAATCCGGCCATATCACGCGGTGGTCGTTGTCTGTCTGACCTAGCGTTGCAGGAGGTCGCGCCAAAACCGCCAGAGTAGCAGCAGGCCGAAAACCATCGGGATGACCCCGAACATCGCAACATAGATCTGCGAGACATAGGCCGGATCATAGGTCGAGTATATACCGGAGCGAACGATGCCGGAAATATGGATCAGCGGGTTGAACCACAGGATGTTCTGCACGATTCGGGGCAGGTCCTCGTAGATGTAGAACACCCCCGAAATGAGCAGCAGCGGCCGCGTCAAGATCCCCCAGATCGATTTCCATATCGCGAAGCGCAGAAACATGAAGCAATTGAACGTCCCGAGGCCAACCCCGAGCACGATACAGAGCAAGAAACCCTCGAGAATGGGAACCACGTCGATATTCTCCCGGATATCCTGCGTGACGAACAGGCCGCCGAAAACGATCAGGACCACCATGGTCTGGGTCAGGATGGCGAGCATCGCCCGGGCGATGATGGTATCCATATAGGTCACCCGCGAATAGGCCATCAGCGGGCGGTTGAACTGGATCGCCGTCCCCACGGATTGCGACACGTTCTGGTAGTAGCGCAAGGGCAAAAGCCCACCGGCATAAAACAGGAGAAAGCTGGTGCCGAGCGACGGCGCGCGAAACAGCAGCGACAGACCGACCGCCATCATGGTGATCGCCGCCACCGGCTCCAGAACAGCCCAGACATATCCGCCCGGAGACCGGCCATAGGTGGTCGACATTTCGCGCAGGATGAGCGCACCGATCACACGTCCGGTACGATTTTTGGTCCGCTGTGGCGGCTCTGGCTTGTCCGGCGTGTCTGTTGATGCTGTCATTGCGGCATGGTTCCATGTGTCCTATAGACGAGCAATACTTCGCCCCATGCCTTTGGAGCATAACCTTGTCAAATGATCAATCGCCCCCTGACCGGCCCGCGCCTCAGGCCCCCAAGGCTGAATCCCCGTCCAAGCCTGCGGCGGCGAAGAAACCAGAGCCCAAGAAAACGCAACCCAAAAAACCGCGTCCACCCGCGCCACCCGCGCGCCCGAAACGGCGCCATCTGGGCATTCTGGTGTCCTTCGTGTTCCTGGTGCTGGCGCCGCTCGGCGGGGTAGGCACCTATCTGTGGACTTACGCGCAGGATCAATATGCCTCGTCAGTAGCCTTCACCGTGCGCCGCGAGGAAACCCCGTCGGCGGTGGACCTGCTGGGCGGGCTGAGCAATCTCTCTACGGCAAGTTCCTCTGATAGCGACATCCTCTTCGAGTACATCCAATCCCACGAACTCGTGGGAAAGATCGACGACAAGATCGGCCTGCGGGAAATCTATTCAGATCCTTACGAGACCGATCCGGTCTTTGCCTTGCGGCCGAACGCGACAATCGAGGATTTGCTGAATTACTGGCGCCGCATGGTACGGATTTCCTATGCGCCCGGGACCGGTCTGCTCGAGCTCAAGGTGCTCAGTTTCGCGCCCGATACCTCACAGCGCATCGCCGAGGAGATTTTTGCCGAAAGCTCTCAGATGATCAACGCGCTCTCGGCGATTGCGCGGGAAGATGCCATGGGCTACGCGCGTGAAGAGCTCAACACAGCGCTGGAGCAGCTCAGTGCCGCGCGTCAGGCGCTCACCGCGTTCCGGTCGCGCAGCCAGATCGTGAACCCGGATGCCGATGTTCAGGTCCAGATGGGGTTGCTCGGGTCGCTTCAGCAGATGCTGGGCCGGGAATTGATTGATTACGATCTTTTGCGCGATACCGCGCGCGAGAACGATCCGCGCGTGGTTCAGGCCGAACGCCGGATCGCCGCGATCCGCGAACGGATCCGCGAGGAACGGCTGAAATTCGGCAGTGGCGGCGACCGCGGAGAGACCGGCGATTACGCCGATGTGGTGGCCGAATTCGAACGGCTCACCGTCGAACGCGAGTTTGCGGAGAAAAAATACACCTCGGCCCTGTCCAATTTCGATTCCGCCCAGGCCAACGCGCAACGTCAGAGCCGGTATCTGGCGGCTTATGTGCAGCCGACGCTGGCCGAAAGCGCCGAATATCCCCGCCGATTCCTGATCCTGGGGCTCTGTGGACTGGTGTTCTTTGGCAGCTGGAGCATCATGGTGCTGGTCTATTACAGCCTGCGGGACCGTCGCTGAGAGCAATGATCGAACTGCGCAACCTGACCAAGAGCTTTCCCTCGCGGCGTGGCCGGAAATATCTCCTGCGCGAGGTCAATGCCGTGTTCCCGGAGGGCAAGGCGGTGGGGCTCATGGGGCGCAACGGCTCGGGCAAATCCACCCTGTTGCAGATAATCTCGGGCAATGTCTCTCCCGATGGCGGGGAAATCCTGTCAGATGGCGAGATCTCGTTTCCGGTGGGGTTCGCGGGCACGTTCCACCGCGATCTCACCGGCGCCCAGAACGTGCGGTTCATCGCCCGGATCTACGGAGTGGATACCGAGGTCTTGCTGGATTTCGTCAGTGATTTCGCGGAATTGGGGGATCATTACCATATGCCGGTGCGCTCCTACTCCTCGGGCATGCGGTCGCGGCTGGCCTTCGGGATTTCCATGGGGATCAAGTTCGATACCTATCTGGTCGATGAGGTGACATCGGTCGGTGACGCCTCGTTCCGGGCCAAGAGCGCGCTCGTCTTCAAGGACCGTATGGCCACGTCCAGTGCCATCGTGGTGACCCATTCCATCGCCGAGATCCGCAACCTGTGCGATTACGGTGCGGTGCTGGAGAATGGCGAGCTGAGTTTTTTCGAAGATCTCGAAGAGGCCATCGCCTGTCATAACCGCAACATGAAACGGTAGACGGACGCGGCCGGATTGACCCGGAGGGGTCTTACCGCTATCTGCGCCACGGAAATGAGCGGACATGGTAGCCAGTGATTGATGAAAAGAACGCCACAGTCGCAGGAGCGGTCGACTTGCCGGTCACTGTGGCGATTTCCACGATTGGTCCGCGTCTTTCCAGGCTGGTCCTGCCGCCGGCTTGTCCCGGTATCGACTACCTCGTCATGGTGCAGAAGGGCGATACGGACGCATGCCCCGACGCGTTGTCGGAGCGTGACGACGTGACGGTATCCCGGCTGTGCAGCGTCGGTCTGTCGCACAGCCGCAACGCGGCCTTCGAGCACGCCACCGGCGCGCTGCTGGTTTTCGCGGACGATGACATGACGCTGGACACGGACGGCTTTTGCAGGCTGGCTCGCGCATTCACCGCCGCCCCCGACCTTGGCTTTGCCGCGGGCTGGCGCAGCGACCGGCTGCCCGGGGCCGGGCGGCGCGGTCGCCCGCACAGGCTGCATCATTTCAATAGCGGGCGGATCTGCGCACCCGAGCTGATGGTGCGGCGCAGCGCCGTCGAGGCCGCCGGGCTGCGCTTCGATCCCGATTTTGGATTGGGGGCGCGGTTCGGTCTGGGGGAGGAATACGTCTTTGTGACCGATGCGCTCAAGGCCGGGCTGCGAGGGCTCTCATTGCCCGTCGCGGTGGGCCGCCATCCGTCCGAGAGCACCGGAGACAACTGGTGTCGCGCGGATCTGATGCAGGCGCGTGTTGCGGTTCTGGGCCGGGTCTTTGGCCGGTACGCGCCGCTGGTGCGGGTGCTGTATGCGCTGCGCTACCGGCGTCGGATCGGAGGCCTGAGGCATTTTCTAGCCTTTGTCAGAGGACATATCCCGGATTCCCAGGAAAGAACTGCTCATGACGACCCCTAAACGTGATCTCTCTGTGTTGCGGCGCATGGCCAGGACGCTCTCGCGGCGGATCAGCCCCGGTGTCGAGCGGCATGTGATCTGGCTGCCGCAGGCGCAGATCGGCTATTTTCGCATTGGCAAGGCGGCCAATACCTCGATCCGAACCGCGCTCGCCCAGGCCTTCGGGCTGACATCGGCCAAGGGTTTGAGGCCGGCCAAGGATGCGTTCTGGTCCCGCCAACCGCGCCATCTCGTGCGACGGATGCGACCGGCGACCTATGCCCTGTCGCCCGCCACCCGCGCGGGCTGGAGCTTCAGCTTCGTGCGTCATCCGGTGGCGCGGCTTTATTCGTGCTGGCACAACAAGGTGATAGAGAATCCCGTTATTTTGCCCGCCATGGCGGATATGGGCATTGACCACGGCATGCCCTTTGATGATTTCGTCGCCCTCGTGGCGTGCACGCCGGATGCCAAAACCGAGATTCATCTGCGATCGCAGGCGTCCATTCTGACTTGGCATGGCCGGGTGCTGCCCGATTTCATCGGACGGGTCGAGGATGCCGAGACCGATTGGGCCCATGTGCGGTGGGAAATCAGGATGCGGTGCGGGACGGATCCGGGGCCGATGCTGCGCCGCAACATAAGGGGCCAGACCGCGCCGGAGATCGCCGAGACATTGTCCCCAAAGACCCTGGCGCTGATCTCTGAACGCTACGCCGAGGACTTCCGGCTGTTTTATTCCGAGGCTGACGACGCCAGCGGCTGAAGCCGCTCCAGCATGGCAAGCACCCGCTGCCCCAGATCGCGCGGACAGAACATCTCGCGCAGCCAGTCCGGGTCGGGTGTGCCATGGCGCAGATGCAGAAGATCGTCGAGCGTGACGATCACGCCGCTCTGCGCAAAAATCCGGCGCATCGCCGCGGCCATCGGATCCATGTAGGCATCGACGTAGTCGACATAGACCATGGTCGGCACGCCTTCGCGAATCAGATCGATTGCGGCGGTCGAGGTGCAGGTGATCCCCAGGGCGGCCCGCTCTATCGCCTCTTGCATGGAGCAGGCGGTGAGCTTTAGATTTGCGGGCCAGGGCTGGCGCGCGCTGTCCATCAGGCGCGCATAATCGTGCTTTTCGCGGTGCAGGTGGGTCTGGTTCTCGTCGGGCAGGTGACGCAGCTTGATCCAGACATCGCGGTGGGGATAGGCCTCGGCCAGCGCGGTCATGACGTTCAGGACATGCACCCGGCCGCGGCGCGTCAGCGGCGAGATGGCCTGCGCGAAAAAATAGATATCACGCCGGTCGGCAAGATCGCCGGGCGGGTTCGGGGCGGGCTCAAGAAAGGTCGGATGGCCGAAATCGACCAGCGGAGCGCCAAGACTGCTGTCATGCGCGGCCTGCTGCGCCGCGTAGTCGGCGAATGTCTTCAAATCCGATTGTGGAAAGAGAAACACCCCGTCGCAGGGCATTCGGTTGGCAAAGCCCCGCTCGGGAAAGAAATCGAGCCCGCCGAGAAAGGCGATGACCTGCGCCCGCCCCCGGTGGTGCCGAAACGCCGGCGTCGTCAGAAGGCTGCGCAGGGGCTGAAAGACCCGGCTGGTCAGGACCGCATCATACTGGCCGTCCTGCACCGCCTGTACGAGCCCCTCGTCGGTCAGCAGCAGATAATCGCCGTCAGGTACGAACATCTCCAACTGGCGGCGCGACAGACCTTCTTCGGGCATGTAACAGCCCAGAATGACCGAGGCGGATGGGGCGGCCTCGTGCAACAGTGCCCGCAGGCGAACGGCAAAGATCAGGGTGGAGTCGTCGCAAAACGGGATCAAAAGACGGGTTGGGCGGCGGCTCATGTCCGGTCCTGTCGATGGCGCGCGCGAAAGGCCGCGAGGGTTGCGGCCTGCTTGGCGTTGTGACGCCGGTTCACGGCCCGCCAATGCGCGGGGGCAAGCCGTTCGTGGATACCCCGCGCCAGAAGCCAGCGCAGCGGCCCGCCGAGACGGCGTTGACGCGACAGACGGTAGAGCCATTTCCCCAGACGGGAGGCTTTGAGGCGTGCAAACATGACAGGTCCGGTCTGGTGTTGTTCGAGGCCAGCATGTACACAGCGCCAGAAATTTTGTAAACGCTTTGGCATACTGGGGACCTTGCTTTCCCGAGCCATAGCCAGAGGATGTTGCACCGCCCGTGACCACCCCGCCTGTTTCCATCGAGACCGCAACCCAGTGTGTGATACTGGCCAGGGGAGGGTCCAAGGGCGTTCCGGGCAAGAACCTGAAGCGCGTCGGCGGACTATCGCTGGTCGCGCGATCGGTGCGCGCGGCCCGGGCCGCGGCGTCCGTCACGGCGGTGCATGTCTCGACCGATGATCCGCAGATCGCCGCCGAGGCGGAGCGGTTTGGCGCCGAGGTGATCCACAGGCCGGCGGCGCTCTCGGGCGATGGTGCCAGTTCCGAGGCCGGCTGGCTGCATGCGCTCGGGGAAATCGCGGCTCAGGGCCGGGCCGTGGAGCGGCTGGTATTTCTGCAATGCACCTCTCCCTTCACCACCGGCGCGGATATCGAGGCCTGCCTCGCGGCGATGGACGGGCAGGAGGCGGCCTGCGCCCTGTCGGTGATCGAGGATCATTCCTTTTTGTGGGCGCGCGACGCGGCCGGGTTCGGTCACGGGACCAACCATGATGAACAGCGCCCGCGCCAGCGGCGGCAGGATCTGCCCCCCGCCTTTCGGGAAAGCGGCGCGATCTATTGCGTGCGCCGCGCCGATTTCGAGCAGCATCAGAGCCGGTTCTGCGGGCCGGTGGCGCTCTGTCCGGTGGACCATCCGCCGGTCGAGATCGACAGTTTCGACGATCTGGCGCTCTGTGTGCAGATCGCCGCGCGGCGCGGCGGCGATGCGATCGAGGCTGAGCGGCTCGACCGGGTGGCAGCCGTGGTGATGGATTTCGACGGGGTGCATACCGACAATCTCGTGCTCACCGACGAGACCGGACGCGAGGCGGTGACGACATCGCGCGGCGACGGCATGGGGCTGGGCCTGATGCGGGCGGCGGGGTACTGGCGGTTGATGATCCTGTCCAAGGAACGCAACCCGGTGGTCGAGCGTCGTGCCGCGAAACTGGGGATCGAGGTGCATCAAGCGGTGGATGACAAGGTGGCGACACTGGAGAGCTGGCTGGCGGAACAGGGGCTGAGCTGGGCGCAAATGCTTTACGTGGGAAATGACGTCAACGACGCCACGGCCATGGCGCGGGCGGGTCTGTCGGCTTGCCCCAGTGACGCCCATCCCGAGATCCTCGCTCAGGCGGACTGGGTCTTGCCACAGCCCGGCGGCCGGGGTGCGCTGCGCGCCATGTGTGACACCTTCCTGATGCGGACCCGGTGAACGTGCTGGCGGGTCGGACCTGTGTGGTGGCCGGCAACGGCCATTCGCTGACAACGCTCGCACCGGGGCGGGTGCTGGCCACGGATGCCATTCTGCGCACCAACAATTTCTTTTTCGAGCGGGCCTTCTATCTCGGGCGGCGGGTGGATCTGGCCTATATCGCGGGGGATCCGCGCGTGGCCCCCTTCATGTTCGAAACCCTGCACCAGTGTCGCGACGATTACGACATCCGCGCCTGGACCAGCCATAACCCGCGGGTGATCCGCGCCGGGATGCGCCGGTTCGGCGATCTCTATCGCCCGATCCGGTTTCGCGACGCGGCCATCAAGGCCGAGGTGGCCAGACTCATGGAACGGTATCAGCGCAAGCCGATGTCGGGCACCTACGCGGTTTTGGCGGCCCATGGCATGGGCGCGGAGCACATCCTGCTGGCGGGCATGGATCTCTATACCGGCGGGCCGCGCTACCCGTTCACGCCGGGGCCGCATTTCCAGACATTGATGGCGCCGGGCATGGCCGCGATGGGGCCGGACACGCATTTGCACGATCCCGATCTGGATCGTGCCATTTTCGAGCTGCTGGCGGCACGGGACGATTTGGAGCTGGAGCGCACCACGGATCGCTCGGCGCTCGATGGGGTGTTGCCGCTTGCGCCGGTGCGCGAGGGGCCGCCGGTCGAGGTCTTGCCGCGCCCGGACGCGGTGAACGACTGGGTCAGCTGGGCCGGGCCATATCCGATCGCCCTGTTGAAGCTGCTGCGCCGGGGGGCCGCGCTGCGTCGGCGGTTGCTGGGGCGCGGGTCCTCGACATGAGCCACACGCCATGGCGTCGACCGCGCCCGCATTCGTCCCCTGCGGGTCACCTTTATGCCGCTTTTGCATGGTCTTGCGATGCCATGGGGGGTATGCAGGTCATCAAGCCCTCCGGGCGAAGACAGGGCAGGGAGGGCCAACCGGTGCGGATCGAGACAGCAGCGCGATCAGCCTTGCAGGGCGGTCACATGCGCGCGAGGAGCGGCCCATGAAGCTTCTGATCACCGGCGGGGCCGGGTTTATCGGATCGGCGGTGGTCCGGCTGGCCATGTCCCGTGGCTACGAGGTGGTCAATCTCGACGCGCTGACCTATGCCGCCTGCCTCGACAACGTGGCTTCGGTGGCGTCTCATCCCGGCTATGTCTTCGAGAAGGCCGATATCCGCGACCGTGCGGCGCTCGACCGGGTGTTTGCCCGGCATGCCCCCGATGCGGTCATGCACCTGGCCGCCGAGAGCCATGTGGATCGCTCCATCGACGGGCCGGGCGCCTTTGTGGAGACCAACATCACCGGCACCTGCAACATGCTGGAGGCGGCCTGCGCCTACTGGAACGCCCGCGACCGTTTTGCCGGGTTCCGCTTTCACCACATCTCCACCGACGAAGTCTTCGGCTCGCTGCCGCCCGATCCGTCGGTCAAATTCCACGAAGACACGCCTTATGATCCGCGCTCGCCCTACGCCGCGTCAAAAGCCGCCAGCGATCATCTGGTCCGCGCCTGGGGCCATACCTATGGCCTGCCGGTGGTGCTGAGCAACTGTTCCAACAATTACGGCCCCTATCATTTTCCCGAAAAGCTCATCCCGGTGATCATCCTGCGCGCCCTGGCCGAAGAGCCGCTGCCGATCTACGGCGACGGCTCGAATGTGCGCGACTGGCTCTATGTCGAGGATCATGCCGAGGCTCTGCTGTGCGTGTTGCGGCAGGGCACCGTCGGCGAAAGCTACACTATCGGCGGCGACAACGAGCGCTCCAATCTGGAGCTGGTCAAGTCCCTTTGCGGCCTGCTCGACACGAGGCGTCCGCGCCCGGGCGGCGGGCGCTACGCCGATCTCATCCGCTTTGTCCCCGACCGCCCCGGCCATGACGCGCGCTATGCCATCGATGCCAGCCACATCCGGGAGACGTTGGGCTGGCGGCCCTCGGTGACGCTGGACGAGGGGCTGGCGCGCACCGTCGCATGGTATCTCGACAACGACGCCTGGTGGCGCGCGCTGCTTGATCGTGACGGGGTGGGGCAACGGCTGGGAGGCGGGGCGCCCGCCCGCACGGACTGACCTGAGAGCGGGCGCAAATGCGGTCCCGGAGGAGCTGAACACATGACGAAACGCAAGGGCATCCTGCTCGCCGGTGGATCCGGAACGCGGCTCTACCCGATCACGCTGAGCATCTCGAAACAGCTTTTGCCGGTCTATGACAAGCCGATGATCTATTATCCCCTGTCGGTGTTGATGCTGGCCAATATCCGCGAGATCGCGGTGATCACCACGCCGCAGGATCAGGACCAGTTCCGGCGCACATTGGGCGATGGCAGCCAATGGGGGCTGGACTTCACCTATATCGAACAGCCCAGCCCGGACGGTCTGGCGCAGGCCTATCTGCTGGCCGAAGACTTTCTGGCGGGCGCGCCGAGCGCGATGGTGCTGGGGGACAACATCTTTTTCGGTCACGGGCTGTCCGAGCATCTCGATGCGGCGGATGCGACCCCGACGGGGGGCACGGTCTTTGGCTACCGGGTGGCCGATCCGGAGCGGTATGGCGTGGTCGATTTCGCCCCCGACGGGCGGGTGCGCGCGATCGTCGAGAAACCCGAGGTCGCCCCGTCGCCGCTGGCGGTCACGGGGCTGTATTTTCTCGACGGCAGCGCGCCGGAGCGCGCCCGCAAGGTCACCCCGTCGGCACGCGGAGAGCTTGAGATCACCAGTCTGCTGGAGATGTACCTGGCCGATGAGATGCTGCATGTCCGGCAGATGGGGCGCGGCTATGCCTGGCTCGACACCGGCACCCACGCCTCGCTGCTGGATGCGGGCAATTTCGTGCGCACGCTGTCGGAACGGCAGGGGCTTCAGGTGGGCAACCCCGAGGAGATCGCCTTTGGCAAGGGCTGGATCGACACGGAGGGGCTGCGAGACCGGGCGCGGCTGTTCTCCAAGACCGCCTATGGGCGTTATCTGAGCGGGCTTATTCGGGAGCCTGCGGGCGGCGGCAGATCACAGTAAGCCCGCCGCGGTTGACCTTGTTGAAGGCCGCGCCCTCGGGGGTGTAGATCGGCGTCTCCCGCCGAGGGATCTCCGGCTTGGCCACGGCTCCGGCAAAGACGATCTCGCCATGGACGCGCTTGACCGCCTCGACCAGTGCCTGCGGAGTGAAGAACAGCGTGTGCGGATCCTGTCGGACGCCGTCGAGATGCAGATAGGAATGGCCGCCCTGCGGCACTTCGATCAGCATCAGGCCGGTGGCGTTGAGCGCCCCGACCAGATGGCTCAACGTATCGGTCAGCTCTTCGGCCGCCAGATGTTCGATGGAATGCGAGGCGACGATCACGTCGAACTGATCCTGCGGGATGTCGTCCAGCGTCGCGAATTGCCGGGCGCCGAGGTGATCGAGATACTTGGCGCTTGCCAGATCGGGCTCAAAGGCACAGGGGGCGGTGGCCTCGCAAAGATGCAGGAAATATCCCGGCCCGCTGCCGAAGTCGAGCACATGCTCGAAGCGCGCGCCATGCTTTCTGAGGCGAATGATCTGCCCGCGCGCCCGCGCGTAATAGCGATGCATCATGCGCGAGTTTTCGCGATGCGCCTCGGAGAAATAGGTCTCGGGATCGATCTCGCGATCCTTGCGATTGGTGCGCGCGTAATCCTCGCGGTAGAACGCGTCCAGCATCTCGGCGGCATCCGGCACATGCCCGAGCCCGCATTCGGTGCAATACAGGATCGTCCGCTTCGAGAACGGTTTGACGTTTGACGGGTAATCGCTGCTGTGGGTCAGCGCCATGGCCCCGCAGGCCGGACAGGGACGAGTGTTGTAAGGCGCGCCTGTCGTGGAAAATTTATTGGGTTCAGTCTTCATTTGAACTTTTAATCCGCTTAGCATTTCTTGACATCTCACGGGCGGCATCATGTTGCAATCGTTATCACAAATATTTTAGAACGACCGCGGCGAAAGAGAGTGTCATTTCACGGCTGAGGCGCGGAGCCTGTCTTTCGTTGGCTGATTGAAGAATATCCATTAAGGACAGTAGGACGGCCTCGCTTGTGGCAAGGTCGGCATTGACGGGAAGGACTGCCATTCATGACACAAAACAAGCTCTTTGGCACGGACGGGGTCCGCGGTCAGGCGAATTCATGGCCGATGACCGCCGAGGTCGCGCTCAAGCTTGCGACGGCCGCAGGGCGCTACTTTCGGCGCGACAAGCAGGAGCACAGGGTCGTGATCGGCAAGGATACACGGCTATCTGGGTACATGATCGAGAATGCGTTGACCGCCGGGTTCACCTCCACGGGCATGAACGTGTTCCTGCTCGGGCCGGTTCCGACACCGGCGATCGGGTATCTGACGCACAGCCTGCGCGCCGATATGGGAGTGATGATTTCGGCCAGCCACAATCAGGCCTGTGACAACGGGATCAAGTTTTTCGGCCCCGACGGGTTCAAGCTGTCCGATCAGGCCGAAGCCGACATCATGCGGTTGTTCGAGACCGGCGTTTCGCTGTCGAAACCCGAGAATATCGGCCGGGCCCGCAGGATCGACGATGCCCGTGGCCGTTATGTCGAATACGCCAAGACCACCTTCCCCCATCGCCGCCGTCTCGATGGTCTGCGGATCGTGCTCGACTGCGCCAATGGCGCCGCCTATCGCTCCGCGCCCGAGGTGTTGTGGGAACTGGGCGCCGAGGTGATCCCGTTGGGGGTGTCGCCTGACGGGTTCAACATCAACGAGAAATGCGGCTCCACGCATCCCGAGGTCGCCGCGCGCAAGGTTTGCGAGACCGGGGCGGATGTCGGGATTTGCCTCGATGGCGACGCCGACCGCGTCATCCTGATCGACGAGCAAGGCAGGGTGGCCGATGGCGACCAGATCATGGGGCTGATCGCGGCGCGTTGGGCCGAAGAGGGGCGGTTGTTGAACAGGGCGCTGGTCACCACCGTGATGTCGAACCTCGGGCTGGAGCGGTTTCTAAACGACAGGGGGATCGGGCTGGAGCGCACCGCGGTGGGCGACCGCTATGTCGTCGAGGCGATGCGCGCGGGCGGGCACAACCTTGGCGGCGAGCAATCGGGTCATATCGTGATGACCGATTACGCCACCACGGGCGACGGGCTGATCGGGGCCCTGCAATTTCTCGCCGCGATGGTCGAGACCGGAGAGGTGGCCAGCCGCCTGATGCGTGTCTTCGAGCCGGTCCCCCAAAAGCTGGTCAACCTGCGGTATGCGATCGGCAAGGCACCGCTCGAGGACATAGCCGTACAGGAGGCGATTGCCGAAGGCACGCGCAGGCTGGGCCAGGCGGGGCGCTTGCTGATCCGGACATCGGGGACAGAGCCGCTGATCCGGGTGATGGGCGAGGCCGAGGATCTGACCTTGCTTGACACGGTGCTGGACGAAGTGGTCACGCGGGTCCGTGCGGCCTGCTGAGCCGCGCTCGCCCCGGGACCGGGTCAGTAGGTATTGAGAAACGTATAGGCAAAGCGCCTCGGCCCGCCATGGCGGTTCTCGATCTGCAACTCGCCTGACCGGACCGCCAGAGCGCTGCGTCCGTCCGTCGCGGTGGTGCCCGTCAGCACCGTCGTTCCCCAATCCTCAAGGCTGGTGCCACGGGCCAGGCTGAACAATGTCAGCGACGGGCCGGTATCATAGGAAAACAGCCCGCTATGCGGGGCCTGCGGAAATTCCTCTGCCACGAGATTGATCGCAACCATGCCCCCCGCGGACGGGGTGGGCACATAGCCGACGCTGTGATTGTCGATGTCGATCGTCCCTGAGAACAGGCACCGTGCCCGGCTCGCCCCGTCGCCGCGCCGCAGGGTGAGCGCCGAGGTCCAGGCGCTGCCGTCCGGACTCGTGCGGATGTGGAAGTCCTCATCGCCTGTGAGACCCAATTCCGCCCGGCCGGACCAGCCCGATTGCATCACCACCGATGCCGTATCGGCCGCCGTGGCCTTGTTTATGACAAGGCGGTGATCGCTGCCCGCATGCGAAAAGAGCGCCGCGTCCGAGGCGATGGCCAGCCGGTTAACGGTATCTGACGAGGTGCCGACCCCGATGCCATCGAGGTTTTGCAATGGCGGCGTCACTGCCAGCCAGTTTCCGGCAGAGAACACGCGCAGGGTCTGATCCTCGGCGCTCCAGGCCCGCCAGCCGTCTTTTGGGGCAAGGAATATCCAGTGCCCGCTGGCGTGATAGGCGAGCATTCCATCCTGTCCGGCCCAGACCCCGCTCGCGCCGGCGCCGAGGGCATGGATGTCTCCGTCCGCAGGGTCGGCAGGCGGGCTGGAGGCGTCAAAGCTTTGCACGGTAAGCTGTACAATCGCATCGAGACGCCGCAGCGCTTCGTTATGAGTCACGTGTTTCTGCGCCTGCGAGGGTTGAATGTAAGGCAGCAAAAGGTTCGACGAGTGATCCGACATGAGGTGCTCCGTTGCAGTGCGATGACCGACGGCATCGAAACGCGCCGTCGTGACATCGATAACGAGGCGGATATTGCCGACGCGCAAAGGCACCGCACGGTGTATAGACCGAGCGCCTGAATAGGCGGGTTTCCACCTGTCACCACTGCTTTCGAAAGTATCGGCCGGTGTAGAAATTGATAATATGTTGTCAAAAGTTGAAAAACGCGATAACGACCATTTCATAACCCATAGAGGAATTGTCAAATGTTTGATAACAAAACAATTTTCATTACAGGCGGCACTGGCAGCTTTGGCAAGAAATACGTCAAGACCCTGCTTGAACGCTATTCTGTCAAGAAAATCATCGTCTACTCGCGCGACGAGCTGAAGCAGTTCGAAATGTCACAAACCTTCAATTCGCCGGAGATGCGGTATTTCATCGGTGACGTCCGGGATCGGGAGCGGCTCATCTCGGCGATGGAAGGAGTCGATTATGTCATCCATGCTGCCGCGTTGAAGCAGGTGCCGGCGGCCGAATACAACCCGATGGAATGCATCAAGACAAACGTGCACGGGGCCGAAAATGTCATTCAGGCCGCGATCGCGAACAATGTCGACAAGGTGGTGGCGCTCTCCACCGACAAGGCCGCCAACCCGATCAACCTCTATGGCGCCACCAAATTGGCGTCCGACAAGCTGTTCGTTGCCGCCAACAACATGGTCGGCACCAAGTCGACGCGATTCTCGGTTGTGCGTTACGGTAATGTGGTCGGTTCGCGCGGCTCGGTCGTGCCGTTCTTCGAGAACCTCCAGGCACAGGGGGCCAAATCTCTGCCGATCACCGACGAGAACATGACCCGGTTCTGGATCTCGCTGCAACAGGGCGTGGATTTCGTTCTCAAGAATTTCGAGCGCATGTATGGCGGCGAGATTTTCGTGCCCAAGATCCCGTCGGTTCGCATCCCCGAGCTGGCCCGCGCGATCGCACCCGACCTGGAGCAGCACGTGGTGGGCATCCGCCCGGGTGAGAAGCTGCATGAAATCATGTGCCCCGCCGATGACAGCCACCTGACGCTGGAATTTCGGGATCACTACATCCTGCGCCCCACCATCAAGTTCTTCGACCGTGAGAATTCATTCGCCACCAATGCGCTCGGTGAAAAGGGCGAACCGGTCTCCATGGGGTTCGAGTACAATTCCGGCTCCAACGAGCATTTCCTCTCGGTGGATGAGATCGTCGAGTTCAATCGGATGGCAATGTCATGATCCCCTACGGTCGGCAGGATATCACCGAGGCCGATCTGGCAGCGGTCCGCGACGTGCTGCTGAGCGATTTCATCACCCAAGGCCCCGCGATTGCGGGGTTCGAGGCAGAGCTGGCCGCCTATTGCGGGGCGCGGCACGGCATCGCGATGAATTCGGCGACATCGGCCCTGCATGTCGCCTACATGGCGCTCGATCTGGGGCCCGGCGATGTGCTCTGGACCTCTCCGAACACCTTCGTCGCCACCTCCAACGCGGCGCTTTATTGCGGCGCGGAGGTCGATTTCATCGATATCGACCCCGATACCTACAATCTCAGCCTCGACCTGCTCGAAGCCCGGCTTGCCGAGGCCGAGATCGCCGGACGTTTGCCCCGAATCGTCGCGCCGGTGCATTTCGCCGGCCAGTCCTGCGACATGGAACGTCTGGGCGCGCTCAAGGCGAAATACGGGTTTGCCGTGGTCGAGGATGCGAGCCACGCGGTCGGTGGCCGCTATCGCGACCGGCCGGTGGGCAATTGCGCCTGGTCGGATATCACCATCTTTTCCTTCCATCCGGTCAAGATCATCACCACCGCCGAGGGCGGCATGGCGATGACCAATGATGACGAGCTCGCCGCGCGCATGGCGATGTTGCGCACCCATGGCATCACGCGTGACCCGGACCGGATGCGCGGAGAGAGCGACGGGCCATGGTATTACCAGCAGACGATGCTGGGCTATAATTACCGCATCACCGACATGCAGGCCGCGTTGGGCCGCAGCCAGCTGACCCGGCTGGACGCCTATATCGACGCCCGCCACGCCTGCCGTGAGGTATATGACCGCGAGCTTGCCGATCTGCCGCTGAAGCTTCCATATCAGGCCCCGTACCAGCGCTCGGGCCTGCACCTGTATCCGGTGCTGGTACAGGATGAGGCGCCGCTCGACCGCAAAACCGCGTTCACGCGTCTGCGTGAATTGGGGATCGGGGTGAACGTGCTGTATGTCCCGGTCTATTTGCAGCCCTGGTATCAGGATCTGGGTTTCAAGCCGGGTCATTGTCCCAATGCCGAGGACTATTACAACCGGATGATCACCATCCCGATGTATGCCACCCTGAGCGAGACCGACCAGACCACGGTAATCACCACGCTGCACGAGGTGTTGGGCGGCTGATCCAAGGGCGACGTTAACGCCGCCGGGCTACCCTCTGAACAGCCGCCGTATCAGGTGGCTGCTCAGGCACCAGGCCGCGCGCAGGCGGCTCAGTCCCGCGTGATCGCGATACACCCGCCACGTGGCCCGGATCGACCGCAGGCGGCTCGATGACAGCGAGCCCTGGGTCACGTGATAGACGGCCAGCGGCTCCTGTAGCCCATGGGCGGCATCTGTACGGGTCAGCAGATCGAGCCACAGCGCGTAATCATGCCGCCGCGACAGGTGCGGCATTTCGATCTCTCCCAGCAGGGTGCGGTCGCATATCGCGGTGAGCGTGCCGATGACATTGCCGCATAGCAGTTGCTCGCGTGTCACCTGCGCCGGAACCCGCACCTCGTGGCGGTGCCCCTTGCGCATCCGCCAGAACCCGCTAAAGGTCAGCGCCAGCCGGCATTCTTCCATCCAGCCCAGCTGGCGGGCAAGCTTTTCGGGCAGCCATTCGTCATCGGCATCCAGAAATCCCAGATAGCGGCCCCGGGCCTGCGCGATGGCCCGGTTACGGGCCGCCGCGGCGCCACGGGGATCGCCCTCCTGACGTGCCAGCGGCCGGATCCGGGCGTCGTCCCGGGCAAGCTCCCGGGCCAGGGTGAATGTCGTGTCGGTAGAGCCATCATCGGCAATGATCAGCTCCCAGTCCTGCCGGGTCTGGCCCTGAACCGAGAGCACCGCGCGGCTCAGATGGGCATCGGCGTTCCGGGCGGGCATGATGACCGAGATGGCGGGGGGCTGGACCGCGGCGGACCGGGCGGAGGACAAAGGAACCGCGGTGGTGCCAGAGCCGTTTGACACTCTGCGAGGGACGGGATAACGGTATCGAGGATCGTTTCGCTGCAATACGCCATTCCACTACTTTAGGTGTTAGAAAACATGACTCAAGCCTTCCCGCCGACCCAAGTGATTGCGGAAATCGGGTGTAACCACAAGGGCGATCTGGACATCGCCAAAGAACTGATACGGGTTGCAGCACATATATGTAAAGCCGATGTTGCGAAGTTTCAGAAGCGCCACAACCGCGAGCTTCTGAGCCGGGAAGAGTACGACAGGCCCCACCCGGTTCCGGAAAACGCGTATGGACCGACCTATGGCGCGCATCGCGAGTTTCTGGAATTCGACCTGGATCAGCATCGCGAGCTGGTGGCGGCTTGTGAGTCAAACGGGATTGCCTATTCCACTTCGGTCTGGGATCTCTCCTCGGCCAAGGAGCTGGTGTCGATCAACCCCACGATGCTCAAGATCCCGTCTGCGACAAATCAGCATTTCGAGTTGCAGGGGTATCTCTGCGAACATTTCGAGGGCGAAATCCATGTCTCGACCGGCATGTCCACCAGAGAAGAGATCGCCGCGCTGGTCGCCTTCTACAAAGAGCGGGGCCGCGCCCGGGATCTGGTGATCTATGCCTGCACGTCAGGCTATCCGGTGGCCTTCGAGGATATCTGTCTTTTCGAAATCAAGTCGCTGATGGAGCAATTCGGGGACCAGGTGAAGAGCATTGGCTTTTCCGGGCACCATCTGGGCATTGCCGCGGATGTCGCGGCACTGGCCGTCGGCCGGTTGATGGAGGCCGAGGGTAAGGGGCGGTTTTCCCATATCGAGCGGCATTTCACACTTGACCGGACCTGGAAGGGCACCGACCATGCGGCCAGTCTCGAGCCTGACGGTCTTCGGCGTCTCTGCCG
Source organism: uncultured Roseovarius sp. (assembly GCF_947259555.1). Classification (GTDB taxonomy): domain Bacteria; phylum Pseudomonadota; class Alphaproteobacteria; order Rhodobacterales; family Rhodobacteraceae; genus Roseovarius. Next base: position 20,345 of record NZ_CAMYMD010000047.1, read on the forward strand.
GGATATTGCCAATGTGAACAAGGCGCTGGCCTTCAAGCGCGAAGATATATTGCCGGTTGAGCAGGTCCAGCGCGACAAGCTCAAATGGACCGCCGGTTGCGGCGAATGAGCCCGCCGCCCGTCCGTCTCCGTGTTTGGGGACGGTGCATCACGTTTTACAACCGCGGCCTCCGGGTCGTTTTTTAATGACCAGGCGCCTGCCGGCCGCATAGGTGACAGCCAATGACTGGCACAGTGATTTTTCGGTGCAATGTGTCCGCCCGTGTCGGGGTGGGGCACCTGATGCGCTGTCGCGAGATGGCCCGCCACCTCGGAACGCTCGGCTGGCAGTCGGTCTTGCTGGGTCCGCCTGACATATTGCGTGATCCTGTTGATGCGGACCTGTTCTGTGCATGGCATGCGGTGGACGAACGTGGCTCGTCCGACGAGGATGCCGCCCGACTCCTGGCGCTTTGCGAGGCGCATGGCACGCGCTACGCGGTAATGGACGATTATCGTATCGATCCCGGCTATCAGACAGTGATGCGCGATGCCGGGCTGCGGTGGCTGCAACAGTTCGACGCGTCGCGGCCCTGGATGTTTCAGCCCGACCTCTTGGTCAATGCCAGCCCTTACGAGACGCGCGCGCACTATCTGCCCTGGCTGGTGGAACCGGCGCGCACCGAGACGCTGTTCGGGCCGGCCTATGCGGTGCTGCGTCCGGCCTACACCACTGTGAGCGCGCGTGCGGATGGCCGCACGGTGCGCCGCATATTCGTGGGGTTCGGTGGCGGCGACGACCGGGGCGCCATAGATCAGGCCCTGCGCGTACTGGCTGGCAAGCTGGGGCCCGAGGTGACATTGGTCATCGTCTCCGGCTCCGGCAATCCGCGCCGTATCGCCCTGGCCGAGGCGGTGGCCGCCCTGCCAGCGGGACAGGCTGAGTTTCACGTCAATCCGCCGGATATCGCCGGGCTGATGCAGGGCTGTGATCTCGCGCTGATCGGCGGTGGCACAATGAGCTATGAGGCGGCCATCTGCGGCCTGCCGATGATATTTGTCGGGCTTGCGCCCAATCAGGAACGGCCCTGCCGGGGCTGGCAGGACTTGACGGGCGCGCCGTTTCTGGGCCTGTTCGAGAGCGTAACGGATACGCATCTCTACACGGCGGTCGCGGCGCTGGTCGAGGATGATGACCGGCGGCGTGCCATGGCGTCAAAGGGCCGGGCCTTGGTAGATGGACAGGGGACGCAGCGGCTGGTCGAGGCGCTGCTCGAACGGGAAAGAGAAGAGACATGAGTGCACAAAAGACCATTCTCGTGCTGGGAACCAATGCCGGTCAGGCGGATCTGATCCGGCACATGAAAGAGCGCGGCTGGCGGGTGATCGGGGCCTCTCCGGTCATGGGAGAGCCGGGGCAGGCGTTCTGCGACGTTGTAGAACCGGTCAACATTGTCGATCTCGACGCGCTCGAGGCCGTGGTGCATCGGCATGGCGTCGATCTGGTCTATTCGATCTCCTCCGACGTGGCGATGACATCGGTGGTGGCCCTGTCCGAGCGCATGGGCCTGCCGCATTTCTACGACAGCGCCTTCATCGACCTGCTGGATGACAAGGCCGCCCTGCGCGGCTTTCTGGCCGAACACGATCTCGGCCCGGTGCCGTTTCGCAAGCTGTCGGGCCCGGACGAGGCCGCAGACTGGGATCACTTTCCCTGCATGGTCAAGCCCACCGATGCGCAGGGCCAGCGCGGCGTTGTCCGGGTGGACCGGTCCGAGGATCTCGCCCCGGCGATCACCGCTGCCGTCGGGTTTTCGCGCAGTCGGCAGGCGATCGTCGAGGGCTTTCTCGACGGGGTGGAAATATCCTGCAACGCGATGGTCTGCGGCGGCGAGATCCGCATGAAGGTGCTGTCAGAACGGTTGGTCCACGGGCCCCATGCGCTTGGTGTGCCGCGCGGACATCTGGTGCCCTGCGACGATGTGAGCGAAGCCAACCAGCGCGCGGCGTTGACATTGGTCGATGGTATCATCGCCGCTTTGGGAACCCGCGACGGGGTGCTTTATTTCCAGATGATCGTGACGCCGGAGGGCCCCCGCGTTGTCGAGATCGCGCCGCGTCTCGATGGCTGTCACATGTGGCGCCTGATCCGCTTTGCCGAAGGCGCGGACCTGATCGGGATGGCGATGGACTGCCTGACCGGCGAGCGCGTGCCGCAGACACTGGCCAATGGCGGCGAGGGCGATCGCCACCGCCCGATCAAGGAGCTGATGTTCCAGCAGATGGCACCGGGCGCGGCATTTGACCCCGGCCCGTTTCCGGTTCCGGATGATGCAATTCACCATGAATACCGGTATGCTGCCGGGGAAATCGTGCGGCCGGTCAATGGCACGCTGGACGTTGTGGGGTATTACGTGCGGGAGAGGACATGAGTACGACTATCGCCGTCACCGGCGCTTCGGGGTTCATCGGCAGCTATCTCTGCCCGGCGCTGGAAGAGGCCGGACACCGGGTGCTGAGGCTCGGGCGCGCCACGCCGCAGGGCGCGGACGACCGGCAGACCGATTATTCCCGGAGCAGCCTGATCGCGGCGCTCGATGGCGCCGATGCCGTGGTGCATCTGGCCGGGCGCCGGATGACCCGCGAGGACGCGCCGATGGATATCGGGCCGTTCTGGCCCTCCAACGTGGTCGCCATCGCCGATCTGGTGGCGGCGGGCCGCGAGGCGGGGCTGTCGCGGATCGTGCTGGCCTCGACCATTGCCGTCTATGCCCCGGTCTGCGGTCTGCCCTACCGCGAGACCGCGATTCCCCGTCCGATCAATGCCTATGCGTTGTCGAAATACATGGCCGAGGCGCATCTGGAGATGCTGACCCGCGCCAAGGGCCCGTCCGCCGTGGCGCTGCGCTTTGCCGCCGTCTATGGCCATGGCGAGAAAGGCACGCCCGCGCTGATGAAATTCGTGCGCCAGGCGCAGGCGGGCGAGACCATCGTGCTGACCGGCAATGCCGATTACCGGATCGATCAGCTTTATGTGCGCGACGCGGTCTCGGCCGTTCAAGCGGCGCTCGCCTCGGACGCGCAGGGCGCCTATAACATCGGCGGCGGCCGCGCCCTCCCGGTGGGCGAGATCGCCGAGACCGTCAACGATGTCTTTGGCAACGCGGGCAACATCCGATACGACACCGACAGCGATGCGCCGATGCCCGAAACCTGCATGGCCCTCGACGCCGCGAAGACCGATCTGGGCTGGCGCCCGGCCTTCGATCTGCGGGCGGGGCTGGAAGATTTACGTAGAAGCGCCGCAGGTAGTGATGTCTGACATTTAATTTAAGATTGATTTGGAGGACTAATTCAGCATGTTTTCAAGAGTGTATAAAAAGCTTCGAGCTTTGCGTGGTGGTGTAAAACAATCAGGCCGGATGGATATTGCGACCAAGCCGGTCGAGGATTTTCTGGTTTTTCGATCATCTCATTCGAAGGTATCCAAGCGGGTGAGCCAGATTTTCGGCGCCCCAATGCACAGCACCCGAAACCTTACCCTCAGGCAATATACGTCTCACAGTCTCGATGAGCATCTTGCAAAGGAAGGCCGATTCTCGCTTGGTAATTATATCTTGCTCGACAACGGCCCCGGATTTTGCCGTATCATCTCGTCACCAGGCTATTGCGGCGGCTATTTCTATGCGAAGGACGGCGTGTTCGTGGCGGGCACGACATTGGTGGATGTCCTGCGTCAGATCCCGACGCGTATAAAGATGGATCCGTTCGGGATCTCGTTTTTTCTGTCTCACGCGCCCAACAGCAACTTCCAACAACTGCCCTTTTCAACCATGTTTGAGGATGTTTATCGCTTACCGCCAGGGGCCGTAATCGAATTTGACGGCGGTTCGATCACAGCAAACTACAATTATATGTCCATGGCATCGCGGTTGACACCCCCACGGTCCTTTGAAAGCGCGATGCATGAAGTGTCCGCTCGGCTTGGCGAACACTATCGACGTTTAGGTGTCGATAAGGTTGGGCTCATGTTTTCCGGGGGTGTCGATAGCCTGATTATCTATTTAGGCCTGCGAGAGTATTTTCCGGCCGAAAAAATTCGGTGCTTCACTGTCGAGCATTCCCAATCAAACGGCCCGTCACGAGCCCTTCCGATTGCAGAACGACTTGGTTTTGAGCTTGAAGTTGTCCCCGAGACTGTTTGGAACGAAACCGATGTCGTCTCCAACACTATCGAGATGATGAAAAAGGACCTCACAGGCACGCGAAGCCCGCATATGGCGTTGTTGGCAAATAATCTGAATGACATTGATCTTCTGCACGGGCAGAATATGGATGCACTCGTCAATATTCACATGGAAATTCTGCAAAGTAACCTTGATCTTGGCTTCCTCAGTCGATCAAAGGCGCACTCAGTTATAACACTCGAAGGTGTAAACCGTCAGTTAGGTGGCTTCGTTGGCAATCTTCAACTGACTGATGCCTATCTGGAGGATGAGGGATTTCAACGTATCTCGGCTGATTTTTACGCACTAAAGCACTCCCCGGCGAAACCTGATCCAGAACCTGGCAGAGATGGCATGATTCGTGGAATGATCTCTCATCAATTCCCCAACATTTTGTCACGGTCCGATTTCCCATCTGATCAGATGGCTGGGCTCAATCGTGAGTTGGCCCTTTTCCGTGAGCACGCGGGACATGATCTATCCCCACGCATGGCGCTCGATATGATTAGATATCTCACCTATTGTCACCTTTCCGGGAAACGTCTTTCATCACTTCCGATTGGCCAAAATTCGCGTGCTGTACTCGTTTCTATGTCGGGGCCACTGCTCAGCTACTATTTGGGTAAGCCTCGCACTATGCGGGATGCCAGCATGCCCAAGCGTGAGATATATGGATTGACCGCAAAGTTGGCGGGAGATCGCTACAGACAACTCACCGAGGGTAAAGGACCGAATATTAAGCGCAAAAGAGATTTGTCCTCGATGCACGAAATCATCCGCCAAAGCCGGGCCCGTCTAGGAGCGAATACCGCGCGGGTATTGGCAGCCATCGATGACGAGCCCACCTTGTCATATGTGCGCAAGATACATGCGACGGTAAGTGGAGCCAAAGATCTAGATCATCTATCGAATTTCCAGCTTGGTCAGGCTATAAAACTACTGAACCTGGAACTCATTCTTGACAATGCGGCGCAATCCGGCGTGGAAGATGCCGCGCTCGAGGCCTCGTCGGCAGCCTAACAACGTTGAAAGCGATCGATATGCTCACACTCCGCCAAGCCCTAAGCCACTCCCACGGCATCGCCGACGATGGCAGCCCGTTCATCATCGCCGAGATGTCGGGCAATCATAACCGCTCGCTCGACCGGGCGCTGGCCATTGTCGATGCGGCCGCCGAGACCGGGGCCGATGCGATCAAGATCCAGACCTTTACCGCCGACAGCATGACGCTGGATCTCACCGAGGGCGAGTTCACCATCACCGACCCCAAGTCGCTGTGGTACGGGCGCACGCTGCATGACCTCTATGAAGAGGCCCACACACCGGCAGACTGGCACAAACCGATTGCCGACCGCGCCAAGGAACACGGGTTGCTCTTCATGTCGACGCCGTTTTCCGAGGACGCGGTGGACCTGTTGGAGAGCCTTGATGCGCCGCTCTACAAGATCGCCTCCTTCGAGGCGGTAGACCTGCCGCTGATCCGCCGTGTGGCCGAGACCGGCAAGCCGATGATCATCTCCACCGGCATGGCGACTGCGGTCGAGATCGGCGAGGCGGTCGAGGCGGCGATGGGCGCGGGCTGCACCAATCTGAGCCTGCTCAAATGCACCTCGTCCTACCCGGCCAGCCCCGAGAATACCAACCTTGTCACCATGCCGCTGATCGGCCAGACCTTTGGCGTCAACTTTGGCCTGTCGGATCATACCATGGGCAATGGCGTGGCGGTCGCGGCCACCGCGCTTGGCGGTTCGGTGATCGAAAAGCACTTCATCCTCGACCGTTCCGAGGGCGGCGTGGACAGTGCCTTTTCGCTTGAGCCTGATGAATTCACCGCCCTTGTCACCGAATGCAAGCGGGCGGCGCAGGCGATGGGCGAGGTCTGGTTTGGTGGCACGGCCTCTGAACAGGCCGGGCGCAAAAAGCGCCGCTCGCTCTATATCGCAGAGGATCTCAAGGCCGGCGATCTGCTGACACCACAGACCCTGCGCCGTATCCGCCCCGGGCTGGGGCTGGCCCCGCGTCATTACGATGTCTTGCTCGGGCGGCGCGTCGGGCGCGACGTCAAACGCGGAACCCCGATGAGCTGGGACCTTCTGGACGCGGAAAGCTGATCGCCGGATGAAGGGACTGACAACGCGCCTTCGTCCAAGCGGGCTCGCGCGCGTGGCCCGCCGCTGTCTCAAGCCGCTTGTCGTCGCCGCGTCGCGCAATACCCGCCTGCTCCAGACGGTGGCGCGGGTGGCCGATCTGCTTGGCGCGGCAGACCGGGCCGCGCGCCTGCGGGCCGTGCGGCTCCGCCATCTTGCGCCGCAATATTTCGAGACACGAGACCTGAGCGGCGTGCTCGGGCTCATGGCGGAGATGGAGCGCACCGGCCTTGCCATGCAATTCTCCGCAGGCCGGCTGCTGGCCGATGAACTGGTCACCGCCAGCGGCCGGGCGCGCCTGCTCGATGCCGCGCGGGAGATCCGCGAGACCTCGCCGGACAGCGCCTTCGTGAGCCATGTCGCGGCGCTCTGTCAGGCGATGGAGGAGGATCACATCGCCGCCGGACAGGCACTGATCGCCGAGATGAACGACCCGCCCAAGGCGGCCAAATGGCTGAGGGCGCGTCGATTTCGGCTTCTGGAACAGAGCTGGCGAATCGTGGATCTCATTGCGCGGGAACGCATGGACTGGGCCGACGAGGCCGGAGGCTACGACGCGCTGGCGATATCCCCGCCCCAGACCTCGCGGCTGGGTCCGCTTGAGGGGGGCGAGCGGGTTCAGTCCTTCAAGGAACATGCCCTGCAAGGGCGGATGCGGGACACCTATCTCGATATCTGCATCGCCGAATTCAACAGGGCTGACAGCCTGCCGGCGCGCCTGGCGGCGATTGAGGCGATGGTGCGGACCTCGATACGGCATAGTCCGGATTACTCGGCCTCTCACGCCTGTGCCGCGCGTCATCTCGACGGGCTCGACTCCGAGATCGCAACCTTGTTCCGCCCGCCCCCCGACAAGGCGGCGGCCGAGGCACAGGTTCTGACGCTGTGCACGCTGCTCTTGCTGGCGCGGCGGCTCGACCGTCCGGCCTTGGCGGCACGGATCATCGCACGGGTCGAGGCCCTGTCGCAGGATCCGCTGTTTCTGCCGGTGCTCTGGCCGGTGCCCGCGGCGCTGGCGCGCGATCCTGCCTGTCTGGCACACGCTGAACGTGTCATGTCGCGGATCCGCCACCAGCCGCCCCGCATCAACCGCGATGTGCAGAATTTCTTTCGTTGGGCGCAGCTTGCGCAGGACGATGCCGGCGCAGAGGCGTTCTTTGCGGCACTGTCCGAAACGATGCGGCGCCGGGCGGGCTGCCTGTATTATGTCAATATCCTGCAGCGGCAGGGCCGGTTCGAGGAGGCCCGCGCGCTGTTGCGCGATATCCACGGGCAGGCGCTGGCCAATCCCTCAAAGGTCAATGCCGTGACCAGCCATGGCATGATCAAGCGCGCCGGAGAGCTCGATTTCCTGATCGAGACGGCGCGGATCTGGCAGAGCGTGCCGCAGCCGACCGACGTGCAGGGCCTTGTGGTGATCCCCGCGCGCAACATAGATGCCTTGCGCCGGTATCCCCTGATGGTCCTGCTGGAGCTCAAGCGCCGGGGCTGGGCGGTGATTCCGCTGGTGCAGGGGCTTTTGCCATTCCAGCCCACCGGCCGCCCCGAAATCGACCTCATGGCCGGGGCGCTCACGCCGAACCAGCACCTCACGGCTGCGGCCGAAGCGGCGTTTCCCGCCCTGACCGGTTTCGTGGCGGACCCCGCGCAGGGGCGGCTGCTCTGGAACGAGCTGGATTTCTCCCACGCCGTCTGGGAGGATGCGGCGATCAACCGTCGCCGCTACGACATTTGCTATGACTGTCCCGAACTGCAATCCTATCTGGGCATGCTGATGGGCTGGACGGAGCTATTGGCCCGGGCGTTGCACTATGCCCATGATCTGGAGCGCGCGGGTGGGCCGCCGGTGATGCACATGTCGCTGTTCAACGCGCGCCTGCCCGATGCGATCTACGCCGCCTATGGCCGGGCGCATGGCGATCCCGAGCGGTTCTTTCATGTCCATGTGGCCAATGGCTATCAGAACTATTTCACGAATTTCAGCACCAACATGTCGCATCGGTTCGTGCTCCGCAATACGACCAGGGCCCGCGAGACCCGCTCGGCGTCTTTTCCGAGGCCCGCCAATTTCGACCGCTATCTCGCCGAGGCCCAGCCCGAATTGCCCCAGATCCGCGCCCGGTTTGCCAATACGACGCAGGTCCGCCGCTCGACCGGCGAGGCCGAACCCCGCCCCCCCGAGGCCGAGGCGGCCCTTGCGCGGATCCGGGACTGGAAATCACGCGGTGGCCATGTGGCCTGTGCGTTTGGCAAGGTGGTCTGCGACAGCGCCGTGCCCTTTGACGGCGGGCCGGTGCATCGCTCGATGAAGGACTGGATCAATCATTGCATCCGCGCTGTCGAGGGCAGCGATACCCTGCTTCTGATCAAGCCGCATCCGCATGAGCTCAACAACCAGATCGCTACCTTCCTCACCCAGTATTTCACCGATCTTTTCGACACGCCACTGGGCGACAATGTTCTGGTTCTGGAGCATCGCTGGTTCGATATTCACGACCTGGAGGACATCGTCGACCTGGGTCTGATCTACAACGGCACCACGGCGGTGGAGATGGGGCTTTTGGGGATACCCTGCCTGCTGTCGGGGCATTTCGCACCGATCGACTATCCGATTGGGCATCCGGTCGTGGAAACGGCCGAGGACTTCGAGGCCGCGCTGCGCTTTGAGCGTCCGGTCGAGGCCGCCCCCGATCTTGCCGACCGCGCCGCGATATGGCTCGATTACATGGCCAGCGAGACCTTCACCCTGCCCTACCGGTATCACGCGCGCCCGGTGACCAATACGGTGATGTATCCCCCCTGGTGGGTGGCGGAAGATCTTGAGCGCTACCGCAAGACGGGCGATCCTGCGGTGCAGACCCTTACCGACCGCGCTCTCGGGGTCGGCGGTGAACCGGGAGAGAGGCCATGAGCCATCTCGCAGGCGATGCTGATCAGGCGGCTGTTCCCGCACCCTATCCTTCGGCCCTCTCCGGGCCGTCGTTTCATGTTCTGCCCTCCGATGACCCGAATGCCCGGCGTCTGGTGATCTTCTTTGCCGCCAAGGATCTGAGTTTCGACCGGTTCAACTTTTTCCAGCTTGGCCGCGAATTGCCCGAGCACCGCATGTTCGTCAACAATGGCAGCAATGACTGGTATCAGTCCGGAGTGCCGGGGCTGGGTGCGGATTTCACGGACTGCGTCGCCATGCTGCGGGCCTGGCAGGGCGCGCTCGGGGCCGCCGAGATCTGCACCGTGGGCACCTCGATGGGGGCCTATGGGGCCATTCAGTATGGGGCAGCCCTGGGTGCGCGGGTTCTGGCCTTCGCCTCCGAGTCCCGTCTGGGCATGCCGCATAGCCGCAGCGCCCGGTACTACACCGCCAGCACGCCGCCCGTCTGCCCTGATCTGAGGCCTGCCCTGACCAAAGGCACGGCCGACGTGACGCTTTTCGTCGGAGAGCGTGACCCGGTGGATCTATGCGCCGCCAGCGAGCTGGCGGCCATGCAGGGGGTCCGGGCCTATAGCCTTGTCGGATGCGCCCATATCGTGCCGACATTTCTGTCGCGCCAGTCGCGGTTGGGGCCGCTGCTGCGGGCCTTCGTCGCGGGAGAGGCTCTGCCCGATCTGCCGGCCATGGGGCGCGCGCTGGAGGTGCCGGGATATGTCGCGGCCGTCCGCGAGGCTCATGAGGCCGCGCAAGCCGCCGAGTGGCCTCTGGCCGGGACCGCCGCGCGCCGGGCGCTCGGCCTGCTGCCGTTTGGCGAGGCGGCGGAATTTCTCCTCGGACAGGCGCTCTTGCGGCAAGGGGCCACGGCGGACGCGGTCGATCTGCTGGCGCGCAACGCGCTCAGCCAGCCGCCGGATGACAACGAGGCCCTGTTGTTGCTGGCCGCGGGATTGCGACGCCTGGGATGTCTTGAGCGTGCGATGCAGGTCTACCAACGGATGCTGATCTCCGATCCGGGTGAGCACCGGGCGCTGTTTGGCCTCAGCATGATTCACGAAAAACAGGGGAATATAGCACAGGCGATGGCGCTGATCGCCCGTGCCTTGCGGATCAACCCCAGACACGGGGCTTACCGAAAGCGATACAAGGCCCTCCGCGCACGGCGCTGACGGATATCGGGCCCACCGATCCGCGGACCGGCTCAGCGGACAGGCTCGATGGCGGTGCCGATCACCCGATCCGCCAGCAGGCTCACATGCGGGTCGCCCTTGGCGAGATAATCGTCCAGCTGGTCCTTGAGCCAATAGGGCGGATAGACCACTTTGTTGGTCACCGGGCGGGCATGATAGCAATAATCCAGCGCAAACCGGCCGTTTGACATGTAATCCAGCCAAAGCGCGGCGCGCGCGCGCATTTCGGGGTGCGGATCGACCGGTGTCTCGAACCTCAGCATCTTGTGATAATGCTCGGTCGAGCGCGGCACGTGGTGACAGACCGGATAGTCAATCGGCCCAAAGTGATTGGCCTGGATGCACGGAATATTGAGCAGCGACATTTCGATCGCCACCGTGCCGTTATAGATCAGGCCCAGATCGGTAAAGCGGCTGAGCGCCGTGATGTCGAACCAGCGGTGCCCCAGCTTGACGACATTATCGGGCAGATCGTCGGGCAGAAGGTCAAAGAAATACTGGTTGAGATAGGTGGCGATCTCTTCATTCAGCTCGTGCGGATGCGGCTTGACCAGAAGCAGCGTGTTCGAGTCGCGCACCGCATCGACGCTGTCCAGCAACCAGGTCTTGAAATCCGCGTGCGCCGGGCCGCCATCAAAGGGAACGGCGCTGTCACAGACCACGCGGCCGAAGAGACACGCCACCTTGCCGCCCTTGGCGCGCCATTCGTGGATTCGGGCCTCGCAGGCCGCGGCTTCGGGGTCCATTTCCTTGACCGGGCCGGAGATCCGCTTGGCGGTGGCGATATGCTCCACCCGTGCGATGATTTCCTCGGCCCGCTCGTAATGCGCCTGGTAATACTCCTCGAAAAACGCCGGCCGCGGGAACGAGGCCGAACGGACCTCGGGAAAGGCGGTGATGTTGCGGATCACGCAGCGGGTAGAGATCTCGTGGCTGAAATTGGCAAAATAATTCTCGTACCCGTTGGCGGTTTGCAGGGCAAAGAACATCTCCGGATCGCCGACCTTTTCGCAATAGAGCCGGAAGAGCGTGTCAGGCAGGCGCGAATTGAACAACGCGGCAAAGCCCGCGCGGATATTCTGCTTGGGCAGCCGGGAATGGGCGAAAACGGTGGCCCGGGCCGCAAGCTCTGTCCAATCGCAGAGTTTCTGCAATGTGCTGGTCAGCGCCGGGCAGGAAAAATCCACATCATAGGCGCGGCGATTGATGCGGGCATCCTCCATCAGCGAATGATGCAGGTTGAGCCCCATCCACTCGATCCGGCCCTCATGCGGCGCGGCGACAAAATCCGTCAGCTCGGGAAACACCTTTGCCGCCGCCGGTGACAGGCGGCATTCCATGGTGATGCAGCCACCGAGCAGGTCGACATCAGGGTTGCCGGTGGGTTCATTGGGCAAGAGCCCCTCGACAAGGCATTTCGCGGCCCAGCCCCGGCGGCGCAGCTCCATGAGCACAACCAGCGGGTATTTGCGCAGCTGATCGATATTGCGCGCGGCAATGACCAGAACGCCTTTCGGGTTCTGGGGCTGTGGCACCGCGGCAAAGGCATCGGCCGTATCGCGCAGAAAGCTCAGCTCGCCGCGGCGGCGCAGCAAATTCCAGTGCTGGAAAGGATTGAGGCGTCCCGGATGGCTCAGCAGCCGCACATGCAGCCCGTCGAGCACATCGAGCGCCTCGGCAAAGCGGCTTTGCCGCTGCAATATGTTCACATAATAGAGCGCGCTTGCCGATTCACGTTGCGGGCGCGGTATCTTGCGGAAAATCCGGTCCGCCTCGTCGAAGGCGCGTACCCAGAGGGTCCATTTGAAATAGGCCTTGATCTCGTGCGCCTTGCCCGGAACCTTGGGGAGCTTGCGGCGAATGGCACGGCTGCGCGTGACCCACTCGGGATCATCGTCGAGCACCAGTTCCGGCAGGGCCAGCCAGATCGCGGTATCGGGCGCGCCGGCGGCGGCAAAGCTCTCGATCTGGGCCTTGATCCGTGCGGCATCGGCGTCGCGTTCCAATATCCTGTACGTCCCAAGGGCTGAGACGAGAATGTTGATGATGCGCACCGCTTCGCCGTCTTCCAGTTCTGCAGGGTCGATAACCACAGTGAGCGCCGCCAGATCGGCCTCGATACGGTCGATGCTCTGTCCAGCAAGCGCATAGGCCTTGTGGTAGCTGTACTGCCGCCGCACGCTCTGGCGCAGCATATCGGCGATCGCCTTGACCTGGATGTGAAGCGTGGTCGCGGCCTCGAATTCGGCAAGGCAGGCCCCAAGATACCCGTCCTCGTTGCGCGCCTGCAGAAGCGGCTCCTTGAAAGACACGTCGCGTTCATTCTGGTTGGCGGGGCCGTCCGACTTCAGCAGGCGGGCGGAGCTGCCGTCATTGTCAATCCAGCCCATCTGCTCGCGGGCGACCAGATCGACCACGCGCCAGGCATTCTTGAGCGCGGCAAAGGTTTTGTGCGCGCGGGTCTTTTCCTCCGGCGTGGTCGCCGTTTCGCTGGACAGACGATCCATGGCGGCCTGCACGATGTGCCCGGCCTCTACATATTCCCCGGCCTTGGCGTGCAACGCCGCGTAAAGATAGACGAGGAACGGGCTGAAGGGCGCATCCTGCAACGCCTCCCTTGCCGCGGCCCGCAAGCGGCGACGGCCTTTCTCGTCAACCATTGCGCGTTCGATGAAAATACCGGCCGTGCGCGGCATCGGCTTGTCGATGGCCTCGAACTGGGTCGCAATCCAGAGCACACGCGCCAGATCGTTGCGCTTGATCCATCTGGCCAGCCGGTCCGAGAAATCCTTGTGGCGGATCTTGGTGATCCGGGCCGACGACGGGCGCCCTGCAAAGGCGGCATTGATCGCCTCGCGCGTGCGCATGTTATAGACCAGACGGTCGTCCCAAAGCCCCAGAATATCGCGCGCGCGCGCCATGCGCCCGCTCTTGAGCAAGAATTCCACGCGCATCAGCATAGCATTATAGCGCTGACGCCGCAGCGCTAGTTTCAATCGAGCCATGGCTGGCTGCTGTTTAACCGATTCCGTTCCTGGAAGTGAGCCCATGATACCTGATATATCTTCTTTCGTTCAAACGGACGGCCAAAATAACTTACATGGAAAGCAACGTCCACTGGTTGATACTATGGGTCATTTTCCCTTTGAGTACAAGAAGTGACCGAGCGCAAATGCTGGTTGCACCTTTGGCGAAATTCCTGCTATCGATCCCGCATAATCCGATTGGGAAATTTGAATGTCTGTTGCGGAACCGAACGATTTATTTGACCTCGGAGGACGGACGGCTTTGGTGACCGGCGCGGCCGGTCATCTGGGCGCGGCGATCGCCCGTGCCCTCAGCGGAGCCGGCGCAACGCTCTATCTGGCGGGCCGGCGTGTCGAGCCATTGGACTCCCTTGCTGCGGAACTCGGCAGCGCGGCCCATGTCCTGCCTCTTGACGTGACGGACAGCGCCGCGATCGCCGCGGCCTTGTCGGTGATCGAGACAGAGCAAGGGCGGCTGGATGTGCTTGTGAACAATGCGCATTCCGGGCGTACCGGGACACTGGAAACCGCCCGGGCCGACGATTATGCCGATGCCTTTGCCGTTTCCGTTCAATCCTCTGCAGAGCTCGTGCGCCTTGGGCTGCCGCTGATGCGCAAGGCCGTCGCGTTGGCCGGACAAGCCTCTGTTGTGAACATATCCTCGATGTATGGCATGGTCAGCCCGGATCCGGCGATCTATGGCGACAGCGGCCACAACAGCCCGCCCTATTATGGCGCGGCCAAGGCCGGCATTCTGCAATACACGCGTTATGCGGCTGTGCATCTCGCGCCCGAAAAGATCCGGGTCAACGCCATCAGCCCCGGCCCTTTTCCCAAGCAGAAAGTCGCGCAGAGCATGCCCGAGCTGTGGGCTATCCTGAATGACAAACCGCCGATGAAACGGGTGGGACAGCCCCACGAGATCGGCGGCGCGGCGCTTTTCCTGGCATCGGACGCGGCCAGCTATGTGACCGGCATAAACCTGCCTGTCGACGGTGGATGGACGGCTTGGTAAACAGATGAGCGCCTCATCCCGACACCGCCGCCCGGTGCGCGCCGTTCTGCAATGCCGCCTGTCATCGTCCCGCCTGCCCGCCAAGGTCCTGCTGCCGCTTGCCGGTCTGCCGATCGCCGTTCTGGCCGCGAAACGCGCGATGCGCGGCGGCCGCGACGTGATGCTGGCCACCTCGGTCGAGGCGTCGGACGATCTCTTGGCCAGCGAAGCCGCGCGCCATGGCGTGCCGGTGTGTCGCGGCCCGCTCGACAATGTGCTGGCGCGCTTTGTGATCGCGACCGAAGATCTGCCGGATGACGCGCTTTGCGTGCGCCTGACCGGCGACAACACCTTTCCCGACGCGGATTTCATTGCCACCCTGGTCGACCTTCTGGAGGCAAACGGCCTGCGCTACATGGCGCATGGCGGCAATCGCACGCAGTTGCCCTATGGCATGGCGGCAGAGGTCTTCGAGGTCGGTACATTGCGAGAGGCGGCCGCGGCCACGACCGCGCCTTTCGACCTTGAGCATGTCACCCCGTGGATCCGCAAACGTCATGCCCCGACACGGATGCCGCCCTTTCCCGGTCTTGACCGGAACTGGGGTCATCTGCGCGCCACGGTGGACACGTTCGACGATTACCAGCGCGTCGCGGCCGTCTTCGAGGGCCTGGCGGACCCGGTCGGCACGCCCTGGCAGACGCTGGTGGCGCGGTTGCAGGCCCTGCCCGACGCGCCCACCTTCCATTTGCGCCGACAGGCGGGCGATCCGGCGGGCATGGTTCTGGGCACGGTGCAGCTGGGGCTGGCCTATGGGCGGGCCAATGCCGTGGGGCTGCCCCCCGAACAGGCCGCCCGCGCCATCGTGCACCGCGCCATCGACCACGGTGTCGAAGACATCGACACCGCCAGAGCTTACGGGCAGAGCGAAGCGCGGCTTGGTCGCATCCTGTCACGGGGCCTCGCCTCGCAGGCGCGTATCCTGACCAAGCTCGACCCGCTGGCGGATGTCGGCGATGACTGGCCCGCCGCCGCCGTGGCGGCCCGGGTCCGCGAGAGCGTGCAGGCGTCCCTGCTCGCCCTGGGTCTCAAGCGCTTGCCGGTTCTCATGCTGCATCGGGCAGCGCATCTCGACATGGCCGACGGCCAGGTGATGGACACGCTGGAAACGCTGCGCCGCGACGGCCTGGTCGGCACGCTGGGCGTATCGGTCCAGACGCCGGCCGAGTTGCGGCAGGTCCTGACGGACACGCGAATCGGCCATGTGCAGCTGCCGTGCAATCTTCTGGATTGGCGCTGGCGGGATCTGGTTCCGGATCTGCTGTCGCGCCCGGATCTCTGCGTGCATGTGCGCAGCGCCTATCTGCAAGGGCTTTTGACACCGGCCGACCCCCGGCACTGGCCCGGGATCGAGGGAGTCGATCCCGCCGCAATCGTGACGGTGCTGCGCGATCTGGCCACACGGCTGGAGCGGCGGGACTGTCGCGATCTCTGCCTCGCCTATCTGCGCGGCCTGAGCTGGATCGATGGCATCGTGGTCGGTGTGGAGACAGAACCGCAGTTGATGGATAACCTGGAGCTGTTCCGCCGGGCGGCCCTCAGCCCGGATGAGATCGCCGAGGTGGATGCCGCGCTCTCACCTGTACCCGAGGCGCTCCTCGACCCCAGCGGCTGGCCCCGCATCTGAAGCATCGGTTGCACGGCCGCACACCTCATTCAAAGCATGTCGATCTTGACCGGATCCAGGATTCCGTTGGGTCTCATTCTGTGGTTCCCTGCTCTTCAGGCAGAGACGACAAAACCGCATCCTGTCGAGGTTCGCGGCCGCGCCATGGCGAGACCGGAGATGACCAGATTGAAGATGAAGCCCTGCAACAGCAACAGCACCCAATCCAGCAGAACCCCGGAATTCTCATTGCGCGTTCCCAACGGTTCATGCCGCCGAAAAGAACAATCAGACCAGCGACAGCCGGATCGTCGTGAAAAACCCGTCGATCATGCGATTGCAGTCATAGGCATCGTATAGAAATAGCGGGTTGATGGCGTTGTCCTCATAGACGAACGCGGCCCAATTGTCGGCTTTGTCGGGGTTTACACCTCTGCCCGTGGCCTGCGAACAGGTCCGCGCCATGCCCTCTAACGGGCGCGCCAGGGATCACCGGCCGTCACACGGCCAGACCTGACGACGACATTTGCCTGCCTTCCGAATACGCCCAATCCCAATATAGCTGGCGAACGCGCTCGGTGACGGGGCCGGGCTGATACTGCGTGTCCTCAAAGGCTGACACCGGGGTAACCTTCATCAGGTTTCCAGAGAGAAAGACTTCGTCCGCGGCACGAAAATCATCGAACGTCATGACCGTCTCGTGCACCGAAAGGCCCGCGCCGCGCATGTTCTCGATATGCCGCGCCCGCGTGATGCCAGCCAGAAAAGTCCCATTCGGAATTGGCGTAAAGACGTCTCCATCCTTGACCGCGAACACGTTCGCTGTCGCGGTTTCGGCCACGTTGCCAAGGGCGTCCGCCACAAGCGCATTGCCAAAACCCTTGTCGCGTACTTCTTTCAGCATCCTCGCGTTGTTGGGATAGAGACAGCCGGCCTTGGCGTTCACCACCGCATCCTCCAGCACCGGACGGCGAAACCGCGTGCGGCACAACGTCGTGCTGAAGCCCTCGGGCGGCATCGGTATCTCTTCAAGACTGATGGCAAAGCCTGTCGCACCTTCCTTGGGCACGATGCCCAGATCGCCCCCGTCCAGCGCCCAGTACATCGGCCGGATATAGATCGCAGCCTCCTTGGGGTACTGCCTCAGACCGTCCCGGATAATCGCCACCATGTCCCGCGGCGCAACCGTCGGCGTGATCATCAACGCGCGGGCAGAGGCGTTGACCCGCGCACAGTGCAGATCCAGATCGGGCGCGATACCATCAACATAACGCGCGCCGTCAAACACTGTAGTCCCCAGCCAGGCCCCATGGTCCGCCGCCCGAATGACCGCCGGATCACCCTCATGCCACTGCCCGTCGAAAAAGGTGCGAATATTCGTGCCCGTCGCCATCTGCGCGTCCCCCCTTGCTTGGACGAGACCCTATGCCGGGCGCGATGCGTCGTCTAGCCCTCAGCCGGGGCATGTGACAAGAGCTCTGTCAAATCCACGGAATCATTGGACATTTTCAGATTACCTTCGGCATCTCGCGGCCATTCCGCCTCGGGCCTGTCGCGGTAGAGTTCCACACCATTGCCATCGGGGTCGGAAATATAGACCGCCTCGCTCACACCATGATCCGCAGCACCCTCAATGGGGATACCCGCCTGCATCACCCGCCGCAGCGCATCCGCCAACTGCGCCCGGTCCGAATAGAGAAAGGCGGTATGATAGAGACCGGCATGCCCTTTGGGCGCAGGCGGGCCCCCGAGCGAGTCCCAGGTATTCAGACCGATGTGATGATGATATCCACCCGCCGACAGAAACGCAGACCGCGTGCCAGATTTCTGTTGCACCTCAAAGCCCAGAACCCCGGCATAAAATCCGATGGCCCGATCCAGATCGGATACTTTCAGATGCACGTGGCCAATGCGTGTTTCGGGATGCACAGGGGTCATGTCGTACTCCAATTCTTGATGTGATCAAGAATGGCCACATGGCCCTGCGCGCTCAATTACCCGATTTCGCCCAGTTCCTGTGCGAAATTGCAGGATCAGAGAGCCGCCTTCAGGCTTTCATCAAGATAAATCTCACGCAACCGTTTCACGATTCGCCCCGGCACGCCGTCGCTCAGGGCAACGCCGTCGATCTCGACCACCGGCATGACAAAGTTGCTCGCGGAGGTGACAAACGCTTCATCCGCCGCCTTCGCCTCGTCGATGGTAAAGGCGCGCTCTTCCACTTCCATCTGCGCCTCGGACGCAAAGCGCAGAACAGCGGCGCGCGTGATGCCATGCAGGATCTCGTTGGACAGCTGCCGCGTTATGATCTTGTTGCCTTTGACGATATAGGCATTGTTGCTGGTGCCCTCGGTGACATGGCCATCCTCGACCATCCAGGCGTCATCGCATCCGGCCTTCTTGGCCATCATCTTGCCCATCGACGGATAGAGCAGCTGCACCGTCTTGATATCGCGGCGGCCCCAGCGAATATCCTCTATACTGATCACCCGTATACCCTTTTTCGCCACCGGATCGTCCGCCAGCCCGGGCTTGGCCTGGGTAAAGAGAACCAGCGTCGGCTCGGTTGTCTCTGCATCGGGGAAAATGAAATCGCGGTCGCCATCGCTGCCGCGCGTAACCTGAAGGTAAACCAGCCCGTCACCGATCTCGTTGACCCGCACCAACTCGCGGTGAATGTCCAGAAGGTCCTCAAACGCCACCGGCTTCTTTATGTCCAGTTCATTCAAAGACCGCTCCAGCCGGGCAAGATGCCCCGCAAAATCAATCAGCTTGCCACCCAGCACGCTCGTCACCTCATAGACGGCATCCGCCATGAGAAACCCGCGGTCGAATATCGAAACGGTGGCCTCGGTCTCCGGCAGATACTCGCCGTTCACATAGACGGTGCGCATGGTCTTATCCCCACAATGCGGCCTCGGGCGGATGCACCCCCTCGGCGTCAAAAGTCAAAGCGTTGTCCCGGTCTTCGGCCAAGAGAAGCGGGCCGTCAAGGTCTGTCACCATCGCACCCTGCGCGACCAGCACCGCCGGGGCCATGGCCAAAGAGCTTCCCACCATGCACCCCACCATGCACCCATAACCGTCCGCACCTGCCGCCTCGCGCAGGCGCAGCGCCTCGGTCAGACCACCGGTCTTGTCCAGCTTGATGTTGACCACGTCGTACTTGCCCTTGAGGGCGGCCAGGCTCGCCCGGTCATGGCACGACTCATCCGCACAAACCGGCACCGGGCGCGCCATCCCGATCAGCGCCTCATCCTCGCCCGCAGGCAGCGGTTGTTCGACCAGTGCCACGCCAAGCCGCAGCAGATGCGGCGCCAGATCGGCATAGACCTCGGCGCTCCAGCCCTCGTTGGCGTCGATGATGATCTTCGACTGCGGCGCGCCCCGCCGCACCGCCTCCAGCCGGGGCATGTCGTCGGGCGTCCCCAGCTTGATCTTGAGCACGGGCCGATGCGCGTGCGTCACGGCCTGCGCCTGCATCGCCTCGGGCGTATCCAGCGACAGGGTATAGGCGGTGATCTCCGGCCCCGGCCTGGGCAGTCCGGCCAGTTCCCAGACACGACGCCCGTCGCGCTTCGCCTGCCAGTCCCAGAGCGCACAATCCACCGCATTGCGCGCCGCCCCGGCGGGCAGCAGATCATAGAGCCCGTCACGCGTCAGATTGCCCGGCAGCCCCTCGATCTGCGCCGTGACACTCTCCAGCGTCTCGCCATAGCGCGCATAGGGCACGCATTCGCCCCAGCCCGTCACGCCGCCTTCGCTGACCCGCACGGTCAGCACCTGCGCCTCGGTCCGCGAGCCCCGGCTGATGGTAAACACCTGCGCCAGCCGGAACACGTCGCGCGTCACTGAAATCTCCACGCGGCCCCCTTTCATCTTGCCAAAAATATCCCCGCCGGAGGCGTCCACCGGATCAGATCGCGGCGAGCGCGTCCACCAACGTGCCCGACCCGAAACGATAGGGATCGGTCGCGGGCAAACCCATCTCGGCCTCGACCTTGTCCAGATAGACGCGTGCCTCGACCTCATCCATATGCTGCGTATTGACCGCCACGCCGGCCACCTGACAGGCCGGGTTCGAGACCCGCGCCAGCGGCAACGCGGCGTCGCGCAACTGCTCCAGCGTGGGCAGGGCATAGCCCGGCAACCCGCGCATGTGCTCCCGCGTCGGCTCATGAGACAGGATCAACGCATCGGGCTGACCGCCATGAATGAGCGCCAGCGTCACCCCGGAATAAGAAACGTGAAAGAGGCTGCCCTGCCCCTCGATCATGTCCCAGTGCTCAGGGTCGTTGTCCGGGGTCAGGTATTCCACCGACCCGGCCATGAAGTCGGCGACCACCGCATCGAGCGGTACACCATGCCCGGTGATCAGGATGCCCGTCTGCCCGGTGGCGCGAAACGTGGCCTTCATCCCGCGCGCGGTCATCTCGGCCTCCATCGCCATCGCCGTGTACATCTTGCCGACCGAGCAATCGGTGCCGACGGCAAGGCAACGCTTGCCGCTACGCTTGATGCCATTGGCAATCGGATAGCCCACGGTCGGGACGCGCACATCGTGCAGCGTGCCGCCATAGGTCTGCGCGGCGGCCACCAGATCGCCCTCGTCGCGCAACAGGTTATGCAGCCCCGAGGCAAGGTCAAAGCCCATTTCCAGCGCCTTGACCAAGACCTCTTTCCACGCCGCCGAGATCACACCGCCCCGGTTCGCGACGCCGATCACCACGGTCTTGGCGCCTGCCGCCTTGGCCTCTTCCAGCGTCAGGTCGGCAAGGCCCAGATCCGCCCCGCAGCCCGGCAGGCGGATCTGGCCAAGGGCGTTTTCCGGCCGCCAGTCACGGATGCCAATGGCTACTTTGGCGGCCAGCATATCGGGCGCATCGCCCAGAAACAGCAGATAGGGTGTATTGATCATGGCATGTCCTCTCAGGATGCGGCGTGCCGGTAATTTCCGATGATTTTGTTGCGATTATCTATTCTATTTTACGCGCTAGGCCGATTTGGCACATGTTCCTTCGAAGAAAAAGGAAGTTTGACGAAGTTTCTTCTTTGACGGCTCTGCCTGCCCAAGACCGAGGCCGCAAAAACCGCCTTGCGGAGCAATGCGCAATTTCATAACCACGGCAGCAACAATCTCGCAACTTCCTTATACAACGGAGCCGTTCAAACATGAGCTTTCGCCTGCAACCGCCTGCCCCTGCCCGCCCCAATCGCTGCCAGTTGTTCGGCCCCGGTTCCAACACCAAGCTCTTCGAGAAAATGGCGGCGAGCGCGGCGGATGTGATCAACATCGACCTTGAGGACTCGGTCGCGCCGACCGACAAGGACATCGCCCGCCAAAACACGATTCAGGCCATCAACGAGGTCGATTGGGGCAAGAAATACCTCTCGGTACGCATAAACAGTCTCGATTCGCCGTTCTGGTATCGTGACGTGGTCGACCTTCTGGAGCAAGCCGGCGACCGCCTCGATCAGATCATGATCCCCAAGGTCGGCTGCGCCGGTGACATCTATGCCGTCGATGCGCTCGTCACCGCCATCGAAGCGGCCAAAGGGCGCCAAAAGCGGATCACCTTCGAGGTCATCATCGAATCCGCCGCCGGTATCGCCCATGTCGAGGAAATCGCCGCCGCGTCACCCCGCATGCAGGCGATGAGCCTCGGCGCCGCCGATTTCGCGGCCTCGATGGGCATGTCCACCACCGGCATCGGCGGCACGCAAGAGAATTATTACATGTTGCATGAGGGCGCGAAATACTGGTCCGACCCGTGGCATTGGGCGCAGACCGCCATCGTCGCGGCCTGCCGCACGCATGGTCTCTTGCCTGTCGATGGCCCGTTTGGTGATTTCTCGGACGATGACGGGTTCCGCGCGCAGGCGTACCGCTCCGCGACGCTCGGCATGGTCGGCAAATGGGCGATCCATCCCAAGCAGATCGCGCTCTCCAACGAGATTTTCACGCCCTCCGACAAGGCCGTGCAA
This sequence comes from uncultured Roseovarius sp., assembly GCF_947259555.1. Lineage (GTDB taxonomy): Bacteria > Pseudomonadota > Alphaproteobacteria > Rhodobacterales > Rhodobacteraceae > Roseovarius. The sequence continues at coordinate 42,487 of NZ_CAMYMD010000047.1, forward strand.
GAGGCCCGCGAGATCCTTCAGGCCATGGAAGACGCCAAGACACGCGGCGAAGGGGCAACCACCTACAAGGGCCGTCTCGTCGATATCGCCTCGATCAAGCAGGCCGAGGTGATCGTCACACAGGCCGAGATGATCGCGGCGCAATAAGCGCGGCAGGGGCGATCCGATGGGTCGCCCCTTGCAATCTTGGCCTGCGTTACCAAAGATCATCGGGACATGTCCAAGGCTGGTTTCGAGCCAACCTGTGGATTGCAGCGCATCGGTGCAGCAGGCGGGAATGGCGCGAAGCGGACGTTGCATCCCGCCAGAAGGTGCCGCGCGGTCGCAGGGCCGGGGACTGGCGATGCAACGGCCGGTGCGGGCGCTTTATGCCAGCCAAGTCATTCTAAACTCAACACGTTGCACACCACATCAAATCGCCAGGCCGCGGGACGGCGTCATGCCGGAGGCATGCCTCTGGCATGACGATCGCGCGGCACCTTCGGTGCTGTTCGCGCGGTTGGCTCATAGGTCCGCTCCAGGCCAAACCCGACGTCGCAGGTATTTCGGTAATCTGCAGTAAGGTCCGCAGAGCGGCCTTACAGGTGAACAAACACATAGCGCCTGCCAAAACGATCAGACCAAGGTATTGCCAAACCTGCGCCCCGCTCACTCCGCCGCGATCTTGATCACCGGCTCCATCCGGTCGAGCATCCCCTGCGACAAGTGACATTTGACCTGATGGCCGGGAGCAAGATCGCGCACCGGCGGCACCTCTGTCTCACACAGCCCTCCCGGCACTTCGGATTTCCACCGACAGCGCGTCTGGAACGGGCAGCCGGGCGGGGGGTTCATGGCCGAGGGCACATCCCCTTCCAGCACGATATGACGCTTCTCGACGCTGGTATCGGCGATCGGCACGGCCGAGAGCAGCGCCTCGGTATAGGGGTGATAGGGCGGCGAAAAGACCTGATCGGTTGTGCCCAGCTCGACCACATGCCCCAGATACATCACCATCACCCGGTCGCTGAGATAGCGCACGATGCTCAGATCATGTGAGATGAAGAGAAGCGTCGTCTTCTGCTTGCGCTGAATCTCCATCAAGAGATCCGTCACCGCCGCCTGCACGCTCACATCCAGCGCCGACACCGGCTCGTCGGCCACCACGATCCGCGCGCCGCCGGCAAAGGCGCGGGCGATGCCGACGCGCTGTTTCTGCCCACCCGAGAGTTGCCGGGGCATCCGGTCGGCAAATTCACGTGGCAGCTTGACCAGATCGAGAAGGCGCATCATCTCGGCCTGCCGCTCCTCATCCGACGCGCCGATGCCGAACACCTCCAGCGCGCGCATGATCTGCCGACCCACCGTCATCGACGGGTTCAGCGTGTCAAACGGGTTCTGAAACACCATCTGCACGTCGGCGACCGTCTGCGTGTCGCGCGCCTCAATCGGGGTCTTCTCGATATTGCGATTGTCGAGCAGGATCTGCCCCTCGGTCGCCGTCTCCAGCCCCATGAGGACCTTGGCGAAAGTGGATTTACCGCAACCGGACTCGCCGACGATGGCCAATGTCTCGCTCTCGCGCGCTTCAAAGCTCAGTGTCTCATTGGCCTTCACGACCTTGGTGCCGCCGCCGCCGCCAAAGAGCGCATTGGCCGCAACCTCGTAATATTTCTTGAGCTTGTCCATCTTGAGGACAACCTTGCCCGGTGCGGTCGCCTCCGTCGTGTCGCTTTTCTCGATCGGGGCGTGCCAGTCGATCTCGGCGAACCGCGCACAGCGGGTAAAATGTCTGTCATCCCCCTCGATCGCCGCCATCCGAATGTCGCCCGCATCACACAGACCGCCCCTGAAATAGTCACAGCGCGGTCCAAAGTTACAGCCCTTGGGGCGCTCATGCGGCAACGGAAAGTTGCCGGGAATGGCCTTGAGCGGGCGGCTGTTCTTGTCCGCCCCCGGCAGCGGGATCGAGCGAAAGAGCGCCTGCGTGTACGGGTGCTGCATCTTGTCAAACACGTCGGTCACGCTGCCAGTCTCGACCGCCTCGCCCGAATACATCACGCAGATCCGGTCACAGGTCTCCAGCACAAGCCCCAGATTGTGGCTGATAAACAGCATCGACGTGCCGTATTTTTCACCCAAGCCTTTCACAAGGTCCACAACCGCCGCCTCGACCGTGACATCGAGCGCGGTGGTGGGTTCATCCAGAATGAGCAGGGACGGCTTGGACATCAACGCCATGGCGATCACGATCCGTTGCTGCTGCCCCCCCGAGAGCTGATGCGGATAGCTCTTCAGGATACGCTCCGGGTCGGGCAGCTTCACATCCCGGACCACTTCCAGCGCCCGCGCCCGGGCCTCCGCCTCCGAAACGCCCTCATGGATCATCGGCACCTCGATCAGTTGCCGCCCCACGCGCATCGCCGGATTGAGGCTTGCCATCGGTTCCTGATAGATCATCGCGATCTCGTTGCCGCGAATATGGCGCAGCTCGGCGCTGCTCATCTCGCCCAGATCACGTCCCTTGAACCGGACCGATCCACCCACAATACGCCCGTTGACCCCCAGATCCTGCATCACGCCCAGGGCCACGGTCGACTTGCCACAGCCGGATTCGCCGACAAGCCCCACCGCCTCACCGGGCCGGACACTGACCGAAAAGTCCATCACCGCCGGGATTTCGCGCAGCCGCGTGAAAAAGGAGATCGACAGGTTCTCGATCTCAAGGATCGGTCCGTCATAGTCCGGCTTGGCCATGTCCATCTCCTTCATCGTTCTTCAAATACTCAATCCCGCAGGCTCTCTTCGCGCAGCCCGTCCGCCAGCAGATTGAGCCCCAGCACGAGACTCAGAAGCGCAAAGGCCGGCGGGAGCGCGGGGTGAAGGTAGAGACTGAGAAGCTTGCGCCCCTCGTTGATGGTGCTGCCCCAATCCGGGCTCTCGGGGCTGAGGCCCAGACCAAAAAAGCCGAGCGTCCCCAGCAGAATGGTCGTATAGCCAATCCGCAGGCAGAAATCCACGAGCAGCGGCCCCCGGGCATTGGGCAGGATCTCCCACAACATGATGTACCACGGGCGTTCGCCTCGGGTCTGCGCGGCAGCCACGTAATCGCGCGTCTTGATGTCCATGGTCAGGCCGCGCACGATGCGAAACACGGTGGGCGAGTTGACAAACACCACCGCCACGAAAACCACCAGAAGGTTGGGCGGAAAGCTGACCAGTCCCAACGGGTCGGCATCCCACGCAATGCCGAGATAGAGCCACAAACCGATAACGAGCGTGACCCCGACATAGAGATTCCGGCGAGACGGCTGCGTGTGATAGCGCGAGTTCCACAACAGCACCAGAAACACGATCGGAAAGACAAAGAGCACCGCCGCCATATAGACCGGAATGCCGGTCAGAACGATTTCGGGCGTGACCAGAAGGTAAAACAGCAAGATCACCGGAAAGGCCAGGATCAGGTTGGCGAAAAACGACAGCACCGTATCCAGCCGCCCGCCATAATACCCAGACGGCAAGCCCAGCGTGATCCCCACCATGAAGGCGAACAGGCTGGCAAAGGGCGCGATCTTGATCACCTCCCACGCGCCCACGACCATGCGGCTAAAGACGTCGCGGCCCAGGTTGTCGCCGCCCAGCAGATAGAACGGGTAGGCATTCGGGTCGGGCGTGCCCATCAGCTGACTGAACGGCGTGCCCGGCCCCTTGTTCTTCATGGTCGCGGATTGCTCCAGCACACCATGCGTCACGATCATGTCAAAGGCACCGCCGAATATGCCGGTAAAGACCCAGAACATGACCATGCCATATCCGATCATGCCGATCGGGCTGTCAAAGAGCTTGCCATAAAGGCCGAGATGCCGCCTGAAGCGCATCGACAGCGCGAAGGTCACGACAAGCGCGATCCAGACCGGCATGAACTGCCAGAGTATCCGCAGAATGATCTCGCCCCAGCTCAGTGCGTCCATGGTTCGGCCCTTCCTGTTCTGGCCTGCCCGGCCCCGCGTCCCGCCGCCATGCCCCGGCTCGACCGGGGCATCTGCCGCCCCACCCCAAGCCACACGGGAGATTGTCCGGTCAAGCCGGACAATGACGCGGACTTCGGGGCAAGACGGCCGCTCATGTCACGCTGATGCGCGGATTGAGGTAGACATAGCCGATGTCGGAAATCAGCTGCGTTACCAGAACGACAATGACAGAGATGACCGAAACACCCAGAAGCAGCTCGATATCGTTATTCCCGGCCGCCTGAACCAGTGTCCAGCCAAAGCCTTTGTAGTTGAACAGTGTCTCCACGATCACCACCCCGTTCAACAACCACGGAAATTGCAGCATGATCACGGTAAAGGGCGCGATGAGCGCATTCCTGAGCGCATGTTTGACAACGATATTGGGAAAGCTCACACCCTTGAGCCGCGCCGTGCGGATATATTGCGCCGTCATGACCTCGGCCATGGAGGCGCGCGTCATCCGCGCGATATAGCCCATCCCGTAAAGCGCGATGGTCAGAACCGGCAAAAAGAAATTCTCGAAGGTCGCACCATCCGCCGCGCTGGTGGCGGTGCCCTTGAACCACTTCAGCCCGACCGCCGAACTCGCAAAGACGGCGATGAAGAGCACGCCCGAGACATATTCCGGCGTGGCCGTGGTGGTGATCGCCACAGTCGAGAGCGTCCGGTCGGTGCGCGACCCTTCCCGCATCCCGGCCAGCACACCGAGGATCAACGCCGACGGCACCATCAGCAGCATCACCCAGAACATCAGCTTGCCCGTCAATGCCAGCTTTTCACCGACGATGTGACCGACATCTTCCTTGAACACCGTGGAATAGCCCCAATCGCCCTGAAGAATGCCACAAAACCGCGGCGCGTCCTCTGGCGACGTATCCTGCGAGATACAATGCCCGCGTGTCACCCCGTCCTGATCCTCGATCACGAAGCCGGGCACGACACCCAGCCACTGGCCATATTTCACCGGCATCGGCTGCAAATAGCCATTGCGCCCCAGATAACTGGCGACTTCCTCATCGGTCATGCGAAAGTTGCCCTGCGTCTTGGCGAGCTTTTCGAGGTTGGGATAAAGATTAGTGAGGAAAAAGACGATGAAGGTCAGGCACAGCGCGGTCAGGATCATTACCCCGACCCGGCGCAGGATGAACATTGCCATGTAGCGCCCCCTGTTGGCGTTTTTTTACAACGCTAGTCGACAGGGCGCGGGGGGTCCAGCATCATTTGCGACATGAGTGGTCTGTTTGCGCCCCCGTCTCACGGGGTTCGGGGGGCGCAAACAAGGATCAAATCAGCGTTTCAGGGTCCACCGTTTTAATACCCAATGCCTCGCCAACGGCCGCATAGGTCAATTGGCCCGCATGCACGTTGAGCCCATTCAGCAGATGCGCGTCATCGGCACAGGCCTTCTTCCAGCCCTTGTCGGCCAGCGCCAGCATGAACGGCATCGTCGCGTTGCCCAGCGCCAGCGTCGACGTGCGCGCGACAGCACCGGGCATGTTGGCCACGCAGTAATGTATGATCCCGTCCACCTCATAGATCGGGTCCTGATGCGTCGTCGCCCTCGACGTCTCAAAACATCCGCCCTGGTCAATCGCCACATCCACCAGCGCCGCCCCCGGCTTCATCATCCCGAACTGATCGCGGCGTACCAGCTTCGGTGCGGCGGCGCCGGGGATGAGAACGGCCCCGATCACCATGTCGGCCTGCGGCAGCAACTCTTCCAGCAGACCGGCCGAGGAATATCCCGTCTTGAACACGCCACCAAAAACATCATCGAGATAGCGCAGACGCGGCAGCGACCGGTCCAGCACGGTGACATCCGCACCCATGCCAGCCGCGATCCTCGCGGCATGCGTGCCCACAACACCGCCCCCGATCACGATGACACGCGCAGACCCGACACCGGGCACCCCGCCCAACAACACACCACGACCGCCATTGGCCTTTTGCAGCGTCCACGCCCCGACCTGCGGCGCAAGACGGCCCGCAACTTCGGACATCGGCGCCAGCAACGGCAACCCGCCCGAGCGGTCCGTCACCGTCTCATAGGCGATGGCGGTACAGCCCGAGGCGAGCAGGTCGCGCGTCTGCGCCTCATCGGGGGCGAGATGCAGATACGTGAACAGCAGCTGCCCCTCGCGCAGCATCTTGCGCTCGGCGGCTTGGGGTTCCTTGACCTTGACGATCATGTCGGCGGTCGCGAACACCTCGGCGGCGGTATCGATGATCGTGGCACCCGCCGCCTCATAGGCGGCGTCGTCAAATCCGGCACCGATGCCCGCACCGGCCTGAATGATCACCTCATGACCTCGGCCTGTCGCCTCCTGTGCGGCATTGGGCGTGATGCCGACACGAAATTCCTGCGGTTTGATCTCAGTTGGGCAGCCGATTTTCATTCTGGGGTCTCCTCCGATGCTTTGTCGCAAGTATGCTCCAGGACGCGCACAAGGCGGTTGAAATTTCCCTCGTCTAAACCGCCATTCTGTGAATAATATTCACAGTAACCGCCATATCTTCGAAAGGTCTTGCGCAAATGTCCCTGGATCAGACAGACCGTCGCCTGCTGACAGTGCTTCAGCGTCGCGGCCGGATCTCGAACGCGGACCTCGCCGAAGAGGTCAACCTCTCGGCCTCGGCCTGCCACCGGCGCGTCCAGAGGCTCGAGACAGACGGCTATATCAAAGGCTACGTCGCATTGTTGGACGCGCGCAAGATGAATGTCCCGGCCACGATCTTTGTCGAAATCACCCTTACCACACAAGCCGATGACGTCCTCGAGGCTTTCGAAAAGGCCGTGGCCCGTATCCCGGACGTCCTCGAATGCCACCTCACCGCCGGCAATGCCGATTATATTCTCAAGGTCGTCGCCGAAGACACCGAAGATTTCGCGCGCATCCACCGGCAATACCTCACACGCCTGCCTGGCGTGGCCAAGATGCAATCGAGCTTTGCCTTGCGCACGGTGTTCAAGACCACCGCCCTTCCGGTCTGAGCGTCACCAATCCATCACGACCTTGCCGGAATTGCCCGAGATCATTGCGGCAAACCCCTGCTCAAAGTCGTCAATCCCGATCCGATGCGTGATGAGCCCCGAGACATCCAGCCCGGACTGCACCAGCGCGATCATCTTGTACCAGGTCTCGAACATCTCGCGCCCATAGATGCCCTTGATATGCAGCATCTTGAAAATCACCGCGTTCCAATCCACCGCAAACTCGGTCGGCGCGATCCCCAACAGCGCGACCTTGCCGCCATTGTTCATCCGCGCGATCATCTGCTGCATGGCAGGCGCGGCGCCAGACATTTCCAACCCGACATCAAACCCCTCGGTCATGCCGATCTCGTCCATCACATCGCGCAGCTGCTGATTGCCGACATCGACCACATGCTGCACCCCCATCCGCTTGGCCAGATCGAGCCTGTACGGGTTGATATCAGTGATCACCACCTTGCGCGCGCCCACCTTCTGCGCGACCAGCGCGCCCATGATGCCGATGGGCCCGGCACCCGTCACCAGCACATCCTCGCCCACCAGATCAAAGCTCAGCGTGGTATGCACCGCATTGCCGAACGGGTCGAAAATCGCCGCGATCTCGTCGGGGATGTCCTCGGGGATCGGCACCACGTTCATCTCGGGAATACAGACATATTCCGCGAATGATCCGGGCCGGTTCACGCCCACCCCCTTGGTGTTGCGGCACAGATGCCCACGCCCCGCGCGGCAATTGCGGCACGCCCCGCAGACGATATGGCCCTCGCCCGAAACCCGCTGCCCGATCCGGTATTTCACCGCCGCAGGCCCGGTATCGACGATCTCACCGACAAATTCATGCCCGACCACCATAGGCACCGGCACGGTTTTGGCGCTGAATTCGTCCCATTTCCAGATATGCACATCAGTGCCGCAAATCGCCGATTTGCGCACCTTGATCAGCACATCCGCCGGTCCCGGCTCCGGCACCGGCACATGCTCCATCCATAGCCCCGGCTCCGCCTTGGCCTTGACCAGCGCCTTCATGCGGTTTTCCATCAGATCACTCCCAAGTCCCGACCGACAGTTTCAAAGGCGGCGAGGGCCCGGTCCAGCATCTCGCGGGTCAGCCCGGCACTCATCTGCGTCCGGATACGATCCTGCCCTTTCGGCACCACGGGAAAACTGAAAGCAGTGACAAACACGCCCTGATCATTCAGCCGTGCCGCCATGTCCTGCGCCAATTTCGGATCGCGCAGCATCACCGGAATGATCGCATGGTCGCCGGGCAGCAATTCAAACCCGAGCGCCCCCATCCGGTCCCGGAAATACCTTGTATTCTCCCAAAGCGCGCCGCGCCGCCGGTCGCCGTCTTCCAACATGTCAAAGACCTCGATCGACGCTCCCGCAATCACCGGTGCCAACGTGTTCGAAAAGAGATAAGGCCGCGAGCGTTGCCGCAACCAATCCACCACCCGCGCCGACGCAGCCGTATACCCGCCCGAGGCCCCGCCCAGCGCCTTGCCCAGGGTCCCGGTCAGAATATCGACCTGATCCAGCACACCGAATTTCTCCGGCGTTCCACGACCTGTCGGGCCGACAAAGCCGGTGGCGTGACAATCATCGACCATGACCAGCGCATCGTAGCGCGCCGCAAGATCGCAGATCTCGTCCAGTGGTGCATAATACCCATCCATCGAAAACACGCCGTCGGTGGCGATCAGCCGATGCCGCGCGCCCTCCGCCTCGCGCAGACAGCGTTCCAGATCGGCCATGTCACGGTTGGCATAACGCCAGCGTTGCGCCTTGCACAGACGCACCCCGTCGATAATGCTCGCATGGTTCAGAGCATCCGAAATAATGGCATCCTCCGGACCCAGAATAGTCTCGAACAAACCGGTATTCGCATCAAACGCCGCCGCATAGAGGATCGCGTCCTCCTTGCCCAGAAATGCGGCAATGCGTGCCTCCAGCGCCTTGTGCTCTTCCTGCGTCCCGCAGATGAACCGCACCGAGGCCATACCAAACCCGTAGCGATCAAGAGCATCCCGCGCCGCGGCAATAACCCTCGGGTTATCTGCCAGTCCAAGATAGTTGTTAGCGCACAGGTTCACGACCTCGCGCCCATCCTCCAAGGCGATACGACCCGCCTGCATAGACGTAATAACGCGCTCAGATTTATAGAGCCCCTCCGCGCGCAGGTCCTCAAGCCGTTCGGCGACCTCCGCATTGAACCGATCCGCTGTCGTCATCACACCCTCCCATTCATCTGGCTACAACTACCTCGGGGGAGTCGCCGGTTTCGGCGACGGGGGCAGCGCCCCCGACCATCATCCGGCGATCCTTGGCCGCCCACTAGCCTCTACCACGATTTCGGCTTCCAGAAATACCCGCCGCGCCTCGGCCTGAGCCTCTTTTACGTGGCGATGCGCGGTGACGTGAATATCCACGGCCCCCGCCGCCTCGGCTTCGGTCCGCGCCTCGGCACGCAGCGCCGCCTCAAGCGCGTCCATCGCCATATCAGAGCCTGTATAATCCTCCGGCCCGCTCTCCAGATGCACGCGGTATTTGCCCTCGGATGGCGAGGTCACCGTGCCACCCCGCCGGATCGTCACCCGTCCCACGACAGCCCCGATGGCATTGGCGACCCCGGCATGCTCCGGCAGGATCATGTCACAGCCCAGCCGCTCCCCCACCGCCGGGTAATAGCATGCCGCAGAGGCCCCCAGGCCCACCACCGGCACGCCCAGCCCGGCATCAAGGCGCACCAGCCCATGATGCCCATCGAGGCCCTTCTGCATCAGCACATGCGCCGCAAGCACCTCCGGCGGCAGGCCGAACTCCGCATCATCCTCGGCAAAAGCAGTCTCTAACAAGGCCAAACTTGTCTGATGGGTCAACCGATCCACGATCATCTGCGCCAGTTGCTCCGGCCCCTCGGCCAGCCGGTTGCCCGATCCCGTCCGCTTGCGTGCGACCACTTCCAAGGCCATCCGCGCCGCCTCCGCGTCCCAGCCCGCCTGCTGCCCCAGAACATGGCTCGCATCCGACGGCGTGACACCGGCCGCCTGCACCAGCCCGCGCCGCACCAACCGCGCCAGCGCCGCATGGTCCATCCGCGACCGCAGCACCTTGCCCACCGGCACGATATCGTCTCTGATCCGGCTCAAAAGCGCGGTTTCCCGCTCACTCAGCCCGCCGGCCTCGATCCCCGGCACGGCCCGCACAAACCGCGCGTCATGTTCCCCCGGCGCACTTGCACGCAACTGATCCTCCAGCGCAGCATGCACCGCCGCCTCCGCCTCCAGCGCCATCAGGCTCACCGGCACCACGCGGCGCGGGCCAAGGGTCACACCGCCCTGCAGCCCGGCGTCCTGCACATGCACCTCGCTGTCACCGCCAAGGCCGAAGGTGCGCATCGCCACCGCCTCGACCATGGTGCGCCACGGCCCCACCCGCGCGCCTTGCGGGTCAATCGCAGGCCTTCCGCCGGTCAGCACCGCCACATCGGTCGTCGTGCCGCCAATATCCGACACCAGCGCATGATCCGCCCCGGTCATCCAGCGCGCCCCCACGATGCTCGCCGCAGGCCCGCTCAGGATCGTCTCGATGGGCCGTTCCCGCGCCTGATCGGCACTGATCAAGGCCCCGTCGCCGCGCACCACCATCAACGGCGCAGTCAAACCCAGATCGCGCAGCTTGCCCTCCGCCCGGTCAATCAACCGCGCGATCATCGCAATCAGCCGCGCATTGAGTAGCGCCGTCAACGCCCGCTTCGGCCCATTGAGCTTGGCCGACAGGTGATGCGACAGGCTCACCGGCTTGCCCGTGACCTCGCGGATCATCTCCGCCGCTGCCAGCTCATGCGCGGGGTTGCGGGTGGCAAAGAGCGACGCCACCGCATAGGCCGACGCGCCCGTATCCGTCTCTAACCATGCCAAAAGCGCCTCTCGATCCAGTGCTGCGGCCTCACTCCCGGCATGGCTGTGCCCCCCCGCCAAGACAATCGCCGGATCGCCGCCCAGCACCTCGGCCAGCCCATGCGCCTGCAAATCCGCATCGCGAAATCCGATATAGACCAGCCCCGCGCGCCCGCCCTGTCCTTCGACCAGCGCATTCGTCGCCAGCGTGGTCGACAGCGACGCCAGCCCGATCTCGGCCACATCCACGCCACTCAGCCCCAGCACCGCCTCCACCGCAGCACCGATCCCCACCGCCAGATCATGCCGCGTGGTCAGCGCCTTGGCGCTCGCCACCACCTCGCGCTCATCCCGAATGAGCACGGCATCCGTATAGGTGCCGCCCGTATCCACGCCCAGAGCCAATGCCATGCGTCCGCACTCCCGTTCCGCCTTGCCAGCGGTGTACCGGGTTTCCCGCGCTATTCCAGCCCGTTTGCGTCACGATCCAGTCGCTTGACCGCCCAACGCGCCGCATCGGCCACCGTCGCATCGGTATCCTCGCAATGCCTCTGCGCCACCGCCCGCAAAGACGCATCCTCCGAATTGCCGATCGCATAGAGCACATTGCGCAAGAACCGGTCGCGCCCGATCCGCTTGATCGGACTGCCCGAGAACCGCGCCCGAAACCCGGCATCGTCCAGCGCCGCCAAGTCCGCCAGCGGCGGTGCCACCAGATCCTCGCGTGCGTGATACTTCACCTCTCGCGCCTCGACCGCGAACTTGTTCCACGGACAGACCGCCAGGCAATCGTCACAGCCATAGATCCGATTGCCCAACAACGGCCGCAACGCCTCATCGACCGGCCCTTTATGCTCAATTGTCAGATAGGAAATGCAGCGCCGCGCATCCAACTGGTAGGGCGCCGGAAAGGCATTCGTCGGACAGATATCCAGACAGGCCCGGCACGACCCGCAATGATCAATTTCCGCCGGATCAGTCTCTAAATCCAGCGTCGTAAACACCGACCCGATAAAGAACCAGCTGCCCAGATCACGGCTCACCAGATTGGTATGCTTGCCCTGCCAGCCAAGCCCCGCCGCCTCGCCCAGCGGCTTCTCGGGCACGGGGGCCGTATCGACAAACACCTTCACCTCACCGCCCGCCTCAGCAATCAGCCAGCGCGCCAGCCGCTTCAGCCGCTTCTTGACCGTATCGTGATAATCGCGCCCGCGCGCATAGACCGAGACATTGCCCCGGTCCCGCCGCGCCAGCCCCGCCAGCGGATCCTCCTCCGGCGTATAGCTTTCGCCGAGCACGATCACCGTGCGCGCCTCGGGCCAGAGCACCTCCGGCGCGCCGCGCCAATGGGCGCGCTCCTCCAGCCAGCCCATCTGTCCGTGATAGCCCCGCTCCAGAAACGCCGCCAACCGCTCCGGCACATGGCCCACATCCCACGGGTGACACAGCCGACAGGCATCAAACCCCTCGGCGCGCGCCTGCTCAACCAGTCTCTGTTTCAGCTCATCTTTCATTGTTCCGGCAAATACTCCGGGGTGAATTGGCCAAAGGCCAAGAGGGGCGGCGCCCCTGACCCTGACCTAAAAGTCCAGATCCGCATAATGCGCCGGCGGCGGAAATCCCGAAACCTGATCCGCCAGTATCCCCCGGAACGCCGGGCGCGACTTGATCTTGGCATACCAATCCTTGACCGCCTCAGAGCGGTGCCAATCCACATCCGAGATATAATCCAGCGCCGACAGATGCGCAGCGGCGGCGAAATCCGCCAGCGTCATCACATCGCCCGCCAGCCAGCGCCGATGATCCAGCAGCCAGGCCATGTAATCGAGGTGATACTTGATCGCCCGCGCGCCGTCCTTGACGTTGCGACTGTCGGGAAAGCCCTGTTTCATCACCTTCTTGTTGACCCGCTCATAAAGCAGCTTCGAGGTCACCTCGTGGTGAAACTTGTCATCGAACCACGATACCAGCCGCCGCACCTCGTAGCGCGACTCAGCGCTTTTCGGCATCAGCGCCGGTTCGGGATACTTCTCTTCCAGATATTCGCAGATCGCCGCGCTCTCGGCCATGGTCTTGCCGTCGATCTTCAGCACCGGAACCTTGCCCGCCGGATTGCGGCGCAGGAAATCGGGGTCCTGTTCCCAATAGCGTTCCTCGGCCAGTTCGCATTCGATCTTCTTCTCCGCAAGGCTCAGCCGCACCTTGCGGCAGAACGGTGAGAGCGGGACGTGATAGAGCTTGGCCATCGTCAGACTACCTTAGGGAAACGGGAACCGCCCCTCCATGCCCCCTTTGGGGCCGATTTTCAATCCTCGAAACAGGCCGCGCGCCCATCCCGGTCAATCGTCGCCGCCCCGTCCATGATGCCAGCGGCGCGCTTGCGCAGCGCGGCGCTCGGCGATTTCGCAGAACGATCCTTGGGGTCTGGCAGCACGGCGGCGAGGCGCGCCGCCTGCACCGCGCTCAGATCCGCGGCGCTCACGCCAAAGTAATGCCGCGCCGCCGCCTCGACGCCGAACACGCCCGTATCAAACTCGGCCACGTTCAGATAGATCTCGACGATCCGCCGCTTCGGCCAGAGCGTCTCGACCACCGGGGTCATCACCGCCTCCAGCGCCTTGCGCGCCCAGTTGCGCCCATGCCAGAGATAGACATTCTTGACCACCTGCTGACTCAGCGTCGAGGCGCCGCGCCCCGACCCTTCGGCAATGGCGGTGCGAATGGCCCCCATGTCAAAGCCCCAGTGCTGGCAGAAATTCGCATCCTCCGCCGCCACCAGCGAGCGCGCCATCACCGGCGCGATCCGCGCCATCGGCACCCAGTCACGGCGGATGTCCCCCAACCGCCGCTCTTCCTGTCCCATGAAATAGGTGCGCGGCGGCTCGATCACCCGATGCACCGCGATCACCCCGGTCACGATCAGCGCCGAGAGCAGCAGGTAATAGACCACCCAACGCCGCAGCCAGCGCAACGGTCGGATCTGTGGTTTTCGCGTAGAGGCCGATGATTTGCGCGCCGGTGCCATGTCTCAGCTATAGCGTTGCGCACGGGACAGCAAAACCCGCTTTGATCTTCATGAATCCGTTTTACCGGTTTGAAGCAACTCTCGGAGCCGGTCTTCCTGTTCCCCGTCAAGCGGCGACTGGATCAGATGGCCCTCTTCGGAAAAAGCCGAAATCTCTTTGAAAAGCGCATCGGTATCCATGTCGCGCACAAGAAGGCAAAGCGCCGACCCCCCTTTCGGCAAATTCTCTGCGATCTCTTGCAGGAATGCGCTGTCCACGCCCGGATCGCGAAACTGTCCCACCACCGCGCCCGTCGCGGCCCCGGCCACAGCGCCGGCAACGGGCACAAGAAAGGCCGCCCCCAGAACCAGCCCCCAGATCGTGCCGCCGACCATCTGCATCGCCGGCACATTGGCGGGCCCGTGAAGCTGTACCGCGCCGTCCTCATCACGCGTCGCCACCTTTATGTCCTGCGTTTCCAGCCTCTGAAGGCGGCGTAATCCACGCAGATGCGCGTCAAGATTGAAGGCTCCGTCAGAAGTCTCAAAGGCAATGATCAGCAGGTCAGTCACGGGATCGTCCTCCTTTCGGCGTTGCGCGGCGAGCGAACACGGGCGGATCAGCCCCGAGACGTGCCAACACGGCCAAAGCTAACGCAGCAGGCAAGGACGGAAAACCCGTCCTTGCCGGTCAGGCTGTGCGACGTGTTCAAATAAATGAACGTGTCCTCGCCCTCGCCGCCAAAGAGCACATCACGCATTTGGTGCCGATCCGCGCGCGCGCCGCCTCATAACGCTGCCCGCCTCCGGCCGCACCCGATGTATCGCCCCTTGCCGTGCGGAGTGTCCCCCTTCTCGACCTCAGAAAATGAAGTCCTCAACGGTCATGGACGCCGTGAACTGCACGAGGATCTCCATGTCCCGCACGCCGTCGCCATCCTCGTCCACCCGTACCACGGTCGAGCCCGCCGCCGTCGTCACCGCCCGGAATTCAGCCCCGGTGCCGGTGAACGGATCGCTGCCGCGAAAGC
>NZ_CAMYMD010000048.1 GCF_947259555.1 uncultured Roseovarius sp.
AATGGCGCAAACTCGACGGCCAAAATCGCCTGCCCGAGATCATCCAAGGGGTTGAGTTCCGCGACGGGCTCCGCCACGTTCAAGCCGCCGCCTGATCAGGCGTCACCAACTTTTGCCCATATCTCTGATATTGGCGCCAAACTGGCACAACCCGGAAGGATGGTGCAGAGTCTTGCCTGGCGCACCTGCGGCAGGCATCAAGAGAGCCATGAATGGCCCGGCCTTCGCCGCCTATGTCAGCGAGGTGCTGATCCGCGAGATCGCGCCCGGCACCGCCCCTCATCCTCGACAACCTTGCCACCCATCGCAACAAACAAGCCGCCGCCACGCTCAAGGCACACGGCTGCTGGTTTCTGTTCCTGCCGCCATACTCACCAGACCTGAACCCGATCGAACAGGCGTTTTCAAGGCTCACCTCAGGCGCATGGGCGCACGAGCCTTCACAGCGGTCTTCGACGCTATCGGCGAAATCTGCAACCTCTATGATCCTGTCGAGTGCTGGAACTACTTCAGGGCTGCCGGATATGCCTCAAATTAATCTCGAAATGCTTTAGTCGATCTGCACCGCCAGGATACGTGCCGGGTTTTCTCCCGTGACCCGGATTGCGCGGCCCGGTGTCTCGTAATCGGTATCATCGAGACGGATCACGTCGCCAACTGCGAACGTCTCTACATCTCCGGCGCTCGAGATCAGTTCCAACTCGCCAGAGAGCAAGACACACAGCTGGCGTCGGCTAGAAAAATCCTTGCTGCTGGAATACCCTGCAGGCAGCTCCGTAAAGAAATAACGTTTGCACGTTTGTGCTGAGGACATCATCGGGGAATTCGCAAGAAAGTCGCTGAGCCCTGCGTGCAAATCCAACGTTTCATGGCCAAACCTTGTGCCGCCTTTGCCATCATTTGAAAAGGTCGTAATCCGCATCGTCATGTCAGTCTCCTGCTTTGGCGCCTGCGCATAGTCCTATAGGAACACGACCGTATTGCGCTCGTAAAAGCTACAAGCCCGTTCTGCATTTGAAAATGCGTAAGTCGACACAGCTACGGATTTAACCATCCTGAAATGCTGAATTCCTTGCCTATGCGCGTCGAGCCAGACAATATTCGAGCGGAATTAGGCGGACCAGGTTGCAGGGGGGGGCGGGATGGGACGATGGTTTTTGGGTTTCGTCACGTATCTCGGTCTGTTTTTGATTGGGTCGGAGACCGCAATGGCATGCTCGCTTCCAAACATGCGGACCGACGTAGCGCCGACAACAGGGAACGACGGCCCGGTTCGGGTGGACGCATCCTTTACCGTGCTCGATATCCTGGGCGTTGACGATGTGAACCAGCAGATCAATGTCGATATCGCCGCGATGCTGGTCTGGCAGGATCCACGACTGCAATCGCTCGAAGGTTGCCGGTTTGCCCGCTCACAGGTCTGGGTGCCAGACGTTGTCTTGCAGAATTCGTCAAACCTGCGCACCGCACGCAGCAATGCGCGCGATCAGGTGGTGATTGGGGCGGAGGGCCGCGTGAGTTACCGCCAGCGGTTCTTCGGCGACGTTTCCACCTATCACAACCTGCGCGATTTTCCATTTGACGCGCATGACTTCACCATCTCTTTCATTCCAGTCGAAACCAGTGCCGAGACGCTGAAATTCGTGCCGGATCAGGCGAATACATGGCTATCAGACAGGCTCAATATTTCGGGATGGCACGTCAACGATCTCGCGCTTGAGGAACAGAGCACAAAGCTGCGCGAAGCCGGGCGCACCCTGAGCATGCTCACCCTCACGATCTCGGCAGAGCGCGAGGTCAATTACTACCTCTTCCGGATCATGCTGCCGCTGTTCTTCGTGGTGGCCATGTCATGGGTGATCTTCTGGGTGCCGCCAAGCCGGTTCGAATTTCAGATCGGTCTCGGGGCCACCTCCATGCTGACGGTGATCGCCTTCAATCTCGCTGTCGCCGGGGCCCTGCCTCCGCTTGGCTATCTGACGGTTCTGGACCAGATCCTGATATGGTCCATCGCCATGGTGTTTCTCGCCATCGCCGAGGCGCTGGTGACCGGGCTTCACGTCGTCAATGGCCGGGACGCAAGCGCGCACAAAATAGACCGCTTGGCGCGCGTGGTCTTTCCCATCCTGCTGATCGGCGGATGGGCCACCCTTGCCCTATCAGGATTGAGGTGAACGGCCAGATCGCAGCGCGCGTCACTCCGGTCCGGGGCTGACGCGCCACTGTCCATCCGCCGTCCGGCAGCGCCACGTGCGAAAGGTGGCGGGCTCGGGTCGTTTCACCGTGCTGACGCGGTGCACCAGTTCGGCACAGTTGCCGTCGATCCGGCCCAGCGTGACCGCCCCCTTGGAGCGGCTCTCAGGGTTGCTCCAGCGGCGTGCGTCGCCGGTTTGCCCAAGCGGCTCGACCAATTGGCTCCCGGCTTTTTCCATCGCCGACAGATCGCTCTGCGACAAGCCTGAATCGTATAGGATCTTGCCAAGACTGCGCGCCTGCGCCTCTCCCGATCCCATCAATGGCAACGCCAGCAGCACCGCGGACAGCAGAATTTTCGTCCTCATAATGAGTTCCTTTCAAGAGTGTCGCCTACGACTGTCACCGTACCGCCGGTTTCTCCAGCCGCAAGGCCATCACGATCAGCGCCGCCCCGCTGCCCAGTAGCTCCAGCGACAGGATCACGCCCAGTTGCAGCGTTACGCCCAACAGAACCAGCGCACCGAGCACAACCGACAGCCCGCCTGCCACAAGCACCGCCCAGAATAGCGGATCGGTCTTGTAGCGCCGCCCGATCCAGAGCTTGGCCAGCCCGCCGACAATCAGCAGCCCACCCAGCAGCCACCGCAGCAGCGTGCCATCGCCGATGGGCCCGATCAGCAGCGACAGCCCCAGAAACAGCCCCGCCGCCGCAAAGAGCGCGGCCCCGGCCCGTTCGCGAAAGGCCGAGGATTTCCAGGCCGCCCGCCCCTGCAAAAGCCCCATCAGCACCAGCGCCCATCCCGCGATAGTGGTCGACGTGATCTGCGCGGCATTCGGATTGATCAGCCCCAGCACACCGCCCGCCAACGCGACCAGTCCCGCCAATAGCCACAATAGCCAGTTTTTCATCACCGCCTCCTCAGCTTGTTCGGTCCCGGGCGGCAAGGCCCAGAACGATTAGGGAAATTCCGTTCGAAATCAGCTCGATCGCCAGCAGGATACCCAGAACAACAACCGCCGAGAACGGAAAGCTCGTCAGGATCATCGCGCCGAGCGCCAGCGAGATGATCCCCGACAGGATCAACACCAGCCGGAGCCCGCCACTTGGCAGCCGAAACGCGAAGATGATCCGCAGCACGCCGATGAACAGCATCAGCAGCGCCACCACGACCGTTAATTGCAGCACGCCCTGCAACGGGTTGCTCACCAGATTGACACCGATGGCGCCAGTACCGCTGCACCCAGCACCAGCGACAACAGCCGCGAGCCCCAGTTGTCATCGGCAAAGATTGAAACCAGCATGAGAGCCCCGATGGCGATAAAAAGATACCCGGTCAGAAGTTCCGCCGTCAGCGTCGCCGCCAGCGGGTTCAACAGGGCGATGATGCCACCGATCAGCGACAGCGCACCAATGCCGAGCAACAGGATGAAATTTTTCATTGTATGTCTCCCGAAACTGCCAAAATCTATGCCTCCGATGGCTCTGCCACCAGATTGAAACTGTCGAGCCGCAACCGGTCGCTCAGCCACAAGAATATCCTCTCCGCCAGCGACAGTGCCGCGCGCTCTGCCATCACCTGCCGCGCCAGTGCGGGTTTGTTGGTGATCAGCCCGTCCACCCCCATCGAGATCATCCGCGACATGGCGCGCGGGTCGTCCACCGTCCAGACATAGACCTGCTTGCCCGTGGCATGCGCTCGGCGCAGCAGATGCCCTGAAACCTGCCCGGTATTGACGGCCAGAAACTCGGCGTCGAGAGCGCTCAGATCACCGATTGCCCGCGCGGCGAGAATGCCCATTGGCCAGTCGGGGCGCAGAGCGCGCATCTTCGCCACCCCCGCCCGCTTGAGCGACATGATCATGACATCATCCGCCATGCCGGTCTCTTCGACGATCTGTGCCACACGCTCTTCCAGCCGCTCGTCATGGCCGTAGTATTTCAGCTCGATCAGCACCCGGCCGCGCCCCTTGGCCACCTCCAGCACGTCGCGCAGGGTGGGCACGCGGGCCTCCGCATAGGCGGGATCGAACCAGCTTCCGATGTCGATCTGCGCCAGATCGTCGGGCATCGCGTCCCAGACCTTGAGCGGCACGCCCGCCTGTTTCATGAAGTCGCTGTCATGGGTGACGATCACGGTGCCGTCGGCAATCTCCTGCACGTCGATCTCGACCCAGTCGGCGCGATCCTCCAGCGCCTTTTCCACGGCGGCCAGCGTGTTCTCGGGCCTTGCCGCCGCCGCACCGCGATGCGCGATGACCTCGACCGCCTGCGGGGCCGCAAGACGCCCCGCAAGATCGCCGAGGACCGTAACCGCGCCCAGGCCCGCCACACCCGCTGCGATGGCGAGCCCGGCCAGAACCAGTGCAGTGCCGCCCGGCGCGCTATCCTGCTGCGGTGCCAGAACCTTGGGGGCCACGCTGCGATGCAAATCATCCAACAGCACCGCCAGCGCGCCGTTGGACACCGCCGCCAGAACCGCATTGGCCAGCGACCAAAGAGCGAGCGTCAGAAGTGCGGCCAGCACCACCCCGGTGAGGCTTGGCAGCGCCAGTGCCTGCGCGCCCGACCCGAACATGCCGATCAGCGCCGCGACCCCGGCGGCAAGCACCAAACGCAGCGCAAGCCAGCCAAGGATGCGCCGGATCACCGCGCCGCGCCGCGTGCGCAAATGCGCCTCGCTCTGCGCAAAGCAGTCGCGCGTCGGCACCCCGTCGATCAGCCGCAGATGCAGGGCGAGCGCCCAGCCCGAGAGCCGCCAAATCAGCAGCCCCGCCATGATCAGCACGAACGTGCCAATCACGCCCGCAGCCAGCAGAAACTCCGGCGGCCAATAGGTCAGGTAATAGTTGATGTCATGCGCCCGCAGCGTGAGCGCCACCACCGCCGCGCCTACCGCAAGAAACGGCAGGGCCAGCAGCGCCACCCGCAGCACCAGCCGCAGGGCAAAACCGAACACCGCCCCCAACCGGGGCAGCACCAGCCGCCAGGCCGCCGCAAGCGCGGGCCGGAG
>NZ_CAMYMD010000049.1 GCF_947259555.1 uncultured Roseovarius sp.
AATGGCGCAAACTCGACGGCCAAAATCGCCTGCCCGAGATCATCCAAGGGGTTGAGTTCCGCGACGGGCTCCGCCACGTTCAAGCCGCCGCCTGATCAGGCGTCACCAACTTTTGCCCATATCTCGATTCCCAGTCGCTTACGCCGATTGCGACTTTTTCTGCATGGCTATTCATCCTTGATGGTATTGGGATGATAGCGTTTATGATGTTTTACCGTGGTCGGTCAGCCTTTGTGGATGCGACCGCAACCGGCGGGAAGGGTATAATGGCAGGCACAGCGGCCTTTGCTTGCTTCTGGATTGCTATCTGGGCCCTTGCTCATGCGCCGATTGCGCTTGTCGCTGCCTTGCGAGAAACTAGCGTGCTGTTTTCACTTTTGCTTGCGCGTGTCTTTTTGTCCGAAAAGATTACCGGCAAGCGGGCCCTTTTTGCCTGTGTCACATTTAGTGGGATTGTCGTTCTTAGAGGAATCTGATCTCTGATGTGGATGAGCATATTATCCGTCTGAATCATGGTGGTTCTACCTAGGAACATCAACGCGAATTATCCGGGAACAACCTGGTTCATGATGCCTCCGAATTTTGACCAGACATAACACGAAAGAGACGCCGAGCCCAACCGATGGCGCTCTATGACAGTCACCCCTGACAAAACCCCCTGGAGATCGTGGAGAACAATATCATTGACCAGATGATTGAACCGATCGATCGCACCTTCTGTCAGAACCTCCAGCCTGTGCTTCAAAAAGCAGGCCGGCTCGATCGTTCGCTGAGGCCCGGTGATCCGTTCCAGGTTGGACGCCTTGCGTAAACTTACCCGCCTGCCGAGACGTGTCACAACGGCATCCGGCAGGTCCAGCGACAGACGGTCAGCGCTAGTGCCCCGCAAAAACACGATCTTGGCCGCCTTGAGGACCTGATTCAATGAAATTGATGGCTTACCTAATTCAAGGCAACAAAAATCATTTCAATACAATTATTTACTTGTGCGACATACTGCGGCTTCGTTACGAGAACCCCAGGCAGTTGACCCGCAAGGCAAATTCTGACCGTCTGATCGCCAAAGGTCGTGTCGTGGTGCACCGACGATGACGCGAGTGCTCAGAACTCGTCTGCCGCTGCTTCAAGGGCACCTTTGACCGCAAGCCTTGTCAGTCGGTCGGAAAGAGACCGAGGATGATCCAGTGACAGGCGCTCCAGACAGGCGCGCCGCTCAGGGTCTGACGTACCGCGCAGAAGGCCTTGCCAGAGCAACCCCGCCATCGCGAGACGCGACCCGGATTTCGCTTTCAATATTGCAAGAGCGCCCAACAGCTGCTGCTCGACCTTGGTAAAATCAGTGCCGAATGGGAAACGCGGCAGCGTGCCGTCTGCCACGGCGGCTGCAAGCCAAGACCGCACCTTCAGCGGATTGTTCGCCGCTTGCGAATTGGGTATCCGCGCATCCGACGGCAATTTTCCAGCTACCTTAGCCCGTTCCAGAAGCTTTTCCTGAAACCGGCTGTCGGCGATCGAGATCATCGCCATGACGCACTCGGCATCGGACCGACCGCGCAAATCGGCGATGCCGTATTCCGTGACGATGGTGTCGCGGTAATGGCGCGGTATCGTTTCGTGGGGATGGTCCCAGACGATGTTTGACGTGACCTTGCCGCCGCTTTCGCGGGTCGCGGGCAAGGTAATGATGGCGCGGGCCCCTTGCAGGGAAAAAGCCTGATCGACGAAGTTGAATTGCCCACCGACCCCGCTGACGATCTGGCCGTCGCTGGTGACGTCCGAGATCACGCCTCCCAGTGCGGTCACTTTCATCGCGGCATTCACGAAACGGGCCGAAACCCGCGCCGTGCGCTTGGCTTTTTCGTCGCCGTAGAGCTGATTGGTGAAAGACACTGGCATCATCTGGATGCGGGCGCGGTCCGTCTCGGTCATCTCGCGCAGCGCCCGGTAGAAATCACGACAATCGAGGAAGAAGCCCGCGTGGATCATCGCGCCGTCCACCTCACGGCGGATCACCCCTGCGCTCAATAACTCCAGAACACCTTGCACCAGCATCTCGGTCACGCCGTAAAGGCCCTGATCGAACGGGCCGGTCAGGGCGCTTTCGTCGTCGGGAAAGGGACAAGCCGTGGTGAGTCTGGCAAATGCGTCCGGGTCGCGATGCCGCAAGATCAGCGACGAGGCGACGGCATCGCCGATGGATCCGATCCCGATCTGCAACGTCCCGCCGTCCGGGATCAGCCCGGCGACATGCAGCCCGATGGCATGATCGACCGCCTCGACCGGCCCGTTCGGGACCGAGAACAGTTCGAATTGCGTGGACGGATCGTCCAGCAGGCAATCGACTTCGGATTGCGCGATCTCGGCGGCGCCGGGCATGAAGGGCAGATCGGGGTTTATTTCGCCCGCCAGCAGGAAATCCTG
This sequence comes from uncultured Roseovarius sp., assembly GCF_947259555.1. Lineage (GTDB taxonomy): Bacteria > Pseudomonadota > Alphaproteobacteria > Rhodobacterales > Rhodobacteraceae > Roseovarius. The sequence continues at coordinate 2,422 of NZ_CAMYMD010000049.1, forward strand.
TTCATTGCGCGCGCGGGCGCGCAGCAGATCGACGGTGATGTCGGTGTTGCCCGACAGGCTGAGCCGGTCGCCATCGCGTGCCAGAAGCTGCAGGATCACATTGGGGCGCCGCGCCATCAAAACATCCAGCGCGTGGGTGTAATTGGCCGGAATATACCCCTGCTGTGCCGGGCCATTGCCCAGCCAGTTGCCCGCCTGAAAAAAGAACTCCTGCACCTCGATGTTTTCGGGCAACGTGCCCTCAGCCAGCCATGTGGCGTAATCCAGCGGGGTGTATTTCCCGAACAGCCGGTCCATCGCCGGCCCTAGGAACCGCTCTTGCAGGTCACTGTCGGCGCGCGGACGTTGCAGGGTCAGCGCGGTGAAGATGTGCAGCCGGATCGACGGGTCGGCGCGCACGAGGGACGTCAGCGCGTTGACGATGGTGTTGGCCTTGCCCAGACCCAGCGGCAAAGCCAGCCGGATGTCGCCGCCCGTCCGCTCCACGATGCGCTGCGCGACCGCCTTCGCATCGGTCATTGTGACAGGCCGCTCCGTCATCTCAGCGGAGGTCCTGCCAACCGTCATCGGGGCGGAAGCGGTCGCCATGCGCCTCGGCCAGCGCGCCCAGGCGCGAGACGATATCGTCGATCCCGCGTCCCTTGGCGTAGTGCATCGGCCCGCCCCGGAAGGGCGCGAAACCGGTGGCGAAGATCGTCGCGCCATCCACCTGATCGGTGTCGCGCGCGATGCCCTTGCGCAGACATTCCACACAAGCGTCCAGCATCGTCAGGATCAGACAGTCGGCGATCTCTTCCGCATCGTCATCGGCGGCCTTGGGCGGGTCGCTCTTTTTCGCCTTGCCGTCCTCCCAGGTATAGAACCCCTGACCCGCCTTCTTGCCGGTGTCGCCGTTCTCGACCTGCTCGCGCAGCCAGCCCGGCACTTCGACCATCGGCTTGTCCAACCCGGCGCGCAGGCTGTCGGCGACATGCAGGCAGATGTCCAGACCGACCTGATCGGCCAGTTCCACCGGCCCCATCGGCATGCCGAAGCTTTCGGCGACCGCGTCGATCTGCGCTTTGTCATGGCCGTCCTCGATCAGCTGTATCGCCTCCAGCAGGTAGGGCGTCAGCGCTCGGTTCACCAGATAGCCGGGATAATCGCGCACCCGCGCGGGAAGCCGCCCGATGCTGCCGCAGAAGGCGGCAAGCTGGTCGGCGACCGTATCGTTTGTCGCGCCATGGGTCACCACCTCGACCAGTTGCATCTTCGAAACCGGGTTGAAGAAATGCAGCCCCGCGAAATGCTTTGGCCGGTCCAGCCCCTTGGCCAGCGCCGCGATGGACAGGGACGATGAATTGGTGGCCAGGATTGCGCCCTTCTTCATCCTCGGCTCGATATCGCCATAGATCTTTGCCTTGATTTCGGTGTCTTCGGGCCCCGCCTCAATCACCAGATCGGCCTTGGGAACGCCCAACTGGTCGGGGTCGGGCATCAGCCGGTCCAGCGCGTCGCGCGTCTCGATCCCGCTCTTGTGCTGGTCCTTGCAGATCTGGCCCGCCTGACGCATGACCCTTGCAAGGGCGTCGATATCGGGGTCCGAAACCGTCACCGTCTTGCCCTTTAGGGCGCACCAGGCGGCGATTTCACCGCCCATGGTTCCGGCACCGATAACATGCACATGCGCGATGCAGTCCTCTCCCCTGCCCTCGGCCTTCAGCGCCTGTTGCAGAAAGAAAACGCGGACAAGATTGCGCGAGGTCTCGCTGGTCACCAGAGATGCGAAGGATTTGATTTCCGCCTTCTGCATCGCGTCGCGCTCGCCGCCATGCGCCTCCCAAATGTCGATCAGCGCGTAGGGCGCGGGGTAATGTTCCTTGGTCGCGCGATCCTCGGTCATCGACCGCATCTTGCGCGCCGCAAGGCTGCGCGCGGGTGACAGGGCCATGGCGCGGTCGGTCAGGCTGCGCCCGTGGCTGTCGATCTCGCCCGAGATGGCGGCGCGCACGGCCGCCATGACGTGGCGTTCCTCGACGACCGTATCGGCGATGCCCAGCGATCTGGCCTTGCGCGTGTGCGCCGTCTTGCCGGTCAGCATCAGGGTCATCGCTTCGACGGCATCGATGCGCTCGGCCAAGCGGAACGTGCCGCCAAGCCCCGGATGCAGGCCCAGATTGACCTCTGGAAAGCCGAAACTCGCACCATCGACCGCGATGACCCGATCGCAGGCCAGCGCAATCTCGAACCCGCCGCCAAGCGCCTGACCATGCACGACGCAGACGGTGGGGCATTCCAGCCCCTCGAGCCGGTCCAAAACCGCTTGGCCGCGGGTCAGCATGTCGGCCACGTCCTCCGCGCTCTCAAGCTCGCGGAACATTGCGATGTCGGCCCCGGCGGCGAACCCGCCGGGCTTGGCCGAGCGGATCACCACGCCAGTGGGCGGGTCTTCGGCCATCGCGTCAAGCTGGCGATCCAGCCCGTCAAGCACCGCGCGAGAGACCGTGTTTGCGCTGGTCCCCGGCACATCCAGCACCAGCCACAGAACACCCCGATCGTCACGGGCGGCGCGCCACGGGTCGTCCTTGTCGGCCGGCGCCGCATCGCGGACGGGGCCAAGCTCCAGCAGGGTTTCGCCAAGTTGGGTCAGGACAGGTTCGGTCATGCCACGGCCTCCAGCAACATCGCGCCACCCTGGCCGCCGCCGATGCATTCGGTGGCGATGCCGCGGGACACGCCCTTGCGTTTCATCGCATTGGCCAGATGAAGCACAATGCGGTTGCCGCTGGTGCCCACCGGGTGACCCAACGACACGGCACCGCCGTCCACGTTCAGCCTGTCGTGGTCGATCGGCCCGAAGGCCGCGTCGAGCCCGAGCACGTCCTTGCAGAAGTCCGCATCCTCCCATGCGGCAAGGCAGGAAAGAACCTGCGCCGCGAAGGCCTCGTTCAACTCCCACAGACCGATATCCTCGCGGGTCAGGCCCTGACGTCGGGCAATCCCGGTCGAACTCAATACCGGCCCCAGACCCATCACCGCCGGGTCGAGCGCGGACCATTCGCTGTCCACGATCCGGGCCAGCGGTTCCAGCCCGTGGGTTTCGACCGCCGCCTCGGAGGCAAGAACCACCCAGGACGCGCCATCGGTGATCTGGCTGGAATTACCAGCCGTGACCTTGCCATAGGGCTTTTCGAAAACCGGGTTCAGCTTGGCCAGCGCATCCATGCTGCTGTCGGGGCGTACCCCGTCGTCGTGATCGTAATGTGTGCCGTCGCGATCGAAGGCGGTCATGACCTCTCCGGCCAGAAATTCCTGATCCTGCGCCCGCGCCAAACGCTTGTGGCTTTCCACGGCATAGGCGTCAGCCTGATCGCGGGTGATGCCGAACCGATGTGCCAGGATCTCGGCGGTCTGGCCCATACTCAACTCAGTTATCGGATCGGTCAGCCCGCGCTCAAGGCCGATGATCGGCTTGAAGAACTCCGCCTTGATCCCGGCCAGTTGCGAGGCGGTGTCGAGCGGCCCCTTGGATTGCGCCATCTGCGCGTACCATTCGACCGCCGATTGCCGCAGGGTCAGGGGCGCATGGCTCAGCGCCTCGGTCCCGCCCGCAAGGATCATGTCATGCCCGCCGTCGCGGATATAGCGGTAGGCGGTATCGATGGACTGCATCCCCGATCCGCAGTTGATCTGCACCGTGAAGGCCGGCATTGCCGCACCCATGCCCAGCCGCAGCGCGGCGACGCGCGCCGGGTTCATCTCGTCCGCGATGACATTGACGCAGCCGAGGATCACCAGATCGAAGGCGTCACGTGCAAACGGCTGCCGCATCAGCAGCGGGCGGCCGCATTGCACCGCCAGATCGACCGGCGTGAACGGGCCCAGCCCGCGGCGTGCCTTGAGGAACGGGGTCCGCGCCCCATCGACGAGATAGACGGGACGGTCGGTCATTCCGCAACCTTCCGCGATGCCTTGCCCGACTTCTTGCCCGTGGGCTCGCGCGCCGGGAACAACTCGGCCAGTGCCTCGGGTGTATAGTCATCCACCGCGACGACCTTTTGCACGGCGTCATGCATCGCGTTCAGCTTGTCGTTTTCCGCATCCGTGATCTTGCCGGATTTCAAGGCCTCGGCCTGAGTCATCTTCGCCTCCCGCAGACGTTTTTCGAGTGGAGCACTGTCGATCACGGCATCGAACGCCACTTGCAGCTCGGCCAGACCGGGATGCTTGCAGCCGTCGAACAGCGTCCCCGACAGCCGCGCCCGCGTCTCCGTCGCTTCGCTGATCAGATCGGCACAGGCCTCGGTCAGCGCGTCGGTCGGCCCGCGCGAGCCCGAGCGCGGCAGGGTCAGGGCCCGCAACAGCCAACCGACCCATCGCGCAGGCAGGTTGGACTGCACGAGATCGAGGCTGCGTGCGATCTTTTCGAAACAGGTTTCGGCGGTGTACTGCACCAGCGGCAGGTCGGCCGTCTGGCAGCCCTCGTTCTCCCAGCGTTTCAGGGCGCCGGACAAGATGTAAAGCTCCGACAGCACATCGCCCAGCCGAGCCGAGATCATCTCCTTCTTCTTCAGCCCGCCGCCCAGCGTCAGGAACGCGAAATCAGAGGTCAGCGCAAAGGCCGCCGACCAGCGGGCCATGCGCCGATAAATCGGCGTCACACTGATCGCAGCACTGCTGGGCGCCGGGGCGAAGCGGCTGCCCGTCCAGGCGCGCCCCAGGGCGCGGAACAGTGTTCGGGTAGTGTGGCCGACATGGGCCCAAAAATGCCTGTCGAACGCGTCCAGCGACTTGGTGTCATCCTTGAGTTCGAGCGCCTTCATCTCGTCCAGCAGATGTGGATGCGCGCGGATCGACCCCTGGCCGAAGATGATGAGGCTGCGGGTCAGGATGTTCGCGCCTTCAACGGTGATCCCGATGGGAATGGCCTTGTACAGCTCTGACAGGTAATTGCTTGGCCCGTCGATCACCGCCTTGCCAGAATGGATGTCGACCGCGTCGTTCAGGGCGGCGCGCATCCGCTCGGTGGCGTTGGCCTTCATGATGCCCGAAATCACGGCCAGCGCATGGCCCTGGTCAAGTCCGACGCAGGTCAGCTGCCGCGCACCGTCCAGCGCATAGGCATTGGCCGCCATCCGCGCCAGCCCCTCCTGCACGCCGCCGAATTTCGCCACCGGGATGCCGAACTGTTGACGCACCCGGGCATAAGCGCCCGAACTGTGCGCCGCCAGAACGCTGCCAGCCGCCGAGAGCGACGGCAGCGAGATGCCCCGCCCCGCCGCCAGCGCGCTCATCAGCATCATCCAGCCCTTGCCGGCGTAATCCGGCCCGCCGATGATATTGCTCAGCGGGATAAAGACATCAGTGCCGGTGGTCGGGCCGTTCTGGAACATCTGCCCCGACGGAATATGCCGACGGCCGGTCTGCACCCCCTCGAGACCGGTGGGCACCAGCGCGCAGGTGATGCCGATATCCTCGGTCTCGCCCAGCAGACCGTCGGGGTCGCGCATCTTGAAAGCGAGGCCCAGAACGGTGCAGACGGGAGACAGCGTGATGTAGCGCTTGGCCCAGTTCAGACGCAGACCCAGCACCCTTTCGCCCTCCCATTCGCCCTCGCACACGACGCCGCTGTCGACCATCGCCGCCGCGTCCGATCCAGCCTCTTCGCTGGTCAGACCAAAGGCGGGCAGTTCCGACCCTTCCGCCAGTCGCGGCAGCCAGTAATCCTTTTGTTCATCGGTGCCGAATTGAAGAAGCAACTCGCCGGGTCCGAGCGAGTTGGGAACCATTACCGTGACCGCCGCCACCAGCGAGCGCGACGAGATCAGGCGCACCACTTCGGAATGGGCCAGCGCGGAAAAGCCGAGGCCGCCGTACTTCTTCGGGATGATCATCCCGAAGAACCCCTCGTCGCGCAACATCTGCCAGACCTCGGGGGACAGATCGCCGATGTGGCGGTTGATTGTCCAGTCGTCCACCATGTCGCACAGTCGGCGGCACGGGCCGTCGATGAACGCCTGTTCTTCCCCGGTCAGCTGCGGCAGATCGACTTCGCGCAGTTTCTCCCAGGCGGGATTGCCCGAGAACAGTTCCGCCTCCCACCAGACCTCACCGGCGTTCAGCGCCTCGGCCTCGGTGTCCGACAGCGATGGCAGGGCGCCGCGTGCCCAGCGGTGGATCGGTTTGGTCAGGTAGTCCCGGCGCAGATGCTGCAATTTCATTCTGAGGTCTTTCCTGTCGGCTTGGCATGTACGCTGCGCGTGGCCTTTTCGGGTCGTCCCTTCTCAACGTCCGAAACCGCGCCAGGTTCCCGCAGAATAACAGACGAACTGCGATGTAGAAAATTTATCATCGATCGGATGAAAAATAGGCGCAAACTGCCCGACAGATGTCGCGCTGCCCATAATTCGGTTCTGCCTCAATCTGTGTGGTGCACCTGTCCTGAAACTGGAAAATTCAGGAGGGATAGTCGTGAGTTCGAAGACGCACTGGTCGCCCGGGAGCGATGTTTCGGTTCAAAGCGTTGAGCGACGGACCGGGTTCAAGCGCCGTAGCGCGGCGAAGTGGCGAAGATCTGAGGCGCCACCTGACCGGCGCAGGGCGACACTCACGCCGACGTCGCCCTGGTATTTCGAAGAAATCCTTGCCCGTTTTCGGAAAGAGGGCAACAGGCGCGGCAGGCACTTGTTTCACGAAATCCAGCGCCAAGGATACGAAGGCAGCTACTCGCATCTCCTACGGTTACTGGCGGGGTGGCGCAGGGCTGAAAAGCAGACATCGACCGATCTTGCCACCAGTGCGGTTCAACTTGAGCCTGCGCGACGTCGAGGAGCTGATGCTGGAACGTGGCGTGGACATTTCGTATGGGACGATCCGGCGCTGGAGTGTCAACCTTGGCCCTGACCGCCCACGTTCTGCGGCGACGGCAGCCTCGCCCCGGCGATGTCTGGCATCTGGACGAAGTCGTCGTGAAGGTTGCGGGTCGATCAATCTGGCTCTGGCGGGCTGTCGACCAACACGTTGTTTTTCTTGAGGAAATCCTGCAATCGAGACGAGACAAGCGCGCCGCAAAGCGGCTTCTGGTCAAGCTGATGATGTGCTGGCGCTTCGTTCCCAAAAGGATCATTACAAACAAATTGCGATCCTATGGTGCCGCAAAACGTGAGGTCGCGCCCGGCCTGGATCATTGGTCCCACAAGTTGAGATACCATCGGTACCACAATTTGACGACTTCACGAGTTAACGTGACAACGCCCTCGAGGGTTTTGATGTCGCATTTGAAAAGCAAAACGAGAGTACAAAGCAGCAGTTCTTGCAAAGAGTGGCGAGAGAGCGGCGAGTCGAAGTACTGGTGACGCGTGAAACAGAAGGACAATGTTCTCATAGTCTACCCAGGGCTGGCGTACGACGAGCAAACACAGAATCACGCCACCGGTTAGGCAGTCGCTAGAATGCGCTGAACTCCGTCCAAATTGATAGTGTGCCGACTCCATCTATCGCGGCACATAATTCCGAGTTGTCGTTACGTCCAATACCGCTGACACCATCGCTGAGGTTCACCGGGTAATCAGGTCTGACCAACGCCCCCAATTCGGGCCATCAGTCGCCAACGGTTGAACTACTCACAGGACGATTGTTCACCATGTCTCTGTTTATTAGGAATTAATAGTGCAACTTCGTGGCATTCAGTAAAATCTCTACCTAGCGTTTGGCAAATGTGATAAACTTAAAGCTGTTATTTCAGCGAATTTTCTCCCTCTGACTGTTTAGCGGGACGCATAAATGTAGAATACAATGGCAAAAAACTGGTCGAAAACCGCGCTGGCTGCGGCGGGCTCGCGCACTGATGACATCAATTTCCTTGATGGCGCGGTCTTGCGATCCGATGACAACGGGGCAAGCTGGACGCGGCTGCGGATTAACGACCGGCAACGCAATTCCAACCTGGAAGGCGTTGGTTTTGTCGATCCGGACACCGGTTGGGTCGGGGTTATGGATGGCGAAAGCCAAATCATCCGCCGCAAGCCCGATTGAATCACCCAGATTATCAAGGAGTATTTCATGAGCATTTCGAAAATCTACACCATCGACACAGTCGACATGACCCTGATCAAGACAAACCCGCCAAGCCTGGTGATTTGCAGTTCGGGTCGAACCGCCACATCCGGGTGGAAAAGCCCGTTTCTGTCAAAATACATTTACGTCACGCCACCGGAGGATGGAATTCAGGAATTTGATTTCCTGGCTGACTCCCCTGCGCCGGGTACGATTACAATACCCGTCTTGACGCCGATACACGGCGATACGCTGCTTCTGGATGTCGACGTCGCAAACTACTGGGGCGAGGGCATGCCGCTGATGGGTGTCAGAGTCCACGGTGTTGCCAACGCGAAACTTGCCGGGATGAAAGAAGAACCCAGCATGCCGGCGCCACAGCAACTGGCCGCTGGGGACATCGGCAACTATCAGGCGATGGTGCCGCAAGCGCTGAGTTTCGAGGCCGATATCAAGCCTAAATTCCGCACACGTGACGTCGTCTGTATGAAGGCAGTGTCGGGCTTTGATCTGCACAATTTCGAGGACGTCAAGCGCAAGGCGGAAGATATCAACGGCACGCTCAAAAACAAAACAATGCCCAAGGACGGCCCTTGGCCAGATGCGGACATTGAGTTGTTCGGTAAGTGGATTGACGGCGGCATGAACCCCTGAGTGCATCGATTTAAGGGAGAAAATCAAGATGAAACCACAACTAATTGCCACCGCAGCGGCGCTACTGATGGCCATGCCCGCCGCTGCGCAAACCGGGTGCCGTGACTTTTTCGCCAGCGGCGCGCCGCGCTGGGAAGAACCGCAAGACACGATCGCTGCGCTGATCGAACCTGATTGTTACGCCTGGCAGTTGTTCGTGGCGCTTAACTGGCCTGCGGTTGTCGACCAGAAAGCCCCTGACAGCACCAAGGAGTTTGGCGACGAGGGGCGCGTGGTTTGGGAAACCTGGAGGAATGTGCGTAACGGTGCGCCCGACACGGTTTTCAAAATGGACGGTTCCGATCCCGGTGACTGGCTGGATGGCGTCGTACCTGATACCCGGCTGTTTTCAGAGTTCGACGATCAGACCTTGCAGCAGATCGTGGCCTCGCAAGGCGTTTTCGCGTCGATTGACGATATCGCCGCCGAATTCTTTGTCAACGAAACCCGGATGAGCAAAGCATCCTACGAATTCACCCGAGCAAACGAGCTTTATAACATCGAAGGCCAACTGGCATTGTTCGCCGCCGGGACCGAAAAAATCGATTTCCCGCTGGAAGCGAAGGAGGTCAAGGCGCAGTGGCGGGTGATCGAAGAGGCCGACAAACCGCGCTATCACTGGACAAATGTGACCCGATTGGACGGAACAACTGCGATCTACGGCCTGACCGCGCTGCACATTACAACCAAGGATATCCCGAACTGGTTCTGGGCAACGTTCGAGCATATCGACAACCGGACGCCTGCGGCACCAACCGCTGAAAATCCGAACGGCGCAGAAGGCTGGCTGTTGCCATCGATCGACAGGTTTGCCTGCCCAACCGCGCCACATGACTGCGAAGCGCCGCCTTCGGTCGGATTCGAGACAACGAAATGGGCCAACTACGTATTGCGTGGCACCCAGATCGATTTTGTTGACGGTCGCGGCAATCCGACTTTGCTGGCCAATTCGCAACCCGAACAGGGGTTTCAGGAAACATCGTCCTGCATAACCTGTCACGCGCTTGCAACTGTCGGTGCCGGCGGAGACAGGTTGCCGTTTTTCGCAACGCTCCCCCCTGCAAGCCGGCAACCGGTCGGACAAGTCGGAGCACCCAACCCGGACTGGTTCAGGGCGCCGGGGGCAGGCGATGGCAACGAGGGTACGCTGCATTACACTCAACTGGATTTCGTCTGGTCGCTGATGCGCGCCCAGTCGAAACAATAGCGAAGGGAAGTCGATATGGCCCTGGAAATTACCTCAGACACCTTGGTCGCCCGCGACGAGGATGGAAATGTTAAGCAGATCAGCCACCCGCTGAAGCCCTTTTTCGGCGACACTGTGACCCCGGAGGCACCGACGGGTGTTGTCGCAGGTGCAATGGCGGCACCGGACCCAAGGGCCCTGGCTGAGGCCTATCTTCGCGAAGCCCTACCGACCTTCGGCGTCGATCAGGCAATCGCCGAGAGTGCCTCTGCTTCGCTTGTCGCCGACGCCCAGATCGTACGCGATGAGAGCCAGCAGCTACACGTGGCCGAAGAAAAGGTCAGCGCCAAAAAGGCCACGATATCCTATGCGCAAACGATGCTGGGTATTCCGGTCTGGCGCGCAGGTTTCAGTGTGCGGATGCGCGGCGAACCTCTGGGGGTGATCGGATCAAGTAGCACGATCGAGCGGGAATTCGGCGATATCGTCGTCCCGGAAGCCAGTGCACTGTACCTTCCGGGCAATATCGATGCCGCGACACTGGCCGAATTGCTGAATCTGGAAAGCCCTGTCGAAATCACGCGAAAAAGGCTGCTGGTCTTTCCCTACAGTCCGCATGACCGGGGCAATGCCCTGGGGGAGCGCGCTAGCGACGGGTCGGTCGAGGCCTGCCCGACCGTATCGCCGCCTGAGGTTCCAGACAGTATCAACGAAGGCACGTACTATGTCGTGACCGAGGTCATGTTCAGCTACACCGCGCCGGGATGGGGCCCTTTGAACTGGGAGGCAATGATCGAGCCGCAGACCGGCGCTGCGCTGCGGGTTGAGGCCCTGGTCAGTTGCGTCGACGGAACCGTGCTATTGCGCGATCCGCTGACAACAAACGGAACCAACACTGAACCAGACGCGCCATCGGCGGCACTGGACGCCTTGCGCGACGTTGTTGAGTTGCCGGATGCGCTGGATGACGGGAACGAGCATCGGCTCGAAGGGCGGTTTGTGACCGTGCGCAACGTCTCGCCCCCTAATCTGGCGGCGCCGACAACGCCACTTGGTCAACAGTTTCAGGCCTCGGTTCCAACCGACGACTTTGCCGCGATCAACGGATACTACCATTGCGATCAGTGTTTTCGCCTGGTCGAAAACCTGGGGTTTGATGTTGAAGAGTATTTTGACGGAACCAATTTCCCTGTGACCGTAGATCATCGGGCAACCATTGGCGGACAGGCGAATTCGGTAAATGCGCAAGCTCCGGGCAACAGCACTAGCGACGGGTCCGATGGATTCCGTTTTGCCCTTCTGGCCCCGAATTCAACCATCGGTATGGCGGTGGAACAACGGGTAACCTGGCACGAATTCGGCCACGCGCTGCTGTGGGATCACCTGAATTCGCCGAATTTCCGCTTCGCCCATAGCCCGGGTGACACAATTGCCTCGATATTGCTTGATCCGGATTCAAATGCGCCAGACCCGGGCCGTACTTTTCCGTGGACGATCATCACCCGTCGGCACGACCACGCGCCCGCAAGCGGTTTTGGATGGGGTGGAGTACGAGACGATCCATTCCCCGTTGGCAGCATTATTTCCGGCGACCGCGCGGGCTATGCGCGCGAGCAGATCCTGTCGTCGACGTTGTTCCGGCTCTACCGTTCGGCTGGCGGCGGGTCGGCCGACCCGCAAACCAGAAGAGACGCGGCGCAACGGACCGTCTGGCTGATACTGGAAACCATTTCCGCGCTCAGCCCGTTTGCGCAGCCGCAGAACGCCGAAGATTTTTTCAATCTGATGATCGAGGCCGAAGTAATGTCAACATCGACCGTCAGGCCGATTGCGCGTGGTCTGCTGCCGAAGGTTCTGCGCTGGTCCTTTGAGCAACAGGGCCTTTTCCAACCCCCAGGTGCCCCGACCCCGGTGACTACACCCGGCGCACCGCCATCGGTTGATGTGTTCATCGACGATGGTCGCGGCGGCGGATATGACGAGGCTGAAGCGGAACAGGTCGAACCCCCTGGTCTGGTTATCCGCACCGCCGCAGATAGCGGCACCAGCCACCAGCAGCCCGCAGAGGGTGAAACCGGTTTTGTCTACCTCACCGTCCAGAACCGCGGCCAGGAAACTGCGACAGACGTGACGGCCCAGGTCGTGGCACGGCAAGTAACCGACGGCACCGACTGGGCGCACGACTGGGATCCGCTCACGGCCACAAATGGCGCCGGATCAACGTTCAGCGTCGCGCCAGGTGAAGAGGTCAGGATTGGGCCGTTCGAATGGACACCGCAGTTCGGCGGAGATTGGTTTCTGTTTGCCGATGTTGATTGTCCGGAGGACCGCAGTTTGGTCCGCAGCACGTTCAGTGGCACCTGTCCGGTGTCAACTGTCGCGATGATGGACAACAACGCGTCGTCACGACGGGTGTCGGTGAGTCCGGCCACCGGCTAGAGACAGCCGGATTGGTGCCAGACTGCCCGGGTTGTTGGTGAGAAGCACCATAGCGAGCAAGCGGTTGTTTGAATGACTACGATATTCCTTGATATTGGCGGGAAACGCGCGAAAGTTGGTGATGCCCTGAGGGGCGGCATATCATGGCGGTGTTCAGACGCCGTCAATTCTCTGGTGAGAAAAGGATATGCCACATGTCAAAGACTACCATCACCCAACTGCCCG
>NZ_CAMYMD010000050.1 GCF_947259555.1 uncultured Roseovarius sp.
AATGGCGCAAACTCGACGGCCAAAATCGCCTGCCCGAGATCATCCAAGGGGTTGAGTTCCGCGACGGGCTCCGCCACGTTCAAGCCGCCGCCTGATCAGGCGTCACCAACTTTTGCCCATATCTCGAAGAGTTCCTCATTGTCCACAGATTGGCAGCTGCACGAATTCAGATTTTGCAATTGTAGCGAGATTCCGCTGCGATGGGTCGCACCGCACCGTAGAAAGCAATTTTCAGACATCGGCTCTGGGCCGCCCTTGCAGCGAGGTGGCTTACAGATTGAAGGCCCGAACTCGTTGGTGTTGTCCTGAGCTACGCAGCGTATGTTCTCGCGTTCGCGCGCGAATTTCGCGTCCTCTTCCACGTCGAGGTGACATCCGTCAGCAGCCTGGTTCCGGTGCCACCCCCCCGCGCAGCCGAAACCGGTCGCGATAGGCCGACGGCGTGATTCCGCTGTACCGCTTGAAGATCCGGCGAAAGAAAGCAGCATCCTCGTAACCGACAGACAGTCCGACCTGCTCGATAGACGGCGCACCGTCCTCAAGCATCCTCCGCGCGGCCGTGACGCGGATCATCTGCAAGTAGACCCCGGGCTTGTGCCCCGTGGCCTCCTTGAAGCGGCGCACGAAATTGCGCCGACTCATCCCCGAGAGCTCCGCAAGCTCCTCGACCGGAACGTCCCGGTCGAAATGCCTGCTCAGGCGATCTTCGGCCTGCCGGATCTTCGCATCGTCATGGGGCCGCGCCAGCGGCAGCAGCGCGTATCCGGACTGGTCAGGCCGCGGCATGTCGAGAAGCAGCGCCTTGGAGCATTCGATCGCAACGGTGCGGCCGCAGAGCCGTTCCACGAGATGGAGACTGAGATCGCTTGCGGCATTGACGCCGCCGCCGCAGTAGAGCCCGGCATCCTCGGTGATAAGCAGGTCCGTCTGCCAGTCGACCTGCGGGTAGCGCTGCCGGAAACCTTCCGCGACGCCCCAATGCGTGGTGGCCGGGCGGCCATCGAGCAGGCCGGCTTCGGCAAGGAATGCAACGCCCGAACAGACCCCGGCGACGCGCGTGCCACTTTGATACCGTTCCCGTAACCAAGAGGGGATCGCGGCGTGCTGCGCCATCCATTCCGCAGGCACCGGCCCCGAAGCCGACACCATGACGAGATCGACGGGACCGAGATCCGCGATGGCCCGGTCGGGCGCAATGTGCAGGCCATAGGCGCTCTTGACGGGCTCCCCGTCGATTGATGCGGTGGTCACGCGAAACTGCGGCTCCGGATCGGTGCCGCACATCTCGTTCCACATCGTGCCGGCAGCCGCAAAGACCTCGATCGGGCCGACCGCCGTCGATGCATAGCCATCGTTGACGAGAACGATCGCGACATCCAGCCTGTCGTCACTCTCCACCATGGGGCTGATCATGCCATGTCTTGGCGAATAATTCACCTGCCGCGCAGACAAATGGCAGAATCGCCCCCGGGTTCTGTCTGCATGGCCGGGTGTCGATGCGCGCCTTGTGGCACCATACTTTTTTCTGCGAACGAAAACAGAAGGAGGCAAAGATGGAACTCTACGTCATTCGCCGTCGCGGCATCTGGACGACCGAAGAGGAACTCGCGGCGACCAACGAGAAATCTCTCGAGGTCGGCGAGGAGATGAAGGACCGGCTCCGCTGGATCCGCAGCTACGCCGTGACGGAGGACGACGGCCGCATCGGTTCGGTCTGCGTCTACGAGGCCTGCGACCGCGACGCCATACGTGAACACGCCGAACGCATTGGCGCACCAGCCGAAGACGTAAACCTGGTCCGTGGCACAGCCGTCAAGCGCGACGATCCCGCGCCGGTGACCGCTGTCTGACAGACAACGGGCTCTGATCCCGAAACGCATCAAGTCCCAGAAAAAGCGGCAAGAAGCTTCGAACTGTGTGCCGCTTTCGGTGATGGGTCGGGATCAGCTGCGGAGGCACTGTCGGAATTGCGCGAGTCCGGCGGTCGCTGACGCTGCAGCAAATACGCGCACGGTGACTTCCTGCGCTTGCACTCGCTCGAGGCCACCTTCGACGACGGTGTTCAAATCCCAGTTTTCATTCTATGGTCGCCAATATCTCAGCCAAAGGGTTTCAATGTGCCGAGCTCAATTATTGAAGAAGATCTGATGATCGAAGGCAACATCAGATCAAGCGAGGGCAGTGTCGACATCAAAGGTCGCGTGGTTGGGGATGTCACCGCTGAGATGATCACCGTTCAGCTGAGCGGTTCGGTTGACGGGGCAATGTCGGCAACGAAAATCGCGGTTGAAGGCTGCCACACTGGCAGTTTGAAGTGCGACGATCTAAAGCTTGCATCGACTTCTCAGGTTCAGGCTGATGTCGTAGCCAAGGTGATGGCAACGGAAAGCGGCGCCAAAGTTAAGGGCAAGATCGATATCACAGGGCGGCAATAGGGCAATTCCAGTATCGCTACGCGGTAAAGTCACATTTGTGCTTTTGCACCTCAATCACTCCAAATGCGGCGCGATGCGCGAGTGGCCGCTTCGGTGACGCTGCGATGCGGCTTTGGATCAGGCGGCGAGCGGCAGGAATGGGCCGTTATTGCTGCCCAGCAGACAGGGCGGAAAGTGTGAATTAGCTGCGGCGACCGAGCCGAAAGGCTGGAAGCTGACATTCAGTCACGTTGATCACTGTGCTCGGTTCTGCACCGCCACAAGTTGGCGGAGAGCCCTTCGAAGAGGTTTATCGAGTTGAACTGAACGCGGGCTGCTGTGGCCTGAAGACGCTCTTCGGCTGCGTTGGTCAGAATATTGGCGGCGCGCCGATCTCCGCCGTGAGGTGGTCAACGAACTTGTCTATACGCTGCGAGCGCACGGTGCGTGGGTTCAGCAAAGCCACGATGTCGGCGTCCGGGAGCGACCAGTCCGGCAGCACGCGCACCACTCTGCCGGCGCTGAGATCGCCCGAAACGCTCCATTCGGAGCGCTCAACGATACCGTACCCGTCCAGCGCCCAGAGACGCAGAACTTCGCCGTCGTTGCAGCCAAAGACCGGCTGCACACGCAGGCTGGTCTCGACGCCATCCGGACCCGTCAGCGGCCAAAGGGTGGTGTCGGCCCGGTTCTCGCGAACCACGCCGACTCTGTGGCCCGACACGTCTTCGGGGCGCTGCGGAAGGCCGAAACGTCTGGCATACTCGGACGACGCGACAAGGAGGCGGCGGTTCGGCGCAAGCTTGCGCTGCGTGATCCTCAGGTGCGGCAACCGCCCGACATGGATCAGGACGTCCCAAAGCCCGTCGTTCATCGCGCCGACGGGATCTTCGCTGAGGCTGAGCGTCGGCCGTAGATCCGGGTTGTCGTTCCCGAAGCGTGCGAGAACCGGGGCTACGCGCAGACGCCCGAAGCCAAAGGGAGCAATGACATGGAGCGGCCCTTCGATCCGGCCCGCCCGAGCAGACATCTCCTCCGACAGGCTTTCGACATCGTCCAGAATGATCTTCGCCCGGTCGACGAGATAACCTCCTTCTGCCGTCAGCCTGAGTTGCCCGCGACCGCGCTCGATGAGCCGCAATCTCAGCCGGTCTTCCAGCACCGCCAGTCGTTGCGAAACCGCGGGTGGGGTCACGTTCAGACCGCGCGCAGCTGCCGCGAGGCTCGGTGCGACGGAGAGTGCGGTGAGAAAGCGGAGATCGGACACGTCGAGCATTAAGGCCCAGCTTAATACAGGCTTTAGAAGAAGTGAATATGTCATGAATGCTTAGGGTGCTAAGCCTCCGGCACTGATGGAGGATTGCCCGATGATGGCGCCCGACCTCTCAAGCCTTGATGCTCTGCCCACACCAGCGCTGCTGTTGGACGAGTCGCGGATTATGCAAAACATCGCGCGACTGTCTGGGCGCGCAGAGAGACTGGGTGTTTCGCTACGCCCTCACCTGAAAACAGCGAAATCCGTCGAGGCCGCGCGCCGACTGACGGGCGGTGTGCCCGGTCCGATCACGGTTTCGACCCTGGCCGAGGCAGAAGTGTTCTACGATGCAGGGCACGCCGATATTCTCTACGCCGTTGGTATAGCCCCGCAGAAGCTGGAACGCGTGCAGGCGCTGCGTGCTCGGGGCTGCGATCTTGTGGTGATCCTCGATAGCGAGACACAGGCGCAGGCCGTAGCGCAGGCGGAGGTTCTCGCCCTGATAGAGATCGACAGCGACGGCCATCGCGGGGGGCTTCGACCGGACGATCCCGTTCTGGTCCATGTCGGACGCATCCTGCACGACAGCGGCTGTCTACGCGGTGTGATGACCCATGCGGGCGAAAGCTACACAGTGCGCGGCACCCGCGCCCATGCCGAGTTCGCAGAACTGGAGCGCAAGGCGGTCGTCTCGGCAGCCGAGGCGCTGCGTGATGTAGGTCTGCCGTGCCCGACCGTAAGTGTCGGATCGACACCCACCGCCCACGCCGCACGCGATCTGACTGGCGTGACGGAACTGCGGGCCGGGGTCTACATGTTCTTCGACCTCGTGATGGCGGGGATAGACGTCTGCGCCGTGGACGACATCGCCCTCAGCGTGCTGACGACCGTGATCGGACATCAGCCGGCAAAGGGCTGGACGATGATCGACGCGGGCTGGATGGCCCTGTCCCGCGACCGCGGGACGGCGGCGCAGGATGTGGATCAGGGCTACGGACTGGTCTGCGACGAGAACGGCCGGGTTCTGCCCGACCTCATTGTGAGCAGCGCCAATCAGGAGCACGGGATCGTCTCGCTCCGTTCCGGCGTAGATGGTCCGATGCCGGACCTGCCCGTCGGCACCCGCCTGCGCATCCTGCCCAACCACGCCTGCGCGACCGCCGCGCAGCATGACCGCTACAACGTGCTGCTGCAGGTCGGCGGTCCCATGCAGACTTGGCCCCGCTTCGGGGGCTGGTAAGGAGACGGACATGATCCTCATCACCGAAGCGCAGTCCTCTGCCATCGTCACGCCAGAACTTGCCTTCGCAGCGGTGCGCGACGCCCTCATCGCCGCCGTCGCGCATGGTGATGCGAGTTTTCCGGTGGTGATTGCCCATGGCAGTGATCCGCAGAACCGTTTCACCATCAAATCGGCGTCGGGTGCAGAACTGGCCGGGCTGAAGGTCGGTGCATACTTCCCAACGAACGATGCACGCGGTCTACCGCGCCATGCCTCGACCATCCTGCTGATCGACCAGAACACCGGACGTATCGGTGCATTGGTCGAGGGTTCCGCCGTCAACTGCTACCGCACCGCCGCGGCGGATGCGGTGGCAACCGATGCCTTGGCGCGCCCGGGTGCCGAAGTCCTGACCCTGTTCGGAACCGGCCACCAAGCCTCCTACGAGGCGCGGGCTGTCGCGCGCGTCCGAAAGCTGTCCCGTCTGCTGGTGGTCGGCAGAGATCCCTCCCGTACCGACGCCTTCGTCGAACGGTTGCGCAACGCGGGGTTACCGGCCGAGGCCGCAGCAGCGGAAACGGCTGTCCGTGCCGCAGACATCATTGTCACGGCAACGACGGCCACCGAGCCGCTCTTCGAGGCCGAATGGGTCCGCCTGGGAGCGCACATTTCCTCCATGGGGTCTGACTCCAAGGGCAAACAGGAACTTCCCAGCGATCTTTTTCGGAGCGCCCATCTCTTCTGCGATCTTCCGGAACAGTCGGTGCGCATCGGCGAGTTCCAGCACGCGGGCCCCGAAGCAACCCCGACTGCCATCGGAGCGGTTTTGTCTGGCGACGCGCCGGGCCGCCAAAATGAGAAGGAGATCACAATATTCGACAGCTCGGGCATCTCGCTTCAGGACCTTCACATGGCGAAAGCCATCCTCGATCGAAACACTGCGAGCGCTGCCAAGAGATAGGCAGAGGTAGTCCTGGCTGCTCCATTGCCGCCGCGCGCGGCCTGGGACCTGTGTGGGACAAGTCGGTTGGCAGCAAAGTCCGTTCTGCCGTCATTCGCCGATTGAAAATGCTGCGCGGGCCATGAATGGCCGGTTCGGTGAAGCTGCGCTGTAGCGCTGACCGATGAAGTGAGCGCCAGCAATGGGCCGATGTTACTCTGTAGGCCGAGTGGAGATAGGTTTACCTACATGGCCCTCTGCAATTGACCGTAAGCTTTCTAAGCCACCCACTGCATCCTCTATAGATTTCCTGAGCTTTTGATCATGCCCGGGGCAAAATTTGCCACCCTTAGTTTTTCTCCACACCCACAGATGCAATCTTGCTCAGCCATGATCTCTTCCAATTTCACTTTGCGCCCGAGTATGCTCATCCAAAATATGTGAAGCAACGACTGCTTTTGAGAAGCTACACTGCAAGAGCCATTTAGTTCTGAAGGTCGGGTTTAGGTCGCTCATGCTGAGCGGAGGCGGCAATGTGATACCGATGCTGCACCGCATCCGATGACCGCAAGGAGCCCAGACTGTCGATTGCGTTAGAAACGATCCTCGGCTTGGCTTGGCCTATTGCTGCCGTTGCAGTGAGCCGCGCCATTGCCAGGCCGCGGGCTGGCGATCTTGCAGTGCACTTTATATCTGCCAAATCCGAAAAACTCTAATTGGCGCGTTGACTTAGACAAATCGCCAGTCCGTGGGGGCGGGTCATGCTGAAAGCATGCCTCCGGCATGACCGATGGCGCGGCGGCCTTCGGCCTTGTTCCGCGCCGGGTTTGCCGCGCAAAGGTCCGCTCAAGGCCAATGGCCGGCTTTGATCCCGACTTTCACCAAGAGCAACTTCGTCCCGCGATCTGTGAATTCAGATCATATGCAGCGAACAGCGAGGCTTCCTGAACCAGTTCTCTGATCGCGGTTGTGTCAAGGGCGTTAGGTTTGTTGTCCGCCGGGGTCGTGGTTCTCTCCGAAGTCAGGCGATGCTGCTTCATGATGGCGTCCG
>NZ_CAMYMD010000051.1 GCF_947259555.1 uncultured Roseovarius sp.
CGCGCCCAGCCCCGCCGAGGATGCGAGCCGCGAGGAGCGGGTCAAGATGACCCGCCTGCGCCAGACCATCGCCCGCCGCCTCAAGGACAGCCAGAACACCGCCGCCATGCTCACCACCTATAACGAGGTGGACATGACCGAGGTGATGGCGCTGCGCAATGAATACAAAGACGAGTTCAACAAGAAACACGGCGTGAAACTCGGCTTCATGTCCTTCTTCACCAAGGCCTGCTGCCACGCGCTCAAAGAAGTGCCCGAGGTCAATGCCGAGATCGACGGCACCGACATCGTCTACAAGAACTTCGTGCATATCGGCATCGCGGCGGGCACCCCGACCGGCCTCGTCGTGCCGGTCATTCGCGACGCCGACCAGATGGGCTTTGCCGCCATCGAAAAGGCCATCGCCGAGAAAGGCGCCCGCGCCCGCGACGGCAAGCTCTCCATGGCCGAGATGCAGGGCGGCACGTTCACCATCTCCAACGGCGGCGTCTACGGCTCGCTGATGTCCTCGCCGATCCTCAACCCGCCGCAGTCGGGCATCCTCGGAATGCACAAGATCCAGCAGCGCCCGATGGTCGTGAACGGCGAGATCAAGGCCCGCCCGATGATGTATCTGGCGCTCAGCTACGATCACCGGATCGTGGACGGCAAGGGCGCGGTCACCTTCCTCGTGCGGGTCAAGGAAGCCCTCGAAGATCCCCGGCGGTTGCTGATGGATCTGTGAGCGATCCGGATTACGAGTGGGACGCCGCCAAGGCCACGCAGAACATGGCCAAACACGGCGTCCCGTTCGAGACGGTCACCGGATTCGACTGGCGCACGGCAATCGAGGCCGAGGACACCCGCTATGACTATGGCGAGACGCGGATGCAGGCTCTTGGCAAGATCGACGGCAGATACCACGTTCTTGTCTACGCTTGGCGCGGCGACCGTATCCGCGTAATCTCGCTACGCAAGGCCAACCGGAGGGAACTAACATGAGCATACGTCCCAAGCCGCCAGAAGGCTTTGATGAAAACCCGCCACTCGATGCGGATTTCTTCGCCCGCGCCCGCCCCGCCGCCCCCGGCGAAGCCGCCCGGCTGCGCGCGGTGCTGGAACGCATCGTGAAGGCACATGAGGAAGGCCGCCCTGTGGATGACGCGATTGCGCAGGCGCGTGAGACGTTGGCGGAGGCGGAGTGAAGTTTTCGGGAAACCCGTCACGCAGAGAGGGCAAACCCGAGCGTGAGGATGGCCTTAATCTGCGGAGTACGTGAATTGGATTTCTTAGCTCTCCTCACGGCATTTGGTGTAGGGTCAATAGTAACTGCCATCATTCAATTCTGGCTGTCTGCTCGTGCCACAGAGAAGCAACGTATGTACGATGAACGGAAAGAAGCTTACGTCGGCCTCCTTCATTCTTGGAAGGAATACGAAAGCAAAGAACCGAGTGATGAAGGTGCTTACGAAATAGGGCATTGGTTGCTTCGTGCACAATTGGTCGCGCCTAAGCCCACGTTGCTTCACCTCAATAGGTGGGAAGAAACCCCCATTGGTAGCCAAGAACGCATTGAAGCGACGAGGGCTCTCAAATCCGCCATGCGGAAAGACTTATGTTCGTTTTAGTCGATATGGATCAAATGACCCCCGAACTCACCGCCCTCACCCTCGCCGCGCTCCTGCAGGTCGTCCAATACCTGCTCTACGCGGTCCCGGCCAATCTCGAGCTTGGCCCCGGTTACACCATGTCCGCCCGCGACCGCGAGCCGTCGAAACAGATGTCCGACGGCACCGCCCGTCTGGGCCGGGCGCTTGCCAACCATTTCGAGGGGCTGATCCTCTTCACCATCGCCTGCGTGACCGTCACGCTCGGCGACGCGTCCAACATCTTCACCGCCGCCTGCGCCTGGACCTACCTCGCCGCCCGCGTGGCCTACATCCCGGCCTACTACCTCGGCCTGCGCCCGTGGCGCTCGCTGATCTGGGCGGTGGGCTTCCTCGCCACGCTGCTCATGCTCTTGGCGGCGCTCGTCTGATGCTTCATCTTGCCCAAAATATTCCGGGGGAATTGGCCGCAGGCCAAGGGGGCAGCGCCCCCAAACCCCACCGACGCAATACCGACAGAATACCGACGCGATACCGACGCGCAAAAACGAAAGGACTCTGACCCATGGCATCCTATGACGTGATCATCATCGGCTCCGGCCCCGGCGGCTATGTCTGCGCCATCCGCTGCGCCCAGCTGGGCCTCAAAACCGCCGTGGTCGAGGGCCGCGAGACGCTGGGCGGCACCTGCCTCAACGTCGGCTGCATCCCCTCCAAGGCGCTCCTGCACGCCAGCCACATGCTGCACGAGGCCGAGCATAATTTCGCCAAGATGGGCCTCAAGGGCAAGTCGCCTTCGGTCGACTGGAAACAGATGCTCGCCTACAAGGATGACGTCATCGGCCAGAACACCAAGGGCATCGAATTTCTGTTCAAGAAGAACAAGATAGACTGGCTCAAGGGCTGGGGCTCGATCCCCGAGGCGGGCAAGGTCAAGGTCGGTGACGACACCCACGAGGCCAAGAATATCATCATCGCCTCGGGCTCTGAATCCAGCAGCCTGCCGGGCGTCGAGATCGACGAAAAGGTGGTCGTCACCTCCACCGGCGCGCTGGAATTGCCCAAGGTGCCCAAGACCATGGTGGTGATCGGCGCGGGCGTCATCGGGCTCGAGATGGGCTCGGTCTATGCCCGTCTGGGCACCGAGGTGACGGTGGTCGAATATCTCGACGCGATCACCCCCGGCATGGATGGCGAAGTGCAAAAGAATTTCCAGAAAATCCTGAAAAAACAAGGGATTAACTTCGTCATGGGCGCCGCCGTACAATCCGTCGACGCGCTCAAGACCAAGGCCAAGGTCAACTACAAACTGCGCAAGGACGACAGCGAACACCAGCTTGACGCCGATGTGGTCCTCGTCGCCACGGGCCGCAAACCCTATGTCGATGGCCTCGGTCTCGACGCGCTCGGGGTCGAGATGACAAAGCGCGGCCAGATCAAGACCGACGACCACTGGCAGACCAATATCAAGGGCGTCTACGCCATCGGCGACGCCATTGAGGGGCCCATGCTCGCCCACAAGGCCGAGGATGAAGGCATGGCCGTCGCCTGCGTGCTGGCGGGCCAGCATGGCCATGTGAACTATGGCGTCATCCCCGGTGTGATCTACACCCACCCCGAGGTCGCAAATGTGGGCGAGACCGAAGAAAACCTGAAAGATCAAGGGCGTGCCTATAAGGTCGGCAAGTTCTCCTTCATGGGCAACGGCCGCGCCAAGGCGAATTTCGCGGGCGAGGGGTTCGTCAAGATCCTTGCCGACAAGGAGACCGACCGCATCCTCGGCGCGCATATCATCGGGCCGATGGCGGGCGATCTGATCCACGAGATCTGCGTCGCGATGGAGTTCGGTGCGAGCGCCGAGGATCTGGCCCTCACCTGCCACGCGCACCCCACCTACTCCGAAGCGGTGCGCGAAGCGGCTCTGGCCTGCGGTGACGGGCCGATCCATAGTTAAACCCATCCGCCTGTCCGGCCATGCCAGCGGGACGGGCGGATCAGCGGGGCCGCGTTGGATCGAATCCCGCCTCGCGCATGAGCCGGTCAGAGGCGGTCTCGACCTCCTCTTCCAGCCGTGCCATGCAAGCCTCTTTGCCCAAGCCCGCCTCGATGCGCGGCAGGAACTCCACCACAGCCAAGCCCGGCTTGCGCAAGATGCCCTTGCGCGGCCAGAACACACCTACATTGGTCGCCACCGGCACGCAGTCCTGCGCAAGTTGCTCATAGAGCACACCAGCACCGACTTTGTACGGCATCTTGCGGCCCGGTGCGACACGCGTGCCCTGTGCGTAGATGATAAGCTGGCCGGGGTCTTGAGCGCCTTTGGAAACGTCCTCGGACATCTGCCTGATCGCCGCGCTGCGCTTGCCACGATCCACCGGAACACAGCCGATCCGAAGCGCGTATTGCCCGATCACCGGTGCCCACATAAGCTCGCGTTTCATGATGAACTTGCCTGCGGGGACACTCCCGAAGATTAGGATGATATCCAGAAACGACTGATGCTTGGCCGCGATCAGCACCTCGTCCGTAGGCGGAGTGCCGCGCACCTCGGTCCGCAATCCCACCATCCATCCTGCGGTCCATCTGACCCAATGACAATAGCTCTTGCAGGCCATGCGCGCACCGCGCGGGCTGATCAGGGCCCATGGCAGGAAAACGAGACCCAGCACCAGCATCGCCAGATACATCTGCGCGACAAAGAAAAGTGAGCGCAGCCATTGCACCGCTTGTTTCATGGCATGTCCTTCAATGTTCGGTGCGCCGCCAGACGGGTTGCAGCAAAGGCGACCCCGGCCGCCAGAAGCGGGATCACCAGCGGCCAGATCCAGTGCCAGCCCTGAAAGCCAAGCCCGGTCAGGAAACCGCCCTCCAACTGAGCACGCGGCAAGAGCAGGATCGCGCCACAGCCAAGACCCGCACCGACAATTGCACCGCCAAACGCCCGCAACGTGAAGCGGCGCACAAACGCCCGCGCGATATAGATATCCCGCGCACCCACGAGGCGCAGGACCTGAATCACCTGCGTGTTGGCAGCCAGTGCGGCATTGGCCGCCAAGGTGATCATCGCCCCCATTGCAGCGCCGATCAACAAGAGCGAGAACCAGCCCAGAAGGCGTAGCCTGCTGGCCGCCCGCACAAGTGGCTCTCGCCATCTCGTATGATCGTCCAGCACGGCGCCCGGCACCTCTGCCGCGAGCCTCAACCGAAGCCCATCCGGGTCAAAGCCATCTCCGGTTTCGATCACCTCGATCAAGCGCGGAATGGGCAAGTCCTCGATCGGCAGATCAGGGCCGAACCACGGCGCCAGAAGCGCGGCCTGTTCCTCATCATCAAGCGCACGCGCACGCGCCACGCCGGTCGTCGTCTCCAGCACGCGCAGGGCGGCGGCGGTCTGTGCGGCCATCTGCCCCGCCGGTGCCGAGATGCGCACCGTTGCCGTGCGCGCCAGCTCATTGCCCCAACGATCCGCCAATCGCCCGGTGGCCAGCGACAGTGCCAGCGCGAACACCGCGAGAAACGCCATCACCGCAGCGCTGAATAGCGTCAGCCAGGCCGTGAATCCGGTCGGTGGCACCACCCGGTCAGCCTGGCTGTCCGCTAGTAAAAATCCGGTTACCTGCGACAAATCGAACTTCACAGATCCGCCCCCGCCAATTGCAGCCGACGCGAGGCGATGCGCAGGACACGCGCCTGCACATGGGTCTTGGCGGCGCGGATCAACGCTAGATCATGCGTCGCGATCAGGATCGTCTTGCCCATGCGGTTCAATTCGATCAACAACCGCAGCAGGCGCTGCGACATCTCCCAATCGACATTACCCGTTGGCTCATCCGCGAGCACCACATCGGGCGACATGATCACCGCGCGCGCCAGGGCTGCCCGTTGCCGTTCACCGCCCGACAATTCAGGCGGCAGCGCCGCGGCCCGTTCCTTGAGACCGACCCAGCCGGTCAGTTCGCGCAGGTTGGCGTCTTCGGCCAGCAAATCACGGCCCGACACCCCGAGTGGCAAGGCGATGTTCTCAGAGACGCTCAGATGATCCAGAAACTGGCAATCCTGATGCACAACGCCGATGCGCCGGCGCACCATAGCGATATCATCACGCTCCATCTCACGAAGATCCTGACCAAAGAGGCGCACCTGTCCCGCCGTCGGCACAAGCGCGCCGTAGCACAGCTTGAGAAGCGTGGTCTTGCCAGCGCCCGACGGCCCGGTCAGAAAGTGAAACGATCCCGGGCTCAGCGATAGCGACACCTCAGCCAGCAATTCACCACCGCCATAGCTGTAGGCCACGTTTTCCAGCTCGATCAAGACGGCCCCCTAATTTCAAGTCGCTCCTAAATGCCTCAGAGGCAACACATGTGCAATGATCCTGCACATGATTCGCTTTGTCCTTTTCCGATAGCATGGAACCCTATATTGTGGCGTTCAATGATAGGAACCGGACAACGGCAGCGAGAAGCAGGTGGCAGAATGAGGCTTATTTGCCCGAATTGCGGGGCGCAATACGAAGTGCCCGACGAGGTGATCCCGACCGGTGGGCGGGATGTCCAATGCTCCAACTGCGGAGACACCTGGTTTCAGCAGCATCCAGACCACGGGACAGCAGCCTCTGGTGACGAGGATTTTGGCCCCGAACAGCCCGACGCCAGCATGCCTCCGCCCCCTGAGCCCGAGCCCGAGCTTGCACCTGCAGCGGATCACGAAGACACGACTCAAGACCAACGCGGCGACGAGGAACCGGATGACGAGACGCAGACGGTCGTCGAACCGCAAGGCTCTCAGCGGACGCGCCGCACCGTTGATCCGGCCGTCGCCGATATCCTCCGCCAAGAGGCGGCCCGCGAGCGCGGCGCACGTGCCGCGGCCACCGGGATTGAAACCCAGCCCGATCTCGGGCTGACAGAGCCCGAAATCTCCGAAGACGAGCGCACAAGGCAGGCGCGCTCCCGCATGGAGCGTCTGCGCGGCGCGGCGGGCGCAGCCTCGCCCGCAGAAGAGGAAACAGTCGAACCCGATATTGATCCCTCTTCACGTCGCAATCTGCTGCCCGATATCGAAGAGATAAACTCGTCCCTGACCGCCGCAGATGAACGTCCGGTCCCGGCCATGGCACCGCGAACGGAAGAAACTGAAATACCAAATCAGCGCGGCGGTTTTCGCAATGGCTTTCGCCTCGCGGTCGTGACCTTCATCCTTGCCGCCCTCGTCTATGTCTTGGCACCAAACCTTGCGGCCATGCTCCCGGCCGCCAAAGCTCCCCTCGCCCAATATGTCGACGCGGTGAACATGGCGCGGCTCTGGCTCAATGATGTGGTCGGAACCGCAACGGGATGGATCTCTGGTGGAGCCACCTCCTAGGACGCCCGGAACCGCCCCCGGGGGCTTGACCTTGGCCGCCCGCAGGCGCATGTGCTCTGCATGAAGCCGCGACAGGAGGCCCCCATGACTTTAGATCGTTCCATCAAGATCGCGCCGTCGATCCTCTCGGCGGATTTCGCCAATTTCGGGGCCGAGATCCGGGCGATCGAGGATCAGGGCTGCGACTGGGTGCATGTCGATGTGATGGACGGGCATTTCGTGCCCAACCTCACCTTCGGCCCGCCGCTCTGCGCCGCCATCCGCCCGCATATCAAGACGGTGATGGACGTGCATCTGATGATCGCACCGGTCGATCCCTATATCGACGCCTTCGCGCAGGCCGGGGCCGACGTGCTGACCGCGCATATGGAAGCGGGGCCGCATACCCACCGTACCCTGCAGGCCATTCGCGGCGCGGGCTGCAAGGCGGGGTTGGCACTCAACCCCGGCACCGGGCTCGACGGGATCGAGAACCTGCTCGACATGATCGACCTTGTCTGCGTGATGACCGTGAACCCCGGATTCGGCGGGCAAAAATTCATCCACAGCCAGATTGACAAGGTGAAACGCCTGCGCGCGATGATCGGCGACCGCCCCATTCATATCGAGATCGACGGCGGCATCACCCCCGAGACGGCACCCCTGATGGCCGCAGCCGGGGCCGATGTGCTGGTCGCAGGCTCTGCGGTGTTCAAGGGCGGCAGCGTCGACACCCCCGGCGTTTACGGTGAGAACATTCGCAGCATCCGCACCGCCGCAGACGCCGCGACCGGCGCCATGGCATGAACCGGGGCCTGACCCGCGCGGTCATTTTCGACCTCGACGGCACGCTGATCGACAGCGCCCCCGACATCCACGCCGCCGCCAACACCCTGATGGCGCAGCACGGCTTTGCGCCTTTCACACCCGCCGAGACCCGTAGCTTCATCGGCAGCGGTGTGCCGCATTTCATCACCTGCTGCCTGCGCGCCCGCGACCGGGCCGGGGACGCCGCCCTGCGCGCGCAACTGATCGCGGAATTCATAGAGCTGTACGAGACGGCGGTGACCCTGACGCAGGTCTATCCCGGCGTCGCTGACGCGCTGATGACACTCACCGCCGAACCCTACGCGCTCGGCCTTTGCACCAACAAGCCGGTCATGCCTGCCCGCGCGGTGCTGGCGCATCTGGCGCTCGACGCGCATTTCCCGGTGGTGATCGGCGGCGACAGCCTGACCGTGCGCAAACCCGACCCGGCCCCCCTGCGCGCGGCGGTGGCGGGGCTGGGCGCGCGCGACGTGGTCTATGTCGGCGACAGCGAGGTCGATGCCGAGACGGCGGCCCGCGCGGGCCTGCCCTTCGCGCTTTATACCCAAGGCTACCGCAAGGGCCCGGTCGCGGACATCGCCCATGACCGCGCCTTCGACGATTTCGCCGAATTGCCGGGGATCGTCGCTGACCTCTTGTCCTGAGCATGCCCTCGCGCGCATACTGCGCCCATGCGCACCCGTCTCACCGATGCCTTTGACCTGACCCATCCGATTGTCTCGGCCCCAATGGCCTTTGCCGCCGGGGGGCGGCTCGCGGCGGCCGTCACCCATGCCGGGGGGTTGGGCCTGATCGGCGGCGGGTATGGAAATGCGGACTGGCTGGACGGGGCCTTTGCCGAGGCCGGGAATGCGCGGGTCGGCTGTGGTTTCATCACATGGAAAATGGCCGAGAACCCCGATGTGCTCGATCAGGTGCTCGCGCGCGATCCGGCGGCGCTGTGCCTGTCCTTCGGCGACCCGGCCCCCTTTTCACCTCGCATCCATGCGGCAGGCGTGCCGCTGATAGCCCAAGTGCAGACCCTGCGCGACGCGCAGCGCGCAGCCGACTGCGGCGCGCGCGTGATCGTCGCGCAAGGCTCCGAGGCCGGGGGCCATGGCGAGCGGCGCGGCACGATCA
>NZ_CAMYMD010000052.1 GCF_947259555.1 uncultured Roseovarius sp.
CTGTCGATTGCGTTAGAAACGAACCTCGGCTTGGCTTGGCCTTGAGCGGACCTAAGAGCCAACCGCGCGAACAGCACCGAAGGTGCCGCGCGATCGCCGGGCCGTCCCGCGGCCTGGCGATTTGATGGGGCGAGCAACGTGTAGAGGTCGCGATGACTTGGCTGGCATAAAGCGCCCGCACCGGCCGTTGCCTCGCCAGCCCCCGGCCCTGCGACCGCGCGGCACCTTCTACGGGTCAATCAATGGCAGCAAAAGGCCCATGGCCGACCTTGACCCCTGCTTTCACCAAGAGCAACTTTGCCCCGCAAAACCCACCTTTCCCCAATCCCCCGTCAACGACACCCCGACACCACCCCCCTCACCCCTGGCTCAGCACCACCAGCGCGTGCGGGTCACAGACCTTGATGCGCTTGCGCTTGCTCTCGACCAGCCCGCGCTTTTCCCAGCTGCTCAGCAACCGGCTGACCGTGTGCAGCGTGGTCGCGGTCAGTTCCGAGAGATCCTGACGGGTGATCGGAAAGTCGATCTCGATGCCGCCCTCAACCTTGCGCCCGGTCTGGTTGATCAGCCGCAGGATCGCATTGGCCACGCGTTGCTCGACCTGCTGCGTCGCCAGTTCGACGATCCGGGTGTTCATCTCCCCCACCCGGTGGCCGAGGGTCTTGTAGGTCTCGCTGGCAAAGCCGTCATACTCGGCTACGAACGTGTCCCACAGGCTGGTCGGCCAGCTGAGCACGATCGATTCGGTCGCCGTCATCGCCGTCGCGGGATAGGTCTCGCGCCCGATCGCCTTGGCAATACCCAAGAGCTGCCCCGCCGGAATATGCAGCGCCGTCACCTGCTCACCGGTGGGCGTGATGCGCACCACCCGCACATAGCCATCGAGCAGCATGTAGAATCGCTCGGCCGGATCACCCTCGTTGAACACCGCCGCCCCGGACTCGTAGCGCCGCGAACTCGCCTGATCCAGAATCGTGCGTATCTGCCGCTTCTCCAGCCGGGAAAACGGCGGCAGATGCGTCAGCAGGCTTTCGTCAAGGCGCGGCAGGGTCTTGCGGGTGGGTTGCTCGGTCATGGCGCGCGTCATCGCACAGAACCACGTGCAACGCCACAACCGGATGATCCGCCCCCGCCCGATCAATCGCCCCGAAGTTTGCGCCAGAGCAATATCGCGCCTGCGGAAATCACTATTCTCAAGGTCAAGCAATAACGCGACATGAAAGGACAAACGACATGATCCGCACACTGACAACCGGCCTCGCCCTCGCGGCCCTGATGGGCTCTGCGGCCTTTGCCGAAACCTTCGAGGTCAAGATGCTGAACAAGGGCGCCGATGGCGAGCGCATGGTGTTCGAGCCGGCCTTTGTTCAGGCCGCCCCCGGCGACACCATCCGCTTCGTCGCCACCGACAGGGGCCACAACGCCGAGATCAACAAGGGCATGCTGCCCGAGGGGGCCGAGGCATTTTCCGGCAAGATCAACGAGGAATTCGACGTCACGCTCGATGTCGAAGGCGTCTATGGCGTCATCTGCAAGCCGCACTTTGCCATGGGCATGGTGATGACCATCGCCGTGGGCGATGTCGAGGTCCCCGACACCTTCCTCGAGGGCCGCGTGCCCCGCAAGGCCAAGGAGCGTTTCGAGGCGCAACTCGGCAATCTCTGATCCCTTTCCCGGTGCGCGGGCATAACGCCCGCCACCCCCATTGTCATGGAGGACATCATGACCAAGCTCATCAATCCCGGACTCGTTTCAACCAGCCGCCGCAACGTGCTGCGCGGCTCCATGCTCGCCGGTGCGGCAGCAATGGCAGGCGCAGGTGCAATGGCCGCCTCGCGCGCGCCCCGGCTTACCAAGGCCAACGCGGCATCCGCGCATCTTCACAAGGCCGCCGCCAAACAGGTTGCCGAAACCAAGGCCAAACCCGCCGATCTTTCGGGCTATACCCGCGTGCGGCAGGAGCTGGTCGCACCGCCCTTTGCGCCCGCCCACGAGCAGGTTGCCACCGGCGGCCCCAAGCTCATCGAGATCACCATGGAGACCACCGAACGGCTGATGGTGGTGGACGAGGACACCGGTGCCTCGGTCTGGGCGCTGACCTATAACGGCTCGGTCCCCGGCCCGCTGATCATCTGCCACGAGGGCGACATGATCGAACTGACCCTGCGCAACCCCGCCGACAGCATGATGGAGCACAATATCGACTTTCACGCCTCCACGGGGGCCCTGGGCGGCGGTGGCCTGACCCATGTCTATCCCGGCGAGGAATGCGTGCTGCGCTGGAAGGCGACCAAGCCGGGCTGCTTTACCTATCACTGCGCCCCCGGCGGTGCGATGATCCCGTATCACGTCACCCATGGCATGAACGGTGCTGTCATGGTGCTGCCGCGCGACGGGCTGAAGGATGGCCAGGGCAACCCGCTGAAATACGACAGCATCGCCTATATCGGCGAACAGGACTACTACCTGCCGATGGACGACAACGGCGACTACAAGAGCTATGACGCCGCCGGGGACGACTATGCCGACAGCCTTGTTTCGATGCGCACGCTGATCCCGACGCATTCGGTGTTCAACGGCGCGGTCGGTGCCCTGACCGGCGAGCACGCCCTGCGCGCCAAGGTCGGCGAGACCGTCCTGATGATCCACAATCAGGCCAACCGCGACTCGCGCCCGCACCTGATCGGCGGCCATGGCAACTTTGTCTGGGAGACGTCGTTCACCGACGCGCCGATGACCGGCATGGAGACATGGTTCGTGCGCGGCGGCAGCGCGGTGGCGGCGATGTACACCTTCGAGCAGCCGGGCGTCTACGCCTATGTCAACCACAACCTGATCGAGGGCGCGATGCTGGGGGCCGCTGCGCATTTCGTGGTCGAGGGCGACTGGGACAACCAGTTGATGGAACAGGTCGTGCCGCCACGGGCCTTTGCTACGTAAGAGGAGTACCTGACATGACGACCGCCGCCACCACTCACGCCGACCCGCTCAAGACCGCGCTTGGCTTTGCGGCTCTGGGCCTTCTGGCGGCGGTCATCGCCGGGGGCGCGCTCTTGCAGCGCGCCCCTGATCCGGTCTTTCTGCCAGTGATGGCCGACCGGCCCGTGATGCTCCCAAACGGTCGCGCGCTTTATGTGCAACGCCATGAGGTCACGATCACCGAATGGGCGCGCTGCGTCGCGCAGGATGCCTGCGCACAGGCCGTCCGCGCCCGTGCCGGTCAGGACCCGGCGACCACGCCCGCAACCGGGCTGAGCTATATCGACGTGCAAGACTACCTCGCCTGGATCAATGACGCCACGGGCCATGCGTTTCGCCTGCCCACTGCCGGGGAATGGCATGTCATGGCCGCCGCGGTCCTGCCCGACGAACCGGACCCGATCTTCACCGACCCATCGCTGACATGGGCCTCGACCTACCTGACCGAGGGCACCGCCCCACGGGCGCTCAAGCCGCAAGGCAGTTTCACGACCTCTCCCGAGGGTATCGCCGATCTGGACGGCAGTGTCTGGGAATGGACGCAGGAATGTTATGCAGGTGCCAGCGACAGCACCGACCCGTCCCGCTGCCCGGCGTTCTTTGTCGGCGGCGAGCACGTTGCCGCAATGTCCTATCTGGTGCGCGACCCCGCGCGCGGCGGCTGCGCCGTCGGCACGCCGCCCGCGCATCTCGGGATGCGTCTGGTGACAGATGATGCGATCCGGCAGAGCCGCGTGACCAGCGACAGCCAGTAGCGCCGCGACATTCGCCCAAACGGATGAGCCGGCGCAAGACCCGCTCACCCGTTTGCTCAGGGATCAGGCAACGAGAGCTTGGACCGCCACCGATCCAACAGAGGGCGGCCAGCTGACAGGCACGCCCCCCGACACCCCGGCGTCAAAATTGGGGCCCCTCCAAATCCAGGCAGATTTGCTCCGACGAAACGATCGTGGGCGCTGCGGCTCTGCGGGCACGCCTCATCGCATCGCCCTGAACAATCCGAAGATATGGCATCAGATATTGAGAGCCCGCGCCAAATTCACGCATGACGGCAGCTTCGGGCCGATTGTCTGGAATAATGATCGGATCGCAGTCCTGCCAGTCCGCCGGTGTGGCCGCCCCGGTGCGATCGCGCAACTGCAAGGCTTCTACAACACGAAGGGTCTCTTCCATGCTGCGGCCGATGAACAACGGGTACTCGAAAATCATGCGGATGCGCATTTGCGGATCAAGGATGAATGATTTGCGGATTGGCCATGTGGCGTGCTCCCGCCCGTGACGCATCCCGAAGAGGGTAGAAAGCCTGCCGTCAGGATCACACGCTGTGGGGAACCAGACCTCGGAGTTGAAAAAGTCCTCTATCTCGATATGCCAGTCCACTTGATCCTCAAGCGGCGATCCCGTCAGACCCAGCGGTTTGACATTGAGTTCCTCGAAATCCTCTCTGGTCGTTGCGATGGCACCCAGCTCTGTCGTGCAAACCGGCGTGTGCGCCGCCGGGTGACTGAAAAGAAAGGTCCAACTTCCCTCCGACCAATCCCACAAGTTCAATACACCCTGCGTGGTGTCCGCGACGAAGTTGGGAAATATGTCTCCAATCTGCGGAATCCATTTCACGGATTTCTTATAGGCAGTCGGAACACGCATGGCACTGCCGTCTGCTCCACGGGGGGAAAAAAACTGAACGCCCATTCAACTCTCCTTCTTCGTGTTGGCAACAGCCTGATTGCTATCTCCAATGACGCTACAGAAAGCTTTGCACCGATGTTTTAACTTGAGTTTCAAATATTTGGAAAAATGTCTAAAAATATTGCGCGAGTGTGACCGGGTGTTTGTCCACATGCACGCCGCGTGGCGATTGGCGGCCATCCAGGGTCTGCATGCCGCCCGCGCCCCCTCTACAGCAGCAACCCGCCCTGGCGGTGGCCAGAGCGGGCGGGGTCAGGTAGCGCACTCGCGACGCGGACCACAAAACGGGGTGCGCCTCACCACGTTTTGGTATGCATGATCAATGGCTTCTGCGACACAATGCCGGGTACGGTCGCCCGTCGCGAGTATCGCACGGAGCTATCTTTCTGGCAGGAGAGAGCACCCGTCTTGGCCTTCCGCGCGCGCTCGATGTTCAATTTGTAACCGAGTCCGTAGACCGTTTCGATTCCATCGAACGCCGGGTCGATCATCCGGATCTTGTTACGCACACGCTTCACGTGACTGTCCACGGTGCGGTCATTCACGTCACTGCACATGCTGTGGCTGTAAATGGCGTCAATCAACTGATCGCGCGACTTTACCATACCGTCATGGCGCGCCAACGCACTGAGCAGCGTAAACTCCGTCTTGGTCAGGGACAGCAGGGACTCCATCCAGAATGCCTGAAATCGCCCCTTGTCGATGACGAGATCGCCACGACGTCCCTTGATTTCGATCACCTCTTCGGACAGGTCTTCGCCGTCCTCCGCACTGTGAGCGCCTCGAAACTTGATGCGCTCAAAGAGAACCTCCGGCGTCACCGGCAAGCGAATGTAATCCTGCGCGCCGAGTCGCAGCACGGTCAGTTCCTGCGCGGCGTCCGCGTATTCCGTTATCGCGATCACACTGGCGTTGCCGTGGATTCCATGGCGGAACATCAACTTCCAGCCGACGGCATCGGTATCATCGAGCGATACCACGATCATATGCGGTTTGAACCGCGAGACCTCGGCCTCGGCGCGCTTGACGTCGGTGATGACAAGCGCTTTCGCGCCACTGGCATGCACAAGATCTGCGGTCTGGTTGAGAAGCACCCTGTCGGTGCCGATGAGCATGGTTCGTGTCATTTCTAAGCCCCAAATTTGACGATCGGCCCATTTGCCGATTGAGACCTGTCTACTTTCCAATTTTCGCCGGCTTTTGGCCTTGATCTGAGAAGATGTCTTCGAATATCCAAAAATGTCCAATTTTGCGCCGATTGCTGACGCGATGTTGCCAAATCTGCTTGATGTGCACCTTTCCGGGCCAACGGCCGGTCATGCCAGCGCGATCAGCGCCCAGACGGTGCCGCACTCGAAACGCGCCACCGGTGTGTCAGCCTGAGGCCGGGAATCAGATAAACTGGAAATCGTCCAGCGTCAGATCCGCCGCCGAGACGCCCTCGACCACCACGAGGTGCCCGTCGATGTCCATCTGCGCGCCCAGCCTCGTGTCGGTTATGCCCAACGCATCGACAAAGCCCTGCAACCCGTTTCCGCCGTTGTCGAGAATGATTTCGCCGGTTTCGATATGGCTGGTCCGGATGAGAAAGCTGTCGATCCCGTCCTCATAATCGGTGATCACGTCATCATCCCCCTCATTGAAGAAATTGAAGACAAACACGTCAGCCCCAGCGCCGCCTGTCATGACGTCGTCGCCATCGCCGCCATTGATCGAATCGTCGCCCGTGCCACCGTCGATCCGGTCATCCCGACCGCCACCGGCGAGGAAATCACTGCCGTCGCCGCCCGTGATCAGGTCATCGCCCTCGCCGCCGCCGACGCTGTCATCGCCCGCCCCGCCGTCGATCGTATCCTGCCCGGCTCCACCGCCCAGATCGTCCTGCCCGTCGCCACCGTCGAGCACATCGTCACCAAAGCTGCCGCCGATCATGTCATTGCCCGCGCCGCTGTTCAGAGTGTCGTCGCCTGCGCCGCCCTCAAGCCTGTCGTCACCGACGCCGCCATACATCACGTCATCGCCGAGACCACCGCCCATGGTGTCATTGCCAATCCCGCCATCCATCGTATCGTCGCCGGTCCCGCCCCCCATATTGTCATTGCCGGCGTCACCGTTGACCACGTCGTTTCCGTCGGAGCCGGCCAACTCATCATCGCCGTCGCCGCCCAACAGCGTATCGTCGCCGTCCACGCCCAGAACGGAGTCATTGCCTCGCCCACCCTCCAAATGGTCCGCGCCGGCCTCGCCTATGATCATGTCGTCGCCATCGCCGCCACGGATCGTGTCATCGCCCCACACCCCGCTGAGGTGATTGTCACCAGCATTGCCGACGATCAGGTTATCGGCGGAATTGCCGACACCGATGAGGTCGTCATCGCCTAGAAAGACAAGATCCTCCAGATCATCGCCGCTTGAATGCCGGCGCAACGTGAAGTTCACCGAGCTTTGGACTGTGTCGTGACCGTCACCGGCATTGGCGATCGTCGCGTCGGCGCTATGCACCTCAAAGAGATCATCGCCGTCCGTGCCGGTCAGTGAAAGCGCCGCGTCGGTCTGACTGGAAGGCTGGTTTGCCGGTTGCGGTAGCGGGTCCGCCTCGCTCTGGCGGCTTTCAGATTCAAGGGTCGGCGTGGCACTTGCGGCATCCACGCCCTGGACCTCCAGCCGCACCACGGACCATGCCTGCATGGTCAAGAGAAACTCTTCAAAGTCTTCCGCGCGCATCAGCTCATCGACCTCGGTCTCGGTGATGATCGGATCCGCCATTTCATCGGTTCCGCCCGCGCCGCCGTCGGAAAGCTCGGTCCAGGACACCTGGTAAAAGTCCGACTCGAACGTGAGCGTGTCACTCAGGTCCAAAGACAGCTGGTTTTCCGAACCGCTTCGCTCGGACAGGAAATAGACCTGCGTATCGGTGTCGCCGTAGCCATGAATGGCAACATCACCGGCCACATGGAAATCGAGCAAAGGGTCGAGACCAACGAGGCTTTCACTCATGAGGGCAAACCCCTCGCCGGCAATCGTCAGCGCGTCACCGGAGTTCAGCACCAGTGTCCCCGAGTTGCTGTAGTTGAAGATGACGGGCCAGAAATTGGCCGCGGTCACATCATGCGTCACCATTTCATAGAAGATCTCGATATCCATCGAGACCTGTTGCAGACCTCGGTTGTTCGCCTCCTCGAGGGCGCCGTTCTTGCGCGTGTTCCACTCCGTTATGTAATAGTCCAACTCGGTCTGGGTCACATCGCGCGCGTCAAGCTCGATGTTCCAGATATCGAGTTGGTTGAAGCCGAATTGCTCCTCGGTATTGACCGCGTCAAAACCGCCATCGACGTAGTAGTGATCGACCACGCCGTCGATCGCGTTCGCCGCCTCGCTGACGCTGAACGATACGAGCTGCCCATCCGGGCCCATCACATCTACATCATGGTCATTGAATGCCGCGATGATCTCGCGCGCCTGTTCGCGGGCATTGCCTTGGCCCGGAAGCGTCACTTCGGTCATCCGGCTTGCCTGAGCGTCGTCCATTTTGCGAAGATCTGCGGGCGTATGAACGAACCCGGTCGTCTCATCGACATAAAACGTCGTATCTTCGCGCGGAGAGAACAGGCCTGCGGCGCTCGTGGTCTGCACCACGAGATCGGGCTGCGCCTCCGGTGACATGCCCAGATCGGCCAGAGTGTCCGAAATGACCTGCGACATGGCTGCGGCAAGATTGCCGTATTCAGAGGCCGTCATGCGGCCTGATCCCCAGAATTCGTTGCCGATCTCGAATGCCTGCACCGTGACACCCTGCGCATTCGCGATTTCCAGCGCCCGCGTCGTGAACGCCGCGACATCATCGAGATACGCCTGATCGACAACACGCTGTCCATAGGTGTCGTCAACCATCGCCTCGCCCGCGGATTGCGACAATCCATTGATCGTTGGCATGACGAGTGTGACGCTCGTCCCCAGGATGGCCGCGCTCTCGATGAAATCGCTGAACGGGGCAAGCGTGTTTTCATTGCCCTCGAACGATCCGACCGATTTGTCGTAGCTGCCCCCATCCACATCCGAGATGTCAAAATACCATTCGGTGACCGATCCCCCCGGAAAGCGCAGGTTGGTGACACCAAGATCCTGATATCGCTCATTCATCAAAACATCTTCTACGGTAGTAACCGTGTTCAGCGCGTTCAGGCCGAACATCTGCTGGGTAACGGTGGTGCCAAAATTTTCATCCGTTTGATCGTGTACATGAAACGTTGCCATTCTTAGCTCCTTCAGCCCGGCTGCGAATGCAGTCCTGGGCGAAGGTGCTAGCTTGCGAATTATGCGCCTTTTGGCTGTGCTCTCGAAAGTTCGTGAGAAGCTGTAAAAAAATTAGACTGACAATTCAGAATGTTGTATGAATGTTAAAAAGTGTCGCTTGCAGTCAGCAATTCCGGTTTTATGTGTAGCGTGCCGAGTTTTTTAGTCACATTTGTGGACTGAGCACGCATAGGCGTGTCTCTTTTAACAGGCTGCTGAAGAAGTCAGCCTTGAAGGACGTTATTCTTCCCCCACGGTTTGAAGGTGGCTCTTTGCGACTGCGGACGCCGGGTCGGGTTTGCCCCCTTCGTCAGGGGGCAAGGAGTTTC